>JAHHIF010000004.1 GCA_019358875.1 Symplocastrum torsivum CPER-KK1
TGTTGGTTCAGTGGAAGTGCGCTTTCCCATTATTCGTGACTCAAATGGAATTGGCACAATCCAACTCGCTCCTTTCTTTGATATCGGTACAGCTTGGAACAACAAGGGTCAAATTCTTAGCCCTAGTACCCTAGCTAGCATTGGTTTAGGCTTACGCTGGCAACTTAATCCTTCTTTTTCTGCAACTCTAGATTGGGGAATTCCTCTTATCTCTGTCAGCGATGAAGGTGATGCGCTTCAAGATAATGGCATTACTTTCTCGCTACGCTTTCAACCTTTTTAGAATATGTAGTCAACTATTACGAAATCGTATTCAAGAATGTAACTATTTATTTATGCAATTATTCACTGTTGACAGTGAAAAGCCAAAAGCCAACAGTGAACAAAAACCGTAATATAGTAGTTTTCAGTTGAATGAAGTACAGCTCAGGTGTAGGAAACAAGGGAGACAAGGAAAACAAAAAGCTGATACGCGACAAGCTGACTGCTTTCTGCTATAGTTTACGACATCGAAGTACCTGTAGAAACCAGTAGTTCACCGAGTTGCATTAACTTACTCGAAACAGTTGGCTCAGCACTTGCAGCGGCACTTTTAGTTTGTGAACCGAGGGAAACTAAAACTTTACTAATAGCAGAACTGGTGGCAGTGCCGCTTGTTAAGAGGTGCTTGAGTTCTTCTAGATCGCTAGCAATTTGCGTAGCGCCTAAGCTCCTCATCTGCTGTTCAAAGTCACCAATTAAACTTAGCGCCTTCATAGGAGGTATAGATGTCAAACCGCCTTGAAAAGCTGTAATTGTTTGTTCGAGGTTAGTTGTTGATGATACTGCCATGGGATGTTCCCCCAATTGCTTAGATCTACCATCAATAGTATTTATCCCTGTTGGTACGCCTGTACTTCTTTAGACATAAGATAGCTGAATAAATTTAGGTAGAAATTTGCCCATCAACCACAGAGGAAGCAGGGGAAGCAAAGGAGACAAGGGAGCGAGTAGGGAAAAATCTGCAACAAGCTTATAGATTTGCTCAAGTTTCGGAGCAGTAAGCGCTACAAGAGTAGACAAGAACAAATGAAGGGTGCGATTAACGATATAACTGAGTCGTGAAATATGCTTGGTGTTTCTTTATGAACATACGCACACTCCAGACTACGCCCTTCACCGACCAAAAGCCCGGTACATCCGGTCTACGCAAGCCCGTTACGGTCTTTCAGAAGCCCAATTACCTGGAAAACTTTGTTCAGTCAATCTTTGACGCTCTTGAGGGCTACAAAGGTCAGACCCTAGTCCTTGGCGGCGATGGTCGCTACTACAACCGTACAGCGATTCAGACCATCTTAAAAATGGCAGCCGCGAATGGGTTCGGGCGAGTCAAAGTGGGTCGTGGTGGAATCCTCTCTACCCCGGCAGCTTCCTGTGTTATCCGCCAGTCCCAAGCCTTCGGCGGCATTATCCTCTCAGCTAGTCACAACCCAGGTGGCCCAGAGGGAGATTTTGGCATCAAGTACAACACCAGCAATGGTGGGCCAGCACCAGAGAAAGTAACCGAGTCCATCTATGACCGCAGTAAAGTTATCGACACCTACCACATCCTGGAAGCCCCAGATGTTGATTTAGATAAGCTGGGTGAATTCCAACTGGGAAGCGCCGTCGTGGAGGTGATTGACCCCGTTGAGCCTTACACCCAATTGATGGAGTCTCTGTTTGATTTCGATCGCATTCAGGAACTCCTAACTTCTGGAAAATTCCGGTTGTGCGTTGATTCAATGCACGCGGTAACGGGGCCTTATGCCAAAGCGATCATTGAGGAACGGTTAGGCGCACCAGCAGGGACGGTACTCAATGGCACACCCCTAGAGGACTTCGGCGGTGGTCATCCTGACCCAAATCTGGTCTATGCCCATGACCTAGTAGAGGTTCTCTACGGAACTGATGCACCCGACTTTGGCGCGGCTTCGGATGGAGATGGCGATCGCAATATGATTTTGGGACAACGATTTTTCGTTACTCCTAGCGATAGCCTAGCGGTATTAACGGCTAATGCTCATCTGGTTCCCGGTTATCGTCAGGGTATCGCTGGAGTCGCCCGTTCTATGCCCACAAGTGCGGCTGTAGACCGAGTTGCGGCTCAAGCTGGAATCGACTGCTATGAGACACCGACAGGCTGGAAATTTTTTGGCAATCTGCTTGATGCAGACAAAGTAACCTTATGCGGTGAAGAGAGTTTTGGCACTGGCTCAAACCATGTACGTGAGAAAGACGGGTTATGGGCAGTGCTGTTCTGGCTCAATATTTTAGCGGTGCGTTCTGAGTCCGTTGAGCAAATTGTCCGCAGTCACTGGCAAACCTATGGGCGAAATTACTACTCGCGCCATGACTACGAAGGCGTAGATGCTGATCGAGCGTCTGAACTGATGGCACGTCTTGGGCAGCTATCGCCAGAACTCAAAGGCAAGCAATATGGTCAGTATGAAGTCGATTACAGCGACAACTTTAGCTACACTGACCCCGTGGATGATAGTGTCAGCAAAAATCAGGGCATCCGGATTGGCTTTACTGATGGCTCTCGCATCGTTTTCCGACTTTCGGGTACGGGAACGCAAGGGGCAACACTCCGGCTTTATGTAGAAAGCTATGAACCGGATTCAAGCAAGCATGATCAGGATACACAAGAAGCACTGGCACCCCTGATTGCGATCGCCGAAGAGGTCGCCCAGATTCGTAACTTTACGCAGCGGGAGGCTCCAACAGTAATTACCTAAGCCATGTTGGTAGACGCTTGAAGAACCCCTCCCCAAGCCTTCTGTGCGCGGGGAGGAATTTGAACACATCAATAACTTTTGGCGATCGCTTTTTTCGTCTGGATGCAATAGCCTATCTGCTAAACAGGTTTTGTAGTATAGCAAGCAGCAGTCAGCTTTCAGCGGTCAGCTTTCAGCCAAATAGCTCTGGCTAAGGGTCATAGCCTCCGTTGATGTCTTAATCTGGTATAACAATAGAAATCTCTGGGTTGAATGTAGCTAAGCACCAACAAATAACCGAAAGCGATCGCAATAGGCTGAGTCAGCAATTTTACGACCGTAAGTAGTATAAGAATCCGAACTACCTATTTAGCCAGTCTTCACCCACTCGAATAGTTAGCTCAGAATCAATGTCGCCCGTAGAAGATGCCTCTACTTGACCGAGTGCTAACACTTTTTTGAGAGCTGCTGCTGCTTCTAAATCGCCTTGCTGGACAATAATCTGAGTCTGGCGTAGCTGGTCAGGCCAATCCTGAACAATATAAACGTTATGAAAATCCTTTTCTGCTAGATATTGAGCAACACGTTGACCAAGTTGTGGGTCATTGGTTGCATTTTGAATCGCAATGCGTACCTGATTGGGTGAGCGACTGATAGCATCCAAGGAACTCCACGATGGAGTTTGCTGGAAATACTCTCGCATTACCCGGTCTCGTCCCGCCTCATCCATAATCCAATAACTAGCGACGTACTCATTCAGTTCGCTAAATCGACCCGGTAAGAGTACCATCTTGAAGGCATCTTGCTCTAGGTCAAGACCAAAACCTACAAGAGCAAGCATTTCTTCCAAACTGAGATTTGTATCAATATACTGCTGCATCACCCGAATGATCTGCGGTAATCGAGGTAATACAGTAGGGTTAACCACACGTTGACGCAGTGCTTTGAGGAGTGCTTGCTGCCGCTGTACCCGACCAATATCGCCATACTGATCTTTGCGGAACCGGGCAAACTGTTCGGCTTGGTCACCATTCAACGTTTGCCAGCCTTTGTCTAAATCAATTTTCAAATTTTGAGTGACATCTTCATACTCCATCTGGTAAGGGACAAAGACCTCAACGCCGCCTACAAGGTCTACCAGTTCACGAAAAGCATCTGTGGTAACGCGCACATATCTGTCAATTGGAACATCGTTTAAACTGCGACTCACAACTCGTGCTGTTAAGGCAGGCCCCCCCTCAACATTGGCATCGTTGATTTTCGCCATTCCGATGCCTGGGATTTCTACTTGAGTATCCCGTGGAATTGAGAGCATCCTCACCGTGTTATCTGCCGGATTCAGCCGCAAGAGCAACATCGTATCACTGCGACCGGAAAACACTTGCGGTGAACTCTTGGGGATACCTGGAACTCGATCGATTCCCATGACGAGGATGTTGACAGGTCGTGCCAAGTCGTACTGGAAGCCTCGACGCCACAGTTCTTTAGCACCTGTACCTTGAGTTAGAGGGGCAATTAGAGGTGACAACGGCGTAATCAATGCTAGTGTTGCCCCCAAGGTGGCAGAAATTGTGGCTGTAAATATAAAAGCAGCACTCCAGAGAAACCACCGAATGTAGCGACGACGAGGGAAGTCGTCTCTTTTAGAATCAGGATGAGAGTTTTTTTCCTCTGCATTGTTAGGTGGCGGCTGAGGTGGTTCAGCTTCACCACCATCAACACCATCGGCATGGAAATCGGTCTGACTATTGCTAGAACCTGTGGACGATTTGAGTCCCAAGCTCGTTGGAGACTGTTCTACACTGTCTTTCACCCTCACCTCACGTTTAACAACCGCAGCTGTGCGTACAGTTTATATGCTGAAATCTCATGCAGGATTATAACGTCAGCGCCTCAATCTCTGTCTAGTGACCCAAGTTGCTAGGAGAGGCTGAGTCAGCCAGAGGACATGAGAATAAAATCTCCATCCTAAAAGGTCTAGGCTAACATTAAAAATTTTTCAACCGTGGTTTCCCTAGAGTCCTGAGTCGAAGTCAGGTGATTTCCGTAAATTTTCTGTTTTTAGAGTTCCCAGAGCTGAGTTATTGTGTAGCCGATGATATGTTACCTGCTACATCAGATGCAATGGATGTTAAAAACATGAAAGTCATAAATCAGGTAGAGTTTAGCCAATTCATTCGTGAATTTCGGCAGTCAATGGGACTGACACAAGAGCAGTTTGCAGCTTTTTTGGGTGTGACATACCCAACAATTAACCGTTGGGAGAATGGACGCACGAGTCCTTCTCCGATGGCGCTGAAGCTAATTGAGCAGAAGCTTAATGAGATAAGCGATCGCACAAGCCAGTTATCTCAGCTATATATTAGGGAGTAGTGATGTCTCGTAGAAGTTTTGTCAGATCCCTGTTAGAGACCAGCAAAGTTATTCGTTTTCTGCATCGCTCCCTGAACCAAAGCTTTTTGAAGTTGCGTTACCTACATAGACATAGACAGAAAAAGAGAAACAAAATACCGATAGCAAAAGCTTCACCAGCAGCTAACCCTAGTAATGAAGCCGCGCGGCTAGAGGCACTCCAGCGTTACGAGATTCTTGATACTCCCCCAGAAGATGCCTTTGATGATCTGACGGCTTTAGCTTCCTTTATTTGCGGTACCCCGATTGCCTTAGTTAGCCTAATTGATAGCAATCGTCAGTGGTTCAAATCAAAAGTCGGTTTAGAAGCCACAGAAACACCAAGGGAACTAGCCTTCTGCGCCCATGCGATTCTCTCTCCTAGTGAGCCGTTCATTGTGCCCAATGCATTAGATGATGAGCGGTTTGCCACCAATCCCTTGGTAGTATCTGACCCAGACATCCGGTTTTATGCAGGAGTTCCCTTGGTGACAGCTGATAACTATCCCCTTGGTACTTTATGTGTGATTGATCGGATTCCACGCCGTCTAAATCGGGAGCAAATTGACGCTCTGAGAGCTTTGGGGCGACAAGTCATTACCCAGATGGATCTGAGAATTAAGCTGGAAAAAGAAAAGGAACTCAATGAACTCAAATCTCGCTTTGTCAGCATGACCTCTCACGAATTCCGCACTCCCTTAACAACAATCATGGGTTCTGCTGACTTACTAGAATATTACAGTGATAAATGGTCTAAGGAAAAAAAACAGAGCCATCTCCAGCGCATTCAAAACGCTGTCCAACACATGACTCTGTTGCTAGATGATGTACTGCTAATTGGTAAAGCCGAAGCTGGAAAGCTAAAATTTAATCCCTCTCCTCTTGATTTGAAACAATTCTGCCTCGATCTGATCGAAGAATTGCAACCGAATGTTAGCAACCACCATAGCCTGACTTTCGTCAATCACACTCAAGACATTAAGGCAAACCTTGATCAAAAACTGCTAAGGCACATTCTTAGCAACTTACTGAGCAATGCTATTAAGTATTCACCGGATGGCGGCACAGTTAATTTTGAACTGTTTTGTCAAGAGGGTTGGTTGATTTTCCAGATTCAAGATTTTGGCATCGGTATCCCAGAAAAAGACCTACCTCACTTGTTTGAGTCGTTTTATCGAGCCAATAATGTTGGTGATATTCCTGGGACAGGACTTGGGCTAGCGATTGTCAAAAGGTTTGTCGATTTCCAGGATGGCAAGATTGCCGTCGAAAGTGAAGTTGGCGTAGGGACAAGATTTACAGTACAGATTCCTTTTCATCCAGTCGCTAACTATAGCAGTTAGCCGTCAGCTATCAGCTTTTTTCTTTTCCTTCCTCCCTACGCAAGTTTTACACACCTACCGCTGTAGATGTTTGTTATGGCTTGACAAATACTTAAGGAACGAATAACCAAAAGTTACCTACTCCCGTTATCAACCTCGTTTGTACAAACGCTCAGAACGGATTTGACGACCATTCTGTAAAACCTTTACTTGAGTAGCGCTGACATAGTAGGAATAGTTGCCGTTATCAGCACGATACCAGCCGTCACGAGTACTACGAGCAGGGAGCCGAACCGTAACGGTAGGATTCTGCTTAGATTGCCCTAAGTAAAATAACCGACCATTCTCCAAACAAACATTTACAAGAAAGTTTGCCGTCTCCCCTTCAATAACAGCTTCATCACTACATATCCCTCCAGTCCATACAGATATAGACGTAGGAGGTGCAAAGTTAAGGGGTTCAGGAGCGTTGGCAACAGGTTGTGGTGCTGGAATCTTCCCTGATACTAAGGGCGGTAATCTAGGGAAAGGGTCAGCTGCCTGAAAACCGTCAGGATAAATTTCAAAGTGGAGATGAGAACCTGTGCTATTACCTGTAGTACCCATCTCAGCAATAACTTGACCTTGCCTGACTTGTTGACCTTTTCTCACCAACAGGCGTTTGTTGTGACCATAGATAGTAACGCTCCCATCGCTATGCTGAAGTTCTATAGAATTACCTAATCCATCATCACCCCAACCTGCAAAGGTAACTTCACCTGATGCAGCGGCAACAATTGGAGTCCCAGAAGAACCTGCAATGTCCAGCCCTTCGTGAGTAGCCTTAAAACCTTGAGTAATATCTCCTTGCGCCGGCCACATATAGACAGCAGAGTTTGAACGGTAGCGTGTGGCAACGGAATTAGTGGTTGGCTGAGTGAGAACCGAAGGACTTACCCATACCACTGCACTGCATGAGATTAACCCCATCAAACTGGTTGAAAGCAATCGAGAGATAGTGCCTTTTCTCATAAAATAAAACTATTGAGAAGAACAACCTAGAAAGAGCTTGCTAGTCTATATAGTTTCACTCTTAGACAGAGAAATCAGGATAATAAATTATTGAGTTAGTAGATTTATACAAAAGCGATCGCACAGCTTATCGTATTTACTTAGATATAAGCTGTCGAACATCCAAATCATCCTAAAATCGTTACTTTAGTTTTAATTGTTCTGGCTACTGGCTAACTAACGCTACCTGATTCAACAGTTTGTATAAAAAACTACCAAGAGGAATTTAGATTATAAACTTAGTCATGCTGAACCCTTGCGGAAAAACTGCTTCAAAATCTCACCAGGCTTACGATCCCAGGTATCGAGATGATTGTAGATTAGAGCATCTTTAGTGAGTTTGTAGGTAGAGTCACCATTGAAGAAGATGCTAGCTTTCCAGGGAACGCGCAGAGTCCCACGAACTGTCCAGGTCGCTTTTATGATGTCTTCAGCTAGCTGCGAAACATCATGCAAATCGAAGTGGATTTCTGTAAAAAATAGCTGAGCGTGAAATCGTAGAGTCCAGAAGATGATGCGATAGTTAAATTTCCATTTGAATCGATTAACGGGGTCTTGAAAGTAGATGTCCTTCGTATAAATCTCGTAAGAGATGTCTTTCTCGAATAGTGTTGGCAGGTCATTATAAAGTGTTTCAATGACTCTTTCTACCTGCAACTCATACTGGCTTTTGCTCAAATTTTCAGAAGCCGTCACTGATTCCCTCCCTGCCACATCACTTTTAAATCATTGTGCCTTGTTCCAGGATTATCCTCAACAAGGGGCAGAAAGCCGTCAGCTATCAGCTATCAGCTTTTTTGTTTTCCTTGTTCTGTCTCTTGTTTCACACACCTGAGCTGTACCTCATCTCTCATCTTTTAGCAATCGACCGAGAATTGAAATTCCCTGTTCAATCGCATCGGGATTGAGGGAAAAACTCAAACGCATCGCATTGTAGCCCTGACGATTTGGGAAAAACCAGGTTCCGTCAGCAAAAAGAACATGATGCGCCAGCGCCGCCTGACAAATGGCTGGCATGGATATATCTGAAGGGATTTGTACCCACAGGAAAATCCCTCCATTAGGAACTGTCCAAGATGCCTCAGGTGGAAAGTAGCGCTCTAAAGCACTTAGCATGGCATTTCTACCTTGTCGGTGTTTATTCTGTAAGTGAGAGATGCGACGACGGTAATGCCCTGAAGCTAAATATTCACTAACAATAGATTGGGCAACTGTCGAGACATGATAGTCATGAAGCAGCTTGCATTCGACCAAAGGCTGATAATGCTTGCCTGTCACCACCATGTAGCCGACTCTGATACCGGGCATCAACGTTTTTGAGAAGGTGCCAATATAGGTCACGATGTCCTGTTGGTCTAACGCTTTGATTGGTGGTGGTGCGGGTTCAAAGTTTAAGCCTTCATAAGCGTTATCTTCGAGAATTGCACAGTTGTAGCGCTGGGCTAGTCGCAACAATAAGGAGCGATGAGCTTGAGAGGTGGTCACTCCTGTCGGGTTATGCAGAGTGCTGACAGTGTAGATTAGTTTGGGACGATGCGTGTGGAGGTACTGCTCTAGTAGCTCTAGATTCATCCCTTCTGCTGTCATGGGAATGCCAATAACTCTGGCTTTTAAACTTGAGAGAATCGCTAGTATCCCGTGATAAGTCGGACTCTCGACAATCACCCAATCTCCGGGTTGCACATAATAATGGAGTGCGAGAGATAACGCTTGCTTAGAGCCATTCG
Source organism: Symplocastrum torsivum CPER-KK1 (assembly GCA_019358875.1). Lineage (GTDB taxonomy): Bacteria > Cyanobacteriota > Cyanobacteriia > Cyanobacteriales > Coleofasciculaceae > Symplocastrum > Symplocastrum torsivum. The sequence goes on from JAHHIF010000004.1 coordinate 9,229, forward strand.
TAATAATCAAATTCTCTGGTGTTACCTCTAGTCCTTGCTGCACCAGCATTCTGCTAATTTGTTGCCGTAGAGCTAATTGTCCGTGAGGCAGGTCGTAATTAAATAAGGTAGACCCTACCTGCTTCATGGCACGTCTTGCAATGGTTTGCAAATCCTCTAACCCTGAGCTGGAGGGGAAACCAATACCCAGGTTAATCATTCCTGCCTGCTGCTGTGCAGAAACTGAGGTTACATAGAAATCAAAGAATGTTCCCCCTTGTTGCTCTGACAGAATCACCTCTTGGGGTGGGGCAAAGTGACTTGTAGATTGGGGACAAGCAATTGGTGGTGAACTGACAAAGTAGCCAGAGCCTTGACGAGCATGAATTAGTCCATCGGCTTCTAGGACACTATACGCTTCAATGACAGTTAGTTTGTTGACTTGTGCAGTTTCAGCAAGGGAACGGATTGAGGGAAGTTGGTCTCCAGGCTGCAGTGCGCCTGATTCTATGAGACGACGAATGCGATCGCGTATCTGCAAATAAACGGCTTGGGCGGAGTTCCGGTCTAAAGGAATTTTCACGGTGCCAAGTCCCTCTTGAAAGTGAATGATGCTCTGGATGATTTTCTGAACTATATCCGATTTTCTATGTCTCTTGGCTGGTACAGTTTTGCTGAGTTTTACTAGAACACTTTAATAATACCAAAACTGTACTACTAAAACTTTTTGAATTTGTACCTTATCAACTCAATAGTTCTGAAAGAAAGTAGAGATAACAAACTCATCTTTTAAGAGGAGTAGCGGCAATGAAAACTTCTAACGCAGAATTTAATGTATTTGATAACTCCTTATACGGTCAGCCTAAAAAACTGCCACTAGGTTCTGTACTTAAAAAGCTTTTGCAAGTATTTATCCAATTATTTGCTAATGGTGATGAGCTAAGAATTTGGATAACAACAGATCGCTATGGAAATAAATCTTGGCACGCTTACGATCCAGTAAGCGATCGCTCAACGATTCAAAGTTCCGAAGCTGAGCTTCGGACATGGATTGAGCAACGGTACTACAACTAAGCTTTATTTCGACCTGAGAACCTTGTTTTCAAGCTGCTTCCTCTTGCTGTAATTGCCCTGTATCAACAAGTGACGTTGCAGGGCAATCGACTAATTTACTTACGAATAACTTAAGGCTTAAATAAATGAAACCCCACTTTCATGCTGAATTCCACAAATTATACAAACAAAATTATTCCAGCATTAAAGACACTCTTCTACCGTTTATAATGTGGTTCTGGCGTTTCAGTATTTTCTATGGGAAGTTTATCAGCCGTTCACTAGATATTGACAAATAGTAAGATTAAAAAAAACTTTATTTTGGTTTCTCTTTTCCACGGTTTTCTATTCACATACTTGAATATATAAGTATATTACTATTCATTAGACTGATAAATTGGTTCTTGTAAAAAAGAATACCTCTAACGATTCTACTCTTTTGTATCATTGATATTCATTTATTTAATTTCCCAGAATAATGCTACGCTTGTATGATTTTTTGCCTTCTGGAAACGGCTACAAAGTTCGTCTTTTACTTACACAGCTTGGTATTCCATTTGAGCGAATAGAACTCAATATCCTTAAGGGGGAAACCCGAACGCCTGAGTTCTTAAGCAAAAACTCAAATGGTCGTATCCCCCTTTTGGAGACGGAAACCGGAGAATTTCTCTCAGAATCCAATGCGATTCTCTTCTATCTAAGCGAAGGAACTGAGTTTTTTCCAAATGACCGTTGGGAACGAGCAAAAGTGCTGCAATGGCTATTTTTTGAACAGTATAGTCATGAGCCTTATATCGCGACCTCCAGATTTTGGATTGCTGAACTGGGTAAAGCAGAAGAGTATCGGGAGGCACTTAACCAAAAGCGCGAACCGGGTTATGCTGCGCTCAAGGTTATGGAAAAACATCTAATGAATCACCAGTTCTTTGTTGGTGAGCGTTATACCATTGCAGACATCGCCTTGTTTGCTTATACCCATGTGGCGGATGAAGGTGGTTTCGATTTGACAGGATTTCCTTGCATATTGGCTTGGCTGGAACGAGTCAAAGCTCAGCCCAAGCATATTAGCATCACACAAACCTAAAGACTATGCATAAGATGCTGCGAAGGCGTCCAGAAATAACTTAATCATTATTTAGGTGTATGGTGAACATTCTTCACCCTACTCTTTGTTGTGTAATAAGATTTACTGAAGTTCCAGGCAAGTTAATGCGTGAACGTCTAAGTGAGTAGACCCAGCCGAGGGGGAGATGGGGGAAAGAGGAGATGTAAAAATTAGTAATAAATCTCACTCTATAGTAACAACAGACTCAGGAACCCGACATACCCAACCTAAGAAGCGCTACCATAAACGACTAAATCTCTTTACCATATAAATAAGTGTAGATTTCAAAACTGGATATGCGAGATTTATTTCGTGGCTATTACAAGCCTACGCCAGAAGAGTTAGCCAAAATCTGGCAGCAGTGTATCTTTTCTTTCGATGCCAATGTTTTGTTGCATATCTATAGTTACACTCCCGAAACGCAAGAGAGATTTTTTGAGATTATTAATGCCTTAAATGAGCGAATCTGGATACCTCATCAAGTTGCTTATGAATACCAGAAAAATCGCTTGTATGTTATTTCTGACCAAATTAAAGCCTATGCAGACATCGAAAGTATCTTAAACAAGAATTTCTATAACTTAAGGACTGAGTTATTCAAAGACCATAAGCGGCATCCTTTTCTTAACACACAAGAAATTTTAGAGCACCTAGAAAGTTCAATTGAAGAAATTAGAGCAAAAATAAAGCTAGCCCAAGCTAATCATCCTAACTATCTCGAAAAAGATAACCTTCGAGAAATCCTGACTGATTTATTGGAAGGGAAGGTTGGCAAACCCTATTGTGAGGATGAACTAGAAAATATTTATCAAAAAGCGGAGAAACGATTCAGTTATAAAAGACCCCCAGGATACAAGGATGCGAAGAAGCCTGTCCCTAAAAATTATGGTGATGTTGTTCTTTGGTTCCAGTTAATCGACTACGCTAGAGTTCAGCAAAAACCGATTATCTTTGTTACCGATGATGATAAAGAAGACTGGTGGCTAAAGTATGATGGGGAAACAGTTGAACCTAGACCGGATTTGATTCAAGAAATCATATCTGAGGTTGGGGTAGAAGATTTTAAATTTTATATGTATCACAGCGATCAATTTATTGATTATGCAGAGAAGTTTCTCAATCTACCAGTGAAGCCAGAAGCTGTGAAAGAAGCAAGAGAAATAATGCTTCAGGATTCAGCGACTAAGCGCATCCCTGTTGAGTCTAACTATCTCCGTAGTGTTGGCTATGATTCGTCAACTCAAGTGCTTGAAATTGAGTTTCGTAGGGGAGAAGTTTATCAGTATATTGACGTTCCTCCTACGGTTTATACAGAGTTAATGAATGCTCCATCGCACGGTAGGTATTTTAATACTAATATTAAGGAAGTTTACTCGTGTCGCAAGCTGGGTTAAGAAACAAACTGCTGTGTAAACTTGACTTGACGCTTAAGTATTATCTGCTGCTTTGTAAGTCCGAGAGCCAGCGGCTTGCAGGATTCTTCTCCAACTAGCAGAGCAGGATTTCTGCTTATGGATGTTGGGACAAGTTAAAAGCGATCGCCTTTGCCTTTCCACAGTGCCTTCTGGTAATTATCCGTCTTGATGGCTGTGGCAGTAGACAGAGTACCTATTGCTTAAACAAGCTTCTTCATATTGAAGAATAGAGGCTTATGTCCCTTTACTGCTGTGTGCCTATTTGCACAACCTCTTTGTCATTCCGCAAACCTCGAAGAACTCAAGCTTCTTACCCCTCAAACCTCAGTATTTAGTGAGTATCCGAAAGATCAGTATTTACTCTGAGCCAATTAGCCTAAGAAAGTGTCATAGATAGTTATAGGTACTGATTTTTCGAGATTTACACTGAGATTGCTGTGGTCATTAATACTTTGTTGAAGGGAAATATTAGAAAAGCGAACTTATACCGAGTTGCATTCAAAGATGGTACACCCAGTCGATAGAGAGTTGGGGAAAAGAATGTACTACATTTGACCGCAACTTGGTATTAACAACGGAAGGCACAGACTATTTATTGAGCCAACGTTGAACTTTAGCCACGACTAGCAGCGAATTGTCAAGGGACAGATTTTGAACAGTGTATGCTGAACCATTTGAACGACTTCTTCTCCGGAAACTTCATGTCTCATGGACATTGCTATCTCTGGAAGCCAGAATTGGTGTGGTTGCACGCCGGGTCGGACTTTTTGATTGCACTGTCCTACTACTCAATTCCCCTACTGCTAGTCTATTTTGTGCGTCGGCGTCACGATGTTCCATTTCAGGGGATTTTCTTCTTATTTAGTACCTTCATTTTGTCCTGTGGCACTACCCACTTGCTAGAAATCTGGACGCTCTGGCACCCTTACTATTGGGTAACAGGTTTCATGAAAGCGGTTACTGCGATCGCATCTCTGTACACCGCTTCCGAATTAGTATCACTGCTCCCACAAGCATTAGCCTTACCAAGTCCTGCCCAATTGGAAGCTGCCAACTATGCTCTAGAAAAGGAAATTGTTGAGCATCGGCAAACTGTAGCAGCACTCAAGCAATCACAACAACGGTTATCCCTCTTGGTGCAGCAAACACCAATGGCTGTCATTGAATGGAATCTTGATTGTGAGGTGAGTGAGTGGAACCCTGCTGCCGAGACAATGTTTGGTTATAAAAAGAGCGAAGCGATCGGACAACACGCCACCACATTGATGGTACCTGGATGTGACAAAGAACAGTTCAACAAGATTTGGCAAGACCTCTTGAGTTGTCAAAGCGGAAGCTGTAACAGTAACCAGCACTATACGCCAGATGATAGAAGCCTATTTTGTGAATGGTACAACATTCCTTTAATGGAACCAAACGGCTCCTGCGTTGGAGTTGCGTCCTTGGTGCAGGACATCACCAAGCGTAAAGAGGCAGAAGATGTCTTGCGTCGGGCGAATGAAGAATTAGAACAACGAGTAGAGAAACGAACTAACGAACTTTTCCAAGCCAATGAAGTTTTGCAAGCGGAAATGATTGAGCGTCAGTTGGCAGAGTCAGCACTCTGGGAAAGTGAGGCACGCTTGCATACGGTTGTCACCAAAGCACCAATTATTTTATATGCCACGGATAGTAACGGTAAGCTCAAACTTTTAGAAGGCAGAGGACTAGAGCGTTTAGGTCATCAACCGGGCAGATTCCTTAGAGAGTCAGACTTTGACCTGTACCGTGACCAACTAAAGATATTAGAAAATCTTCCTGATGTCCTTCAAAGTAGCGATCGCTCTTGGATTGTTAACGTAGGTGACTCGGTGTATGAAAATCGAGCAACACCAGTACGAGATAAAAACGACCAAGTCACAGAGTTAATTGGTGTAGCCACTGACATCACCCAACGTCAGCAAGCCGAATCTACCCTAGCCGAACGTGAACGTTACTTAGCTGCCTTAGTCGAAGTTCAGCACCGCCTATTGTCACTCAAAGGTGAGGAAAACTACTACTCGCTAATCCTAGAACTGCTGGGTCAAGCGGCTAACGCTAGTCACGTTTATGTCTTTGAGAACTCCCGCGACGCTAATGAGCAACTGCTACTCAGCAAGCGCGGACAGTGGAAAACAACCACACTCTCCTCCAAACCAGAGACGCACTCACCCCAGAATTTACCCTACAACGAATGTGTCCCCCGTTGGGCAAAGGTGTTGGCAAAGGGTAAAACGATAATGGGACGAGTGAGTGAATTCCCTGATCAAGAGCGTGTTGTTTTAGAGCGTATCGGGCTTTTATCCCTCTTGGTTTTACCCCTCACGGTGAACGAGCAGTTTTTTGGATTTATTGTCTTCGGCAACTGTGAAGAAGCACGAGTCTGGACAGCTTCGGAAGTAGATTTGTTGAGAGCAGCAGCAGCAGCCCTTTCTCTACAGCATGAGCGTTCTAAAGCTGAGGTTGCTCTCCGACAATCGGAAGCCCAGCTTAGAGAACAAGCAACCCAACTCGAACAAACCCTACACCAGCTCAAGAAAGCCCAAGCCCAACTGGTGCAAAGCGAGAAAATGTCAAGTCTAGGCTTGATGGTTGCAGGAATTGCCCACGAAATCAATAATCCCGTCTGTTTTGTTTATGGCAATCTCACTCCAGCTAGCGAATATATCCAGGAACTACTCGATTTAGTAGACCTTTACCGACAGCACTATCCAGTTCCAGTACCAGCTATTTCTGAGTACACACAAGAGATTGACTTGGACTTCCTGATGGAAGATTTGCCTGACCTCCTAGAATCGATGAAAGTGGGAGCTGAGCGTATCCGTGATATTGTCGCCTCTTTACGGACGTTCTCGCGGCTGGATGAGGCAAAAATGAAGCGTGTCAATATCCACGAAGGTCTCGACAGCACCCTTTTAATTTTGCAGCACCGACTTAGAGAAAAGCCGGGACACCCTAAGATTCAGGTGATTAAAAAGTACGCCACCCTACCATTAATCGAATGTTATGCAGGGCAACTCAACCAAGTGTTTACCAACATCCTGGCTAATGCCATTGATGCTCTGGAGTCCCACACCGTCAGCAGTGAGCAAGTAGAGAGTGAGATATTAAGTCCCCCTTCCTCACCTTGTATCCAGATTTGTACTGAAATCGTCGATAGTTTGGAATCACATCAAGACTCAAAAAACGTAGTCATCCGTATTCGTGACAATGGTCCTGGGATGACGGAGTCAGTGCGGCTTCGGCTGTTTGACCCCTTCTTTACGACAAAACCTGTCGGTCAAGGTACAGGTCTTGGATTGTCGATTAGCTATCAAATTGTAGTAGCAGAACACCGTGGGGAATTACGCTGCGTATCGGCACCGGGGCAAGGAACTGAGTTTTGTATTCAAATTCCAATTCAGCAGCCTAGTGTGAAATCATCGACTAACAGTAGTGTTGTCCCAGATTCACAGATGTTTCTTACGAAAGAGCGAAGGTTTCTGTAAGGTGTAACTGGCAACAGATGTTCTCCTATCTGCTAGAGGAAAAAGGCTCGCGCTATCCTTTGACAACGCCAACTGTATAAGCTTCCCGAATCTGCTCAACCCAATTGCAGAGATTATCTGTATTCAGGCGGTAACTCAACGGATGGGCAATCAGCCGTGCTGTACTCTCAAACAGCGTATCAATCTCAATCAAGCCATTCTCTTGCAACGTCCGACCTGTTGAAACCAAATCAACAATCGCCTCCGACATCCCTGTGATTGGGCCGAGTTCTACAGAACCGTAGAGTGGAATAATTTCTACTGGTAAATCCAGGTTATTAAAATACTCGCGAGCGCAGTGAACAAACTTTGAGGCGACGCGACCGTGAGGTGGTAGTTCCAAAGAACGTCGATAAGAGCTAGAAGCGCGTACCGCTACTGACATCCGGCATTTTCCAAACTGTAAATCTGCTAAATTAGCAACCTGAGACGCTTTCTCCCGCAGGACATCGTAACCAACAATTCCTAATTGGGCTTGACCATATTCCACATAAACCGGAACATCTTGCGCTCGTACTAGCAAGGCTTTAGCTGTGCCAGTAGGATCTTGAATCTGGAGTTGACGGCTTTTTGGGTCAAGAAAAGCACTAAAGTCTAAGCCAACCGATTGTAGGAGGCGGATGCTGTCAGAAAAAAGAGCGCCTTTTGGCAATGCGACAGTAATCATGAAAAAATTAAGTTCACGAGGAACAACTCGTATTAATAAATTAGTCAAGTTTTGTTATTTTATATGACCCAGCTCACTCTAGTTATTGGGAATAAGAATTATTCCTCATGGTCATGGCGTCCTTGGCTAGCCATGAAACAAGCTGGACTAGACTTTGCAGAGATACGCATTCCCTTAGATACCCCAACATCACATCAGGAAATTCGACGTTATTCTCCATCAGGCAGAGTGCCAGTTTTGCTGCACAACGACCTGACTATCTGGGAATCTCTAGCAATTTGTGAATATGTTGCAGAGGGCTTTGCACCAAACCTATGGCCAAAAGATACAGCCGCACGGGCAGTAGCTCGCTCAGTTAGCACTGAAATGCACGCTGGATTCGTAAGCCTACGCCAAAATATGCCGATGGATTGCCGTTCTCGACACCCTGGTTTGGGGATGAATGCGAGTGTGCAAGCCGATGTCGATCGCATTACGGCGATTTGGCGTGAATGTCGTGAAAAGTTTGGGGATGGTGGAGATTTGCTCTTTGGACATTTCACGATCGCAGATGCAATGTTTGCCCCTGTAGTCTCGCGGTTCGTCACCTATGAGGTGCATTTAGATTCAGTTGCACAGGCTTATGCTGAGGCCGTTTGGGCACTTCCAGCGATGCAGGAATGGGTACTAGCTGCAAACAACGAGGTCGAAAGCATTGAGACTATTCAGCATTAAGGGAAGGATAATAAAAGCTAGATAGGTGAAAGCTGATAGCTAGCACAATGCGAATCCTTTTAGTTGATGACGAAGTTGAGCTGACTGACCCATTGAGTCGAGTATTGAGTCGTGAGGGTTATGGTGTTGATGTCGCTTACGATGGAGCATCGGGTAGGAGGTTAGCATCACAAGACATTTATGACTTGTTGATTTTGGATTGGATGCTGCCACAACTGTCGGGTTTGGCAATTTGTCAGCAATTGCGATCACAAGGACGCACCACACCCGTTCTCTTCCTGACGGCGAAAGACACTCTAGATGATCGAGTACAGGGATTAGATGCGGGTGCTGATGACTATCTAGTTAAACCATTTGAACTGCGAGAATTACTCGCAAGAGTTCGCGCCCTCTTACGGCGTTCTGCGGCTACAGACACCAGTACCAGTCAACGCCTACGAGTAGCAGGACTAGAACTCGACTTGGACAATCAGCTAGCTTATCGCAGTGAACGCTTGATTGAATTGTCAGAAAAAGAAAGTCAACTGCTGGAATACTTTATGCGCCACAGTGGGCAATTATTGACTCATGGGCAAATTTATCAACACTTGTGGGTAGAAGACGAACAGCCGAGTAGTAATGTTGTTGCGGCTTTAATTCGTTTGTTGCGTCGCAAAATTGAGGCAAAGGGTGAAACGCCGCTAATCCACACAGTCTACGGTAAAGGTTATCGCTTTGGAGATAGTGGTTAGAAGCTATCAACTATACGGTGCAAGCTTTTTATCAATCTCAACTTAATTAAAACAGGCGATTGAAACTGCGGAAGATTAACTCGACTGTGGCTGAGGAGTTTATCCGGCTGTATTTAGGTAGTGATTCAGTTGGGGATGAAGAGTCGTCGTAGGGTGAGGGATGCGATCGCAGAAAACTCACGATAAACCCATAACAAGTAATCATCACTCTGATTTAGGAGGATGCCAACCAGCCCGTTGTCTTACCCGTTGACGGGTAGCTTCAGGGAGATCGCTCATGGGGATAAAGGCGATTGCAAACCACGCTGAACGGCTTGGGCTAATGCTTCTGACTTGCGGAGTTGTCCAAGCTGGTAATATTTGCAAGAGCGCAAGCAATTCGTAACGTTCTGCTTCACTCAATCCAGTTGTTTTTCCTCGTTGTTGAAGTTCACCAAGTCGCTGATTTTGCACAGCATCCATTTTAGAATCCGCTAATGCCAGTACCTCTGCATCGGAAAGACTGGATACGCTTGGATATGAACCATCCTCAGACAGGTTCTCCCAGGTAGGCAACAACATCTCTAGTGCATCAGCAAGAATTGCTGCGACATCTCGCTCTTGTTGCCTCTCCAAGACGTTTGACATATTCGACTAAGTTTTCTGGCAGGGTAAGCGTCACTTCAACAGCCATGTTTCAATCTGCCTAAACTTGTTATCTCAAGTATAGATTGCCGTCTAAGGATAAGGAGCAGTTGTAGGGGATGAATTGAGTCCAAACAAACTCAGCCGATGCGATCGCATCGGCTGAGCCAGGGTAGAAACTTCGCTTAGTTGTACAAGGCGACAGCTCTAAGGGTTCTATATCCCTTACTTAACAAACAGCATTTCTTGATAGGTCGGTAAAGGCCAGAAATCATCGGCTACTTCCTCTTCAAGCGCATCGGCATATTCTCGCACCTTGTCCATTAACGGACAAATTGTTTGGGCAAAATATTGCATGTGGTCTTCCAGTGAGGCAAAATCGTGTTTGCCCATCGCCGCACTAAGTTTGCTGACGTTATCCATCATCAATCGAATCAGCGATGCCACTTTTTCGGCGCTTTCCTTGTCCAATTCGATACCGATCGCTTTGGAGTTGGCGATCGCTGTGGACAGTTCAGATAGATACCGAACCGCAGCGGGGTAGATGATGGTTTTTGCCATACTCACCACTAGTTTGGCTTCGACTTCAATCGCCAGCGTATACTGTTCGGCATAAACCTCAAATCGGCTTTCTAGCTCAATTGGCGTGAGTACACCGAGTCGGTTGAATAGTTCTTCGATATGATCGGCTTTTAAGACAGGTAACGCATCGGCTGTCGTCCGCAGGTCAGCTAAACCCCGTTCTTCAACCGCCATTTTGTGCCATTCTTCGGAATAGCCGTTGCCACCAAACACCACGGCGCTGTGCTTGTCCATCACCTCTTTGAGAACGGTTTTGGCAGCAGCATTGAGGTCAGCTCCCTTAGCCATCTCGCTCTCTAAGGCATCGGCAATCCAGATCAAGGAATCTGCCATGATCGTGTTCATCGCCACGAGTGGACCCGAAACGGACTGACCCGAACCGACTGCCCGGAACTCAAATCGGTTGCCCGTAAAGGCAAAGGGCGAAGTGCGGTTGCGATCGCCAGGGTCTTTGGGGAACACTGGCAACGTGTCTACGCCGAGTTCCATTACCCCAGCGTGGGCAGAACTGGTTGGCTGTCCCTGGCTAATTTGCTCAAACACCTGCTCTAGTTGCGTTCCCAGATAAACCGAGATGATTGCCGGGGGAGCCTCATTCGCACCCAAGCGATGATCATTACTAGCTGTGGCAACAACTGCCCGCATCAGGGGGCCATACTTATGCACGCCCCGAATCACCGCCCCACAGAACAGCAAAAATTGCATATTTGCATGGGGAGTATCGCCTGGATCGAGCAAATTGCCTTGAGTGGCGTTGCCAACCGACCAGTTGACGTGTTTCCCAGAACCATTAATTCCAGCAAACGGCTTCTCGTGCAAGAGGCAGACAAAGCCATGTTTCTTCGCCGTACTCTTGAGGATGGTCATTGTTAACTGCTGGTGATCGCTGGCAACATTGGCGGCTTCAAAAAATGGCGCAATCTCAAACTGACCCGGAGCCACTTCGTTGTGGCGAGTTTTTGCCGGAATGCCTAGCCGATACATTTTCTCTTCTACGTCCTGCATGAACACTTGGACGCGATCGGGAATGGCACCGAAGTAGTGATCATCAAATTGCTGACCTTTGGCAGGGGGTTTGCCAAATAGGGTTCTGCCTGTTAGCAGCAAATCGGGACGACTATGGGCAAAATGAGCATCAACCAAAAAGTATTCTTGCTCTGGACCACAACTGGAGTTGACTGGCGCAACTTCCGTGTGTCCCAACAGCTTTAGCAGGCGGGTTGCGGCTTTGTTCATCGCTGCATTCGAGCGCAACAGGGGCGTTTTCTTATCTAGGGCGACACCTGTCCAGGAGATGAACACGGTGGGAATGCACAAGGTGACACCATTGTCGGTTTCCATCACATAGGCAGGACTGGTGACATCCCACGCCGTGTAGCCGCGAGCTTCAAAGGTAGAACGCAGTCCACCATTCGGAAAGGACGAGCCATCCGGTTCACCCTGCACTAGAACTTTCCCGGTAAATTCAGTAATGACGCTGCCATCCCCTTGCACCGAAATGAAACCATCATGCTTTTCAGCCGTTGCATTCGTCATTGGGTAAAAGACGTGCGCGTAATACAATGCCCCTTTAGACGTTGCCCAATCTTTCATCGCCGCCGCCACGGCACCCGCTACCGATACATCCAGTTTTCCGCCTGTTTGAATCGTATTCTTGACAGATTTATAGACATCTTTGGGCAAGCTTGCCTGCATTTTGCTCAGCGTAAATACATCCGTTGCCCACAGCGCTTCTAGTCGCTGCGGCATCTTGGGCGGTAAGGGTTTGCGATCGGTGACTTGAGTGACAGCTTGAACGCGCAATTCATGGGTCATGATGATTGATTCCTAAAAATGTGGGGTTTATGTGAGCGTGCAACATCGACTCTCGCAACTATGAGGACAACATTGTTAATAACATTCACCGTGGGTGAATGCTTACTACACTTGTGGGACAAAGAACTGCTCGTTGCGGGGCGGACGCACATAGTCATGAGGGGCGCTCTTGCGAGGCGGCAGTTCCAGGGGTTCCGGAGTCATATCCACATAGGGAATTTTGCTCAAAAAATGGCTAATGCAGTTGAGGCGAGCGCGTTTTTTGTCGTCCGCTTCCACTGTGAACCAAGGGGCTTCGGGAATGTTGGTGTGGGCAAACATCGCGTCTTTTGCCTGAGAATATTCCACCCAGCGATCGCGTGACTCCAGATCCATTGGACTCAGTTTCCAGCGACGAGCCGGATCAGTCGTGCGAGACTGGAAGCGGCGCTCCTGCTCCTCATCACTCACCGAGAACCAATACTTCAGCAAAACAATGCCAGCTCTGACCAGCATCCGCTCGAATTCTGGACAGGTTTGCATGAATTCCTGGTACTGCTCATCGGTGCAGAAGCCCATAACGTACTCAACTCCGGCACGGTTATACCAACTGCGATCAAAACAGACGATTTCACCCGCAGCCGGAAGATGCAGCACATAGCGCTGGAAGTACCATTCGGTCTTTTCGCGATCGCTGGGCATCCCCAATGCTACGACTCGACAGCCACGTGGATTCAGCGGTTCGGTGATGCGCTTAATCGTACCTCCCTTTCCTGCGGCATCGCGCCCTTCAAATAGGATGACGATGCGGGCACCTGTATGCTTTGCCCAGTATTGCATTTTTACCAGTTCTACCTGTAGACGGGCAAGTTCTTTTTTGTACTCTTTGTTAAGGAGCTTAGAACCGCTTTCGCGCTCAGATGTATGGTAAAGCTCTTTCCGTTCTGGGGTTTTGCTCAGCTTGGCTTTTTTCTTGCCCTTATCCTTTTTTTTCTTGTTCTTGGTTTCTTTCGGTTCTGCGGCTAGAGGCCCTACCGTTGCGGTTGGCGAATGGCTACCGTTCATATTTTCGGTTTCCATAATTGTCCCTACATGACATGAGAGGGGTACGGAGCAAGTAACAGCGAACTGATGGAAATTGGGGACGCAAAGTTCAAGAAAAACACAGCCTTTGAATCTGCACTGAATCTGGAAACCTGATAGTTGCTGAATTCTGAGGCAATGTATCAAAAACTGAGGCTTACAACCTTACAATACCCTTAAAGTCCTGAAAAATTTCTTAGACAGATGTAACAGAAAATTTAATTAAACTCTTAACCTATAATCGCTATGCTCCACTAAAGGTATCTCCTACTCGCCTATAGTAGAAACAGAAAAATAAGACTTTTGTATCGAAAGCAACTAAAGAAGCACACTCATCAAACCGTGGAAAATTTACTGTAGTTTCTGTAGTTTCGTCCAAAGTGGCTTGTGAAAACTATGAACAATGACAATCACTAATCGGGAACTGCAACTTCTTTTCCATTACCTATTATCAAAAAGGCGATCGCTTTTTCATGAAAATTGGGTCTAGCTTCTGCTTAGCAGACACCCCACTCACTGAGGCATCTTATAAGCGGAAACTAGACCCAGCTAGTTCTTAGGCTAAATTATCTCTTTAGCGTTTGCCCCGATAAGGCACTTTGCTCAGGTAATCAATACTAGACGCTGAGACATTTTGCGCGTAGGTGCGCTTGGAATTGACGTTTGCCGCCATATCGCGATACTTGCGAGGGTCGCCTTCCTGAAGTTGACGCTCCTGGTACTTACGGCTGTAGAACTTCTCCACCGTAAAGCGCCAGTCGGTTTTAACCGTACCAACAACTTCGCGGTAGTCTTCGCCGTAGCGGGGAGTCACCAAGTTAATCGGACGACCTTCCATACGCTTACGCTGGTAAGGCACAGTGTAATCACCAAACGCTTCGGTATACTCTTCGCTGTCAATCAGAGCATCCACAAAACCATAGAAGCCGAGAGTGCCAATCTTAATTGACCAAGCAATCTCTTCCTCTTTGTTATAGGGGGCACGACCCAGAAAGCGCTTGAGGCAAACTTCAACAAGCCGATAGTTGTTATTGCTTTCAACCACCAAGCGATAAAACGCTTCAGACTTCGCGATACCACGAACAAAGTCGCGCACAGTGAGTGTCCGGTTCTTAAGCTGAGATTCCAGAGCTTTCTGACGATTCACTTGGAGAACAGCGTGTTCACTGTAAAGCTGGCGATAGACAGCATTAATCAGCCCAAGTATTTCAGCCGCAGAATTGGTGTCTTCCAGACGACAAATGTACGGAGTATCTTCGTCTTCGTCAGCTACCCCAAAGCTACGAACCCTCACATTTTGGGTTGTGGGCTTGTATTGCAGTAATGGCAATGCCATGTAAAAATCCCCCTTTTAGACTATTACAAAAACTTATCAGATTTCAGCGTTTTTGTTGATGCCCATAATTCAATTTGAGCATGACTTTGACCGCCTACAAAACTTTTGCTTGATTGCCCCAAGATTAACGCAGTGGGAAACTAGCAGAAGTGTCAACGGAAACAGGTACTCCCGATGGCGTATCCCGTGTCATATCAGGAATCTTGATATTATCTGTCTGTACCGTCACCGTATTAGTCATGGCTTTTGGCTTAATTGACCTTGCCATATCCAAGAAGTTACTGACAGCGCCCCACTTGTAACGCTCATCTTCCAGTTTGTCGCGCCAGTATTCACTATAGCGGGGTGTTACTAAGTTAAAGGGACGACCTTTATAGCGACGCCGTTGATAAGGAACCGTATTCTCGCCAAAATTTTCTAAGTACTCTGGGCTATCAATCAAGGCATCTACAAAACCGCCCCAACCTAAGGTGGCGATTTTGATTGACCAGGCAATCTCTTCATCTTTGTTGTAAGGTTCACGACCCAACAATCGTTTGAGCGTCAATTCAACGACTCGATAGTTAGAATTTGGCTCGACAACCAAGCGGAAAAATGCATCAGATTTCGCTATCCCCCGAACAAAATCACGCACAGTAATCGTACGATTTTTGAGTTGCGATTCTAGGCTAGTCTGACGATTAGATTTAAGGATTTCATGTTCACTCAAAACTTGTCGGTAAACTGCCCAGATTAATTCCAGAACATCATTCTGATCCAGGCAGTCTTCTGTACGATAAATCCGAGGGGTATCTTCACTGGGGACTTCATAACCTGAGACTCGCTGATTCTGCGAGGAGGGTTTGTAGTTTAAGAGAGGTATTGACATTGGGTTGGTTATTAGTTGTTGGTTGTTAGTTGTTTGGGGTTGATGGACTAATTGACCAATGACGTTGTTAAGTTGTGGGTCTTCTGTAAAGGTAGCGGTAGGGTAGAGCCACCTCATTACGACCAATAACAGGTTGTGGCGTAGCAACTTTGCGGGTCATGTCGGGCAGTGGTCTACTTGTCGCTTGAGAAATTGCCCGATCTTTTGTCCGTTGATAGTTGACTCCACCGGGGCTGATACTCCGTGCCATTGACAAAAAGGTGTCGGGAATGGCTTGGCGAACTCCCCGTTGCGCCGATTGACCAGAGACTTGAACTTGATAGTAAGAACCCTCGAAACTAATCTGACGCGCGCGCCAGTAATCACTGTAGCGGGGGTTAACCAGGTTAAACGGGCGGTCTTTGTAGCGACGACGCTGATAAGGCACGATCGTATCCCCGAAGTTTTGGCGATATTCTTCGCTATCAACTACAGCATCAATAAAGCCAGATAAGCCTTTGGTCGCAATCACAATTGACCAAGCGATTTGCTCGTCTTTGTTATAGGTAGCGCGACCGAGAAAGCGCTTGAAGGTAATATCAACTAAGCGATAGTTGGAGTTAGTGTCTGCAACCAGTGTCCGATAAACATCGGTTTTACCTAGTCCTCGGATAAAATCGCGCACGGAGATAGCCCGATTTTTTAGCTGAGATTCTAGGTAGGGTTGCCGATATGTTTCGAGAATCAGATGTTCACTAAAAATTTGGCGGTAGCCTGCCCAAATCAACTCCTTAATCTCGAAGTCTTCACTAGTTGGAGTTAGGCGGTAATATTGGAAATCATCCTCGTCGGGAACTTCGTAGCCCTCGACGCGCTGATTCTGAGAACTTGGTGTAATTTCAAGGAGAGGAATCGACATAGTTATTAGTTATTGGTTGTTGGTTATTGGTTATTAGTTGTTGGTGATTAGCTGCTAATAATAAACAGCAAACAACTAACAACCATTCTTTTGTTGTGCCATCAATACTCGCGATCGCACAGCTAAATCTGCCTCGGATGAAAGCATTTGCTCAAACCGATTTCTGATTCGCTCAATCATGCCAGTTGCATTGGCTGCCAGTGCTTCTAAGCCGACAATGGCGGCGTAGCGATTTGCCCATTCGGCATCTTGAGAAACGTCTAGAAGTGTTTTTAATGCGAGATCTTGTGCCTCCTGTCCCTGCTCAGGTGACAGTTGGTGCCATTGCAAATTTCCCAGCCCTTTAGCGGCAGCACGGCGCACACTGGGGGCAAAGTCGCTGGCGGCGGCTGTAACCAAGACATCAAGGGCACGGGGGTCAGCAATTGTCGCTAACGCCCGAATCGAATAGGCTCTTGCTCCGTAGTTATACTCATCCAACTGGTTCAAAAGTGGCATCACTGCCGCTTCCCCCAGCCCAATCAGTCCCTCAACCGCTATTACTGCTGCTTCTGGGTTGTTGTAACCCAACACGGTAATTAGCGTAGGAATTACCTCTTCTGAGTTGGTAGCGACCAATGCCCGCACAGACTCGACCAGCCCTTCGGCAGAATTTGCCTGTTCAACAGCCTGGATGAGTGCTTGGATACGGGTAGAGTCGATCATATCAGTGTGTCAGTGATCAGTAGTCAGTAGTCAGTGGTCAGTCGCTTAAGAAACAACTGACAAGTAACTGCTGACAAAACTACAAAAGCGAATCCATCAGCTTCATTACCCGGATGGTGTCATCAGAAAGCGTATTGGCTTCGGGTGTTAGCTGATGTTCCAGCAGTCCTTTAAGGGCAATGAGCTTGAAGCTGTTTTCGGCTGAGGCAGTTGCGATCGCTTCGGCAGCGGGTAGATACCCAATTGCACCGAGGTCTGATAAAGCGACTCGGCGCAATACAACATCTTGCCCCTGTAAGGCTTGGACTAGGGGTTTCCCATAAGCCTCGTCCCTAGTTAGCTGATACATCGCTCGCGTTGCGGCATACTGCAACCGCCGTGCCTGATGTTCTAGGAAGGGTTTAATCAATGGAATCGCTTCAGTCGCCTTCAGCGTCCCTAGAGCTTCGATCACTGCCTCACAGGGTTGGGTAAAGTGGGGGCGTCCTGGTACTCGCTCAGCAGCAGCAAGTCCACTGCTGAGCAATTGCATTAATGGGGAGACAGCGGCTCGGTCACCTAACATTTCCAGAGATTGAGCCGCTGCTTCTCGCACGTAAAAGTCCGAGCAGTCTAAGCAACGGATTAACCCTGGCACGGCTCTTTGATCACCTAGCTTACCCAAGGCTCTTGCAGCATTACGCCGCAGCGGATACCCACCCAATTCTGTCCGATCAGCTTCGTCGTCTAGGGCTTCAATCAAGGCGTCTACCACGGCTGGTTCTGAGACTCGGAATTTGCCTAGCCACCAAGCGGCGTAATAGCGGAGACTCAAATCTGTGCCGCGCAAGTTGGCGATCGCTTCTTCCACTGTCAGCGCCGGAGCGGCGGTATCACTCGACGCCTCTGGATTGAAATCGGTCATTCGTTCGGTCTCAGCCTTCAGCTTTTGCTTTTTTTCTGTCGCTTTCGCTATCGGGTTTTAGGGCTGATTCAGCAGTCAACGGCTCAATGCTGACGATTCTCCCACCCAATCGGGCAATCCGCTGCATTTCTTCGTTCATCCGGGAATACGGTACCGTCATGAACACACTGCCGCTACGGCGAATCTCATAGTTATTTTTGTCGGTTTCTTCGTTCTGACGTAAGCCGACAACTTCATAGCGAAAGACACGGCTTCCTGCTGAGTTGAGACCACCGGTACCTACTGCTGTTTGACCAAACATCGCTTTAATAATCTCCTAATCTGGGTTGTTGGGGATTGGGGATTAGGGATTGGGGATATTTCCTAGTCCCTAGCCCCTAGTCCTCTCTTAAGCTGGTGTTATGCTGACGATTTTTCCGCCTTGGCGCTGAATTTGCTGCATTTTGTCTGATAGCCTTTCGTAAGGCACCAGGTAGGCAGTGCTGCTACGGCGTAGCTTCGGATAGCCGGGACCGCGTAGGCTAGTTACTTCAATGCGATAAACGCGATCGCCTGTTCCTACAGCATTACCGAGGGCTTTTTTCGGAGCAATATCGCTAGAGGCACGGAATGACCAGTTTTCGTTACTACCAGACGGTCCAATAATAGAGGAGGCCCCGTTAGCTGCTAGCTCACGCGCTAAGCGAGGGAACGAACCACCGACCTGAGAGCGATCGCTATTGGCATAGCCACGATACAGTTGGAACATCCGGTTAAAACCGACAGTTTTTTGCCCCGTTTGTGTGGCAAAACCGCGATAGTAAGGGACAACACTGTCGCCAAAATTGGTTTGATACTCTACAGAGTCGATATAAGAATCAACCTCTGTCTCATACCCCTTCTCGTGGTACAGGTCTAGGTGATAGACCACTTCTGACTCATCGTAAGGTGCGCGACCCAACAGATGCTTGTAATTCAGTTCAATAAACCGGGTTTGAAAATTGTTGTAGAAAAACTTGGATTTGTATAGCTCCGACTTGGCAACGGAACGCACGAATTCTCGCACGCTGATATCCCCATCGCGTAGGAGCGATTCGGCACTTGTAAGCCGTTCAGACTTCATCAAATAGTCGTTGCCCAAAACCTGACGGTAGACGGCACGAATCACCGCTTCAATATCTTCTTTCGTGGCATGGGGGCGTAACTCAATCTTCGGCGCATCACTAAATGCTGAAGTGCCTAACCGTGAGGCTGCTGATGTAATTGCCATTTGTTTAACTCTCCCAACAAGCTAGCTTTTTAGTTGTTCGTTGTTAGTTGTTCGTTATTAGTTGTTCGCTTTTCAGAACTAATAACTAATAACCAATAACTAATAACTAACCCATAGATACAACAAAGCCCGGAGAGATAAGCAGTTGAAGCACGATTTGAAAGCGTTTCACCTGCATACCTTTCCGGGCACGCCTATGCAATTAGCTCAGGGCATTAATCGCATAGTCGATGTAGGTGTTAGCTTCGTTAGCCGCTTGACCACTCAAACCATGATTGGATTTGATGTGCTTGAGGGCTTCAACGTACCAGCTAGGAGACAACTCGAATGCACGGTTGATTTCATCTAAACCAGCAACGAGGTACTCATCCATAGGACCTGTGCCACCAGCAACACAGCAGTAGGTCACCATACGCAGGTAGTGACCGATGTCACGAGCGCACTTGGACTTACCACGGCTGTCAGACGCATACTGAGGTCCTTGCATCTGGGTGGTGTAAGGGAATTTCTGGTACACCGCTTGAGCAGCACCGTCAATCAGCTTTTGAGCGTTTTGGGTCAAAGCACGAGCCGCTTCCATGCTTGCGGCTGCACGATCAAAGCGACCATTAACAGCTTGCAACTCAGTGTTGCCCAAAAAACGACCTTGGGTATCAGCAGCAGCGATCGCTTCAGTAATTGGGGTTTTCATTCTTGACTTAGTCTCCCTCTTAGTTTCAAGTTTTTTAACAAACAGTAATTCTTAGGCAACAGCAGCAGCAGCGCGGTCGAAGTAGCTAGCGAGTTCAGACATCAACTGGCTGCAATCGCCTTTGGTGATGCCGTTGGGGTCATTAGCGATTGAAACCGCAGCATCCTTCATCTTCTGAACGCCAACTGATACGGAAGAGCCAGGGGTTCCCAAAGCTTGATAGGTTTCACGCAGACCATTGAGGCAGCGATCATCTAACACGCTGGAGTCACCAGCCATCATCGCGTAGGTGACGTAGCGCAGAATGATTTCCATGTCGCGGAGGCAAGCTGCCATCCGACGGTTGGTGTAAGCGTTACCACCAGGAGCAATCAGCTGGGGTTGCTCTTCAAACAGAGCGCGAGCCGCATCGGTCACGATGGTGGAAGCGTTGCTGGTGATGCGATTAACGGTATCCATGCGCTTGTTACCGTCTTTGACCATGTTGGTCAAGGCATCCAGTTGCTCGGTGCTCAAGAATTCACCTTTGGAATCTGCTTGAGAAACAACCTTGGCGAATGCATCTAACATGAACTCAATCTCCTACTGACTTGGTTAAGAGTGGTTGTGGTTACAAAGTAAAGCTCCACTTTAGGGAAGCCAATCTCATTCAAAATTCTGAATGCGATCGCTATTGGTCAAGAACAGACATCTGTAAAATCACTGGCTTTTTCAGGCTGCTCACTCATGCCGTTCGCTACCCATACAAAGAGTAACTAAACAAATATTCATGCATGAATTATGAGAAAAATTGGTTCTTTTATGAGAAACGAGCGAGCTTGATAAATCAGTATTTATTTAACTTTTGTCTGTCATTGATCCCCTACAGGTAACTTTTATACAACGCCATTGGGGCATTATTCGTTACAAATCATGAAGTTTTTTCTACCTAAGTCAAGAAGGGCTTGAAACCCTTACGAGGCAAAGTTTATACCGTCCACTACCTAGAGAGTTATGCAGATCTAGGTAAGTATTTTTACCTAGAAAAATATTGAAAAGTGTAATTTTATTTTTTCTTAAGATTCTGCTGAAACCAAGTCGAATCAATCAATTGCAGATTTTGGATAAGTGCCAGTTATAAAGCTTATTTGTAAAGATTATTTAACTTATATTTGGGTTTGGGAGCCATCAACTCGTGATTTTCCCTGAACAGGACGGGAGAAAATGCCGGGGATAGGGATATGGGAAGCGTGTGCTGTCTGTAGAACTCCCAATTGCAAGTTGAGATTTTTAGTTCGGAGGAACCCCTCGCTTCCGGAGAACGTCCAGCAGGGTGTTAAAGGTTTTGGGAATAGGAGCAGTCACCGAAATCCGCTCCTCCGACACAGGATGCTGTAATGTGAGTCGCCACGCATGTAGGGCTTGACCCGGAAGATTGACACCGACAGAACGACCAGCGCTGTAAACAGGGTCACCGACAATAGGATGTCCAATATAGGCGCTATGAACCCGAATTTGGTGGGTACGTCCCGTTTCTAGTTGAAAGTACATGAGGGTGTAGTTGCCGAGTCGTTCTTGGACTTGCCAATGGGTAACAGCTAGCCGTCCTCCTTTCTCCAGTGGCACCACAGCCATTTTTTTGCGGTCTACAGGATGACGCCCGATGGGTTGGTCAATCGTGCCGTTGTCAGATGATGTTGCCCCATAAACTACACCAAGATATTCTCGTCGGGCGGTTTTTGCTTTTAGCTGAGCTTGCAGGTGTTGATGAGCTTGGTCTGTTTTAGCGATCGCAATTGCCCCCGTTGTATCCTTGTCCAAACGGTGGACAATTCCAGGGCGTTGAACGCCACCAATTCCCGCAAGATTTTGGCAGTGAGCAAGAAGAGCATTAACAAGAGTACCGCTTTCGTGTCCTGCGGCAGGATGGACGACGAGGTCAGCAGGTTTGTTGACAATGATGAGGGAGTCATCCTCGTAAAGAACATCCAGGGGGATAGCTTCGGGTTGCAAATCCAGGGGGATAACTTCAGGAATGGTGAGGGAAATGCGATCGCCTAATTGCACCATTGTTTTTTTGGAGGTGCAAGATTTACCGTTAATCTGCAAGCTACCTTGTTCAATTAGCTGTTGGATACGCGATCGGGATAGGTCAGGTAATTCTTGAGAAAGATAGCGATCAATGCGTAAGCGTTCACCGCGAGTGTTTCCAATGAGTAACCCACTATCAGCATCACCCTTTTCTTCAACTTGTAGATTAATTTCGGTCACAGATTGTCTAGATTAATTCCCGTTCTTGTAGTCGAATGCGATCGCATTCGACTCATTCCAATATGGTAGTGAAAAATCAACTTGACTGCTCTTTCTTCTGTATTCTGAATTTCTCACCCTGAGTCGATTCAATTTTGCTGTTGCTAGCCTATGAGCCGTCTAAAAAGCAATTCGTTCCCTGCTAAAAAATTGAGTAAGAACTTTAGTAGTCTTTGGTTATTAGAATTAAATGCAGAGTATTTTTATCTAGCAATTTGAGTAATCAATTAGTAGGAACAGTTTTAGCTTGGGATCAGCGTGTATTTCGACAAACTAATGTTGAGTAATATAGTCCTCAACTTGCAATCTTCCGTCTTTTTTATAACCTATTATCTGAATTTACACCTTGAAGCCATACCAGCACTAGGAGAAGTGGTTCCTTATTTTTATCTGACATTACAGGAAAGTTGGATTGGGAATTGGAACAAATAATCTAAGAGCCAAACTCCCGAATCCAAAATCATGGCATTGGGACCGCACACCCAGTTTGTCTGACCCCAGATTGCCAGTATTGGGTATTTTGATACTGTATGTTGTGCTAGGTATTACAGTTTTGGGATTTAACCGTTCTCCCCTACGCACAAATATTTATGTTTCCAACGTCCACGAAAAGCGGCAAGCGGAAGGTAGTTTGCTGTGGATGAATGCGGGAAATGTAGATAGAGCTAACTGTTTACGTCAGGCAAACGTGATGTCAGGAATCGATCCATCCAGCTTTCTAAATAGACTCGATTCTTCTGTTGTTGCTTTGCGTCAGTCGTGTTTAGGGGATAAGGTGCCAATCCAAAAATTGTTGCTGTCGTAACACAAAACATTGATTTTTGGAAACTAATGCAGATCTGCACCCGTAAGTCATTCTCACCGCGACGCGATCGCTTATAAATTTCGTGGAGATAGTCAGGTAGATAATGACGCATATCCTGCATCAGAAGGGTGGGGGGAATCCCTGCACCACCAATCGGTAAGGGGTCAGCATACAATGCCCCGTAAGCAAATCTACTCTGATCTGGGGAAATCTGATTGGCTTGAGCATTATAGGAAACTGTTCCTCGGAATGGCGTTCCCCGGAAGAAGACTGCCTCAACATAAGGCACTGCTGTATCAGCGAGAAACGTCAATCCTAAGGATTTGGGAAGGATTTCATACGTCTTTCCACGAATCGTTGCAGCATAAGTAATTGGCAAGTTAGCATTTTCTACCAAACCCGTTTGAATATGCTCAACAACTTGGGGAATTGAGGTGATTTCTCCATTTTCATAGCGGTCAGCTAATTCAAGGAACATATCACTCATCACCCGCCAAAATTGCCCCAACCCACTGTAATAAGCCAACTGGCGCACGAGTTCGGGTAAAAAGTCAGGAAATAGCCAGTTTAGCCCCTGCATCAAGGGACTAGCTTTAAATCGTGCCTGAATCGCTTGTTGCGATCGCTTTTCAAACTCCGGTGTATCCAGATAGGCATCTAACCCGCCGCCCCCGTGCCAGAACATCGCTTTCATGCAGTATTCGGCATACTCAAAATTAATGCGATCGTGCCACCAGTGACGCAACAACTTTCCTAGCGAAACTTCCCCGTTAAAGTATTTAAAAAAGGGAAAAAACACTAAAAATTGGTGTTCTGCAATGTAATTAAGATTGCGGGAGTAGGCATCAAGAACAATGCCATAACTCTTGAGAATTCCAACAACCTCCATAACATTTTCCGGTGAATCTGGCAGTAGTCCCTCACCAGCAATCAGCTTTTGAATATAGTCTTCTAGAGGATGGTTACGGGGCTTTTTCTTGCTAAGTACCATTTACGTTCTCTTAAATCGTTTTATAAAGGTGCTTTCAACGTAGATTCCACACTTGCCTGTGAAGGCGCTTGCAGTGCAACTGTCGTTGCTGGCGGCGCAAAAGCCGCTACCGTTGTTTCGGAGATTCTTGTTAGCCATCCCGGCTGTACTCCCAGAACTACGATCAATATCGCTAAAACAATCGCTGGTAGGCACTCACTCCAGTACACTTTTGGTAAATCGATCACCCGTATAGACAGACGGCCAAAGAAAGCACGGTCGAGCAAAATTAAAAGGTATACAGCCGTTAAGCCAGTACCAATCATACAAAGAAGAGTTTGTGCTGGAAATACAGGAAAACTGCCTCGGAACACCAGGAATTCTGAGATAAATCCCACCATTCCAGGGATACCTGCACTTGCCATTGCTCCTACTACCATCAGGCTGCCAATTAACGGTAAGCCTCGTTCAGGATTGAGCAGACCATTGAGGACATCTAAATCTCGTGAGCCAGTCTTTTTATAAACCACACCCACTAGCAAAAACAGTAGCGCTGATATCAGACCATGGCTGACCATTTGCAGGACGGAACCTGCTAGTGAGAGAGGGGTGGCAGCAGCAACAGCAAGGAGAATATAGCCCATATGCCCGACGGAACTATACGCCACCATTTTTTTCATATCTCGCTGTGCGATCGCATTTAGCGAACCGTACAGCACACTCACTACTGCCCAAGTCGCTAGGAATGGTGCCACAGTTGCCCAAGCCTCAGGAAACAACCCTAACCCAAACCGCAATAAACCATAGGTGCCTAACTTCAGCAGCACACCCGCTAATAGGACAGAAATGGGTGTAGATGCCTCAACGTGAGCATCCGGCAACCAAGTGTGGAACGGTACCAAGGGAATCTTGATCCCAAAGCCAATCAAAAGCGCTCCTAGTAGCAACAATTGACTAGTTTGAGATAGTGAAGACGCCAACGCCACAGCTTCGGTGTAAGCAAAGCTAGTTGCACCACTCAAAAACACTACACCCAAGAATGCTGCCAGAATTAACGCTCCGGATACCGCTGTATAGAGGAGAAACTTCGTTGCCGCATAGCCCCGTCGTTGCCCTCCCCAAATTGCGATTAACAAATACAGTGGGATGAGTTCCAGCTCATAAAATAAGAAAAATAGTAGTAAGTCTTGAGCGAGAAAAGCACCTGAAACTCCAGCATTTAATAAAAAGATCAAAGCGTAATAGAGTCGCGGTCGGTCAAGATTCTCATCTGTACTATAAAGAGCAATTCCTGTCAGTAACCCATTCAATACCAGCAATGGCAGCGATAAACCATCTACCCCCAAGCTGTAGGTTAGACCTAAAGCCTCAATCCAGGTTAAAGATTCTTGAAACTGCTGATGAACATCACCAGGGTTAAACTGCAACAGTAGCACGCTCGACCAAATAAATAGACCACCCGCAACTGCCAATGCTACTTGACGCGCCCCCTTAGATGTAACGGTTCCGGGCCAAAACGCCATAAGAGTGGCACAGAGTATTGGTACCCAAATCAAGGCACTCAGCATAAGTTGACTAGTCTCCTTAGTAGTTGTTCGTTTTTGGTTATTAGTTGTTGGAGAATAGATTCATCTAACAACTAACAACAACTTCACTGACCGCTAAACAAAGACAATTGATCTAAAGACCACTGGCTCAAAGACCATTGATTCAATGGCCAAATCATTAGAAGTACCAACAGGCTCACGCCTACTAGGATAGTTAGTGCATAGAACTGTGCCTTACCTGAAGTGTTGTACTTCAAGCTCTGACCACTAAAAACTGTGGCAAAACCAACTAAGTTGACCAATCCATCAACAATATATCGATCAATCCAAGCTGTAATTTTAGAAGATATATCAACGAGAAAAACTACAGTTAGACGGTACAGTCGATCAATATAAAAGTCATAGGCAAGTAAGTCTTGGACAAATTTCAAGGGAATCCGAACAGACCTTGACCAAGTTCTGGGTAGGTAAACGATTGACCCTAGAGTGCAACCCAGCACGCTAGAGCTTGGTAAGAACAACTGGGGAAGTTGAATGAGGTACTGGTACTTAGCAGTAGGCAGTAGTGAGAGTCGCTGGAGTAACAGTGGTGTCATCAGGGTTAATACAGTTAATGTCACCATTGGTAGTGCCATAGGCCAATCGACTTCGGGGGTTCGACGAGTCTTGGGATGCGGAGTACCAAGGAAAACAAGACGAAAGACGCGGGTTAATCCAAAGGCGTTAATACCATTAACCAAGAGGGCGATTGCTACTAACCAGGGATGGTTAGTCCAAAAGGCGTTAATCCCTTTACTCAGCGCCCAATAACCGCCCAAGGGAAGTAATCCGATTAAGCCTGCTGCCCCGACGATATAAGCACTGGTTGTCGCGGGCATCCGTGACCACAAGCCTCCCATTTCAGTAAGGTCTTGGTTGTTGGTGACGAGAATGACTGAGCCAATACTCATAAACAGTAGGGCTTTGGCAACTGCATGGGCAAGGAGTAAGGAGGCAGCAACATCAGCGCGTTGCAAGCCAACAGCGATGAAGACTAAACCTAGGTAAGCGCTGGTGGTATGGGATAGCGATCGCTTAATATCAATTTGTGCGATCGCCACAAAGGATTCTCCAATCGCTGTTACTGTGCCAATTACAATCAAGACAGCTAATGTCACAGGAGATAGAGCTAGAATCGGTACCAACTGAATCAGCACAAAAGCGCCGCAACCTACCACCAAAGAATTTCGCAGCAATGAGGCTGGGTTGGGGCCTTCCATTGCCTCATCAAGCCACAAATGCAAGGGAAATTGGGCACATTTACCAATCGGCCCAGCAATCAACGCCAACCCTAAAAGTGTTGCTGTCAACGGGGGTAAGTTTGCCGTTTCTGCCCATTGATACAAATCAGGAAAATCTAAGCTTCCCGCCAGAGTCGCCAGTACCACGACACCCATCAACAGCAAGATGTCTCCCACCCGCTTAGTTAAAAAGGCATCTCGTGCTGCCGTGACGACCAAAGGCTGTGCGTACCAAAAGCCCACAATTAGATAGGTACTCAACGTCAGCATTTCCAAAAGCGCATAGCTCAGGAAAAGCGAGTCACTGATCGCAATCCCGCTCATTGCAGCCTCGAAAAATCCCATCAGAGCAAAGAAGCGAGCTAACGCCCAATCCTTCTCCATGTAACCCAAGGAATAGAGTTGTGCAAGCAGACTCAAGCTGGTCACAACCTCCATTGCTCCGACACTGACGGGTGAAATTTTTAACGCCAAGGATAAGTCTAAATCAGCGACCTGGAGCCAGTGATACACTATCTCTTGCGCTGGCTGGTTCCAAACTGCCCCGAAGATCAACCAGCCATGAACACATGCCAAAAGTGTCATCAACAGGTTAAGGTAAGCCGCTGGTCGAGGTCCCGTGCGACGAATAACACCTGTTGCCCAAGGTACGCTTAAAACTGCACCAACTAAACCATAAAAAGGTACACACCAACTTGTCTGAGCAAGAAACTCAGTGTTCACGATTTCATACCTCACTATTGCTCCATAAACTTAGATTGGCTCAAATAAAATCCCTAATAAGTCGTAGGAAATTGATAACTTTTGTTTTTACAACGCAGATTTCTTTTGTCCTTTAATGTTAATTGAGTTGGGTTTATAACTTAGGTTGATTAATGGTTTCACAAAAACAATTGCACTTCAACTTAACCTTTTCCTGTCTAATTGTGACAAATTTAAGCCTTTGCCTATACAAGTAACTCTAATGAAACCTATAAACCCAACTTATAACATCAAAATCTGTTGTTCTTCAGTCTCTGGCTTATATAGACAAGTTCTCCAGAGTGCCTAGAGGTTCTCTGGAAGCTGTAACGGTCAAAAATTATGGACAGCAGTCGTCTTGCTTATAGAAAAGTTATAAAAAAATTATAAAACAAAAGTAACCATTCTCGAAAACGATGAATTTCCGTTAAATCATCTAGCTGATGAACTATGATTGTTAAGTTTTTTTAACCACATTCATTGAGAATTATTATGATAATTTATATTGATTAAGTACACCAAGGTTATCTATGCTTGGTTTAGCTCTTCAATGAAAGAGCTTTCTCAAGCTAAAAAATCGGCACTCTCGTCTGAATTTTTGCTAAAAACTGATTTACCCCTTGTCTTTAACTAATCCACTAGGAGAAAAGCGCAATGCCAATTGCTGTGGGAATGATAGAAACAAAAGGCTTTCCAGCCGTTGTAGAAGCAGCAGATGCGATGGTAAAAGCTGCCCGTGTCACCCTTGTGGGTTATGAAAAAATCGGTAGTGCTCGTGTGACTGTCATTATCCGGGGTGATGTCTCGGAAGTACAAGCCTCGATTGCGGCTGGTGTAGAGTCAGTACAGAGGGTGAATGGCGGTGAAGTGGTATCGACTCACATTATTGCTCGTCCCCATGAGAACCTAGAGTATGTCCTGCCGATTCGTTATAGCGAAGCGGTCGAGCAGTTCCGTGCTTACTAACGAAAAGCCCGACTGAGACGGTTGACCGCTTTCGCCTCTGTCGTATCAACAAAACAATCTTTAACTTTTGGAGTAAAACTCATGTCAATCGCCGTCGGAATGGTAGAAACTCTAGGCTTTCCCGCTGTTGTAGAAGCAGCAGATGCAATGGTAAAAGCTGCCCGTGTCACCCTTGTTGGGTATGAAAAAATTGGTAGTGGTCGCGTAACCGTTATCGTGCGAGGTGATGTCTCCGAGGTACAAGCCTCAGTTGCGGCTGGAGTAGATAACGTCAAGCGAGTGAATGGTGGACAAGTCTTGTCAACTCATATTATTGCTCGCCCCCACGAGAACCTGGAGTACGTGCTGCCAATTCGTTATACCGAAGATGTTCAACAGTTTCGCGAAAGCACTAACGCCATCCGTCCAATGAACCGTCCGTAGGTTAGTTAACTGACTTTAGATTGCCGATAGCGCAGGGGGACGCGATGCCTTCAGCGGTTCGCATTAGCGAAGCAGGGCGAAGCCCAGCGTCTATCGCACCCAGGCTTGGATGATCTGATGGATAAAACCTCATTAAGACAAAGAGATAACTATCCTTGTATCCTTGCATCCTTGCATCCAACCGAAAGGTGGAGAGTTCATGCAAATTGCTAAAGTTCGCGGCACGGTTGTCAGTACTTATAAAGAACCAAGCTTGAGAGGTGTGAAATTCCTCTTATTGCAGTTCCTAGATGAGGAGGGACAGCTACTGCCCAAATACGAAGTAGCAGCAGACACAGTCGGTGCGGGAATGGATGAATGGGTTCTTGTAACCATGGGCAGTGCAGCTCGCCAGGTTGCTGACAGTAATACACGTCCCATAGATGCCATGGTAGTAGGGATTATCGACACAGTTAGTGTCGATAATCACGTTCTCTACAGCAAGAAAGATCAATATCGTTAGTGAGTTGCGGTAGTGGTAACGTTGGAAGGTTAGACGCGATCGCGTGCACCTGCTAAGACTTACCCAACGACAGTGGCTTAATCCGAAAATCGCCTTTACTTGGTGAGCCTTTGACCTTTCACCCCCTGCAACGCTCCAAGTTTGGAGCTTACGCTCGTGTATCGCTTTTTTAGATTAGGAGGAAGACATTTATGGCAGTCCGTACTTACGCGGCTCCCCCGACCCCTTGGTCGAAAAGTTTGGCGGAACCACAAATTGATGAAACTGCCTATGTACATTCTTTTTCTAACATTATTGGGGATGTGTTTGTCGGTGCCAATGTAATGATTGCCCCTGGAACGTCAATTCGAGCCGATGAAGGTGGGTCGTTTTACATTAGTGCTGGTACAACGATTCAAGATGGTGTTGTCATTCACGGTCTTGAAGGTGGTCAAGTCGTTGGGGATGATCAGCAAAATTACGCAGTTTGGATCGGAAAGAATACTTCCATTACCCACATGACCCTGATTCACGGGCCAGCTTACATCGGAGATGATTGCTTTATTGGCTTTCGCTCTACGGTGTTTAATGCCCGAATCGGCAATGGCTGTATCGTGATGATGCACGCTTTAGTTCAGGATGTGGAGATTCCCCCTGGCAAGTATGTGCCTTCAGGAGCACTGATTACCAGCCAGCATCTAGCGGACAGATTGCCAGATGTCCAGGATGAGGATAGGCAGTTTGCTCAGCATATTGTGGTATGCAATGAGGCTTTGCGAACGGGTTATCAATGTGCTGAGGATGAAGCTTGTATTGCACCCATCCACCAGGAAAATCGCCAGAAGTCTCACTCGAATGGCAAGGCACAAGGCGACAGCGTTGTTGTACCCAATGATTCCCCTGCCATAGGAAGTCATCTTAGTAGTTCTCATAAATCATATAGTTCCATGTCTTTGAGTACAGGATTAACCCCAGACGTTAAAACACAAGTTCGTCAACTGTTAGCTCAGGGTTACCGGATTGGTGCCGAGTATGCTGATGAACGCCGTTTCCGCACGAGTTCTTGGAAGAGTGCTTCGGTTCACTCCGAGCGAGAATCGGAAGTCCTTAGTGCCTTGGAAGCCACGCTAGCAGAACATGCTGGTGAATATGTGCGGTTGATTGGCATCGACCCTAAAGCGAAGAGGCGAGTCACTGAGGAAATTATCCAAAAACCCGGTGATAAGCCTGCAACCGTTGCAAGTACATCGACAGCTTCTCGTGCTAGCAACAGCACCCCACCATCTCGTGACTACAGCTCTACTTCTGGAGCAAGCACAGGTAATGGTATAGACCTTAAACAAAAGGTTCGTCAACTGTTAGCCCAAGGTTGCCGGATTGGTGCAGAGTACGCCGATGAGCGTCGCTTCCGCACGAGTTCCTGGAAGAGTGCTGCTTCAATACACTCAGAGCGGGATTCGGAAGTGGTTAAGGCGTTAGAAGCCTTGCTAGCAGAACATGCTGGTGAGTATGTCCGATTGATTGGCATTGACCCTAAAGCAAAGCGGCGGGTTAGTGAGGAAATTATCCAAAAACCAGGTGACAAGGGGCAAGCTCAAGCTAGCAGACCATCCGCCGAATCAAATGGTAATGGAAGTGACTACTACCGCCCTAGCTACACATCAAAGACAGCAGAACCCTCAACACCTCAGAATGGCACATCCTTGAACCGCGACACGATTGAGCAGGTGCGTCAGCTGTTGTCTCAAGGCTACAAAATTGGCACAGAACATGCTGACAAACGCCGATTCCGCACCGGTTCTTGGCAAACCTGTAGCCCAATTGAATCAAATCAGGTGTCAGATGTGATCAACGGCTTAGAAGGGTGCATGGCAGAGCATAGTAATGAATATGTGCGGCTAATTGGTATTGATACCAAGGCAAAGCGGCGCGTCCTAGAGACGATTATTCAACAGCCTAGCTAGAGAGTTTTTAGGGTTGAGTTGTTAGACGAGTATCTTCCTCTAACCAGGTGTAAAGAGGCGATCGCCTTTTCTCAGCTCACCCTAAATTCTACAAAAATCAACAAGACGTAGTGTAATGGGGCGCGATAGTGTTTATTTATCGCGTCTCTAGAACTCCTAACGGTTTAAAAATTCCCAGTTGCTATAATCGCGGTTCTAATTAGAATGCATTTGCCGACACTATCATTGATTAATAACTCTCATGTCTATGTGGAAGGCGATGTGTCTATTGATGCTAGTGCTGCGATCGCACCTGGGGTAATTTTACGAGCTGCCCCAGACAGCAAGATTATCATTGGCTCAGGGGTTTGCATTGGCATGGGTTCAATCCTACATGCTTACCAAGGTTCTCTGGAAATCGGCGCAGGTGTGAATTTGGGAGCAGGGGTTCTGGTTATTGGCAACGGCAAAATTGGGGTAAATGCCTGTATTGGAGCTGCAACAACAATTTGGAACAGTTCTGTTGAACCGGGGCAAGTAGTGCCCGGTTGCTCTGTAATCGGAAAGCAGGGGCGTCAAGTCACGGATGTCTCCTCGGCAGCTACTAGCCCGGTTCCTGTTCATCCTCCAGAGACACCTGACGTTGCTCCACCTAATGGGCAAGTTCCGCCTACCAAAGCTGTTTCCTCTCCCAGTACCACCGACAAAGATTCCCCAACCGAGCCGCAGGCAGCGCCCAACTCAGAGGCTGGCACATCCGTTTATGGACAAGGTAACCTGAACCGTCTCCTAAAAACTCTCTTCCCCTACGATCAATCTCTCAACCGTCCGCCTGAGGACGGTTAGATAGATTAGTTGTTAGTTTTTAGTTGTGAGTTTCTAGACTTGATAATAACCAACAGCTAACAGCCAACAACTAAATGGAGATTCTATCTATGGAGTTCTATAAAAATGGTATTGCCCCGCAAAACTCGGTAATTCAACGTGATGTGTATGGCGATCGATCTGGTGAACGTCGCCCAAACCAAACCTCTTTAGGCTTGGTTTCCACTTTGAGTTTTCCGACTATTGTCAGTACAGCAGATGCAATGCTCAAAGCATCGGGTGTCACACTCGTTGGGTACGAAAAAATCGGCAGTGGTCAGTGTACCGCAATTGTTCGAGGCTCGATCGCGGAAGTCCGGATTGCTGTTGAAGCTGGTGTTCAGCACGCACAACAAGAAGGTCAATTCCTTTCCTCAACCGTTATTCCTCGACCGTTCCCTAACCTTGAAGTTATTTTCCCCATCGGCTCTCATCTGCTTGAGCAGGCTCGACAGCAGGATGACACTCGCGTGAGTAACCAGTCGATCGGTCTTTTGGAAACACGTGGCTTTCCGGCTATGGTGGGAGCTGCCGATGCCATGCTCAAATCCGCCGATATCCAGCTAACTGCCTACGAAACAATTGGGGACGGTTTATGTACCGCCATTATTCGAGGTGCGGTTGCTGATGTTGCAATGGCTCTACAAGTAGGGATTAGCGAAGCGCAGAGGATTGGTGAGTTGGTAGCGGTTACCGTAATTTCTCGCCCACTAGAGGACTTAGAGAGAAGCCTGCCAGTAGCTAGTTGCCTAATTGAGGAGCAACCTCAGCCTCTAATGCTACCTGTTAATGTCAAAGAGACTGAAAAAGAGTTGGTAGAACTGCCACTGCCAGCGTTAGAAAAGCTACAAATGCCTTTAAAAAAAGAGCCATAAATAGTTAATGATATGACCTTCAAATGCTGGCAACCCAACTTACTATCATTACTGAAAATTTTCTTCCATTAATCTCTACCCTAGAGGAAAGCATTGCACAGTAAGAAAGCAGATGAGGGTTTGTGTTTACCTGCAAATTACAGGATGCCAGGATTTTATAATACCCAAATCTACAACCGGTAAACTGTGCAACGCTGGATGGAAGGAAGACTGTCACTTGTTCCAGTTCTCTGAAATGATAACCTGGAATTTTTATAGGAAAAAACATTGTTTCCAATGGAAATAATAGAATAGAGTCTATAAGAAGTTAAGGAGAAGTAGCGTTGAAGCAAGCTACGCTGCACCAACTGAAGGTATTTGAAGCGGTGGCTCGACATAATAGTTTTACACGAGCCGCAGAGGAACTATTTCTTACCCAACCCACGGTTTCTATGCAGGTCAAGCAACTGACGAAAGCCGTGGGTATGCCCCTATTTGACCAGGTAGGTAAGCGTTTGTCCCTTACCCAAGCTGGAGAGGAACTTTTGAAGACGTGCCGAGAAGTCTTTGAGAATTTAGACCAGTTTGAGATGACTGTAGCCAATCTCAAAGGTCTAAAGCAGGGACGGTTACGTCTTGGCGTGATTACAACAGCCAAATATTTTGTCCCTCGTTTATTAGGCCCTTTTTGCAAGCGTTATCCGGGAATTGATATTTCCCTTCAGGTCACCAACCATGAGCATATACTCAATCGCTTGAGTGAGAATTTGGACGACCTATATGTCATGAGTCAACTACCGGAGAGTGTTGAAATTACCTGTCAGCCAATCTTAGAAAATCCCCTAGTTGTCGTAGCCCCCGCTGTTCATCCTTTGGTTCATGAGAAAAATATCTCACTTGAACGTTTGGCGGCTGAGCCATTTATTATGAGAGAACCTGGTTCAGGGACGCGCAAATCTGTACAAAGCCTTTTCGATGAGCATAAGATTTTGCTGAAAGTGCGTCTTGACTTAGGGAGTAATGAAGCGATTAAACAAGCGATCGCAGGTGGCTTAGGAATTTCCATATTATCAGCCCACACTTTAGCGCTTGAAGGGCAGGACAGCCAGCTAGCCGTTTTGGATGTCGAGAAATTTCCAATTGAACGCTACTGGTACGCTGTGTACCCAAGTGGTAAACAACTATCTATCGTCGCTCGTACTTTTCTTGAGTATCTCTTAACGGAAGGAAGGCAAGTTACTGAGAGGACAGCCGCTCAAAACGCTTTAGGTTTAGCGGCGCTGCACTTCAACACCACACCTAATGCTGAAAACAGCACAAACCGTCCGGCTGACTATCCTTCGATAAATTCGCTCCCAACCCCTTTAGAATAATTTCTAGACGGGGATTGGGTGAAGACTCGCATTGGGTAATCTTAGGGTGAGAAGGAAGTAGAGTACTTCCTCTATGTGGGGACTGGGCAAGAATTCTTATCGAAATTCAGTAGGGGCAAGCCCCATTTGATTCGTCCCAATCCCCAATCAACAACAGATTTAATCTTGTGGGGCAGGCATCTCGCCTGTCCTGCCAGGTGATGACTCAGTAACATTAGAATAATTACGCTGAAGACTACGGGGGTCGAGTGCGTCACGCAGTCCATCTCCCAGCAAATTAAATGCCAACACCGTCAGGACAATTAACACTGCCGGTGGCCAAATTAACCAAGGCTGTAGCACCAAAATCGAAGCATTCGTTGCTAGCGACAGGAGATTTCCCCAAGAGGGGTCAGGTTGCTGAATTCCCAACCCAATCAAGCTCAGTACCGCTTCTGCGCCGATGTAGCTAGGCACTGCGAGGGTAGCTGAGATAATCACGTAAGTTGCAGTCTGGGGCAGAACATGGCGAATAATGATGTATAAGGGTTTGCCACCCATCGCTCGTGAGGCTTGAACAAATTCGCGTTCTTTGATAGACAGCACTTGTCCGCGAATTACCCGTGCTAAACCTGCCCAACCAATCAACGAGGTAATCAAAACAATTAATAAAAACCGTTGGGCACTTGTTAGTCCTGGTGGTAGCACCGCAGCAAGGGCAACCAGTAGATAAATGCCCGGAATCGTCATTAAGACTTCTACCAGACGCATCAAAATAGCGTCTATCCAGCCCCCGAAATAGCCAGCAATTCCGCCAATTAATAAACCCAAGGGGAAAGAGATCGCAACTCCCACTAGACCAATACTGAGGCTAATGCGACCGCCATGCACGAGACGGGTAAACTGGTCGCGCCCCTGCTCATCGGTACCTAATAAATTAATTTTGCCTTCACCAACAGTTCCGAATAAATGAAGGTTTGAGGGAATGCCTGGAAATACATCGACTTCCTCAAATTTTTGTCCAATCGGTAGACGAATCTGGAACAGTTGATAGGCTGGTCCTTTGACAAAAAAGCGTAGTGGTGAGGGCTTAGAGCGATCAACAAACAATTTGCGATCGCCTGTTTCTAAATCTGTTGGTCCTTGAGTTGTGGGATAGACGTGTGGGCCAATAAATTGTCCCTCTTGGTTACGCCAGTAAATTGGGGTAGGTGGCAGCAGCGAACCATTCGGCTGCGAGGCATAGGCATCATAGGGGGCAACAAAATCAGCCGCGATGACAGCGACATAAAAAATTAATAGTAACAATGCCCCAAGACGAGCAAGTGGGTTCTTTTTAAGTTTCTGCCACCAATTCATGCGTGTTAAGTCGTTATGAGTGAACCTTTTGTGCTAACTGCCGATGTTCCTCTTCTTGTTTCTCGTGTTCAATGACAAACACATTGGAGTAGAGGTTGGCAATAATCTGCTTGCCCTGTTGCGTCAACTCCAGGTATCGCAGTGCCCCTTGGATATAAGGATAGACTCCAGTCCAGTAGAACTTAGAATAGTTCCGTCGTACATCTCCAGGATGCCTGTATCCTAAAGCTTTATTAACGCCAGTTTCTTCAAATTCATAGTACAGCGCACTAATCTTTTTAAGATAGCGTGGGTCACTCAACTGACCAATCAAATCAGAAGCGCGAATCAAGCCAGGGAAGCCTGATGTATCTTGATGGTCTCCTTCTTTCGGCACCGGAAAGCGGGTTAGTTCAATACTGCGCTTAATGAATTCTGCGTCAATTAGTTTGTGACCACCAAACCGCTCATCAATAAATAATTTTGCTCGATCTACATGGTATGCCGTGAGGGCAGCATCCGAAGCTCCCAAAGGCAGATGAACCATTTCGCCATTTTGACCCGTGGCATAAAGTCGTTCCGTTTCGCGATCGCTACGACACACTCCCTTAACATAGCCAATGTCATGGCATACCAGGGAGATGATAAAGTGCAGCCAGTCATCCGGTGTCACCCCACCCTCACGGATCTGCTTGCCCCGTAAAATCTCTTGCCCTACCAAAGCAACGAGGATTGAGTGTTCGACATTGTGATACAGGGCATCGCTATTAGCAATATTTTCCATTGCCATGCTCCCTGCCCAAGCAATAATATCCTCATGGTCTGTCTTCAGTCCCCCGTAAGTCCGGCGGTAGCCTTCTCGAAGTTTTTGAACAAAGACATTAATTAAAATCTCAGTTGCGTTAAACATCCTTAGTAATCGCTCGTACTGAGTGCAATGTATATAGGGCTT
Organism: Symplocastrum torsivum CPER-KK1; assembly: GCA_019358875.1. Taxonomy (GTDB): domain Bacteria; phylum Cyanobacteriota; class Cyanobacteriia; order Cyanobacteriales; family Coleofasciculaceae; genus Symplocastrum; species Symplocastrum torsivum. Next base: position 45,977 of record JAHHIF010000004.1, read on the forward strand.
GGCTGAACTGTAGTAACCATTTGGGAGAAGCCTTTGGCTACGCAAGACCTCTTTCCCTCAATTGTTTTTTGGTGAATACACCAAAGCATCAAGGGGATGAGCTTAACTTTAGACCTTATCGGCACTGAATGGTGACAACGTCTCTACACCTTACAGGATGCAATAAAATTTTGCTGATTGCTTGATGGGGCATCACGAGGCTTCGTGTTTTGCATCACAGACCCTAGCTTGAGTAGTCAACTAAGCTTTCAACGCTAGTACACATAATAGTTTTGACAAAGCTTACAAAATAATTAAATATTAATAACCCTTGTCAATCCATCGTTGGCTAAAGACTTGGCGTGTAATCCTGCTTAGCCTCATTCGGTATCTAAAGTTAAGAAAACTTATTACTCATCAGTCATCAATCCGCTTTAGTAAGTCAACGCTTAGTTTCTAAATCGTCATATAATAGTAGGCGGCTTCATATCGGGAATCACTTGCGGGTGTAGTTCAGTGGTAGAACGTCAGCTTCCCAAGCTGAATGTCGTCGGTTCGAGTCCGATCATCCGCTTCAAAAATGTACAGTGACTAATTAATTTTCATCGGTGACAGATTGTTGTCATCGAGGCTTTCAGTTATATAGCCACTAAAGTTTGGGTATGAATTTGGGTATTGATATTGAACTTTTATAATGATCGCCTTTTTTTGACGGAGGTGCGATCGCTTTGTGTTGCCTGCAACGCCACTTAGTCTTCTTCTCTCGATTTAATTCGTTCTGTAGGCTCTCGGTGCCATGCCTGTAAATTGCCGAAACTGTTTACTCAAATGGCTGTGGCTGTTGAACCCACACTCTAAGGCAATGTCCATAATCGAGCGGTTTGTTTGTTTCAATAACTGCTTTGCCCGTTCTACCCGTTGTTGGAGCAGGTATTGGTAGGGAGCCTTGCCCATCGACTGCTTAAATAAATGGCTGAAATGAAATTGACTCATACCCACCAATTGGGCTAAATCTGTAAGCTTAATATCTTGATTCAGATGTTCGTTGATGTACTCCAAGACTTGCAGAAGTTGAGGCTCAGATAAGCCACCCTCATAAATTGCAAGGCGAGGTTTGACAGCAGAGTATTGCCTGAGTAAATGCACTGCCAAGACATTTGCCAGTGATTCAACATAGAGCCTTCCGCCTAAATTTTCCTGTTTGAGTTCACAGAGCAGCATCATGCCAATCGACTCAATCTGTGGATCGCGAGTCCGAAATTTGGGGAGTAATTCAAGCTGATCTGGATTCATCGCAAGAGCTTCTGTGGCAACGCTCTGGATGAAACGAGACGCAAGCCGAATCTGCAAGCAGTGGTCATCTCCATCCCAACGGGCGAAAACTGGCATCTTTGCAGGCATTACAGAAATGTCACCTTTCGCGTACAGTCCTGAGTGAGTCTTGCCTCCCTGGATTTGCAGCAAGCGAATTGGACGGGGGGCAAGAGACAGATAAATTGTATGTTCATCGCTGTAATGACACCGCGCCTCACCCGGAGGTTGTTGGAATTGCTCGACCAGAATGTTTTCCCAACCCTGAGATTGGCTAGCTAGGATGGGTAAGCCAGTCAGTTCAGTCTGATGGTTGGCTGGAGACTTCATCATGCAAACTCCAATCGATCTCATCTGATTGTATTCACTGTGAGAGGACTCTCAGCGATTAGCCTAAAAACTGGCAGCAAGATTTTGATAGTGACGCAGGAATTAGATAGCTGAGTATGGGTAGGTTTCCTACGCTGGAATGGTGATTCACTAAGAGAAGCGATGGCACACATTCTACACATAGATTCCAGTCCCAGAGGAGAGCGATCGCACTCTCGCCAACTCACAAGAGAATTCGTTGAAGCGAGGATGCAGGCTCATCCGGCTGATGTTGTCACCTATCGAGATGTCGGTCGCAATCCCGTTCCCCATGTGGATGAACCGTGGATTGCAGCAGCTTATACACCGCCAGAGCAACGAACCCCTCAACTCCAGGAAGCGATTCGTATTAGCGATCAACTGGTGGATGAATTCTTAGCGGCTGATGTCTACGTCATCGGCGTTCCCATGTACAATTTAAGCGTTCCCAGTGCGTTCAAAGCTTATATTGACCAAATTGTACGGATTGGGCGAACCTTTGCGTTTGAACCAGAGAATTCTGCAAACCCTTACAAACCGCTGGTACTGGGTAAGAAAATGTTTATCATTGCGGCACGAGGGGGTTCTGGTTTTGGAGCGGGTGGGCAATACGAGAAGCTGAATTATCAGACCCCTTACCTGGCAACAGTCTTCGGGTTTATAGGCATTACTGACATCACGTTTATTGATGTTGAAAATGATGAATCTGGTGGGCAAAAATTAGCAGACGCGATCGCATCTGCCCGTACCCAAGTCACTCAATTGGTGAGAAGGTAAGGCGATGCTGCAACATCTAATAACTCAACAGCATTATTTCGCATTGAAGCTTTTCTCGGCACTGGGCTGTGGGCTGATAGCCGGAGTCTTCTTCGCCTTCTCGACTTTCGTGATGAACGTCCTTGCCCGAATCCAATAGCAAAGCGCCAAAGTATCTACGTCTTAGCGTGGAAAAAATTTATCTCTCTCTTCCTCCAGATACACTGGCGACACATCGAGGTACATCCTGGTATCGACTGCCGTGTTCCTTGGAGTTTTCCCATGTCTGTAGAATCTACAATCAGCGAAGCTGGAATTGAGCAGAATCTGGAGCAATTTCTGCTAGTGCTATCTATTTCGTTGAGTGTGGCAACGATATCACGGATTTTTGCCTGGTTCCGAAGAATTCCCTACACGTTACTACTGGTGATAGTCGGATTGGGTTTAGCGTTTGTAGATGTCCGACTGGTGAATTTGTCACCAGAATTAATTCTAGAAATTTTTCTGCCACCTCTCCTGTTTGAAGCCGCTTGGAATATCCGGTGGCGCGAGTTGAAGCAGGATTTAATATCGGTAAGTTTATTTGCCATTGTTGGGGTTGTGATTTCTGTTGTTGGTATTGCTTTCGCCATCAATCAGTTAACAGGGTTACCACTGACGACAGCTTTGTTAGTAGGAGCGAGTCTTTCTGCAACCGATCCTGTCTCGGTAGTTGCTTTATTTCGTGAACTGGGTGCCGATAAACGCCTGAAAATTTTGATGGAGGGGGAGAGCTTATTTAATGACGGCGTTGCGGTAGTAGCGTTTCTATTGCTGGTGGGAATACCGCTGGGAACTAGTGAATTTTCAGTTTCCACAACCTTTGCCCGGTTCTGCGTGTTTGTTGGGATTGGGATTGGAGTTGGCTGCTTAGTTGGTTTTGGGATTTCCTTGCTCACCCAACGATTTGATTTACCTTTGGTAGAGCAATCGCTGACTTTGGTTTCGGCTTATGGCACCTATTTAATTACCGAGAAACTCGGTGGTTCTGGTGTGATTGGGGTTGTTACGGTCGGTATAATTTTAGGGAATTTTGGTTCGCGGATTGGCATGAACCCGCGCACCCGGCTGATTGTTTCTGAGTTTTGGGACTTTCTATCTTTCTTTGTAAACTCGATTGTTTTTCTGCTAATTGGTGACCAAATAAACTTTTCTAGCCTGGGGCAGAATTTAAACTTAATTTCTGTCACTGTTGGGGCAGTATTGTTAACGCGAGCGATCGCAATTTACGGATTGGCAGCTATCAGCAATTGGTTGGCAAACGCCCAAATTGGTTGGCGAGAGCAGACAGTACTATGGTGGGGCGGTTTAAGGGGTTCTGTCTCGATTGCACTGGCGTTGAGTGTGCCAGTGGCATTAGATGGACGACAAGACATTATTGATACGGTGTTTGGCGTTGTGCTATTTACGCTCCTAGTGCAAGGGTTGACGACTCAATTTTTTCTAGAAAAGCTGAATCTAATTGGTGACCAACCACTACGTCAACAATACTCTGAGATAGTTGCTCGTCGTGTTGCTCTCAATCGTGTAAGAGACTATCTTTTAGAAGCAGCTAAGTCTAAGGATATTGACTCTGAGTTTGCGCGGTACCAAAGAGAACTTGTGCAATTTCAACTCGAAAGTATTCAAGAACAAATTGACGAGATGCTTAAGAAATATCCTCAGCTACAAGCCCTGGATATGGAACAACTGCAAGAGAAGATGATAGATATCGAAGCCGATACTTATGCAGAATTTATCCGTGCTGGGCGTTTAAATGAACGCCTATCACCCTTATTGCAGGGAATTCTAACTGAGGCAGATGAAAAACTTATGGAGTAATCCGCCGTACTTCACTCAACACTAGTGTACATGGATAGAAGCGGATTAGGCATTGAGTGGAGCTTCTGAGCCATAAGCCTTTGCCTTTTCCTTGTTCTTGTGCATGATAGTGAGGCACAAAACTCACCTACTGCACGTCAAAGGCTCAATGAAATTTGGTCGGAATAATCTAGTTACGCAGGGTATAGGTTCCTGGAAGTGGCAGACAAGCAATGCCTGGGTGCTAGCACTCATTTGGCTGCTTTTAATTAGTTCGCTTGCCTTCTTCTGGAACTTAGGCAGCACTGGCTTGATTGATGAAACAGAACCACTGTTTGCAGAAGCGTCTCGACAGATGGTAGTGACGGGAGACTGGATTACTCCCTCCTTTAATGAAGCGCCTCGGTTTGACAAGCCTCCCTTAATTTACTGGTGTCAGGCGATCGCATTTCAAATCTTCGGTATTAATGAGTTTGCTGTCCGGCTACCTTCGGCATTAGCTGGGTTGGCACTCACCAGTCTATGCTTCTACACCTTACGGTATTTTGGTGGTTGGAGTTGGAACTGGGGAATTGGGAATTGGGAATCGGGAATTGGGCAGAGTGATCGCGATCGCCAAGATGTTCCTAATGGTGACGCTACCGTTGAGGGTACGCCAATCAGCAATTCTCCTTTGCTCCAATGGCAGTTGTGGTTAGTGGCAAGTCTTGGTGCAGCCATGGTTGCCTTACATCCCCTAACGTTGTTCTTTGGGCGTACAGGCTACTCGGATATGTTACTGAGTGTCTGTTTTGGGGGGGCATTACTGACCTTTTTTCTAGGCTACGCTCAACCTGAACAACGCACGGTGCAAACCCGTTGGTATCTGGCCTTTTACGTCTTGATTGCTTTAGCCGTGTTGACGAAGGGGCCAGTAGGAATTGTTCTGCCTGGATTGATTATTGGTTCTTTTCTAATTTATCTGGGTAGGGTAAGGGAAGTTTTGCAAGAAATGCGTCTCGTGCGAGGTGCTTTGATTGTTCTGGCTTTAAGCTTACCCTGGTTCATTCTAGTGACTTTGCAAAATGGCGAGGATTACATTGACTCGTTTTTTGGCTACCACAATTTTGAACGCTTTACGAGTGTGGTTAATGAGCATCAAGGGCCACCTTACTTTCATGTTTTAGTAATGTTGGTTGGCTTTGCGCCGTGGTCGATCGCTTTACCTGCTGCGATCGCACAAATCAAAGTTTTCCAACGAAGGAAGTGGCAACAAGCACCCCGTAACGCTCAGCTTGGACTGTTTGCGCTGTTTTGGTTCCTGATTGTCCTAAGCTTTTTCACAGTTGCGGCAACGAAATACTTTAGTTACACCCTACCGCTGATGCCTGCGGCAGCAATTTTAGTGGCGCTGTGGTGGAGTAAGCAGATTGTCAGCGCAAAAATTTCGCCTAAATCCCAAAGTGGCTTAACGATAACTAGCCTTCTAAGCATTCTGCTTTTTCTCGCCCTAGCAGTTGTGACATTCTACTGTCCCCAATGGTTAGGAGATGACCCTTCGATGCCTAATTTGGGATTGCGGGTTAGTGAGGCTGGTTTGTCTCGTGTTGGGGCAATCATTTGGGGTATAAGTGCGATCGCAGGTGTAATTCTCCTCCTACGCCGCCAAGCACATTGGTTGTGGAGTGTCAAGTTTCTCGGATTTGTTGCGTTCCTGATGTTCGTCATCATGCCGGCTTCAGCGATTATTGATACTGAACGCCAACTGCCTCTACGCCAAATTTCTCAGTCTGTCGTTCAGGTTGAAAATCGTGGCGAAGAAGTGGTGATGATTACTGAGGGATTTGAAAAGCCCAGCTTAGTTTTCTATACGCAACAACCTATAACCTTTTTACATGAACCCTCAAAAGCGATTTCCCATATCCAAAACGCTGCTAACGAATCGAGTTCTGAGTCGGTACTGATAATTGCAACTCCTGACTCTTTAGAAGAAACGGGATTGTCACCGAATCAGTATCAAGAGATTACGGCACAGGGTATTTATCAATTAGTTCGTGTACCAACGTCAGGGGTGCGTTAATGCAGACTGTACAGAAATGGTTGACGAATAAAGCGAATCAGCCTGTACTGTTTTGGCTAATTGGAGGATTGTTGTTTCGAGGGTTTATTGCCCTCTGGCTGCCTCCTGGCTTTGATGAAGCCTACTACTATGTCTACAGCCAGCATCTGGATTGGAGTTATTTCGATCATCCAGTTTTAGTCGCGCTGACAACAGGCTTTGGCACTTGGCTAACAGGCGATGTATCCCAGTTCACGATTCGACTGGGAACGCTGATTTTGCATACGGGTAGTTTATTGCTGCTGTATTTAACCAGTGTCAGACTGTTTTCAGTAGAGGCAGGTCGATTGACTTTAGCGATCGCGACCATCATCCCAATTTTTCAAGTTGGTTTTGGTGTCCTTACCCTACCTGACAACCCACTGATATTTTTCTGGACAGCAACGTTGTACTGTGCAGCTTATGAGTTTTTCCCGCCCCCTCCAACTCAGGAGTACCGCCCTAGCTATCGCTTAAGCTATTTTGGTGTCTTAGTCGGTTTAGCTTGCTTAGGAAAATATCACGGCTTTGTTTTAGGTTTAGGGCTAGTGGGTTTTTGTTTAACGAGTCCCCGCCATCGCCATGCCCTACTATCCCCTTGGGCAGGGGTAGCTTTAGGCTTATTTATCATCACCATCTTTCCCATTTGGTTCTGGAATATCCAGCATGATTGGGTGTCCTTTCGCTTTCAACTAGATCGGGGCGTACCAAGAGAGGACTACGATCTACTAGATGTAGTCGATGTCTTGTTAGCTGAAGTGGCTTACCTCTTCCCCACTCTAGGCGTACCGCTTTGGTGGGTGAGTTTACAGTCTCTGAGGACTCAAATCACCTCAATTTCTCCTCACCTAACAACAGCCTTTTCTCATTTTCCCCCCTTTTTAAGGGGGGCTAGGGGGGATCGAAATCTAGCGTCTCAAACGAATAGAAACCGTATTAATCCCCTCTCCAAACAATCCTCAACCCACGAGGGAGATTTCCAACAAAAGCAATTATTGATTCTCTGGGTGTCTCTACCTCTAACAATTGGGTTCACACTTATGGGAGGATATCAGCAAATCTTGCCAACTTGGCCGGTGCCAGGATTTTGGGGACTCACCTTACTCTTGGGGCAACAAGCCGTCCTTTGGCAACAACAATCTCGACGCTGGGTGCGACGATGGTTGCAAGGTTCGGGATGGTTCATCGGCACTTGCTTACTGCTTGCCTTATTGCACGTCACAACAGGAACCCTGCAAACTGGGAGTCAATATGCTATTTTGGGCGGGTTTTGGAATCCCAAGGATGACCCGTCTACAGAACTAATTGATATTGTGCAATTGCGACAGGGCTTTGCCCAATCCCCTCTTTTGAGTCAGGCTTTACAGAACTCTAGCTTTGTATTCACCAACGGCTATTACCTCGCCGGATTCATTAGCATGGCTTTAACGCCGTTAGCAGACACGCCAATTACTTGCTTTAGTACGGATTTACGTGGCTTCGCGTTCTGGTCACGGGCTGATCAATGGGTAGGAGAAGATGCTTTATTCGTTACCATCTCCCGCTTTCAGAAGAAAGAAGACATATTGACTGACTATCGAGGTTACTTCAAGAGTCTAGAGGAACTCGGAACCGTGCCAATTCGACGAGGCGGAGGGATTATCGAGCAAGTTTACGTTTATCAGGCAAAGTCACTGGTACAACCCTATCCTCGACTTTATGGAATTTAAGCGTGGAGCAGAGATCTTTATTCGCTTGTTAGCCTAGGCTTATCCGATAATGCGATCGCCTACTGTTTTATGATCGCCATCTAGAATCGAAACTTCCTTGACTGTAATGACATTCGGTAAATCTCCGTCCCCCATCTCCTTGATTCCCGGCTTATCGCTCATGGATCGGTATCTTGCAACCGAACTCATGTTGCCCTTTCTCTTCGGTGTTGGTGCCTTCTCCTCCGTCGGCGTTGCGGTTGGTACAGCCTTCGACTTGGTGCGTAAAGTGACGGATGCTGGATTGCCGTTGGAGATTGCGGTGCAAGTGATGCTACTCAAGATGCCGGAGTTTGTCTCCTTTGCCTTGCCCATGTCCATGCTGCTAGCGGCAATGATGACTTACTCTCGCCTTAGTGCTGACAGTGAGGTAATTGCCTTACGCAGTTGTGGGGTTAGTATCTATCGACTGATTGCACCTGCTGTGGTTTTTAGTTTGATTGTTACGGGGATGACATTCGTGTTTAACGAATTAGTAGTTCCCGCTGCTAATTATCAGGCAGGGATTACTTTGGAGAAAGCCCTTGTTGAGGAAAGACCAGACTTCAAAGAAAACAACATTTTCTATCCTGAATATGGAGAAATAACTCAGCCAGATGGCGAAAAAGTTCGGGGACTCAAGCGCTTGTTCTATGCCGATCAATTTGATGGGGAGCGCATGAGAGGTTTAACGATTCTCGACTGGTCTCAGCAAGACCTTAATCAGGTAGTTACCTCGGAATCAGCCGTTTGGAACCCGGTTCAAAGCACCTGGGATTTCTTCAACGGCACTATTTACCTCATCTCTGCCGATGGTTCCTATCGCAACGTCCTACAATTTGAAAATCAACAGCTAAGACTTCCAAGAGCACCGATTGACTTAGTGGGTGACGAGCGTAAATCTGATGAAATGAATATCTCTCAACTTCTGCAACAGATAGAAACAGTCAAGGTTGGGGATGAAATCAAGAAACTCAATAAACTCAGATTGCGCGTTCAACAAAAAATTGCTTTTCCCTTTGTTTGTTTGGTTTTTGGTGTGGTGGGTGCGGCATTGGGAACTCGCCCCCAACGGTCTGACAAAGCAACCAGCTTTGGTCTTAGTGTTGTCATTATTTTTGGCTACTACTTATCGCGGTTTATTACCGAAGCATTAGGGTTATCAGGTATTCTCTCTCCCTTTATGGGTGCTTGGTTGCCAAATTTATTTGGTTTGATGGCTGGGGGACTAATGATTGTCCGAGCGGCACGGTAATTCGTAAGCGACTGTGCATTTAGTCTTTTTGATAGAGCAATAGAGAATGAAAAATTCTTGTCTCAAGGTCAAGGTAATTGCTACTTTGACTTTTGATTAGTCCCGTCAATTTATCATGGGTGCAGAACCCCTCTTGAGTCGTCCTATGTCCTTGACTATTGCAGACCTAGAGCAACTACAAGCCCAGCATCCTGACTGGCAGATGGAATTAGTAGATGGGAGCATCGTTGTTATGGGTCCGTCCGATTACGAGTCAGAGGAAATTGGCACTCGATTTAGTACCTTCCTCAATAACTGGGTGATGCCACGTCGGTTAGGCCGGGTGACTGGTTCCAGCGCTGGCTTTATCTTGCCCAACACTTCAGATGAGAATGGCGACAACGGCGACAAGGAACCGAGAAACCTCCGCGCTCCCGATGTATCATTTGTGCGAGCTGACCGACTCAAGAAGACCAAACGCGATTTTGTGGAGCTATTGCCAGATTTAACAGTTGAGGTGAAGTCCAAGACTGACCGAATTAAACCACTCGTTGAGAAGATTGAGCTATTTCTGAAACTCGGCTCGGTTATTGGTATCCTGATTGACCCAGACAAGCGCGAAGTGGCTGTTTATCGCCTTGACCAAAATACCGTTACCCTCAAAGATGGAGATACCCTCACGGTGCAAGAACTACTGCCGGGATGGGAGCTAGCCATATCAGAATTGTGGCCACCTGTGTTTGATTGAGAGTGAGTGCCTAACTTATGAACTATTAGGGCAGATGGGCAAAGTTTACCTTGTGGGTGCAGGACCAGGACATACAGATTATCTAACGGTGAAGGCGCAGCGTCTGCTCAGTCAAGCAGATGTGTTAATCTACGATGCCTTGGTAGATGCCCAGTTATTAGAGTTGGTACCGCCTGATTGCCTGAAACTTGATGTAGGAAAACGGGGTGGACAACCTAGTACATCACAGACAGAGATTAATCAGTTACTGGTAGAACACTGTCGCTTGGGGAAGCGGGTAGTGCGACTCAAGAGTGGTGACCCTTTTATTTTTGGTCGCAGTAGCTCAGAAATTCAAGCCTTAATCCAAGCGGGTTGTCCATTTGAAGTGGTGCCCGGTGTTTCTTCGGCTTTGGCGGCACCGTTATTTGCAGGGATTCCTCTCACTGATTCCGTGTTGAGTCGATGCTTTGCCGTTGTAAGTGCCCATGAACCAGGAGAGTTGGACTGGGAGGCGTTGGCGCGACTTGATACTCTGGCGATTTTAATGGGTGGGCGTTATTTGGATGAAATCGTTCAGCAGTTACAACGACATGGACGATCGCATTCTTCTCCAATTGCAATTATCCGTTGGGCAGGCTGTCCTCAGCAACAAATTTGGACTGGCACTTTAGCCAATATCGTTAAGCAAACGGCTGGTGTTTCTCTCTCTCCCGTGGTAATTGTGGTGGGCGAGGTAGTAGGATTACGAGACTATCTCCAATCCCCGACTGATGACGCAGAAACGCTACAGGATATGGCTCCTCTCAGTGGTAAAACGATCTTAGTGACTCGCGCTGCTGGACAGTCCAGTGAATTTAGTGAACTCCTCAAACAGCAAGGCGCACAGGTGGTTGAGATGCCGACTTTGGTTATTACTCCACCTTCGAGTTGGGACGCTTTGGATAATGCGATCGCACACTTATCTGAGTTCGATTGGTTAATTTTGACTTCCGGTAATGGCGTGGATTACTTTTTTGAACGGCTACTCACCCAAGATAAAGATGCTCGTGCCTTATCTGGTGTCAAAATCGCTGTAGTGGGGAAGAAAACCGCTGCCAGTCTTAAACAACGAGGACTACATCCTAACTTAATTCCCCCAGATTTTGTCGCGGATTCCCTCGTTGAACACTTCCCAGAACCACTAGAAGGTAAAAAAATCTTATTTCCTAGAGTGGAAAGCGGTGGAAGAGAAGTTTTAGTTAAAGAATTTACTGCCAAGGGTGCAGTGGTAACGGAAGTTGCCACCTATCAGTCTGGATGTCCTGCACAAATTGCTCCTGCCGCCTTAGACGCTTTGCAAAAGCAAGCCGTGGATGTGATAACATTTGCCAGTTCCAAAACGGTCAAGCACTTTTGTCAGCTTCTAGATGCCTCTCTAGCTAATAACTCTGGGCAAGCCCTAACATCTAAAGAAGGAAAACCAAAGAGCGATTACCCCTACCAGCAACTGCAAAATGTTTGCATTGCCTCGATTGGTACTCAAACGTCCGCAACCTGCTACCAGTTGCTAGGGAGAGTAGATGTTGAAGCTAAAGAATACACATTAGAAGGATTGACTCAAGCAATTGTGCAGTGGGCAACAGACAAGAGTTGTGCTATCTAGAGACAATAGTTTAGTAGGTGCGTCAACGCTGATGGAACAACCTCGTTTGTGGTAAATGCAACTAGAGCGTAAAAAACGGTCAAAGCCAGAGGAATTGCTAGCTCTTTACACCTGTTTCCTCAACACCTGAGAGTTGTTGTAACGCTCATCAACTAGTCACACCTTAGCGAAGGTTGAAAGTGACCCGATGTTCTAACCCGATGCTTATTGGGTAAGTGGAATAACGCTTGTAACAACTAATGCCGTAAAAGGGTCATGAAGTACGAACGACCTAACACCAGAGATCTGGCTGGCAACATTGTATTAATCTACACATTTTTTAGCGGCTTTTGGATTATATGTTCCGATCGCCTGCTCGCGCTATTAATCCATGATTTAACATTGCTAACCAAGCTACAAACTGTTAAGGGGTGGGTTTTTGTCTTGCTAACGAGTGGATTACTCTATGGACTAGTTCGATGGAGAATGCGATCGCTACAAGAGAGCAACAACCTCTTACAAGGCATTGTTGAAGGTACAGATGATGCAATTTTTGTCAAGGACTGTGCAGGGCGCTATGTCATGCTCAACAGTGCTACCGCTCAACACATAGACAAATTGCGATCGCAAATTCTTGGTCGGGATGATACAGCCCTCTTCTCGCCCGATACAGCACGGGAAATTATGGAGATAGACCGTAGTATCCTGGCGACAGGTGAGACTCGAAGCTTTGAGGAAAGTGTCACGATTAACGGCAGCACACGCACCTATCATTCAACAAAAGGTGTCTATCGTGACTCAAAACACAATGTCATTGGTCTAATTGGCATAGCACGAGATATCACAGAACGAAAACTGCTCCTTGAAGAACTCAAACGAGATAAAGAAGACCTTGCTGCCCTTAACACCGTAACAGCCAATGGCATCAGTACCTTAAATCTTCAAGAACTGCTGGATGTCATGCTTGAGCGTATTGTGGAAGTCATGCAAGCTGATGCTGCCACCATTCGTTTAAAAAAAGATGATTCCCTACAAATCTGCGCCAGCATTGGAATTGAGAACGACGATTATATCCGTTATCCAATACCAATTGGACAAGGCTTTGCAGGTACAATTGCAGCCACAAGGCAGCCATTTTACATTGAAGACGCTCAAATAGACTCGCGTGTAATTAATCCTTTCATCAAGCAGAGTAAAATCCGCACAATGTTGGGTGTGCCACTGGAGCGTAATGGGAATTTAATCGGAGTTCTCCATGTCAAGTGGTTATCTATCCATTCAGTAAGCGATCGTAAACTTCATCTACTAGAAATTACTGCCGAACGCTGTACTATGGCAATTCTGAACGCCCAACTCTATGAACACGCTTTACAACTACAAGAGCGTCTTCAGCTACAAATTGACCACATGCCCCTTGCCTGTATTGTCAATAACCAGGAACTACAGTTAACAGATTGGAACCCTGCGGCTGAAAGAATATTTGGCTTTACCAAGGAAGAGGTACTCGGTGCCAACCCTTGTGACCTAATTACACCCCCAACCGTTCGCTCCCTTGTCAAGAAAACCTTCCAGCAGTTAGAAGCAGGGCAAGCAACAGCACATAGTATTAATGAGAATCTCACCAAAGATGGTCGCACCATCATTTGCGAGTGGTACAGTACACCGCTTAAGGCAGCAGATGGTACAGTCGTTGGGATGCTCTCAATGGCACAGGATATCACCGATCGCCATGCTACTGAGGTGGCATTGCAGGATTCTGAACAGCGTTATCGCACTCTTTTTGAGAGTAATCCCCACCCGATGTGGGTTTATGACACTGACACACTTGCCTTCCTTGCTGTCAATGATGCGGCGATTCACCACTACGGTTATTCTCGTGAAGAATTTCTCTCAATGACGATTCGGGATATTCGTCCCCCCGAAGATATTCCTGCCCTACTGAAACATCTCACTCAAATCAGTCATGGTCTTCATGTTGATGGCGTGTGGAGACATTGCAAGCAAGATGGAACCATTATTGATGTTGAAATCACCTCTCATCCTTTAGTTTTTTCAGGAAGACAAGCTGAGGTGGTTTTAGCAAATGATATTACTCAGCGTAAACAAGCAGAAGAACAGTTGCGGCGCTATGCGTTTTATGAACCCTTAACAGGCTTGCCCAACCAAGCCTTATTCTTGGAGCGATTAGAACAACAGCTTGAACAGGCAAGATGTGGTAAAGCCGGTTTATTTGCGGTTCTGTTCCTTGAGCTAGAGCGTTTTGAACTGGTTAAGTATAGCGTGGGACACTTAGCGGCTGACCAACTGATCATCACTACAGCTCAACGATTGGAGAAGTGCATAAAACCCACGGATACAGTAGCACGACTGGGAGCTGATGAGTTTGCCATCCTCCTGACAGATATCCAAGACAGCAATGAAGCGACTAACATGGCTGATTACGTTCACCAACAGCTTGTGTTACCGTTTACTCTCAACGGACGTGAGATATTTTCTACCACGAGCATTGGTATTGCTTTCTGTGAGAAGGACAAGCTAGTCAGTAGCACCTTGAAATCGTCGAAAGAACTCTCTAACCGATCACTAGCTGCTACCCCACTCACCTGCTCTAATCGACCAGAGGATTTCCTCCGTGCTGCTGACACAGCAAGGCATCATGCCAAGATGCAGTCTCATCTGCGTCATGCCGTATTTAATCCGGCAATGCATGAACAGGCTGTGGCACGTTTCCAGCTAGAAACTGATTTGCGGCGGGCGATTGAACAAGAGCAGTTTCAGGTTCACTATCAGCCAATTGTGTCTATGGAGACAGGTGAAATTAGCGGGTTTGAGGCGCTAGTGCGTTGGACTCATCCTACACGCGGCATTGTTTCACCCGTTGAGTTTATTCCCTTGGCAGAAGAAACAGGGTTAATTGGGCTTATCGATTGGTGGGTATTGCGCGAAGCTTGCGCTCAGCTAGGTGTTTGGCAACAAGAGTTTGCGACTATTAAGCCTTTGACAATGAGCGTGAATTTATCTGGCGTGCAGCTAGGACAGTTAGGTTTATTAGAGCGGCTTGACCAAATTCTGCGGAAGACTGGTGTTAGTGGACATAGCTTAAAGTTGGAAATTACTGAGAGCAGCTTGCTAAAAAATGCTAGCTCTGGAACAGCAATGCTAGAGCATTTAAAAGCATTAGGAATTCAGCTATCGATTGATGACTTTGGTACGGGTTATTCGTCCTTAGCGCGTCTGCACCAGTTACCGATTGATACGCTAAAGATTGACCGCTCTTTTGTCAGTCGGATGGGTATTGAGGGGGATAGCTTGGAGATTGTTCGGACAATTATTACACTGGCTCATAGTTTGCAGATGGATGTCATTGCTGAGGGGATTGAAACGCCTCAGCAATTGGCACAGTTGCGATCGCTCGGCTGTGAGTACGGACAAGGTTATTTCTTCTCTAAACCCGTTGAACAAAACTCAGCTACGGTGTTACTTAGGTCACAAGCACAGTGGTGAGAGAGAAAGCGATCGCCTTCCTTCATCGGCGAGTCATCGCCATCACAGCATTAACCGTAAGTTCGGGCAAATCCCCCAAAGAAGGCAAAGTGTCTACTCCAGAACAAACTATTGGCAAGTCATCTCCCCGCCATACCCAAATTTGTTGACGAGTTGGATCGATTAACCAGGCTAATTGTGTCCCATTGCTGAGATCTCAATTTGACTCTCTTCCTATGGCTGCCTGACGAAACTCTCTGACTGCTTCAACTCTGGAGGTTTGAGCGATTAAAACACACTTTGACAGCAGCTCGATATCGAGGTCTGTTAATCCAGGAAGCTCACTGCGGTAAATTCGCTCATAGCTCTGCTCTCGCAGGTGATAGAGCGCGAATAATCCATCTTCCCAGAACCAGACTTCGGGGACACCTAATGCTTTGTATCGCTCTAGTTTGTTAGCACTACCGCTGGTCAACACCACTTCAATTGAGAGGTCAGGGACAAGCCTCTTCTGACCAAGCCAGTAAGACTCATCGGCTTGAGCAGATGCCGTTCCTTGACGTTCCTGGGTCATTGACCCAGCAGGAATAAATTCGATGCCCTTCTCAACGAGAAACAGTTCAATCAAAAAGCCAATAATGGTCTTAAAAAATTCGTGGTCTTCTCCGGGCATCAGAATCTCAATTGTGCCGTTGTAATAGAAGAGCCGCACACCGGAAGAGCCTTCAAACCCTTTTTGGATCAGCTTGAACTGCTCCCAGGTTCGCTCGTGAAGAACAAGCCGTCGCTCTGTGGTGTGGTTTAGTAGTTGTGCCATCAAGTTGCTCGTTGCCTGCCTGGGGCATTGCTTCATGCTCTACCGTCACCATTCTATTTGAGAAATGTCAAGGAACGTTCCTCTGTCCCTTTTTTGGTTGCATCCCAATGCCAGCAAAAATCTAGCCCTGTGCGTCCTCTTTCTAAGTGCGATCGCCTCTTTTCTGGTCAGAATTTTCTTGCCAAAAAGACAGTAGTATGGGGTTGAAATGCCGTTCACGCTTCAACTTAAGTGTATGGTTATCAGTCCTCTGACATTAAATTTAGATACCGTTCACCTGAGTGACGAACAGTTCTATCAGTTATGTCAGAATAACCGCGAGTTAAAGTTTGAACGAACGGCTTCGGGAAAATTAATTATCATGTCACCCGTTGGAGGAGAAAGCGGCAATCGGGAAGCAGAATTGATTATCGACTTGGGGATTTGGAATCGCCAAACCCAACTTGGTTATACGTTTAGTTCGTCTACCATCTTTAAGTTACCCAATGGGGCAGACCGCTCTCCAGATGCGGCTTGGATTCAACGGCAACGTTGGGAATCACTCACTCCTGAACAAAGACGCAAATTTCCCCCCATTGCACCAGATTTTGTCATCGAACTCAGGTCAGCAACAGACGAGTTAGAAACGCTACGCCAGAAAATGCGGGAATATCTGGATGCAGGGGTGCAATTGGGATGGATGATTAATCCCCAACAGCAGCAGGTAGAAATTTATCGGCAAGGACGGGATGTGGAAGTGGTTGCTCTTCCGTGCGAGTTATCCGGTGAAGACTTCTTGCCTGGATTGACCCTAAGTTTACCGCTTTATTGAGCCGCATCTAACGCGAAGCGACCCTTCCATCTGCAAAATGAGGTTGTTGTGTCACCCGTAGACCAATTTCGAGAACTCCTGCCCTATCAGGCTTTCACCGTTTGCGCTTGCTTAGAGTGACACAAGAGCGATAACATCTATAACAACTCATTCCTCTTAACTCTTGAAGCGAATTATTGGTCTAACCGGGGGAATTGGCTGTGGTAAAACCACTGTTTCGGACTACTTAGCTAGTGCTTACCAGCTACCCGTTTTAGATGCAGATATTTACGCCAGGGAAGCCGTACAACTGGGTTCACCTGTACTGAGTAAAGTTACCGGACGCTACGGTTCAGGGATTCAATTGCTTGATGGTACACTCAACCGCAAGCGTTTGGGAGAAATTGTTTTTAGTAATCCCGCTGAGCGACAGTGGTTGGAGCAACAGATACACCCTTACGTGCGATCGCGTTTTCACTCAGAACTCGATCGTCTAGTTGCTCCTACAGTTGTCTTGGTTATACCTTTGTTGATCGAAGCCGGGATGACTGATTTAGTTACTGAAATTTGGGTAGTTAGCTGCTCACCAGAACAACAACTACAGCGTATAAGAGAACGCGATCGCCTATCTCTAGAAAACGCTCAAGCTCGCCTCAAAAGCCAACTACCCATCGAGCAAAAAGTTGCTCGTGCTGACGTTGTTTTGAATAACTCCTCTACACGAGAAGCCCTTCTCAAAGAAGTAGATTTAGCCCTGTCCTAAGTTCAACGCGCCTTTAATTCTCTACTCAAAAAATATTACCAATTAACGACACCTAGCTACACATCTGCAAGCAAAGTTTAATAAAAAGAAATTTCCTTTCCCTTTCCCCCAGCCACAAGATGAAATAAAGCAACAGGCTACTTATCTGGTGTAAAGATAACTTCCTTTGCCTCACCAACCTCTCCTATTGGCTTAGGTTCTCCACCTTTAGTAGAAACAAACACCGCACCTGCATCAGCCGCCTTAATCTTCAGCTCTTTCTGTGCTGCCCAAGTTTTCCGGTATTCTTTTTTTACAGCACCGTCAAACTGAGTTTTTCCATCAACGATCACGGATAGCCATGAGTCATCGTTGAGACTTACCTGAACTTCAATAGGAGCACTAGATTGAGTTTTAGGTTGTGCGGTTGCTACAGATGAGCTTTGTGTTTGTACCTTCGGTTTAGCGCTTGGTAGCTTCGAGAGAAGAAAAAACAGCCCACCCAGAGCGGCGATCGCCAAAAGAGCGTAACCGACTTTAGGCTTTAGAATGTAGTCGAGATAAGGCTCTATCGAGAACGACGGAGCCTCGAATGAAGAAGATGAAGCCGTAGGAACGTCTTCACTATCCGTCCGCTCCGTCTCAGAACGTACCGGTAATACACTGACAGGAAACGTTTGGGCAATAGCCGCACCGTCCACGTTGAGGACATCCCCATAGCGACGGATTAGTCCTTGAATAAAAATTGGCTCAGGCAATTGGTCGGGTTGCCCTTCTTCTAAAGCTTTCACCAAACCCAATCGCAAAAATGTTCTGGCAGCAGCTTCTTCTATAGGGATAGACTGCTGTTGCCTGATCTGTCGTAGATGCGCTCCGATTTCCTTGAGTTGCTCCAATTGATCTGGATTTAACTGTTTCACCTGCCCAGCCTGCCAAGAAGACATATCTCTCTATTCCACCTAATTCCATGGAGAAATCAATAGCCCAAAGACTACCAAAGACTATTAGTTTTGTCTATTTCCTGGATCACATATTTTGGCTTTAAGTCGGGATTAATCTTGTTTAGGCTTCGCCACCGACAACAACATCGCGAATCCGTAAACTTGGACCACCACAACCAACAGGCAAGCCCCCTTGTCCAGCTTTGCCACAGCCACCGGATTCATCCCAGTAGAAATCATCCCCGATCGCTTCGATATCTGCCAAGGTTTTGAAGACGTTTCCAGAAAGGGTAACATCTCGCACTGGCTCAGCTAGCTTGCCATCGCGAATCATCCAAGCTTCACCAGCGCTGAAGGTGAACATTTCACCATTGGTCATCCCGCCTAGCCAGTTTCGAGCATAAACCCCTTCTTTGATGCCCTTGAATAAATCTTCAACAGGCGTTTTTCCTCGCTCAATCCAGGTATTGGTCATCCGGACAATCGGTGGGTAATGGTAGTTGAGGCAACGGGCATTTCCGGTCGGTGTCTCTTCCAGTTTCCCAGCCGTTTCACGAGAATGAAGGCGACCAACTAGAATACCGTCTTTAATTAGCTGAGTTTTCGTCGCTGGTGTGCCTTCGTCATCGTAGAAGTAGCTACCGCGATGCCCTTCGGGTGCTGCGCCATCAAAGATTTGCAGTTCCTTAGGTCCAAATTGACGCCCCATGCTCATGACTTCCAGTAAGTCTGGGTTTTCGTAAGCCATATCGGCTTCTGAAAGGTGTCCGAAGGCTTCATGAACGAATAAACCCGTAAGGACTGGGTCAATGACTACGGTATAGGTACCTCCCTTCACAGGTGGTAAGGAGAGGGCATTTACAGCTCGTTGGGCAGCACTGCGGACTTGTTCATCTAGATTCGTCAGGTCTTCGTAAGCTTTGCGAGAGCCAGTGGTTTCCCTGCCAGTTTGTACAATATCCCCATTACGGGCAGTGGCAGAGAAGCGCATTTCCATATCCACCCACGATTGTTCAATCAGGGTTCCTTCTGAGGTTGCAATGATGACTCGTTGGGTGCTATCTCCATAACGTACAGAGGTTGTGGTGATGCGAGGGTCAATGCTTTTCAGAATGGTATTGTAGCGATCGCACAATTCTTTCTTCTGAGCGAGAGGAATCTGGCGCGGGTCAGTACCTGTTAAAGGCAGTTGACAAACGGCTTGGACTGGCTTGATTGGAGCGAGTACTGTATCTTCATCACCCACAATTCTTGCAGCAGCGATCGCTTCCTCAACTTGCTCTGATAATGTCGCAAGCTGGTTGAAACTCGCAAAGCCCCAGCCTCCCTTGTAGCAAGCCCTTACTTGCCCACCAATGGAGAGACCTTCACTTAGGGTTTCCACCTTGTCGCCCTGCAACAGAATACTCGTCCCTTTTGAGTCTTCTAAACGAATCGCTAAGTAGTCCACACGGGAGCGATACCGGGCAATTAGCTCTGAGAGTAAATTTTTGGCATCAGTTAGTACAGTCGGCATAGGAGGCAGCAAGATCAACGAACTCACCCTCTTATTGTGCAACGACTAAGCCAGGGAGTGCTACTGCTGACGGTGCTGTACCAAAGCTAATTGGTTAAAGTTGCGATCGCATTCTCGCCAAGGTATAGGAGTGAAGAAGAAGTAGTTGGAATGTTTTAGGCTTCTTAATTCTGCCTTCCCCCCTAATATATATTTATATTTCCTGGGAAAAAATTACCTGAAACAGTTATATCTAGGGCACTTCGCTGGAAAAGGTGAGCCAAATGACAAGATAACGTAGCAATAGACAATCTTTCTTTAGTCGGACGAGTAGAAAAATTAATAAGGTTAACTTTGACAGGGAGTTTCAACAATAATGCCGATAAATCTCGACAAGGCGATAGCTCATTCCTCGTTAAAAATCAAAAGAAACTTGCTCGAATTTAACGAAATGGCATAGAAGCTCAAACCCTCTAACATCAAATCAAGGAAATACAATGAGCGCACACAATAATAAACTGTCAATCAAAAACCTTGTAAGTTTCGCAGGAGTCGCTGTTGCTAGTGTTTTCCTTAGTCTCCCTGTATTAGCTCAGACCACACAAGGTGGCGGACAAATGAATAATGGTGGTACGACAGGTGTACAACAACCTGGCACGACGGGTGTTCAGCAACCTGGCACGACGGGTGTTCAGCAACCTGGCACGACGGGTGTTCAGCAACCTGGCACGACGGGTGTTCAGCAACCTGGTACGACGGGTACAACTGGCACAACTGGCACTGGTCGTACTTTGACGGAAGAAACCCAAATACAGCGACGAACCACCACTGGCACTACCACTCAGACTCAGCCAATGAACACTGATGGTTCTAATACTGGTGGCGCTACCAGTGGTCAACAAATGAATAATGATACTTTCAACACAAATACTGGAGCAGATACTGATGGTGTTAGAGCGCTTTGGTAGTTAGTTTTTCAGGCAGTCTTCTACTTATATGAGGACTGCCTGACTTGATGATTTTGCTGTCTCCATTGGTTTAAATGTTGAATATCGCTTCCGTTTAGTCACTTCACTAATAATCCCTAGGCTAGTGCTTTCTACTTTTGAAAATAAGGTGGATTAATAAGGGATAAAAGAAGTTTAAGCGGAAGTGATATTTGTTTTATAAGTTTAGAATAGGTTGTGTTACTGCATAAAATGGATTGTCTTGGTGCATAAAATAAAGATGCTAAAACGATCAGTAACTTGGGTTGGTTTGGTATTGACAATTGGCTTAGCTTATAGCCCTCAAGTTTTATTAGCAGCAGAACAGCCTGAAACAACAACAAACATCTCTTCAGATGTAGTTACTCAACCTATACGTTTAGAAATCAGTCTCAGTCGGCGCCAAGTAACCCTTTATCACGAAAATACGCTAATTAAAACTTATCCGGTTGCAGTCGGTCGCGCAGGTTGGGAAACGCCAACGGGTAATTTCCAAGTAGCTCAGATGCTTGAAAATCCTAAGTGGATACACCCTACTACAGGTGAGGCTATTGCAGGGGGTACTCCAGGAAACCCTCTGGGGCGTTACTGGATTGGGTTTTGGACAAATGGGAGAGAATGGATTGGCTTTCATGGTACGCCTAACCCTAGTTCAGTAGGGACAGCCGCATCTCATGGTTGCATTCGGATGTACAACAAGGATATTGAGGAACTGTATCCTCTGGTTAGTTTGGGAACACCTGTAACAGTGGTGCCGTAGTAAGTCTGGTGTTTTGTTGAAAGGCTAGGCGATCGCATTTTCTCATCAACTGCACTTACGGCAACCCTCGAAAGATGCGATCGCTCTATCCTAACTTATGTATAGGCTTCCATCGGCAAGCAGGAACAGACTAAATTGCGATCGCCAAACGCATTATCAATTCGCCCCACGACAGGCCAGAACTTAGATTCACGAGTCCACGGTGCCGGATAGGCAGCCTGTTCACGAGAATAGGGATGTGTCCATTCTGAAGTAAGCAAAGCTTCTGCTGTATGAGGTGCATTCTTCAAGACATTATCTTGATCATCTACCTTACCCGCTTCGATTTCCTCAATTTCCTTGCGAATTGCAATCATTGCCTCACAAAAGCGATCGAGTTCTTCCTTGGATTCGCTTTCTGTGGGTTCCACCATCATTGTCCCCGCTACAGGCCAAGAGACGGTTGGGGCGTGGAAACCATAGTCCATCAGGCGCTTGGCAATATCATCCACTTCAATGCCAGCAGATTTTTTGAGCGATCGCAAATCCAAAATACACTCATGCGCCACCAAACCCGTCTTCCCTTTATACAAAATCGGGTAGTAAGGCGCTAATCGAGAAGCAATGTAATTGGCATTGAGAATTGCCACCTTAGTCGCTTCCGTCAAACCAGCGCCACCCATCAGCGCGATGTACATCCAAGAAATCGGTAGAATACTCGCACTACCCCAAGGCGCAGCCGACACAGCACCAATGCCTTGCTTACCACCAGTTGGGATAACCGAATGCCCTGGTAAGAATTGCACCAAATGGGGCATCACGCCAATTGGTCCCATCCCAGGGCCACCGCCCCCGTGGGGAATACAAAATGTCTTGTGTAGATTCAAGTGACAGACATCTGCCCCGAAGTCTCCTGGACGGCATAACCCAACTTGGGCATTCATATTTGCTCCATCCATGTAAACCTGCCCACCATGAGTATGGACAATCTCACAGATTTCTCGAATTTGCTCCTCAAAAACACCGTGAGTAGAGGGATAGGTAACCATTAAAGCCGCGAGTTCATTACCATGCTTCTGGGCTTTCGCTTTTAAGTCCTCCACATCAACATTGCCCATCTCATCACAGGCAACTGCCACCACCTTCATCCCACACATCACTGCACTAGCAGGATTTGTCCCATGTGCAGACTGGGGAATCAGACAGATATTCCGGTGCGCTTCACCTCGGCTTTCATGATACTGACGAATCGTGAGTAATCCCGTGTACTCGCCTTGAGAACCCGCATTCGGTTGAAGAGAAATTGCCGCAAAACCAGTGATTTCAGCCAACCATTCTTCTAGCTGCTGAAACAGAACTTGATACCCTCGTGTTTGTGACACAGGGGCAAAGGGATGAAGCTTGCCAAATTCTGCCCAAGTTACTGGCATCATCTGGGCCGTTGCATTCAGCTTCATTGTGCAGGAACCTAAGGGAATCATTGATGTTGTGAGCGACAAATCTTTCGCTTGCAGGCGATTTAGATATCGCAATAGCTCAGTTTCCGAGTGGTAACGGTTAAAAACAGGATGGCTTAGGTAGCTACTTGTACGAGCAAAGGGTTCGTCAAAATCAGTATTGACCTGACTTGCTAACTCCTCCAACGTGAACAGTAGAGGCGTAGCGCCTTGTTCGCCTACACCCGCAAAAATCTCAAGTAGGTCGATTAAATCTGCGACAGTTGTTGTCTCATCTAGAGTAATTCCAACAGCCGTTTCATCAAAGCTACGCAAGTTAATTTGTCGCGCTTGGGCAGCTTCTACAATCTCTTGCAGAGATTTTGACCCCAATTCCACCCGTAGGGTATCAAAAAATGCTTCTGACCCAATGCTATAGCCAAGACGCTTCAACCCTTCTGCCAGAACCAAAGTCAACTGATGGACATTCTGAGCAATTCGCTTGATTCCCTCTGAACCGTGGTAGACGGCATACATACTACTCATAACCGCCAGCAACACTTGAGCCGTACAAATATTGCTAGTTGCCTTATCTCGCCGGATATGTTGCTCACGAGTTTGGAGGGCAAGACGCAGTGCTGGCTTGCCCTGAGCATCTTTAGAGACACCAACAATACGCCCTGGAACGTTCCGCTTGTAGGCTTCTCGCGTGGCAAAGTATGCCGCATGAGGCCCCCCATATCCCAAGGGAACTCCAAAGCGCTGGGTACTTCCAACAGCAATATCAGCCCCAAATTCTCCGGGGGGTGTCAAGAGGGCAAGACTCAAGGGGTCTGCGGCAACGGTTACTAATGCACCAGCCTCATGAGCCTTATTAATAAATTCTCGATAGTCATAAATCGTGCCCTCCGTCGCTGGATACTGTAGCAGTGCGCCAAAAATCTCTTGTTCAAAGCCAAAGCTTTGATGGTCGCCTACTATCACATCAATTCCCAAGGGTTTTGCACGGGTTTGCACGACTTCAATGGTTTGGGGATGGCAAGCTTGGGAGACGAAGAAGGCATTGCGCTTTGTTTTACACAAGCCATAACTCATACTCATTGCTTCTGCTGCTGCTGTGCCTTCATCCAGCAAAGATGCATTGGCAATTTCTAAACCTGTTAAGTCAATGATCATGGTTTGGAAATTGAGCAGTGCTTCTAGACGTCCTTGGGCAATCTCAGCTTGATAAGGTGTATAGGCAGTGTACCAGCCTGGATTTTCTAAAATATTGCGCTGAATCACAGGTGGGGTAATGCAGTCGTGGTATCCCGTACCGATAAACGACCGGGACACCTGATTTTTGGAGGCAATTTCTTTTAATTGCCGCAAAGCAGCATACTCACTCTGTTGTGCTGGCAATTGCAACGGTCGAGTGAGCCGAATTGCTTGCGGAACTGTTTGATCGATCAAGTCCTCAAGGGTTGCGAGTCCCAAGACATCCAGCATCTGCTGCACGTCCTCGGTACTTGGACCAATGTGCCGTCTTGCAAAAGAATCACTAAGAGCAGGTAGCTTGTCAGAAGATGGTTGAGAGTCAAGAATCAACGGATGAGCTTTCACCTCGTCATTAACTGTGACATCCAAATTACGCATATCAAACCGATTCGTTGAAGGGCTATGGTGCGTCACGAGTTTTTTGACCGGCGCAACCACTTATTATTCTGTAACATACCCTCAAAAATAGCTTTCAGTGCCGCTTACTTGCTGTACAGGACAAGCGTCGGCGTAGAAAAGCCAAAACTGAAGTTATAGCAAAAGGCAGAAGGCAGAAGGCAGAAGGTTTATTACTGGCACGTGGTCGTTTCAGCCGTTAGATGTCCTAACCTTATAGCGGTTTTCTGGAGGGATGAGGTACAGCGGAAGGTGTGTGAAACTTGCGTAGAGAGCAAGGAAAATAAAAAAGCTGATAGCTGATAGCTGACGGCTTTCTGCTATAACTTTCTACTCTCCTTCCACCTGTGCGCGATATTCTGTAGCAGATAACGCATCATTTAAGTCATCCGCGTCGTTGATTCGCAGCTTCAAGAACCAACCTTCGCCGTAAGGGTCTTCTGATATCAGTTCGGGAGAGTTTATCATCGCCTCATTACGCTCAATTACAGTCCCCGAAAGGGGAGCATACATATCCTCAACGGCTTTGACTGATTCAATGCTGCCGAAGGTTTCACCTTTTTCTAAAGCATCACCCACCTCTGGCAATTCCAGAAATACAATGTCCCCTAGTTGGTCAACAGCAAACTCGCTGATGCCAAGTGTCGCAATCTCACCATCGAGTCGTACATACTCGTGGGTATCTAGGTATTTCAAATCCTCTGGATACTCGAAGCCCATGTCACGTCCTCATTACACAGCAGAGCTAAGTTTACAACTTCCAAGAAGCCCGATATTCAAATTTAAGCTAACTGATTGTGACAAACCGTAGTGGTTAACTGAAATACGGTAGAGCTATTTTGACTTCACACTATGGATAAATCAACTCTCAGACGACTACTATTGGGTGAATTTACTATCAAACGGCTTGTGCGTTCTGTAATTTTTATCTACGCTTTCTTTTGCTTATACATCTTCTTCGTTGCAGATGGAAAGATTTTTTTGCCTCAACCCTCTAGCTATCAAGATACTCGTGAAATTCTTAAACTGAAGACGGCTGATCAGATTCAGCTTTCAGCGATTTATCGACCCAATCCGGCATCTACTTACACAATTCTCTATATTCACGGTAATGCTGAGGATTTGGGCGACATCCAGCCAGTGCTGCAACAATTGCAAACAATTGGGTTTAGTGTGTTTGCTTACGATTATCGCGGCTATGGCACTAGCCAAGGTAAGCCCTCAGAACGCAATGCTTATCGAGATGTGGACACAGCCTATGAGTATTTAACTCAGAAATTGGGTGTGTTACCAGAGAGAATTATTGTTTACGGACGCTCAGTTGGTGCAGGTTCGGCAGTGGATTTAGCCGCTCGAAAACCAGTAGCTGGTTTAATTATGGAAAGTGCATTTACTTCGGCGTTTCGCGTGGTGGTGCCGATTCCGATTCTACCGTTTGATAAATTCCGCAATATTGACAAGATTAAAAGATTGAATTGCCCAGTGTTGGTGATGCATGGGAGAGTTGATGAGGTTGTTTCCTTCCACCATGGACAACGACTTTTCGCTGCGGCTTCTGAACCCAAGTTGGCGTTATGGGTAGATGATGCGAGTCACAATGATTTTATGTGGGCGGCAGCGGAGCAATATGGGAAAACCTTGCAGGAATTTGTTGAGTTGATTGTGCGATCGCATCAGGGCAAACGCATCTAATGAGTATGAATCATACGTGATGAGTGTTTGTTGCTCTGACTGAATCAACTAAATAAAATTTCCCCCTGTGAGGTTGCGGAGTTGCAGCAAGAGTGTAAGCGCCTCAATTAGCGATATTTGTTCACCCTACAGCCAAAATCTTCATCCCCTACCAAAGCTTTTGCCTCCAGCAATGCTCTGAGGTTCAATCTATTCAAGATGCTGGACTTAATAGGGCGTTTTTCATCCCAAAAGATTAGAGACGAATAGAATTCTATTGCTGATGGAGAGGTCAAAAGATCAAAAGTCCTGTATGCAACTTCCTCATCATTAAAGCTGAGAAAGTAAACAGTATCATCAAAAACAGCGGGCTTGTCAGTTATCTTTCCTACTAATCTGAAGTCTAACTTCTTGTAAAGCCCACAAATCGCAATTTTCCAAGATGTAAAAGTGTATGAACCAACTCCAAAAATAGAAAATCGGGGATTTTTCTGGTAGATCTTGCTCTTTCTGTTATCTAGGTAGTTTGCATGAGCCTCTAGATATTTCCAAGTTTTGGGAGCTAAATCTCTTATAGGTTCAGTTGGTTCGCCAACAAATCTTTGAGTAACTAAAACATATCTATCAGTAGCCTTGGTTCGATCTTGAGCAACATCAGAGCCTTTAATTAAAGGAAAAAGATAACTTTCTTCAATCTCAACACTTTCGCCTAGCCCATTGATAAAAGTATTATCGACCTTGCGAAACTCCATCACCTTTGAGCAATCGTGCTTGATACCAGAGCGCCATTTCGTTCCAGTACCTACATCGTACAATCTACTCAGATTATCAAAAGAAGCTGTGTCTCTGATAAGAATATTATTTCGATATCCTATTTGGTGATGCTCTAAGCCTTCAAGACTACTAAATACATCACAAAAGTAATTTTGTGAATTTGTGTCAAACTTGCAAAACAATAAACAGGCTTCAACATCTGCATCAAAATACTTCTTAGCATCTATTTTATAAGTTGCACAGTAAGCTAAATTAAGTTTTTTAGAATGAAGATAGCTCAATAGTTTTCTTGAAACGGGAGCTTTACAAAGCATTGCCAGATAAGCGTCACGATTTTGTAGCCAGTGAACAACCTGAATTAGCATCCATTCTGAGATATCAAAGTTGCTCTTGCCCGTGATTGCATCAAATCCATTATGGTTTTGAAAATTATTCTTTTTAGGTAAGTTCTCACCACCAATGCTTCCTAGTTGTGAGTTCGTAACCCAAGGGAAATTACCGAGTACTAGCAGCTTACCCTCTAGCTGATTTACCAGTGGCAACCAATCAAACTGAAAAAAATCTCCGTGTTTAATCTCTATTCTTTCATCTTCTAATAACTGCTTATTCGTTCTAAATTCTTGTAAGTAGTTTTGGTTTACTTCAACTCCGATAATCTTGTCTGGTGATTGAAATAAACGTGAAGCAGCTTCAACAAAATTACCCACTCCGCATGTCGGCTCAATTATGACATCAGGACTGATGCCAAGTTTTATCAACTGTTGACATACCCTCTCAGCTAGCTCTAACGGCGTTTGAAAATCTCCATATTCTACTTTTGCTCTGTGTACAGTACGAATCATCGGTTAGCCCTATAAACAGCGATCACACCTTCTTCTTGACTAGCACGCTCAATTACTCTTCCATACTGGAGTCGCCATTGCAGAGCATTGGAGATAGTAAGAAAACCTTGTATAGGAGGATTTTCAAGTATTTCATCCGCGATATTGGATGCCTCAATTTCATCAACAGGTAGATTTCGATCAAGCATGAAAGCCATTAAGTCATCTTTATTACCTTCATTCTCTAGAACATTACGAATCCCACGAGTCATTTGGAAGTCTGCTGTTCTCTCAGCACTCACATAAATTGTGTGCAGAATATTGAGATTTGCAGAGCGAGCTTCACTGTTATCTGTCTTGTTATAGACAAAAATAATAAGTGAATACCCAAGCCCAAAAATTTTTTGTCGTGCAGATTTGAAAGGGCATGATGATTGAGGTTGCTTGATGCTTGTTACCTTGACATCAACAAGTAGTCCTGGAAAATCTATGCCACTTGCTGAATTACCCTCCACAAACTCGTATCGTCCCCTGAGATGAAGTCTGAACTTTTGTTCCAAATAGGTGCCCACAGCTTTGCCGTCCGTGACACCGTAAAGTAAGGGTTCTGGGTGTCGAGATTCGGCGGCTGAAAATAGTGCTGCTTCAGTGCAAAGGATTTCTACGGTCAAGGTTGACATGGTTACAGCAAAAGTCGCAAGTATCATATCGTAACCCTGAATTGTCTGTGTACCGCTACCGCTACTGACAGCGACTCATTCTCAAAGCAGGTTTAGGCGCAGTTATAGCGGTTTTCAATAGGATGAGGTACAGCTCAAGTATGTGAAACAAGAGACAGAGCAAGGAAAACAAAAAAGCTGATAGCTGATAGCTGACGGCTTTCTGCTTATTTAGCTCGATAGGGTGAGCGATAAAACGGTTTTTTGACAACAACGGCTGGATAAGTTTTGCCTCGAATTTCCACGTCTAAAGATTGACCAATTTTAGAAAGAGGCGTGGGAACATAAGCAAGTGCGATCGCTTTTCCGAGTGTTGGTGATTGGGTTCCACTAGTCACTTCTCCAACTACTTGCCCTTGGGATAAGACAGGATAACCATGACGTGCAATGTGACGCCCTTGCATTTCTATCCCTACTAAGCGTTTTTCTACCCCAGTCGCTTTTTGCTGTTCTAACACTGAGCGTCCAATAAAGTCGCCTTTGCTGTCTAGGTGTACAACCCAACCCAAACCTGCTTCGAGAGGGGTTGTTGTTTCATCAATGTCTTGCCCATAAAGTGCCATTGCCGCTTCTAGCCGTAGCGTATCTCTAGCACCCAAACCGCAGGGAGTAACACCAGCCTTATCGAGAGTTTGCCACAGTTCTATCCCAACATCAGGGTCTACCATCACCTCAAACCCATCCTCGCCAGTGTAGCCAGTCCTCGCGATAAACGCGGATTTACCCAGCAAGGTTGCCTCTAGGTGTTCAAAGGCTTTTACTGGTGTCAAATCTTCCTCAACCAAGCGCTGGAAATGTGAGTAGGCATGAGGCCCCTGAATCGCAACTAGCACTTTTTCCGCCGAGAGGTCGAGAAAATCAATTTCCGCTGATTCTATCTGAGCAAGTATCCAGGCTTTATCTCTCACTCTGGTAGAAGCATTCACAATTATCACACCTCGTTGCACACCAGCAGCATCCTCACCCTGGTAATAAAAGATGATGTCGTCGAGGATACCACCTTTGGGATTAAGCAAGACAGTGTATTGTGCTTGTCCGGGTTGCAACCGCCGCAAATCTGAAGGGACTAGGGGTTGGAGTTGTTCAACTAGCTGTTTCCCCTGAAAGGCAAACTTTCCCATGTGGGAAATATCAAACATTCCGGCTGAAGTTCTCACCGACTCGTGTTCCTGCCCTATACCCAGGTATTGCACAGGCATCTCCCAACCTGAAAAAGCAGTTAGTCGCGCTTTTTGTTCTAGAGCAAGCGAGTAAAGGGGAGTACGAGCAAGAGCAATCGCAGTTTTCGGGTTTAATTCGTCTGACTTAGCCACAAGAAAGTTATTCAGTTGCAGTGAATCTTTCTATTCTACCGAGCAACGCTGACATCGCTGTTCCAAGATGCGATCGCACAAAGTCTCCCACAGCTTATTTAGCCAGCCTATATATTGACTATCTCTTGAGCTACCCAACTAATTCCAATTAAATAGACTAGAATCATTTACCTGCACTCTATAAGAACGACTTGCTAATTCCCGCCCTCATTTACATCACGGCTGTTTTAGCGGCTAACTATACAGCCACCTGGTTTCTTCCCCTGCCAATTTTTGGTCAAGTGGCAGTCGGGACATTTATCTTTGGCATTACCTTTACACAACGAGACCTTTTACACCAATTCGGTAGAAGGCGAGTGTACCAGGTCATTTTCCTGGCTGCTGTTCTTAGTGTTATTGAATCAGTGGTTCTGGGAGTACCCTACCGCATCATCATTGCCTCCTTCACTGCCATCCTAATTTCGGAAACAGCAGACACAGAGGTTTACCAACGACTCCTCAATCGCTCTTGGATGCTGAAAGTCGTTAGTTCTAACGCGGTAAGTATCCCCATAGACACGCTAATTTTTAACCTAATAGCCTTCTTGGGTGTATTTCCACCCCTGCAACTGCTAGGCATCATGTGGGGAGAAATTGTCGTAAAGACTCTCACAGGAGTTGTGGTGGGACTGATTACGGCAAGACAACGCCAAAACCCTCAACAAGGTTTGAGGTGAGAGGTTTGTTTTGTTTGAGATTGGAAAATTATGAGTCTTGCCAAATACTGAAACCAAGACCCGTCAATCATTTCCCTTCTGCCCTCTGCCCTCTGCCTTTTGCTACAGCCAGGAAAAATCCTTCAACCCCTTACCCAGCTTCATTGCTAATAGCCGAAAGACAACTAATAATCTGTCGAGCAAAAAGCCTTGAGCCAATCCCTGTAGCAATTAAGAGAAAACCAAAAATACTGCTGTAGCGAGAGTCTTCTAGCTGTAGGTGTAATTGTTGCTGCTCAGGATTTTGCAAAAATTGATTAATTTCATCAACCATTGCAACTTTCGCGTTTCGGTCAGTTGGCGAAGAATTCATTAAGGGAATTTCATCGGTTTGAGTGAGCAACACTACCTGATAGGCAACATGGTAACTTCGCGAGTGACGCTTCAATTCTGCACTCAGCAGGTCTGCCAAGGCAATATCTTGTTGGTGGGGTGTAACAAAGCTCGAATTATCAAGCTTACAGGTGTTTTGTATCTTGAGTGTTGTTGATGACGTTCCTTGACGCTGGCAACTCAAGGTTGAGACTCCCCCAAATCCCATAAATGTTAGCCCAGTGATGTAAATAACGACACTAAAAACTAAAACACTGAGCGGTTGATTTTGTTGTTGGAGCTTAAGCTTTTTGAGGAAAATCATGAATCGGTTCCGGTGTCACCCAAGATACGGTGACAGACCACCAAAAATAAGGATAATGTCATTAGTTTTAATTACATCTACCTATATCCGTATTCCCTAATGAGGGCAGGTGGTCAGGAATTGTAAAGCAAGATTGTAAAGTAAGGCTGAAAAAGCGATCGCTTAACCAGAAAAACTTACCGCACAGTACAGTAGGCGTGGCATAGCGAGAGAAACACCCAACTGTGTTCCCCCATCACTGCCGAGTCGCCAGTAAAACCTTGAAAATCAGCAACTAAACTCTTAATCCCTCAAGCTTCCGCTCATGTGCAGCTACAATGAACGCCTCAAAAATACGCAAATGTAAAGGGTCAGCCGGGGAAAGTTCTGGATGCCACTGGAGAGCAAATCCCCACGGATGGTCTTCATGTTCCAGTGCTTCAATCACACCATCAGGTGCTTTTGCAACGACACGCCAACCGAGTGGTGCAGTGCGTACCGCTTGATGATGCCAGGAAACCACAGATATCTCTGTTGTTCCAATCATGCTAGCGAGTTGACTGTCTGGCAGGATATGCACGCGATGTTCTGCTGGAATTAGCAATTCCTGTCGGTGCAGAATCGTTTCGCCAAACTCATCGGGGACGTGTTGCACCAAGTCACCACCACTTGCCACCATCAACACCTCTAAGCCTCGACAGATACCCAATACAGGTTTATCAGCCATGAGTGCAAGCTTAGCGAGTGCGAGTTCCGAAGCGTCTCGTTCTGAGTCTACGCCGTAAACCTTCGGATGCGGCGCACCGTTGTAGGTTACTGGGTCTAGGTCACCTCCACCTGTGAAAACCAAACCATCCACAGCTTCCATAAGAACAGCAGGGTCAGGTTCGCCTGGTGGCAGGAGAATTGGCACACCCCCAGCACGTCGTACTGCATTGACATAACCTACTGGCGCATAGAAGTTCCCAGTTTCCTGCTGCTTGTAGGCTGTAATTCCAATTATTGGGCACACTAAAGGGGACTTCTGGGTTGCTAGGGCTGTTCCAGCCGTTGTTGTTTTGAAGTTTCTAGACGAATTCAAGATTACGGACACCCTTTCAAGTTGTAGCTATCTATTGATAGTAATCATTCTTTAACCTGCTCAAGGAATCAGAGGTTACATTCCCACTACTTCCAGCGCTTGTGGCTTAGCGTAAGTTGCATCACCCGCCAAGGGTTCAAACCCCACAGCGAGTAGCAAAAGTCCATTACAATGGACTGAATTTTTTGCACAGCAGTTGTCTAGTTCACTTAAGTGGAGTTTCGCTAAAAGCCTGTGGAATTAATTTCATTTTCTCGGCTTAAATCAACTCACACATTGAGCAAAGGCGAGCGTAGTATCCAATTCTGAGTCCTTTTGCCATTCAATACTAAAGGCTCAAAGTTCACATTAAGCATATCGGCGTATCTACGCTAAGCTGAACAGCGTAATTATTTTTATTTTCTGGATTTTTATCCTGATACCGCTTTGGGAAGCCCGAATCAGAAATCAAACCTTCTGAAAAGGACATCCTCCAATGCGTATTTACTCTTCTTCCCTATTAGTCAGTCTGGCACTTACTGGGATAGCCATTAATTTACAAAGCGCTAACGCTTACTCAGCAAGTAGCTACCGCTCTGATTCTGGACAACAACAAACATTGACACAGGAATTGCAGGGAAAGGTTGACTGTAGCGACCGCACACAAAGTCCTCCACCTGGTTGTCCAAGAAGAGATACATAGTGGCTTCAGGAAATTGCAAGCCACTTTTTTTTGACTAGATACTACGAACTTGTTTCAGCCAACCATTATTTTTGAATCGCTACAACCTATCTCTTGATAAACTTTCAAGAGAGAGATAAAGGTGATTGGAAAACTAGGCTGGTTTCCACTTGCCATGAAAACTATGGGGAATTACATTAGGTAATCCCAATCGGCAGACTGGTTCGTCATCCAAAGCATTGCTATCAAACACCATCACCTCACTGGTGTCAGAATTACCGTCGTACACAACTGTTAGTATCCAACCCTGCTCAGGATTTATGGCATCAGCAGCATAAAGGGGTTCTGAAGGATAGCGATTCTCACCCAAATCAGCCATAACTAAGCTGTCGGTTTTGTTGTCGAAGCGTGCGATCGCACCGAAGACTTCTTGAGTCATATCAACCCCATCCCGATGTACCGTTAAGTAGGTATAGGGCGAAGCTTGTCCCACCAGCGTCTCCGGCACAACCGGAAACTCACAACCTCTATCTAACAATTCCTGCAACTGCGTTACTTTACCCGTTTGTGGATTCAAACGCGATCGCCACAGTGTTCCTTTCCCCTCAGTGTGGGTTTTCCCTGTTGCGACTTCTTTCAAACGCTGGTTCGTTTGAAAGTCTGGGTAACGCACAAAATCAATAACAACTGAGCCATCATTGTCTACATAGCCGTTGCTAAAGTGCCACTGGAACCAACTCTCGGCTTCACTGCGACTCACTAGGGATAAGCTTTCACGGTCAAAGATAATAACTTGAGTGGCTTTGTGTGGTTGCCACTTTAGCGCATCACTATAGTTACTCAACCCAACTCCCACTGGTAGGAGATTCACCCGTACTGGCGGCACAAAAAACACTAGATACTGCCCTGCCATGACAAAATCATGCACCAAAGGCAAACCATCGAGCGGGATTGAGTTTTGTTGGATAATTTTGCCTGTATAGTCGCTTTTGTAAACTTTCAGAGTTGCATTCAGCCCAGGGGCAACACCAAAGTTAAAAATCTCGCCTGTTTTCGGGTCAACCTTTGGATGAGCAGAAAAAGGCGATTCCTCCTTCAACTGACCTAAATCATCAGTTCCCCTCGTTTCCAATGTCTGAAGGTCAAGGGCATGAGGATTTCCACCTTCCCACAGTGCTAACAATTTATCTGGTAATACCAGCACTGAGGTATTCGCGGCATTCTTAATGGGTTTGAGCCATTGATTCCAAATCGGTCCCGGTGCCGTCATGCCATAGTTGCCGTAGAGGAAGTTATCCACAGCCGCTTCTTCTTGGTAGCCAGACGTTTGCACGTAGCGATAGAGTCCAGTAGCACCTCCCTCAATGAAATGCACACCCAAAATCGCGCCATCGCCATCAAACCAGTGTCCCACTCGTACCCCACCACGCTCTAAGCGTCCGGGCCCATTGCGATAAAGGGAACCCTTTAAGCCTTCTGGAATCTTGCCGGAAAGGATAGGTAAGGGAGTTGGTAAAAATTCTTTTGCTGGTTGGGCGATCGCATTTGCCCAAGCTCTACGGGTTACTGGCTTGCTGGTTGTAATCATGTTTAAAGAGAACTATCTACAGCGCAGCAGGTTTTTGATCAGAGTCCTGCTACTCAGGCATATTTATAAGTTTTATTACTTTTATTACAGTAAGGTTTAGCTTACCTGACCACTGTCAAAAGATGGACTTTGGTTCTTTGCTCGTCAATGCTCATGTTCAACAAAAAGACGCACCGTAGCACGTCTCCAGTTATTTCTACTCAAATACACTTTTGAGTGAACTATTTCTCTAAATAGGGGGTGACACCCTTCATCCCATTACTGCTATACTGTGCTTAGTAGATGCACCCTGATAATTGAGAGAGTCACCTCGTGGCTCTTTTTTTCTTTAGATAGTGTAGCAGGAACCGTGAATAAGCACTGTTGCGTTAACAATTGAGAATAGCTTTACCTAATCCCAATCCCCAATTGCCAGCCTCCAACTCCTAGAAAGGGACTAACTGCTTGCTGCACCAGCAGCTTCTTGCTGTTTGGCAGAACCTTGAGTTCCTAGCTGGATTAGCTCAATCTTGTAGCCATTTGGGTCTTCAACAAAAGCAATTACCGTTGAACCATGCTTCATTGGCCCTGGCTCACGGACTACTTTTCCACCCTTTAATCGAATTTGGGCACAGGTGCCGTAAATATCATCAACACCAAGGGCAATGTGACCATAAGCATTACCTAGATCGTACTTATCCGTACCCCAGTTGTAGGTTAGTTCGAGGACAGTGTGGTCAGACTCATCCCCATAACCAACAAATGCTAAGGTAAACTCGCCGCCTGGATAGTCTTTTTTGCGAAGCAGCTTCATCCCCAAGACATCACAGTAAAACTTGAGAGATTCATCAAGATTGCCGACTCGCAGCATTGTATGTAGCATTCGCATGAGCTGTTCTCAACTCCTTATTAGATTTCTCACTCTACTGCCCATTGTAAAGAGAGCTACCATCCGAGAACGTTATCAGGGGAAATCCCTACTAATTGGTAGGGAATGCAACAGTTGTGATCGCTAAACATCATTAAAGATGGTTCGGGGTTGCCAATTCACGGTATATCCTAAACGCGGCAATAATGTTTTTTTCAGGTGTTTTGGGCAAAGCTATTTGACAAAATACCGTACCGGGATAATCTATTCTCGATTGTCGCTAGTTAGTTAAGCACTGTTGCCATCAGCGCTAAGTACAGGAGGATATATGTTAGACAAGCCAGAAACTGCCATTGAGGCGATTGATGCCAGAGAGATTTTAGACTCACGGGGACGCCCCACTGTTGAAGCAGAAGTGCGCTTGGCGACAGGTGCAGTAGGATTAGCTCAAGTTCCTAGTGGAGCCTCGACGGGTACCTTTGAAGCTCACGAATTGCGGGATGATGACTCACGGCGCTACGGCGGTAAAGGGGTACTGATTGCGGTACGGAATATTAAGGAGAAAATTATTCCTGAATTATTGGGGATGGATGCACTTGACCAAGCCTCGGTTGACCTGAAAATGATTCATCGAGATGGTTCCCCAAACAAAAAGAACTTGGGCGCAAATGCAATACTCGCTGTCTCGCTAGCAACAGCTAAGGCGGCGGCTGATGACTTAGCACTTCCCCTCTATCGCTATTTGGGTGGGCCACTTTCTAATGTATTGCCCGTGCCGTTGATGAATGTCATCAATGGTGGTGCCCATGCGGATAATAATGTGGATTTTCAGGAGTTCATGATTGTGCCTGTGGGTGCCGAGACATTTCGGGAGGCATTACGTTGGGGGGCTGAGGTATTTGCATCACTAGCCAAGGTTTTGAAGGATAAGAAGTTGCTGACAGGTGTTGGTGATGAAGGTGGCTTTGCTCCTAACCTGGAATCCAATAAAGCAGCGTTGGAATTGCTGATTGCGGCGATTGAAAAGGCTGGGTACAAGCCAGGGGAAGAAATTGCCTTAGCAATGGATGTCGCGGCGAGTGAGTTCTATAAAGAAGGTCAGTATGTCTACGATGGGGCATCTCACTCACCACAGGAATTTATTGATTATCTGGATGGACTGGTAGGACAGTTCCCGATTATTTCGATTGAAGACGGGTTGCATGAAGAGGATTGGGAGAATTGGCAGCTACTGACTCAGAAATTAGGTTCACGGATTCAGTTAGTTGGTGATGACCTTTTTGTTACGAACCCGACAAGGTTGCAAAAAGGAATTGAGTTAAATGCGGCTAACTCGATCTTGATTAAACTCAATCAAATCGGTTCTTTGACGGAAACCCTAGAAACGATTGATCTGGCAACCCGTAATGGCTTCCGCTCAGTGATTAGCCACCGTTCTGGAGAAACGGAAGATACAACGATCGCAGATTTAGCAGTAGCTACCCGTGCCGGTCAAATTAAGACCGGTTCATTGTGCCGTAGCGAACGAGTTGCCAAGTATAACCGCTTGTTGAGAATTGAAGATGAATTAGGCGATCGCGCTGTCTATGCCGGGAAAATCGGCATGGGGCCGAAGTAGAATTCAGTCCAAGACTTCTCAGTTAGAAGAGATTGTAGGTTGGGAGAGCGTCAGCCTTGCCTAAAAAAGGCTTACTCAGTGATAGTTTTTCGTAAACTCAACCCAACCTACATAATTGTGGTGCTACTGCCTCCGGTGACAGCTTCCTAAGTCTGTCTTTGGTAGACTCCCCTAAATAGTATTGTTTGATAAATTGCTAGCCAAACCGCCAATATGAGGACAAATCCATGACACTGCCATCTGAAAAAGCCTCAAAAAGCTCTATGGATATCCGTCTACCTGCAACCTCAATAATTTGGGGATTCGCTACTGGGATGTTGGCGCTTTGTCTTCCGCTTTCAAATGACACTAACCATGGAACCGTTATTTCTATCGCTATAGTTTCTGCGGCGGCTGTGAGTACAGTGGCAGTTTGGCAATCCTCTGACAAAAAATCTCAGACTCGCAATGAAGCCTCTGATCGGGTTAAGGAGTTCAAAGAGCGCATTGCTAATTTAGAGATGATTGCTAGCTCGGATCACACTAATTGGCAAGGGAAAACTCAGGCAGTGATGAAAAGCGATCGCAAGTAGTCGAGTTGGAGGTGATTCATCGAGTAAATATTAAGAGCTTGCCGAGCTGCCTTATGTGGCGATCCCCCCTAACCTCCCTTAGTGACTGTACTCAACGTAGAGGTTTGGCGATCGCGTTCTTGGGAAAGCTTCAGGTTCAAAATCGACAAGCCCAAAATCACCAAAAACAAAACTAATCCAATCGTGCAAGCATAACTCATCTCTAAATCGGAGAATGCTTGCTCATATAGATAGTAAACAACCGTCTTAGAACTATTACGTGGCCCCCCCTGAGTCATGATGTAGACTTCTTCAAACACCTTTGTCGCAGAAATTGCAGAAATCACTGCCACCAATACCAAATAAGGTCGCATCAATGGCACTGTGATGTCCCAGTGCTTCAAGTAGCCATCGGAACCATCAATTGCAGCCGCTTCATACAGTTCAGCCGGAATTGACTGCAAGCCAGCCAGGTAAATCACCATGTAGTAGCCCAATCCCTTCCACACGGTTACTGCCATCACACTAAAAATCGCCCAATCGGGACTCGTTAACCAAGGAATACCTGTGCCGAAACCCAGTTGTTTGAGCAGTTGATTAAAAAGACCTGTTTCTGCATAAAGCCACTTCCAGGCAATCCCCGCTACAACCATAGAAATCACTACAGGTGTATAAAAAGAAGCCCGAAACCAGCTAATTCCTCGTAGCTTCTGGTTTACCAAAACGGCTAAAAATAGAGGAACGACCACTAAAATTGGCACAACACCTAGCAGATACAGCAATGTGTTTCCCAAGGTTCGCCAAAAAACGGCATCTGCCCAGAGGCGTTGGAAGTTGGCTAAACCTATCCACGTCGGTGCCTGGGTGAGATCGTATTCGTATTGCGTAAAACTCAAATAGAAAGCTTGTAAAGCCGGCCAAAAGACACTTAGCCCCAGCACCAACAGGGCAGGCAATAAAAATAGGTAAGGAGTCAGGTGTCGTTTGTTAAGAATTAAATCTTTTTGCATTCAACCAAATAACTTGTTAAAAAAATTATTAAATCACATAGAACAGCCGTGAGTTAAAGCTTACTTGTATCTTCTAGTAATGCCTAGGTCTAAATTGAAGTGCAGCTCATCAGTGTTGGCAAAAACTGTAATCTATTTAACTGTTTACCAAGGGTTGACATAGTGTAATTATTGTTTGATCAGTTATATCAAGTTGCACTAAAAGGTAGTACTCGACGCTCCAGATGGAGAAATGCGGCGATGCACGAGAGCATAGCACCCTATTCTCCGTTTTCCCATTGTCAGATACTACGACTGAATGCAACTACGTCTAATAACTGGGTGCGCGTTAATAAACACGGGTTGAGTCAGGGAGTTAGAATACAGGATTCTGCATCCAAACGGGAGAAGTGAAACGTAGCCAGGGAAGGAATTGACCGTTTTAGCTTCTGAATCAATGAATTCAGAGTCAAGGCGATGTCTAGTCCGTACCAACTCCTAACCGTCAACAATCAAGCGAAACCTCTTGAGGCTAGCTCAGCATACACAGATTTTGCAGGATTGCTCCCTAAGCGTTAGAGACACCTTGCCTCCTACGGTTTACGTCAAAAACTTCATTACTTCACTGTGCTATCTATCGTTAGGAATGCTGCCAAATTTATCAAGATTGGCGATTTGAGACTGCAGCAAAATCTCAGTAATTGGAAGATGGCATTAATCCACAACACATTGAAAAGCGAAAAGCCGTGGAGCGTTTAAAGAGAAGGCACAATAGCTTACTTGAGCAAATGATAGTAGTGGAACCAGCGACGACTAGGCTGGAACTTTTTTCAGATACACCCAAGACATCAACTATAGGGGGTGAGATTTCAGCCCTATTTAAGCTAATACCAGCGCCCTTAGTTGTTTCCCGGTTAGCAGACGGTGTTATTTTGTACGCCAACGAGGATTATTGCACTACTTTTGGTCTGGCTGTCGAACTAATGAGTGAAGGCGCTGACGCTTATATTTGGCGATCGCGAAATTCTCAGCAACCCTTAGACTTCTACCACAACCCAACAGACCGACAGAGAATACTAGACATTCTCGCTACTCAAGGAAACCTCCGCAATTACGAACTCAGAATGCAGCATACAGACGGTACACCCCTGTGGTGTTCTGTCTCACTACAATTGCTAGATTTTGACGGCGAACCTGCACTCTTGGGACTCTTTCATAATGTTACTGACTACAAGCAAACAACTGAGGTACTCCAGCAGCGACCAGTGAACCTCGTCACTGCCTTTGATCCCACAAACAACAGCGAACCACAGCAGCAAAGCGAAGATCGTGAACGTGCAGAGGAAGAACTACGGGCAAGTGAATTGAAATACCGCACCCTCATCGAACGGATGAATGAGGGAGTAGTAATTGTCGATAACAACAACCGGATTCAGTTTGTAAATGACCGTTATTGCGAAATCTTGGGCTACACCAAGGACGAGTTGATTGGGAGATACGAACAAGACCTTGCCGCTACTGAAGCTGACCATAACCTCTTGCAAACAAAAAGTGAACAATGCAAGCAAGGGCTTTACGACAAATACGAAATCCAGATGCGGCGAAAGTCAGGAGCAGTCCTATCAATCTTGATCAGTGGTACTCCAATTTTTGATGCCGAAGGAAAGCCTGTTGGCTCAATGGGTATCTTGACCAACATTACCGAACTCGAAGCACAAGAGGTGCTCTGGGCATCAGAAACCAAATATCGCGAGCTAGTAGAGCGAATTCCAGCCGTTACCTATATTGCGGCGCTTGATGAAACGAGTGCCACACTCTACATCAGCCCCCAAATCGAAGCCCTGCTGGGATATTCCCAGATGGAGTGGTGGGCGAATTCTGACTTATGGTATCAACGACTCCACCCTAGCGATCGCAAAAGTGAAGCCGCTATCAGGCACCACGCATTAGCGCAGTTGGCTCATAGCCATACTCCAAGTGAATCCTTTGTCCGGGAATATCGTCTCCTAACTCATACAGGCGCAGTCGTATGGCTCCGAGATGAGGCTGTCGTGATAACTGACGATGCGGGTCAACCTCTTTTCCTTCAAGGGGTTATGTTAGATATCACAGAGCGCAAGCGGGCAGAAGAAGAAATTCAACTGTTGCAAACTATGACCCAAGCGATTAGTGAAGCCCCTGATTTTCAATCGGCGCTCTCTGTTGCTCTGAATAAGGTTTGTGAAGCAACTCGCTGGGATTTTGGGGAAGCTTGGGTAAAAAGTGCTGACGGCACAGTTTTAGAATTTTCAACAGCTTGGTGCAGTAGGCAAGGGAATAGAGATCAGAGCTTTTTGGAGGTAACCTCTGAGAATCAGCCTCACCCACTTCCTAATCCCTTGAGTGATTTTCAGCACTACAGTGAAGACTTTACGTTTGCACCGAATGCAGGATTGCCAGGACAAGTTTGGTCATTGCAGCAACCTGTGTGGATTCAAGATGTTTCTCTTGAGCCAGATACCTTTTTTGTTCGCTCCCGTGTGGCAAAAGGCTATGGACTGAAAGCAGGGTTTGGTGTGCCGATTCTGGCGGATGACCAAGTGTTGGCAGTGCTGACCTTTTTCATGTTTGAATCCCGTCAAGAAGACCGACGATTGGTAGAGCTAATTACAGCCGTAGCTGCTCAGTTAGGCGCTGTACTTCAGCGTAAGCAAATCGAGGTAGCCTTGCGGGAGAGTCAGCGCCGCCTTGCAAGTTTGATTGATGCTCTGCCGGGAATAGTCTTCTCCTGTACAAGCGACCCTAATGGCTCGATGACCTACCTGAGTGAAGGCTGCCTGATGCTTACTGGTTACAAAAGTGAAGAATTGATGGGAAATCGGGCAGTTTCCTTCAATAGCATTACTCACGAGGAAGACTTACCAAACGTCTTGGCAGCGATTAAGACAGGTGTGGCTCAAAAACAACCGTATGTAGTGGAGTATCGTATCCGCACAAAATCCGGTCACGAGAAGTGGGTGTGGGAAAAAGGGCATGGAGTATTTGATAGTACGGGTAAGGCTCTAAGTATTGAAGGCTTCATCACCGACATCACGGAGCGCAAACGTTCTGAAGAAGCCTTACAACAAGCTGAAGCAAAATATCGCAGTATTTTTGAGAATGCCTTGGAAGGGATTTTCCAATCGACGGTTAATGGATACTACCTCTGTACCAATCCGGCGCTGGCACGGTTGTATGGCTATTCATCTCCTGCCGAACTGATGGCACGTTTGACGGATATTGGGCATCAGCTTTATGTCGAGCCGTGCCGACGCGCTGAGTTTACTCGTCTGCTGCAAGAAAACGATGCTGTCTCCGGTTTTGAAGCTCAGGTTTATCGCAAAGATGGTAGTGTGATTTGGATTGCAGAAAATGCCCGTGCAGTTCGCGACCTTCACACGGGTGAGCTGCTGTACTACGAAGGCACGGTTGAAGATATCACAGAGCGAAAGCTGGCGAAAGAACA
Organism: Symplocastrum torsivum CPER-KK1; assembly: GCA_019358875.1. GTDB lineage: Bacteria > Cyanobacteriota > Cyanobacteriia > Cyanobacteriales > Coleofasciculaceae > Symplocastrum > Symplocastrum torsivum. Next base: position 88,169 of record JAHHIF010000004.1, read on the forward strand.
GCTGCATGAACGAGCGTTTCATGACTTATTGACAGGATTGCCAAACCGTGCATTGTTTATGGATCGCTTGAGCCATGCTGTAGAGCGAGCTAAACGACACCCTGAGTATCGATTTGCTGTTTTATTTTTAGATCTAGACCGCTTCAAAATAGTTAACGATAGCTTGGGGCATTTGGTAGGAGATCAGTTGCTAGTTGCGATCGCACGTCGCTTAGAAGCCTGTCTGCGTACAGAAGATACTGTAGCCCGCTTAGGGGGAGATGAGTTCACCATCCTGCTTGAAAGTATTGAAGATATTAACCCCGCAATCTGTGTCGCTGAGCGGATTCATCACGAGTTAAGCGCACCATTTCATTTGGATGGACACGAGGTTTTCGCAGCAGCGAGTGTTGGCATCGTCCTTAGTCAAGAAGTGCCTCAAGGTGCCTGTACAACTGATTACGAAAAACCAGAAGACTTTCTGCGTTATGCAGACACAGCGTTGTATCGTGCAAAGGCATTAGGGAAGGGACGCTACGAGGTTTTTGAGACAACCCGGCACGAAGAGCGTTATAGCGGTTTCCTGGAGAGATGAGGTACAGCGGGAGGTGTGTGAAACAAGAGACATAGCAGGGAAAACAAAAAAGCCGATAGCTGATAGCTGGTAGCTGACGGCTTTCTGCTATCCTACATCCCACTCCCCATGAGAATGAAGGGAGACCAATAGTAAGGATGGCGAAACGGACTCCTGTTAGAGGTGTTAGAAGTGGGTGGGAGATTTTCTTCCTCTTGCTCAGCAGATTGCGATCGCTGCGGGGCATTCACCCTTGGTGCTTGACCCAATCGAGATAAACCTGGATCGGTTGGATTGCCGCCATTGAGTAGTCGCAGTTGGGCTTGACGGAGGGCTTTGGCTTTCATTACAGGTGAGTCTGGCGTTCCTTTGGATAAGTTTTCATAAAATTGCTCCATCAAAATGCGCGTACTTTGATCATCCACGTTCCATAACGAGGCAACTACATTGCTTGCTCCGCTTTTGAGAAAGTAGTAGCCAATGGCAGCAATCTCTCTACCATCCAATCCGGGGCCGCCCAATGCGGTTTCACAAGCCGATAGCACCACGGTATTGATATTACGCAAATCGAGCCAAGTTTTAATAGTAGGAATTGCCAGCTTCTCACCTGTACCCAGTAGTAGATAGGACTGATTCGCTCGTCCAGGTACAAATTCGCTATGAGTCGCGATATGTAGCAACTCGTGATTCAGTAAGTTGTCTCGTAAAGTAAAAAAGTTAAAGTCCTGATTGAGGAATTCTTGACCTGGATAAATTCCCTTGGGATCAAGACTATCTCGCCGCACGATCACATCTAACTCGTCTATCACACTGGGCAGGGCTTGAAATCCTCCCACCGCTTCCGATACTCCCATTGCAAGCAGCCGCATCTCTTGCTGATCTGGAATCGCTGGAATGCGTTCTCCTGCGCTAGCATTAACACGCTGAAAGTTGAAGGGACGTCCTGCTAGCTTTTGCTCTTGTATGGGCAATTGTGTCTTGGTCAAATTGGCTGATACCAGGGTTGAAATGCTGTAGGTTTCAATTAGGTACTTTTCCCCGTCAAACAGCGTTGCCATTGGTATATAACGAGCTGAGCGATCTAGCGAGAACACAAGATTTTTAATATTATTCGCTTGTAGTTCCTGTTCCAACGGTTTGACCAGCCAGTCATACAATTGCTTTCCTGTCGCTTGCACCTCTTCAAGATTGGAAAGACGATTTTGCAATAACTGGCGAAACCTTAAAGCTGTAACTTCCAACTCTGCTTGACTGACACCCGAAACTTCCACACTTTTGAGAATACCGCCTTTGGATGCCCACAAAAGCCAGAGTTTATCTTCCATTACCAAAGGATAAATCAGTACCGTATTCGGTTGAGCTTCAACAATGCTTTGGGCTTTGAGAGCAAACTGGCTAGGGTCAACGAAGGCTTCATCCGTTTCTTTGTTATCCTGAATAACTGTTTCTAGCCGCCCAATTGCTTGATAATATTGCTTTGTTAAACTCTCCCGTTGTTCCAGCAGTTCCTCCAGTTGGGAGCAATCAGTTTGCTGACATTCATTGAGCTGATACCCAAAGCTGATTAAGCTACCATATTCCCTAATAATCTGCTCTTCGGCAGGTGTGATGGTCAAACTGGCAGGTTCACCGCTTTCTGTAAAGTTGACTTTAGGGTCACCTGTATATTCGCGTAACTCCTGCCCTTTGAGGAGTTCTAAGACTTGCTGAGCTTCTAGCCTGCGGTTTTCTAGTAGCAGTAAGCTGGTTAAGGAGCGATAGACTTCGGTACTTTGCAATCCATTGATATTTTGAATTCCTTGCCCAAACGATTCTTCTAGCCAACTGGGTAATCCAGGAATCACCCGACGTTCTTGTGCTTCATTCTTGTTAACGGCTTGCTTGTAATAAGTAATAGCGGTTGCTAACAGGTTGGATTCCTGGTAAAGGCGAGCGATACCTGCTAAAGCACTAAAGCTATCTGTAATTGAAAGGGCTTCTTGATAAGATGCGATCGCAGATTCTTTTTGTTGTGCATTTCTGTAGATTTCGGCGCGAACTTCCAGCGTTAATGCTTCTAACTCAGGGTTATCTTTTTCTTGGGCAATACTCCGACTTTCATTAATCAGCTCAAGCGCTTTTTCTAAATCTCTGCCTTCGGAGTAATTTAAGCTCAAACCAATCAGAGCTAAGGCTTCAACTAATGGACTTTCAACGTCTTGTGCGATCGCGAGTCCACGTTCTGCCAAGTCAAGAGATTGTTGATAGTTTTCTGTTGCGAAATAAGCCAAACTCTGCATTACTGAAGCGGCACCTTCTGTCTCAGGCTGTTGCAGATCTTGTAAAGAAATAATTCCTTTCTCGGTTGATGCAATTACGTTTTGGTAGTTTTGTTCCTTGAGGTAAACACCTGCAAGTGTTAATAACGGAGGTGCAACCGGATTAGAAATATTGTTTAGCTTCGCAACCTTTAAAGCTTGTTTGGCAAAAATAATAGCGTTCTGCTCCTCACTGATTGAGCTATAAACACTACTAAGAATGGCTAGTGCTTTCATTTCTGAAAAGTGGTCTTTGATTTTCCACGCTGTTGTCAAGCCTGAGATTGCTGCCTTTGTGGCTTTTTGATACTCACTCTTACTTGAAGCGAGGGACTCATAAGCGCTGGCTAACGTAATGAAAGCGGATGCCTTAGCTTGAAGATTTTGCAGTTCTTGGGCAAGAGTCACGCTAGCTCTGGCAGACTCTACAGCTTGCTCATATTCGCCTAAAGAAATGTAAGCATCCCCTAGCGTGATTAAGGCTTCTAATTCTTTATCACGGTCTTTTTGTTCCCGTGCTAGCGCTAGAGTTGTTTTAGAAAATTCAACAGTGTCGTTTGCGTCTTTGAGGGGAGTATAAATTGATACCCAGCTTCGGAGTTCTTCAATAGCCTGTATCCTACTAGCCTCATCCTCGATTTCGGGTTCACCCAATTTCCGCTCTATGTCCAGAGCTTGCTCGAAACTCTGTCTTGCTTCTAGCCTTTGCTCTCTACCTAACTGCTCAACACCTTCTCGAAATAGTCGCTCTGCCTCCGAGTCAGACGTTTGTACGGGCAACCTAGAATTAGTTTGCTCGGAAAGTGCGAGTGAGCGATAAGCAACGTTGTTAACAGTCGCGCCAATGAGCGATCGCTCAGAAATGAAGGTCAAAATCAAGGTAGCTACTGCAAAGCTAAGATACTTTAGAGGGGAAGGCATATAATGAGTCCTATTACAAGCCAACATGGAAGTATGGCGGGCTTGAGTAGTATATAGGCTCCACAAAACATTCTTGAATCTACCTAGAGCAAGAATTATCTATTGTCAGCTTCTACGCTGTTGTCTAAAGGCTACAACTTGGGGGGTAGACATACGTAGATTTAGCCTAGTTACTTAAAAAATATACATAAGAAAGTTCAGTATTATGACTATTTAGGAAACGATAGATGCCAGTAGATTGCCTAATTTTTAGCAAATTTTGGCATTTCAGTTGAAATTACTACCTTGATATTAATTTTCTTCCTAGTCATTGAAGATTAAGCTTTATAAATTAAGAAAAGTGTTAATTTTCAATAACCCTATAGAGAGGATAATTTAAAGTTGTGTGACTTAAATTACATACAAACTTTGTCATTAGGCTTTTGTTCTGCCATCTTAATAAAAAGACCCTGCTTTCTAGAGAACGCATAGCTTATGGCTTGGTTTAAACGCTCATCACGGTTCATAATTCTAACGACACTGCTAGCGGTGAGTTTAGCAATAGGGATTGCAGTCAATACTCCTGCACAAATGCAACCTCAATTGAGAACTGACTCAATCAGTGGCAAGTTGCCAACTGACTGGGAAAATACTTTCACCCCACCAACTAGTGGTTCTCTTCCGGTGAATAGGGAGGGTGGAGGTACACGGGGTGCCAAGTGTATCCAAGGTAATGATTCACTCATTGCTTTAGTTCCAGCTTCTTTGATAGGAGAAACTATCGCTGAGTATCCAACCGTTTTCTGGTATATGCCCAAAACAGTAGCAAGCCAGCTAGAGTTTATGTTGCAAGATGCCAATCAAGAGGAGATTTACTCGACTACCTATACGTTGGCGAAGTCTACTGATAACACAGTTATCGGTACTCCCGGCATCATGAGTCTTAGTCTTCCTGCTTTTGCTAACTTACCTCCATTGAAGTTAAATCAGGAGTACTTCTGGACAGTAGCTTTAGTTTGTAATCCGACAGACCGTTCTCTAGATGTTTTTGCTGGTGGTGGAATTAAGCGAGTTCAACCTGACCCAACTCTTGCACGTCGAGTCCAACAAGCAACACCCCAAGAGCGTATCGCTCTCTATGCAAACAAGCGGCTATGGTATGAGACGCTGGCTACTTTAGTTGAATTACAACGTGATCGCCCAAATAGCTATGATCTGACAAATGCTTTTAATAAACTACTGACTTCAGTCGGATTGCAAGGACTTCCTTCTCAACAAGTCAATTAAAGCAACGAATAGGCTAGCTTCGTCACTCATTCGGCACTCAAAACCGTTGAAAATTTGGAGGTCGATAGTTTTACGGCAACGGCAAAGTGACTATAAACGTAGTGCCGTCTCCAACTTCACTCCTAACCTGAATCGTTCCCTTGTGTAAATCTACTGCCTTTTTAACAATTGCCAGTCCTAATCCCGTACCAGGGATTTGACCGACATTGCTTGCTCGATGAAACGATTCAAACAATCGTGCTTGGTCTTCTGGGGGAATACCAATACCCTGATCTTGAATCTGGAAGATTGCCTCTGTATCGGTTAGATTCAGTTCCCACCGTACAGTACCGCCACTTGGTGAGTATTTGATGGCGTTTGAGAGCAAATTGCTAAAGATGTGCCGCAGCAATTTTTCATCCATACAAGTGGATACTGGCTTACTAAGCAACGCTAGCTCTCCTGAAGCACCGCTATTGAGGTTTTGCCCAGACACAAAGACAACAGAAGCTCTCGTGGTGGCATCTTGGGTGCTGGCTTTTCCCAATTGGAACTCTTCCACCAAATTCAGACAAAACTGTTCCAAATCAAGGGGAGTTGGATTAAACTCCAATTTACCTGCTTCGGCTTTGCCAATGAGTAAGACATCGTTCAACAATTGAGTCATGTGTTGAACCATATTTTGAATACGCTGGAGATGGCTGCGTTTTTTGTCCTCACTCCATTTCTGGCTATAGTGTTCCAGCAATTGGGCCGAACTTAAAATTGTTGTGAGTGGAGTGCGGAACTCGTGGGATGTGGTAGAGACGAAGCAAGATTTGAGTTCATTCAGTTCCTTTTCTTTTTGAAGCGCGTTACGAATTTCTTCTTCTGCCTGTTTACGCTCAGTGATGTCATAAAGGATACCGGACGTACCAAGAAGGGTACTGTCAGGATTGAGAGTTAACCGCGCCTCAACTTCGAGCCAGCGAAAACCACCGTTTACTGTTAGATAACGAACTTCAAAGCGACAGTAGTCTTTTTGACCTGAAACTAAGGAGTAGAATTGCTCCCGACTAAGTTGACAATCATCTGGGTGAACGTAGTCTATCAACGCTTTACCTAAGCTTTGTTCAAGAGAAAATCCGGTAATTTCACTCCACGCTGGATTGAGAAACGTCCATCTACCCGTCATGTCGGTTTGGAAAATTACCTCTTTGATGCCATCAACGACAGAGCGATACCTCCTCTCACTCTGGCGCAAGGCTTCTTCATTCCGCTTGCGTTCTGCGATTGTCGCCATTCGTTCTGCCCTGGTTTGGCGTTCACGCTTGACTGTCTCGGTGTAGTTATCAAAAAAGTCAATTAAAGTAGGTTCGTCTGCCAGTAGTAGTCCTAAATGCTCCTGCACTCGCTTGTCAGATTCGTATTGATAGGCAATTTCCGGGTGGGCTTCCATCCACGCATGACAAGTCCTCACATAAGCGATAAACGAAATTAAGTGCTGGTAATTGACTTGTCCCAGAATGCGGCGAAGTTGACTCCGGCAGTACTCAGCCTCCTCTCGTTCCATAGCAATAAAGATTGAACAGTAGAGGAGACTTTCTTCTAGTGCTGAGTTCGCTTCTGGTAAAATCGCCAAGCCATCCGGATAGGCAGCTAACCGACTGAGGTGTTCATCAATTTCAGCCTCCGTTGGCGGTGGTGATTCCAACAGTTGCAGTACCTCCCGTGCCCTGACTCCTAGAGGGCGTAAAGAACAACTATGGCAAATCATGCAGTAAGGAACAGGACAATAACGTGAGAGGTACGCAGAGATCTTTTCCTTGAAAAGAGGCGATAGAGGATTACCAACGTAAGCCGAAAGTGTTTGTTGCCATAAGTTTTCCATCACCTGTGGAGTTTCTAGTGCTGGTGCAAAGAAAGGAGGGAAGAAACCAAATTTTTCCTCGATTTCTGCCTTAATTTGATCACTGGTTCGCACGGATTTCTATCTCCATTCCGTAAGCCATAATCTTAGTCTTCCCATATCCCCCGTAGGGGCGCACAGCTATCATTGTGGCAATTTAAGGTTAGCTTGGTGGTTGTAGATACTATATTGGCTGTATGGGCAACTCGATCGCAAATTCTGTTCCTTGCCCTGGTGTTGAAATACAAGTTAGCTGGCCACCGTGTTTTTCAACAATAATTGAGTGAGCGATCGATAGTCCCAAACCCGTGCCGACACCGACAGGTTTAGTGGTGAAGAAGGGGTCAAAAATACGTTGTTTCACATCTTCTGGGATACCAGAACCATTGTCAGAAATTCTAATCATTACATGGGAAGGATGAATGGCTCCGCCTTCATGCTTGACTGCGGTACGGATTACAATCATTGGCGAACAAGGCTGTGTTTCTAGGGCATCAATAGCATTATTCAGGAGATTCATAAACACCTGATTGAGCTGACTGGGATAACACTCAACCAGAGGCAATTGACCATACTCTTGGATTACCTGAATTTCAGGCGATGAAGGGTCTTTTTTCAGTCGATGCTGCAAGATTAGCAGGGTACTACTGATGCCTTCATGAATATCAACCTCCTTCATGTCTGCTTCATCCAGACGGGAGAAGTTGCGTAGAGAAAGGACAATTGTACGAATGCGCTTCGCTCCCTTTTTGATTGACTCAAGCAGTTTGGGGAAGTCTGCTTTTATGAACTCCAAGTCAAGTGCAGCAATCTGTTGCTGGATTTGTGGTATAGGTTCCGGATAGTATTTGCCATAAAGTTGTACTAGGTGCAGCAAGTCAGAGGCATATTCACGGGCGTAGGCGATATTCCCGTAGATGAAGCTAATGGGATTGTTGATTTCGTGGGCAATACCCGCAACCATTTGACCAAGACCGATCATTTTTTCATTCTGAATTAGCTGGGCTTGGGTTTGTTTGAGTTGGTGCAAGGTTTGCTGAAGCTGTTGATTTTTGGTTCTCAACTCGCCCTCAGATCGCCGCAAGGCTTCCTCTGCTTGTTTCTTATTGCTAATATCCTGCACCACTGCAATAAAATACTTCGGGATGCCGAATGAACTACGCCGCAACGAGACAGTGAGGTTAACCCAAATAAACGCACCACTTCGAGTGATGTAGCGTTTCTCCATAGAGTACATCTGAATCTTCCCGGCTAATAGCTGAGAAATTTGGGAGACATCGGCATCTTCGTCGTCTGGGTGGGTAATATCCTGGAAAGTTTGTGTCAACATTTCCTCCTGGGTATACCCTAAGAGGTCACAATACTTTTGGTTAATGCGGAGAAATTCACCCTTTAAATTTGCATGAGCAATGCCAACCGCCGCTTGATTGAAGGTGGCACGGAATCTCTGTTCGCTGTCTTGGAGTGCTTTCTCTGCTTGTTTACGATCGCTAATGTCACGCCAGAAAACGGAAAGCCCTTCTGCACAGGGATAGACACGCACTTCAAACCAGCTATTCCACTGCGAACAGAACGTTTCAAAAATGACAGGAATTTGCTCTCGCTTGGCTTTATGGTACTGCTGTTCAACGATCGTATCTGCCGTTTCTGGCAATGCTTGCCAAATATTTACCCCTCGCAATTCTTCCCGATTTCGTCCAAAAATCCGTTCGGCTTCTCCATTGAGATACGTGAACTGCCACTGATGATCGAGGGCAAAAAAGGCATCGGTGATTCGTTCTAGGATGTGGACTAATTGCTGGTGCGAGGCTTGTAGTGCCTCCTCGACTTGCTTGCGATCGCAAATGTCTGTAATCATCCGCAAGACACCAACAAACTCACCCGCCGCATCTAAAATTGGCGTAGCCGAAACAATTGCCCACAAATCAGAGCCATCCTTGCGGCGGAATTTGAAATCATGTCGTTCGTGGATGCCTTGACGGCGGCGCTCTACATAAGCTTGCGCTAGAATTCGACTGTCTTCATCCATGAATTCAAAAAGCGATCGCCCCACCATTTCCTCCACGGTATAGCCCAGCATCTCGGCAATGCGGCTGTTAGCAAAGGTTGTCTTGCTATCCACATCGAACATCCAGATGCCTTCTGATGCCGTTTCCAAGATGCGGCGGTAATGATTTTCTGATTCCCGCAGTCCCTCCTCAGCTTTCTTACTCTCGGTGATGTCTTCGCAAATCCCTAACAGATACCGGGGAGTACCACTGTCGTCCAGCAAGGGGATTTTCTTTGTATGTATGCGCCGTTCTCCATGATGGGGTGTCATCAGGGGGACATCTCGGCTTTCTACCAGCTTGCCTCCGGTTAGCACTTGTCGGTCTTTAGCACGTAAGTATCGCGCTTGCTCTTGTGGTAAAAAATCATAGTCGTTCTTGCCCAGCACGTCTTCTCTGGAATAGCCAAATACTTCCTCACTGGCTTTGTTCCAGTACATGAATCGCAAATCAACGGCATCTTTAATAAATATTCCGAGGGGTAGATTTTCAACAACAGAGTTCAGGAACGTTTGGGTACACCGCAAATCGGCTTCAGCTTGTTTGCGATCAGTAATATCCAAAATGACCCCATTGAGCTGTAGAGGCAACTCTTGTGGTTCTCCCTCCCCCTTCTCACTGAAAATGCCTTGTCCTTTGTCATAAACCCAAGCTAAACTGCCATCAGCTCGAACAATCCGGTACTCAATAACATAAGGCTGTTTAGCCTGCATACCCTGTCGAACAGCCTGCTCAACTCGCGCCCGATCTTGGGGGTAGATAATACTGGTAAAAGATCGCACACGATTATTGATAAAATCACTCGGCGGATAGCCAGAAATCTCTTCAATCGCTTCGCTAAAGAAAGCCATCGTTCGTAAAGGCGATCGCCCTAAAGCTTCGTCGTAAGCACAGTGGTACACAGCCCCCGGAATATTAGCGACTAAAGCGCTAAAGCGTTCTTCGCTGTGTTTCAGCAATGCCTGTACCTCTTGACCAGTCGGGGAGTGAGTCACTTGTGGAAAATTTGCTTAGATATACATGGTTTTATAAACACCCTGCGGTGGGGCAAGCTAATCTGCCTTTCTGTCAAGCCCACTACTGCCAAAAATATTAAATTATTATTTAATTTTATGTTTAATTATTTAAAATAATAAGTTTATTGAATATAGAAATACCTTATGGTTTTTATAAAAATATTCTTCAAAAGGAATACCGCTATGATTAGCAAGCTACAAAAAGAGAAATAAATACATTTTTTATTCGTTAGGTGGGCAAGGTGAAGTAGTATTTAGCATCAAGTGAGCCATCCATGTCAGAGCTTTTACATGAAACCTTGAACCTCTTCTTCCCACAGTGGCAGGGTTCAGGAAAGTTTGAGCTGTATGAGGGTGCCAAGCTTCTTTACGAATCTCTGCACCATAGAATTTCCTTTACTGAGATTTCTACGTCTCTAACTTATTCACTAACCATTGATGAGAGCATTCTTGGATACAGCCAAATTTTTTCCCAACTTTTAGAGGCTTGTAGAGTTATACAAACTCATAATCCAGAACGTATCCTAACAGTTGGAGGAGATTGCGGTGTTGAAATTGCCCCCGTTTCTTTCCTCAACAAGAGATACGACAAAGCCTTAGCTGTCCTATGGTTAGATGCTCACGGAGATTTAAACACGCCAAGTTCATCCCCTAGTTCTCATTTTCATGGAATGCCATTGCGCGTTTTACTAGGGGAAGGTAAAACGGATATTGTGGAGCAAGCTTTTTCAACATTACGTTCAAATCAAGTATTTCTTATTGGATCGAGAGATTTCGATTTACCTGAAAGAAGTTTTATTCAGCAAAGCGATTTATCTGTGTTCTCAGCCAAGGTAATTAATGATAGGGAGTATGAGCCGCTATTCTCAACGTTGGAGAAAGCTGGTTTTGATAAACTGTACATCCATCTTGACTTAGATGTTATCGAGCCTGAAGAGTTTCCTTATGTGGCTTGCCCGATACCAGGTGGAATACATATAGACAGACTCAAAAATCTGTTAGTTTCTTTAAAAGACAGTTTTGATATAGTTGGCTTTAGTGTGCTGGAATTTTTGCCGACTAATCTTATAAACTCAGCTGCTTTAGAAGTTGTCAAGCTCCTTGAAAGCGTTAATTTGATGTCTCTGTCAGTTACATAATAGTTACAATGCCGCCACTCCTCTTAGTCGTTAAACCGTGACAGCTAGCTTAATTTCGCTAGCTTTGAATAGGAAAATTGCTTAATTATACTGATTCGGTAAAGGGGAAAGGATTAATCTCTCTTTTCCCCTTCCCCCTGTACCCATTAAGCAAGTGTTTGAGGAAGGCTTTTAGTAGTTTCTGATTGCTCACTACTTACAGGTAAAGGGCGACTCGCAATTGGCATCCGCCAACCAGTACCAAAGGCACGGTCAGTAACTTTTAGTCCCGGAGGGGCTTGTCTACGCTTAAATTCAGCCCCAGCAACTAACCGCAGTACTTTGTTAACAATATTAGGGTCGTGACCCGCATCAACAATTTGAGTAGGTGTTTGATGGTTGTGAAGCAGCCGATCCAGGATATCATCTAGAACGTCGTAGGACGGGAGAGAGTCTTGGTCAACTTGCCCCGGCTTAAGTTCTGCACTCGGAGGCTTGGTGAGGATGTTGCTTGGGATAATTTCTTGTTGCTGATTTGAATGAATTTTCACCACTCCGCTAGTATTGAGCCATTTGCACAGGGAGTAAACGCGAGTTTTGGGAACATCGGCAATTACAGCTAAGCCACCATTCATATCGCCGTAGAGGGTGCAGTAACCGACTGCCATTTCTGACTTGTTACCTGTGGAGAGGAGGAGATAGCCAAACTTATTGGCGATCGCCATTAACAAGTTACCTCGAATTCGTGACTGAATATTCTCCTCTGCAATGCCAAACTCAGTCCCAGCAAATAGCGATTCTAAGGTATGGTCATATCCTTGCATCAACTCGCCAATCGGCAGAGTGTGCGTCTTGATGCCTAAATTAGCGGCGAGGGTAAGGGCATCTTTAACCGAATGGTCGGAACTGTAAGGAGAAGGCATCAGGACACCCAATACATTCTCTCGTCCCAATGCAACAGATGCGATCGCAGCAACCAATGCCGAATCTATCCCACCACTTAAGCCCATCACAACCTTACTAAAGCGGCACTTACGAGTATAGTCATGCACGCCCAGTACCAATGCTGACCAAATTTCCTCATCAAGACTGGTAGGTGCGGGTGCTATTGTTGTCGGTAGCAAATCTCGCTCTTGCTCATCAAATTCCAAAATTACTAAGTCTGTCTCGAAAGCACGGGCATGACAGACTATCTCACCGGCACGGTTAAAGGCGACACTATTGCCATCAAACAGCAAATCATCATTACCCCCTACCTGATTGGCGTAAACGATAGGTTGCTGGTAACGGACAGCACCATGTCGCAACATCGACTCCCGGAGTTGCTGCTTACCAGCACTATAAGGTGAACCTGATAGATTAACGATGATATCTACACCCTCGTGGGCTAAGTCTGCAATCGGATTAACGGCATAATTCCGCTTGCCCCAAAACTCTTCATCATTCCACAAATCTTCGCAGATGGTGACACCAATACGGACACCATCAAGGGTAAAAGAATTAGCCTGAAGCCCTGGTTCAAAGTAGCGATTGTCGTCAAAGACATCGTAGGTGGGCAACAGTCGTTTGTGAAACATCTGCTGCACTACGCCCTGTTCTAGCAAGGCGATGCTGTTAAAGAGTGGCTTGCCACCAGCGACATGAGCGTTTGGATTTGGTGTCACTGTCCCCACTAAAACAGCAAGGGATGACGGCAGTTGTTCTGCCAGTTGTTGCAGGGTAGTTGCCATTGCTTCCACCAAAGCTGGATTTAGCAGTAAGTCGCGTGGTGGATAGCCACACAAGGATATTTCTGGTGTGAGTAAGAGGCGTACCCCCTGATTTGCCGCAAGTCTTGCCGTCTCCAGAATCTGTTGAGCGTTGCCCGTAAGGTCACCTATTGTCGGATTGAGTTGTGCGATCGCAAGTTTCATATGGGTTTAGTTGCTAAGGTTCTTTTATAGCGTCAAATCAAATTCACAGGAAATTCTAGTAATTTAGAAATTACCTTAAGCCCATTGTTGCCAGTGTAATTAATGAGCCAAGAACCTAATTGCTAGCAGCCTTGAGTGCGATCGCTCAGCATGATCGCGCTAATTGACTGCCAGACAGTTGAGCTACCATTTCAGCACGAGAGGAAACCTGCAACTTCCGAAACATTCGCTTCAACGCTTGCTTCACCGTGTTCTCTGTAATCCACAGCACCGCACCAATCTCTGCACTGGTTAACCCTTGCGCTACGAGTTCTGCAATTTGAGCTTCGCGGGGTGTTAACCGCTTGCAATTCAATGAAGTCATTGCAACGGGTTGAGATCTCAAATCTGCTAATCGAGACGAGAGATGCAGACAGAGGGCACTTAAATCTGCCAGATTCTGAGCATCAAATGCGGGATAGTCTCGATGGCGGGTGAAGGCAATGCCGCCCACAAGTTTACCACTGTGGACAATTGGTCCAATCATCACATGCCCATGATCTGCACGGGGACATATGGTTTTCCAGACTCCGGGCGGCAAAATCACTTCTTCATGCACTGGGGCGTGACGTTCCACTAGATAACGCAAGACAGGGTTGTGGTCGAGCGATAACGCCAATCTGATCATGCCTGGAGTATTGGCATCGATCGCAGGAAATTCATCCAGGAAACTGAGTCCCCAACGGGTCGCGGTGAAATACTCGCCGACCGTTACCATCACAGACTGACGCAGTTCTCTCTCATCCTGCGCCTGAGCGATCGCTTGAAACAGAAATTGCAGCGAATTTGCCATGATGGTTTGCCCAATCCTAATCAATAGAATGGCGTTGAACAGAGGATTTTGTCAAAAGACAGTGGCTTGTCCCTGATTCTGTTGGTATGGGCATATCGGATTACCCTTCCTCGCCGAGTGCAAAGCCTCACAGCCAGTCTACCAGTCCTGTTGGGATTGCAATTTCTGACGATTCATCTCAAAACTCCGATTCCACTAGCGATCGCACATCCGCTAATTGGTTTCACGCTGTTTTCGGTATCCACCACATTGGTACATCGCGTTAGCCGTTTCCTGTTTCCTAAAGAAGAGGACGCCTTGTGACATTAACTCCTGCGTTCTAAACTACTTCGCCAATTCGTTATCAGAGGTACAGAATGTTAACGTTTTCTCCCGATGATGCATCATAGTTAAAGAAGCTATTTGCATTTCTTTGCATTGCACCTGACACCACTAGGTCAGAACGTGGTAGGAACGCCATGACCAATAAATCCTCAGAAGATATACCAGCCGATCAGCTCGATGAAACGTGGGATGAGCTAGATGAATCCTTACCGCCTCGCCGGAAGAGGGGAAAGCTCACAGCATGGCAAGGTGTGGCAATTGGCATCGGTGTCGGCATTGCGCTTACGGCTGGCGCGGGAACACTGCTGTCTCGCCAACCCTCAACGGGTAAGACGGAAAATAATACACAGCAAGCAGCACAACCCAGTTCAACTGTCACTGTTGCCCAAGCACAAACGAGTCCTATTGCCCGTACCTTAGCAACTACGGGTACAGTTGCCGCTCGTAACTTGATTCCTGTTCTCCCTCAGGCAACAGGCTTACAAGTTAAGCTAATTTTGGTGGAAGAGGGACAAGCTGTCAAAGCCGGACAAGTGATGGCAGTTCTTGATGATTCGGTGTTGCGGGCGCAACTGGCTGGCGGACAAGCGAATGTTGCCTCAAATCAAGCCGTTGTAAAGCAAAGACAAGCGGCATTGCAGCAAGCCCGTGCAACACTCGCAGAAGCACAAAGCAATCTCCAACGGTATCAAACTTTAGCAAGAAACGGTGCAATTAGTCGTCAGGAACTGGAAACCCGTGCTACAACGGCGGCGACTGCCAGAGAAGCTGTTGCCAGTGCCGAAGCACAAATTGGTAGCGCTGAAGCTGATGTCCGTAGCAGTGTAGCAACCGTTCAACAACTGCAAACACAGCTAGGACAAACGGTTGTTCGCGCCCCTGCTAGTGGTGTGGTTGCTGAAAAAACGGCTCAGATTGGGGATGTCAGTAACGGAACGCAAAAACTATTTTCTATTATCGGCAACGGTGCTTTGGAACTTGAGGCGTTGGTTCCCGCTACGCAACTACCGCAAGTTCGGATTGGTGCGCCTGCCACAATTACCTCCGATACTGATAACCGTGTTCGCCTGTCGGGACAAGTTAGAGAAATTGCGCCTTTAGTCAATGCCGAAAGCCGTGAAGCAACAGTCAGTATTGACATACCGCAAACGAACTTACTGCGTCCTGGGATGTTCGCCCGTGCTGCAATTACAACAACAACAGCAACTGGTGTAACAGTACCAAGTAAGGCAGTTCTCCCCCAACCGGATGGCAGTTCAACAGTATTCCTACTATCGGGTGAAGGCAAAGTACAAGCGAGAAAGGTAGAAGTAGGGGAAGTTGTCAATGATGGAAATGTGGAGATTAGAAGCGGTTTGCAACCAGGCGATCGCGTGGTGGTAGCCGGAGCAGGTTTTCTCAAAGATGGCGATACAGTCAGGGTAGCGAATCAATAAGGGTAGTTGCCCTGTAACTACCGAGAGGTAAGACAAGCACAAGCCTAAAATTAGCCAGTTTGATCAGAGTAAACGTTTCATCGCTCAAGTGATGAAACGAGAGGGAGCCTTGAAAAAGGCACTCTAATTTTGGCTGGAAAGGAATAGCAGGAATTGATGGAATGCTTCAGGAAATTTACGAGAATTTTATCAGGATCAAGGCTAGCTTCCTTTTTAACAATTATTTTAGAAATAGAAGCAACAATTTATGACTCTTTTCCCGCTGAGGTCACATCTAAAGGTTAAAATCCAAAATTTTTATGTCGTTCAACATCTCCGCATGGTCAATTCGTAAGCCAGTTCCGACACTGGTTCTGTTCTTAGTCTTGACTGTAGTAGGGTGGTTTTCCTTTACTCGGTTGGGGATTGATGCCAGTCCCAATATTGATATTCCAACAGTTTCAATAACCGTAACCCAGCCTGGGGCGGGACCCTCTGAACTCGAATCTCAGGTAACAAAGAAAGTTGAAGATGCCATCGCGGGCTTAGGGAACATTGATCACATTATTTCCACGGTTAATGATGGGGTTTCCAGTACCGTTGTTAACTTTATCCTAGGTACAGATAGCGATCGCGCTACCAACGACGTGCGTAATGCCGTCGCCCAAATCCGGCAAGACTTACCGCAAGACGTTAACGAACCGATTGTTCAGCGACTGGAATTTGCGGGTGGTCCGATTATGACCTACGCGGTTGTCTCTGAGAGTCGGTCAGTTGAAGACTTAAGCTACTTGGTTGACCAGACAATTAGCCGTGCTTTGCTGGCAGTCAAGGGCGTTTCTCAAATCAAGCGGGTTGGTGGTGTTGATCGTGAGATTCGAGTCAACCTCGACCCAAGTCGATTACAATCCCTTGGGATTACCGCTACTCAGGTTAATGACCAAATTCGTGCCTTCAACGTCAACCTACCAGGGGGACGAGGGGAAATTGGAGGAAGCGAACAAAGCATCCGGACATTAGGTAGTGCAGCCAATGTGGATGTCTTGAAAACTTATGAAATTGTGCTGCCGAATGGTAGTTCAACTCCCCTCTCGAACTTAGGAGAAGTGATTAACGGCTATGCCGAGATACGGCAGCAAGCCCTGCTAGATGGGAAACCTGTCGTAGCGTTCCAGGTGTTGCGTAGCACAGGCAGTACTCTCGTAACAGTGGAAGAAGGGGTCAGAAAAGAAGTCGAGAAACTGCAAAAGACTCTTCCCCGTGATGTCAAGCTGCAACTGATTTTTACACGAGCCGACTTCATTCGCGAATCCTATGAAGGCACTATTGATGACCTGATTCAAGCGGGTAGCTTGGCAGTGGTGACAATTCTAGTCTTTTTACGAGACTGGCGAGCAACCTTGATTACCGCTGTTGCATTGCCGCTATCCATTCTTCCCACATTTGGTGTTCAGTATTTGCTGGGTTACACCCTCAACAATATGACCTTGCTTGCCTTAGCGTTGGCAGTGGGAAACTTGGTTGATGATGCCGTTGTGGAAATTGAAAACATGGAACGGCACATGGCAATGGGGAAAACGTCGCGGCAAGCGGCTTTTGATTCTTCAGCGGAAGTTGGTTTAGCTGTACTTGCTAGTGCCGCGACGATTATTGCTGTGTTTTTGCCCGTTGCCTTTATGGGCGGCATTCCGGGTCAGTTTTTCCAACCATTTGGGGTAACGGTTGCTGTTTCTACTCTCTTCTCAACCTTGGTAGCGCGTACTGTAACTCCAATGATGGGCGCTTACTTACTCAAGGAGAAAAAACAGAATAAGAAGAAAGACTCGTTTCCCTTCTACGGTTTTCCTTCTACCTTCCGTAGACGATTTCAGCCGTATCGCAGTGTGTTGAAATGGGCGCTGCGGCATCGAATGACCACGATGGCAGTTGCGATCGCGTTTTTCATCGGCAGTGTAATGCTCATCCCCTTGATTCCCAAGGGATTCATCGACAATGGCGACCTGGGTATTTCCACACTTAGCGTTGAACTGCCTCCCGGTTCTACCCTGGAGGACACCAACAATGTTGTGCAGCAAGCAAGCGGGTTAATCCGACGTTCACCCGCTGTTAGCAGTGTGCTGGGAACCATCGGCTCAAGTGGTGGCGGTAATGATGGGGGAGGTGTGAATAATGCCACTGTCTTTGTTCAGCTCAAAGATAAAGAGGAGCGTGACCTCTCTCAAGTAGAGTTTGAGCAGCAATTGCGTCCACAATTGTCCCAAATTCCAGGAGCAAGAATCAGCTTCCAGAGTCAAGGTGCAGCAGGAAGTAGCAAGGACGTATCCCTTCTCCTCAAGAGTGAAAACCCTGAAGCTTTATCAACTGCGGCTAATGCCTTAGAACAGCAGATGCGAACGGTGCCTGGATTAGTGGAAGTAAGTTCCACTGCAAGTTTAGTAAAGCCAGAGATTTTGGTAATTCCTGACCCAGCGCGTGCTGCTGACTTGGGCGTGACGGTACAAGCGATCGCACGAACAGCTTCGCTTGCAACTATCGGTGACAACGAAGCAAACTTGGCTAAGTTTAATCTCCCCGATCGCCAAATTCCGATTCGAGTGCAAATTAACCCAGAGGCACGAGACGACCTTGATACACTCAGAAATCTCTGGGTGCCAGGTTCAAATAATACACTGGTTCCCTTAGTCTCAGTCGCTGATATCCGTTTCGGTAGTGGCCCTGCAACCATTGATCGCTATGATCGCTCTCGTCAGGTTTCAGTGGAAGCAAACTTACAAGGAATTGCCTTGGGAGATGCGGTTGCAGCAGTAAATAAGCTACCAGCACTGAATCCGCTACCTCCAGAAGTCGTGCAACAATCGGCTGGGGATGCGGAGATTATGCAAGAGATTTTTGGTCGCTTCGGCGGTGCGATCGCGTTAGCCATCATGTGCATCTACGCCATCCTCGTTCTGCTGTACAACAACTTCCTTCATCCTGTGACAATCATGGTGGCGTTACCCCTCTCCTTGGGAGGCGCACTACTCGGCTTAATGATTGCTCAAAAGGCGTTAGGACTATATGCGCTGATTGGAATTGTCCTGTTGATGGGAATTGTGACCAAGAACTCAATCCTACTGGTGGACTATACGTTAATCAACCAGGAAGAAGGCAAGTCACAATACCAGGCATTAATCAACGCTGGAACTGATCGCTTACGACCAATCTTGATGACCTCTCTCGCTACGATTGCGGGGACAATTCCCTTAGCGTTGGGACTTGGTGCAGGCGCTGAAGTACGCAGTCCAATGGGCCTTGCTTTGATGGGAGGCTTCACTACCTCAACACTACTAACATTGCTGGTAGTACCTGTGTTGTTCACCTATGTGGATAACTTACAGCGATCGATTACCAACTTGGGTAAGAAAGGTGGGAAAAAGAAGGGTGGAGAAAAGCGATCGCAAAACATCCTTGAAGAATCGCAACCGACTAGCAATGGAGGAAAACCTAAATCCCCTGTTGGGAAGTAAGTTATTGCTCATCTATAGCAATTGTATGATGAGCCATTGTTTGATGAAGAAATTCAAGCATGGCGATATGGTCCTGTGTGTCCTCCTGCTTACAGGTTTTACAGTCTCGCATCAACCAAGGAGAAGTGCGTGACTGGCTCAACTCCCTACTTGATTGAACAATCCGAGAATTTTAAGCGTTCTTTCAAATCCGACTACTTACCTGATGAAGGCGATCGCATAGTCTAAGAGATGCAAGAATACCCAGGCTTTTCCTCTAGAGATATTTCCTCAGCAGTGTCTGTTTTTTGTAATTAAGCCGCGTTGGATTGTTATTGATACCCAAAGCGTCAATCTAATTTTGTTCTACAAGAGAATAGAGGATGTTGAGCAATTTAGAACAACTGTCCTGATTCAACCCAATCAACGCCCTTAGCTCTTTTTCTAAGAGTCTCTCAGCTAATCCTGACTCAGGTAAAAATCCGAGGAAGAACTATATAGACACCCACTCCTGCAACGCTTTTGTCTTCTTGCGCCAGCACAAAAGTGTTACGCACTTGCGCCCTGACGAGTTACCAGCATGACAGCAACGGATATTGCCTCACATAAAGTTTCAAATTGGAATCGGCAAACCTATCAACGGTTAAAACTTGCCTTGAGTCTGGGATTGCGCCGCCAACTTTTTGTGGCGGTGTGTGATGACCTAAGTTTGCGTAATCGATTGGCAGGTAAGTTGAACGCTGAGATGGGTGCAACTTCAGCAAAAGAGCTATTGAATGCTCAAAACCACCCAAAATTGGTGAGCTTGAACTTAAGCTTGAGCGACCCCAATCCTCTAGGGCAGATGGCGCAATGGTTAGCAAAGAACCGACCATCCCGAAGTCCTGCACCAACCCCTGGATTTCAGATTTTGGGTGTTGAGCGTTTAACACGGCAATCGCCAACAGTGCAACGATTGTTCCTTCGGCGTTTACAAGCGATTGAACACAATCTCTCACGCCTGGAATCGACACTGTTAATTTGGTTACCAAGACCTTGGTTTCATACCATTCAGCAATCTGTCCCAGAATTTTGGCAGTTGCATACGGCTATCTTTGAATTTGAAGGAGAACCAACACCACTACCCCCAGTTGGCGCTTCCAAACCAGAAGCATCTAAGCCTTCACCACCATCTGAGGAAGCAACGGGTTCGTTCAAGGAAGACTTGCGAACGCTGCTGACTCAAGATTTGGTCAAGCTAGCTGACATTGGTCAGGAAAAACAGCACGACGGCGATTTCAAATATCCTCAATCCGGTTCAGAAGTACCATTCAACGCCTTAGGTGGGGGGTTTCCTCCTGTAACAAATTACCCAACATTTCCTTACTCTACTCCTAGTTCCCCCTTATCCGTTCCAAAGGAGCCAACAGAGAATCGAGTAGCGCCGCTTCAGCCTGATTTGAGAGTGGGTGATAGTGTTCAGAATGAGCCTACTCAATCTGATGAGCAAGCTAATGATGATCAGTACCAAATTCCAGATATCAAGTTAGGCGAATCAGCGGCACCCTCTCAGCCAAACGTCCAACAGCCCTCAGCTAACCCAACAGCGTTGCAAGCTGACTCTTATCTGCAACTGGGTAACTACTATCGCCAAGTGATTGAACAGGGAGATGCGTCTGAGGAGAATTTAGAGATCGCAATTCAGGCGTATGAGCAAGCGCTGCAATACTTAGAAGAGGACTCGCCTCACTTATCAGATATCCTCAATGATGTTGGCAATCTCTACTGGATACTCTCTCGTTCTCCTAGCAGCGTTGAGCATAGCCTTTCCTACCTAGAGCAAGCGATTCAATCTTACCAACTGGCATTAACAAGGCTGGTTGCCGAAGAGGTTCCCCAAACCTATGCAATGATTCAGAATAATTTGGGAGCCGCCTACGGAGACTTAGCTCGTCATCAAGACTCAGCAGAGAACTTAGAGCAGTCGATTCGCGCTTATGAAGAAGCCTTGCGCTATCGCCGTGCGGAAAGCGAACCACTCAAGTATGCTTCTACACAGAACAATTTAGGGACAGCTTACTGGAATCTCGCTCAACATCAATCACCCGTTGCCAATTTACGAGCTGCGATCGCATCTTATGCCGAAGCCCTGTCGTATTACAACACGAAAACCGAGCCGTTGAGTTGGGCAATGATTCACAATAACCTGGGTACTGCCTACTGGAATCTTGCCCAATACGAAAAACCAGAACACTGGTTAGAGTTGGCAACCTCAGCGTATCAAGATGCTTTGATGTACCGTAAACCAGACGTTACTCCTGCGGCTTGTGCTGCTACACAAAATAACCTAGGCACAGCTTACTGGCACCTAGCCGATCGATTTCAAGATGAACCAGACGCACAGGAACGATACTTAAAGTCTTGTATTGCCACTTATGAAAGTGCGATCGCGCTTGTCCAGCAACTTTCGCGCAACACCCCACCAATACCGATAAACTTCGATGTCCTTTCAACTTATAACAATCTAGGACTCGCATATTACCAACTAGCCACAGAAGCACATTTTTCCTTAGATCAAGCGTCTAAATCCGCTCATCTTGAAGCGGCTCTAAACCAACACGTACAAGCTTGTACAGGTGTATCTCCGCAATCGGATTCTTATCAAACGACCCTCAGCTACATTGTCAAAACCATTCGTGCTTTCTACCGTGAAGGTGGCATTGCGGGACAAAACATGGCTCTGTCGAAAGTTCCGGGGCAGTTGTTACCGGAAATTTTGCCACGGTTGTAGACGAAGGGCTAGAGCGTGTTTTCAAACTTAATTGGCTTCGTTTATGTAGTGCAGATCCCCCTAAATCCCCCTTAAAAAGGGGGACTTTGAGAAGATTCTCCCCCCTTTTTAAGCTATGCATTACTCGCATCTTTCTTAACATTTGGGAGAGTGATCGCTCTCCCCCTATCAAATGCCCATTCCTTCATGACTAATTCTCAATAAAACTCAGTTTTTCCCAAGAAGAATGAGCGGTATTTTGTCAAGGGTACTGGTGTTTAGGAATCTTGAAAGCCTTGTGAAACAAGGCTTTCAAGATTGTTAAAAAGGATGTGAGTAATGCATAGCCTTTTTAAGGGGGGCTGGGGGGGATCTGAATTTAATTAAGTCAGTGACATTCAAGTTAAAACAGTGATCGCTTCTAGAACAATCCCTAACGGGTGATTCGCCAAATTTTGATGGTTTTGTCCCAACTCCCACTGGCAAGTATCTGTCCATTCGGGCTAAAAGCAACAGAATCAACGACATCTGAATGCCCCTCTAGAGTAACAATCTCCTGTTTAGTAGAAACATCCCATACTTTGATAGTCTGATCCCCACTGCCACTGGCTAAAGTTTTGCCATCTGCGCTAAAAGCGACAGACGTAATAAATGCTGAATGCCCCTTGATGGTGCTAATTTCTTGTCCGGTGCGAACGTCCCACATCTTGATAGTGCTGTCTCCACCTCCAGTGGCTAAAGTTTTACCATCAGGGCTAAATGCGACAGAACTAACCCCGTATGAATGCTCTTTGAGTGTCATAATCTCTCGTCCGGTACTGACGTTCCACAGCTTAGTAGTTTTGTCCTTACTGCCACTGGCTAAAATCTTGCCATCGGGACTAAAAGCTACAGAATTAATATATTTGCGATGCCCCTTGAGGGTGCTAATTTCTCGTCCCGTGCTAACCTCCCACAATTTAATAGTGCAGTCTTTACTGCCACTGGCTAAAATCTTGCCATCGGGACTGAAAGCAAGGGAAAAAATTAACTCAATATATAAACTCTGCGTTGAATGCCCTTTGAGGTGGCTAATCTCCTGTCCGGTGCTAACGTTCCATAGTTTGATAGTGTCGCTCTTACCAAAAGCTAAAGTCCTGCCATCGGGGCTAAAAGCAATGGAATTAACCCCACCAGAATGTTCCTTAATAGTGCAAATCTCCTGTCTGACATCAACATCCCATAGTTTGAGGCAGTTGTTTTTGTCCTTGTATCCACTGCCACTAGCTAAAGTTTTGCCATCGGGACTAAAAGCTACAGAAAGAACTTGGGCTGAATGCCCTTGGAGAGTAGCAACTAAGGAAATGTTTTGATCTGCAATTTTAGGGGGTGTCTGTACAGTAGGTGAGAGTGCTACAACATCGACGCTTGTTGCTTCCGAAATCTCCAAGTCTTGCATTACTTCTGATGCTGATTGATACCGTTGCTTAACCATGCTATGAGTCATTTTGTCCAGAATGCGACCCAGTTTATCGCTCACCGGATTGTTGGGTAGGTAATTGCGCCACACAAAGGCATTCTCTATCGCGTCATACAGCTCAGGCGTCTCAATGTCAGTCAACAGATGAATGCAGGTGACACCCAAACTGTAGATATCGCTGGCAAACACCGCTTTCCCAAATAGCTGTTCCGGGGCTGCATAACCCGCTGCGCCGATATATGTCCCAGCTTTGCCTAAAGCTGTCCCCGTTGCATACTTAGCTGCCCCAAAATCCACCAGCACCAGTCTGCCATCCGAGCGACGACGGATGATATTCTCTGGCTTGATATCCCGATGAATCACCTGCCCTTCATGGATAAATTGCAGCACAGGCAGTAAGTCACTTAACAGGTTGCAAATCTGTTTTTCTCGGAAAACGCCCGTTTGTGCCAACTCCTCGGCTAAGTTTTGCCCGTCGATGAATTCCTGCACGATGTACTGGCGATTATCTTGCTCGAAATGTGCAAATAGTTCAGGAATCTGGGGATGTTTGCTCAACTGTTCCAAGCGCACCGCTTCCTGCTGAAATAACTCGGCGGCTTTACCAAAATTATTTTGCCCTTGAGGATAAAACTGCTTTATCACACATTGGGGTTTTGATGGCTTGTACTCATCCTCTGCTAAAAGCGTTCTGCCAAAGCCCCCTTGAGCAAGAGGTTTGATGGCACGATATCGCTGTGCCAGTAAAAGTTTTGTACCGCACTTTTGGCAAAAGTTTGACCCATGAGGGTTCTGGGGCTTCTGACAATCCGGGTTCAGGCAGTAGCTCATAACAGGTTAGTAATCGGCAAAAGAGTCTATCGTGAGTGTTCCCAGAAGTGTCCTGTTCAAAACGCGATCGCACTATCCGTCTCGCCAACTAAGACATAAACCCGATCGCATCACGCGGCTAAAGCTTATGATCATCTTCAACCAACCTTCAGAGAGATGCGATCGCATTAATTAAAACGCTAAAGTTAACACCTGAGCGCATCTTGGAACTCCCATCATGGCACCCGAATCAGACGATTTCACTATCGGTGTCGAAGAGGAATATCAGATTATCGACCCTGTAACCCGTGAGCTGAATTCGCGTGTTAAGCAGATACTACCAATCGCACGGAAAGCACTTGGTGAAGAGGTACAGCCGGAAGCTCAACTTTCCCAAATCGAGATTGGAACCCCCATCTGTCGAACACTTGCAGATGTGCGTCGAGAGCTTGTACACAGTCGCCGTGAAGTCATTGCCGCCGCCGCAAAAGATGGTAATCGCATCGCTGCTGCTGGAACGCACCCATTCTCTCACTGGGAAGATCAGCAAATTACACCCAAAGATCGCTACAAAAGCCTGGAACGAGATTATCAACAACTCACACGCGAACTACTGATCTGCGGTTGTCACGTACATATCGGAATTAGCGATCGCGAGATGGCAATTCAAGTCATGAACCGCGCCAGGGTATGGCTTGCACCCTTACTCGCCCTATCCGCCAATTCACCGTTCTGGTTGGGTACAGATACAGGATATGCAAGTTATCGCACCGAGATTTGGAGTAGGTGGCCCCTATCAGGCGTTCCATCTATATTCCAATCCCATGCCGAATACAAAACACTTGTAGAAGCCTTGGTTGCCACTAAAAGTGTAGAGGAAGCAACGAAGATTTACTGGGATGTGCGCCTCTCCGAGCGCTATCCAACCGTCGAGTTTCGCGTTACGGATGTGTGCCTGACGATAGACGAAGCGGTTATGGTGGCAGGACTGGTGAGTGCCTTAGCGCGGACTTGTTATGAAAAAGCGCAACGTGATGAACCCTTTGTCACCGCACGCCCTGAACTCCTGCGGGCTGCTCATTGGCGTGCCGCACGTTATGGCTTGGAAGGGGAGTTGATGGACATTAACGCCCTTACTGCCGTACCAGCGCCTGAAATGGTTGAGACATTTCTGACATTCCTACGCCCAGCACTTGAAGATGCTGGAGAGTGGGATGAAATTTCATCAATCGTACATGAAACCATGCAGTGTGGCACAGGCGCAACCCGACAGCGAAAAGCTTACAAACGTGCGGGGCGCTTGGAGGATGTCGTTGATTTAATCATCGAGGAGACGGAGAAAGGAACTGCATCAGGTTCATTCTCTTATTAAATTTCGCAGCAGATAAAGAGCACAAGCGTTAGGGGAAGCCAGGGCAAGTAGTGTAAGCCCCAATTCCCAATTCCCAATTCCCAATTCCCAATTCCCAATTCCCAATTCCCAATTCCCAATTCCCAATTCCCAATTCCCAATTCAGCAAATTACTTGATCGGAGATTACCCTTGTAAGGGTATGTTAAGGAACAGCATGAAAGAAGATTATGGCCTCTGTTCCCAATCCTTCGCTTGATACTGGTCTAGCTGCTCTGAAGCAGGGAAACTACCCAATTGCGATCGCACATTTTGAGGGTGTCTATGAGACGGAGATAGACGATTCTCTGATTGTACGGGCTTCAAAAGGGCTAGTAATGGCATACTACCGTAGCGGTGACCCTGAAAAAGCGATCGCCCGTTGCCAAACCCTAGCTAAACATATTGATCCCAAGGTTAGGGAGTGGGCAACCACTACCCTATCCAACTTGACAGGGGAAAACCTCCCCTCCCCTAGACCTCAAAACTTTGGCTTGAGTAATGCTCCTCAAGATCTAGAGACGTTTGAACCAGAAGGGCTCAACAATCCAAATTCAGCATCAACAGGCTTTGTCGCCTTTAATCCAACTCCCTCCACTCCCAAATCCCCCCCACGGAGAACACCCTCTAAAATCAAACAGCCGTTAACAGGTTCTACGAAGAATTTGCCTCCTAACTCCACAACTCAGGACAGGCAAAGCAACCTTACTCCCACCGAAGCACCAATACCAGAACGTTCTGAATCTGTAGCAGAACACCCTACCCAACTTCCCACTCCTGACTTACCACTCTCCACACCTCAACCTGCACTCTTCACCCAATGGCGCAACAGCGGACGTGCTAAAGACTGGCGACCGCTCAAACCCCTGAAGTTTATACGCCTGTGGGTTGTGGAAATTCTCAGTGCGATCGCCTTTTTTTGGGTGCTGCGTTTTGTTGTTGAATTTGCAATGAGGCAAACGAACATTATTCTGGTCAAGTTGCCCATTTTCAGTCCGATTCAACTCTTCTACCGCAACTCAACCCCAGCACTCCTCATCTTTCTGGGAATCCTGCTAATTGCATCTCCCTGGTTAATTGATCTGCTATTGAAACGTTTTTATGGTCTTGAACCCCTACGCCTGTCGCAACTTTCCTCCCGTAGCCCAGAAGCGGGGAAGGTAATACAAAGTCTTTGCCGCAAACGCCGCATCCCGTTACCCAAGTTAGGAATTTTACCCACTAATGCCCCTGTCGCATTAACCTATGGCAATCTGCCCCGCACGGCTCGGATTGTTGTCAGTGAAGGCTTATTGGCACAGTTAGCAGATGATGAGATTGCTACTATTTACACGAGTCAATTAGGACACATCGTCCATAGAGATTTTATCTTGATGTCTCTGGGCGTACTTTTCATCCAACTACCCTACATGGTTTATTGGCTGCTCACCCAGTCAGGAGAGCGGTTAGCCAATTTGGCGAGAAATAAGTTTCCCTCAGCCCAACAGATTATTCCACCAATTATCTTGGGCATCACAGGTGTGATTGCCTCTTTAAGTTATGGGATTTACTGGATACTCCAGTTACCATTGCTGTGGTTTTCTAGAGCCAGAGTTTACTATAGCGATCGCCTTGCTGTAGAAACAACAGGCAACCCCAATGGCATGACCCGTGCTTTACTAAAAATTGCCCTTGGAATTACCCAAGACATCCAAACCACTCGCCTAACTAGCGGGTTGTTGGAAAGCTTTAATTTAATGCAGCCTGTAGGCTATCGGCAGGCAATTCTCCTCAGCAGTTGTTCTCCCCTAACACCCTTTGAAGATGTTTTAACCTGGGACTGCACGAACCGTTACCGTGACTGGTTAATCCTCAGTACGTCTCACCCACTCCTCGGTGAGCGTTTAGCGATGCTTGCCCGCTACGCCCAACTCTGGAAGTTGGAGACTGAGTTAGATTTACCTGCGATCGCGCCTGCAAGTCCTAATAATGCAGCACTGGTGTCCAAACTTACCAACATCTTTAAAGCCTTACCTCTGCTGCAAAGCACCCTCTTGGCTGGGTTAGTCTTGGGCAGTCTTCTCAGAGCTATCCTCTGGGTAATTGGGAAAATTAGCGATCAGCTCAATGTTTGGCAACTCATCTGGCTACACAACGCTGGCCCGTTTCTCAACGCTTGTATCATGATCGTGTTCAGCCTCTGCCTGTTTGCCTGGATTAATCGCTACTTTCCTGATATCAAACCTGCGGCTGTCCGAAATGAACCCGATTTGGGAGAGTCTTTTGCCAATCCAGCTACCGTACCCGCCGATAGCCAGCCGCTTCAACTCACGGGTAACCTCTTAGGGCGTCGTGGCTTACTTAACTGGCTAGGACAGGATTTAATCTTGCAAACCTCCACAGGTTTAGTGAGACTCCACTACTCGTCTTATCTTGGTCCTTTTGGTAACCTTTTACCTCAACGCACTCGTCCTAAAGATTTGGTCGATCAGCAAGTGACAGTGACTGGATGGTTACGTCGGGGTGCAACGCCTTGGCTTGACGTTGAAACCCTACGTGCTTCCGGCAAAGTCGTGCAAGCTCACTATCCAATCTGGCTAACACTGCTGGCGTTTGTTGCAGCAATCTGGGGAGCTTATTTAATCTGGGAAGCTTAGTCTCTACAAGTAGGCTGGGGATTGCTAAGCTGACAAGCATTCAATTTGGCATAGGCAAATTTTTGAAAATCTTGTGGGATGGGCATCTTGCCCGTCCCTTAAAGGGAATTTAAACTCTTAGTAAAGTTTATAAACTAAATATGCTTTGCTACAACAATCAATTTTCCTAAATTTCCCTGTTTTATTAACTCTAGTAAAAACTTATTTTATAACAACTTTATATATTCAAAAGAATATTGATTGGCTTAGGCTTTCGCTTAAACATTACGTGAGCAAGCTTTGAGCTAATTCTCTATTGAGAGTTATTTAAATTCCAAATGTCTTGCAAATTTAAACTTTTAATGAACCTTTACAAAAATAATGGCACCCATAGGAGAGAAAAATGAAGATGCTTCATGAGAATTAAATCAAAACTCTAAGTTTTTGGCAGAGATAATTCTCAGTTAACCAACACTTTTAGGAGAGGCTTGCAGTTTCTATTGAGAGTCACTAATGAGCGGCATTTTTGTTGATGAAAAAGAAATATTGTCGCTAATTCAATCGTTGTGTACACCTTAGAACTGACCCTAAATGAATACTGTTCAATTCTCGGTAACAAATGATTGGGGTAGTGGCTTCACTGCCAATATGTCCATTGCTAACAATGGCACCAGCAACTTGAGTAACTGGACGCTTGAGTTTGATGCCCCGTTCGAGATTACAAACATCTGGAACGCTGAAATTGTCAGCCGCCAAGGCAATCATTACGTCATCCGCAACCCTAGCTGGAATGGTACTATCCCTGCGGGTGCTACTACCGCCTTCGGTTTCCAAGCCGGTCCCGGCAACATAACCACTACCACCGATCCGAGTGATTACGTTCTCAACGGACAGCCGCTTGGTACACCAGGACTATTGCCTACCCTGTCTATTAACGATGTAACTGTTACTGAAGGCGACAGTGGTACCACTAATGCAGTTTTCACCGTCAACCTCTCGGCAGCTAGCACTCAGACGGTAAGCGTCAACTACGCAACTGCTAATGGCACCGCCACAGCGGGTTCAGACTACACTGCCACCTCAAACACGCTTAGCTTCGCTCCTGGTCAAACCTCACAAACCATTAGCCTGCCTATCGTTGGTAATACTCTTGCTGAGGGTAGCGAAAATTTCACGCTCAACCTGTCTAACCCTACCAACGCCACTATCAGTGATGCTCAAGCCGTAGGCACGATTATTGATAATGATCTTGCCCCAGTACTCCCGCAGTTATCCATTAATGATGTCACCCTCACTGAAGGGGACAATGGGACTACCAATGCGGTTTTCACGGTTAACCTCTCAGCGGCTAGCACTCAGGCGATAAACGTCAGCTATGGGACTGCTAATGGCACTGCTACAGCGGGTTCAGACTACACTGCCACCTCAAATACACTTAGTTTTGCCCCTGGTCAAACCTCAAAAACTATCACCGTGCAAGTCAACGGTGACACTCTTGATGAGGTGAATGAAACCTTTAGTCTCAACCTATCT
Source organism: Symplocastrum torsivum CPER-KK1 (assembly GCA_019358875.1). Lineage (GTDB taxonomy): Bacteria > Cyanobacteriota > Cyanobacteriia > Cyanobacteriales > Coleofasciculaceae > Symplocastrum > Symplocastrum torsivum. The sequence goes on from JAHHIF010000004.1 coordinate 117,779, forward strand.
AGCCCCACCAACGCCACAATTGCTGATGCTCAGGGTATAGCCACCATTCAAGATAACGATTCCCCATCGTCACCACAGCCAGGGGCTTTCAACTACGGCGAAGCACTTGAGAAATCCATCTTATTTTATGAAGCTCAACGCTCCGGTGACCTGCCTGCAACCAATCGTGTTGAATGGCGCGGTGATTCTGCCCTCAAAGATGGTGCCGATGTCGGCGTTGACCTCACTGGCGGTTACTACGATGCTGGTGACCATGTTAAGTTCGGCTTGCCAATGGCTTCCTCAATGACCATGCTGGGTTGGGGTGTTGTTGAATACCGTGACGCTTACGAACAAAGCGGTCAATTACCATACATCCTTGACACTATCAAGTGGGGCACTGATTACATCATTAAAGCCCACACAGCGCCCAATGAGTTCTGGGGACAAGTCGGACTGGGTGGACCCGACCATGCTTTCTGGGGACCAGCCGAAAATATGACTATGGCACGCCCAGCATTCAAGATCGACGCTCAGCATCCAGGCTCAGATCTCGCTGGTGAAGCGGCTGCCGCCCTTGCTGCTGCCTCGATTGTCTTTCGACCAACTGACACGGCTTACGCTGATCTCCTCCTCGATCACGCCGTTGAACTCTACAATTTTGCCGACACCTATCGTGGCAAATATTCTGATTCCATCCCTGATGCCGCCAACTTCTACAATTCCTACAGCGGCTACAACGACGAACTTGTCTGGGGGGCAACTTGGGTTCACAATGCGATCGAGGCGACTGGGGCAACTGACACTACCTACCTCGACAAAGCTGAATCTTACTATCAGGGTGTTAATCAAGGATGGACTCAATCCTGGGATGACAAATCTTATGGTGCAGCTATCCTTCTTGCCCAGGAGACTGGTAATTCCCGGTACCGTAATGATGTTGAAGGCTGGCTAAACCACTGGACAGACAAGAGCGGTGGGGGCATCACTTACACTCCCGGTGGCTTGGCTTGGCTTAGTCAGTGGGGTTCACTCCGATACAGTGCCAACACTGCCTTCCTTGCAGGCATCTACAGCGACACTGTGAATGACCCCAACAATCGCTACTCCGACTTTGCTGAGGGGCAGATTGACTACATTCTCGGCGACAACCCCAACAACCGCAGCTACATGGTTGGTTTCGGTGAAAACTCGCCGCAGAATCCCCATCATCGCGGGGCCCACGGCTCCACCACGAATAACATTAACGACCCTGTTGATAATCGCAACGTCCTTGTTGGTGCTCTTGTCGGTGGACCCTCGGCACCTAACGATAATGCCTACACCGATGATCGCACTAACTACATCACCAATGAGGTCGCCCTCGACTACAACGCTGGTTTCACGGGTGCGTTGGCTCGAATGTATGGGGAATTAGAGGGAGATGCGATCGCTAGTTCTCAAGCAACGGTCGGTGGACTGACACCTTGGGACACACCAGAGCAAATTGCTAAGACTAATACAGACATTACGGGTGCGGAAATTGCTCTTGGTAGCAACACTACTTACGGAGAGGATAGCCAAGTTAGTCTTGGGATGAACGATTACCTCCCAGACTCTACAATTAGCTTGTCCGATCAAGCTCTAAGTTCCGGTATCCCTCCCGCTACGAATGTCGTGGGGGCTGAATTTGAAAGCTATTCTCTGATCTAATAGATTACTTATCTCAGTAACAATTCCTGCAAAGTTGCTTGAGACAAAAGTAAGCCTACTAGGCTAAGACGTTAAAGGTTAGAGGCTTTTCCCAAACCTTTAACCCTCGCTTACAGATTTCCTAGCACTTTTTTTAACTAAAAACTCAGCTAAATGGCGCAGTTTAATTGCGCTATTTGGCTGAAGTTAGCTATTATCCTTGCTAGGATACAATGATAATGATTGATAGTTCTCCCACTGACGAATTCACGTTAGTGGGTTTTATTTTTTCTAAGGTATATTCTGACGCTTAACAATATTATATATATAAATATCTTATTGTGAGAGTACCTTTGCCCTCTTTCTAAAGATAGATTTGTTAGCCAGTTTGGAAATTGTCCATCTTTAAGCGCCAAACAGACCTGAGAATAGGGTGAACTTGCTCAGTTTGACAGTCAGTTAAACGAGTTGCACACGGCGGCGACGGGAACCCGTGTGAATTTTCTACTGTCAAAGAGTAAGCAGTTGAGGGCAAGAAAATGGAATTAATTCAAAGCTTTATCGCTATACCCGAAAAAGCAGCTAAACAACAGCTTCGGCAACTCAGCACTACCTCGAAGACGGAGGTTCAACAACAGGTAGAGAAAGTGTTGAAAGGCTTTCGAGCGCCAAAATCCTGATAAGACATACCATTTCACTCTTGGTGGATATAGCAGTTCTCAGTTAAATGAGGTGAGGCTAAAGGCTGTGAAACAAGCGCTACTAGTCAGGAAAACAAAAAAGCTGATGGCTGATAGCTGAGTGCTAACTGCTATAGTACAGGTCAAGGCTTTGGTGACTCTCGCTTTCAATACATTCTTTTTCTCTATTCCCGGTGCCTGAAATAACTCATGTGTAGCGATAAACCTTGAGATGGTATGAGTATACTCACCCAATTGGGTGAAGCTGCTTGATGAACAAGAGCAGTATTTCTTAGAAAGACATATCCTACTTTCCCCGCTACCTCTCCATCAGCAGCGGGGTTTTATTTTTTCCAGAATTCTCAAATAACCAACCACTAATAACGCTTGAGTGGCTTGAGTTAACCATTTCTAAGTTTCAACGCCGATATTCATCACCACAGTCACCAATTAGCTGATATAAATCTCGTGACCTTCCCAGTACAGCATCAAGTTGGTCGTAATCAGACTGGTCTAGCGCCACATCAAATACCCTGGCGTTGTCCTCGACATGCGCTGACACACTGAGGCGAGTACCGACAATTACACCCGCTACACCTGGCTTATCCAGAATGTAACGCACGGTGACGTTAGGAATGGTTACGTTGTGTTTGGCAGCAATTGGCTTCAAGACAGAAAGCAGTTCTTGAAACAAACTCCAACCGCCCCACGCATCAATCATGTTCTTGTATTTCCTCAAGCTAGCGGTAGAAAGTTCTCCGCCTCGTGGTTCCGGTTGTCCCAAATACTTTTCTGACAATAAGCCGCCGCAGAGGGTTCCGTAGGTGAAAAGCTTTATGTCATGTTCGGTACAAAATGGCACCATATTAACTTCAGGACGACGGTCAATCAGGGAAAACTGCACCTGATTGGATACGATTTTGATACCCGCTTCGGTGATGATTTTCAGATGTTGGGTATCAAAGTTCGTTAATGCCAGGTGTTTAATCTTGCCTTCATTCTGGAGTTCGGCCATGTACTTGAGGGCATCTAAGTAGTTGTTATCCCGATAGTCCCACCAATGGAATTGCAGCAGGTCGAGGCTTTCAACACCCATCCTCTGAAGCGAGATGTCAATGTTTTTCTCGACCAATGCCTTAGTCATTCGGGTTGGTCTGGGTACCCATTTGGTAAAGGCTTGGAGGTTAGACAAGGCTTCTTTTCCACGGGTAGCGACCAGTTGCCGCCTAAACTCTCCAATAAAGTCTTCTGCTGGGCCATAATGGTCTGCCAAGTCCCAGGTTGTAAAGCCAGCATCCAAATAATCAAACATACTTTGGATGGCACGTTTTGGGTCAATGCGTCCATGGGCACCAGAGACTTGCCACATTCCGTTTAGGATACGGCAGATGTTCAAGTCTGGTGTGAACTGTAGTCGGCTTGATGTTGGTAGGGTCATTTGGATGCTGAAGCGTGAGTGTTACGCGGCGATATTGCGGGATTATGCCATGTTTACTCAGATTTTAGGTTAATGGATAAGGACGCGATCGCATTATCCATTGACCAAGCCACACCGTTGAACTTAGCTTCCCAACAAGAGACGACGCTAACGACCATCACTTGACCAGTGAGGAGGGTCGTTTAATAGTTTAATAACGCCATAGGAACTACCCACGGCATGAAGCGCTGTATTGTTGGTTCCATTCGGGGGACTGCCAACACTAACAATAGCGCCATCCGACTTCTTAATTTTTAGCGTTCCTTCCCAAGTAATATTCCAATCAATCGCGAGTTTTTGCGTGTGACGAGACTCCAATGCTACAGGATTTCCACCCACACCATAAGCCTCAACCATCTGTTCAGCCGCTTGTACTGACCCAGCATCCGTGTAGTGTACCCATTGAATATCAACACCAGCCATTGATGGCACATTTTTTGCGGCAATCTGTCCTCGGTCAATTTTGGCAGCATAGTGCATCAAGTAAGCACGTTCTCTCGGTCGATAGGTAGCCGCGATAATGGTCTGTGCCCCTGCCTCAACTAATGCTTTTTGAAAAGATTGCACTCTTTCACGAAAAGGTGAGGCTAAATCAGAAATTGACTTACTTGTGGGAAAGTAGTCAATCCAATGAGGACCACTCAAGCGAAATCTAATTATTTTCGCATACCCGTTCAGAATATCCATGCCTAGGTCAAAATCTTGCCCCAGTTTTTGCTTAGTTGTCGCGGAAAGCTTGTTTTCAAAGTCACCCCGCAACCGTACATCTCTTTGCTTGTAAGCTTGCGCTAACCCATCAGTACTTCTGGCTCCAAAGTCTCCATCTACTACTAAATCGGGGGATATTATTGTATTTAAACTCTTTTGTAAATCTTTTGCTTCTGCGACACCGAAGTTTAGGTAAGTTAATAATAACTCTGCCGTGAGATTGGGAACTTTGTAGATAAAGCCATCGACTAAGGCTTTTGTATAAGTTGTATTATTGACAATTCCATTAACTGCCAAGCCATTTCTTTGCTGATAGCTGCGGGTTGCTGTTTCAGTTATGTCACCAAAGTCACCATCAACTGTACCAATTGGATACTCGGCTTCTTTTAGAAAGCTCTGCCAAGCCTTAACAATAGAGCCAGTAGAGCCATTTTTAATTGTGGGCAATTTGAGGACACTGAGATTAAATGCCATAGTCTTAACCAGAGTTAAACGAAACTATCTTGAACTTAGTAGTAAAAGCCAGGTTATTCAACCTGGCTGTGCGCCTAGAGATTTAGTTAGATGATGCCTACTTTTTAGTTCATCGGAAGGAAGCTAAATCAACATTTCTGTGAGGTAATGATTATTTCTAACCAATTAGTTTTCCCCAAGTTTGTGGTCCAACATTGCCATCAACAGAAAGACCTTGTTGTTTTTGGTACTTTTCGACAGCAGCGGCTGTACCTGGCCCGTATATGCCATCTGTCTGAGCGCCTACACGGTATTGGACATATTTTACAACTGTTCCTGCTGCGTGATTTGCTCGGAGAACAGGTTTAGCGAGTATCTGTTTAATCGCTAGCCAGGTAGTTGCTCCAGCAATTCCTGTTTCAGTGATATCAACAATTTGCTGGAAGTTGATGGTGGCAGCTTTAGTTTCATTATCAATCGTGCCATCTTCTACTAAAGGCTTGCCGTTATCATCTCTAATTTTTAATCGGTTTAAAGCTTGCTGAAGTTCCAGTGTACTGGTTCTATCATCAGTATCAGGAGGCAGTGGACTTTGACCTGTCAATCCTTTTACGATCGCATTGGCAATATTTTCTGCATTGTAGCGATCCATATCGACCTTAGTATCGCAGAAGCAGGACTCTACTAGGATAGCTGGCGCATTTGTATTTTTAACAACATACAAATGTGAGCCATCTTTGACCCCTCTGTTGAAGAACCCCAGCTTAACGATGTTGTCTAGGATTCGCTTGGCGATGCTTCTTCCTGTATCACTAGTTGCAAAAACTTCGGTTCCGTTAGCTTGTTTGTTGAAAGAATTAAAATGGATCGATACAAAAACATCTACATTATTAGCATTGGCGATGCTACATCTTTGCTGTAGTGAATTACCAACACTACTAGCACTGCTAGGTCTGCATCCTATCACTTGATGTCCAAGTGATTTTAACTTTAAAACCACTTTATTGCCTACCTCCATTGTTAGATCATCTTCCTGCCTGATGCCTTTTGCTCCAATGTCGGGAGGGCAGTTATGACCGATATCGATTCCGTATTTCATGGAAAGTACCTATTAGCGCTTAGAGGATTTGACTGGTTTTTGTAAGCCAAGTTTCCAGTCTAAACAGACTTTTCTATTAGAACCTCTGCATAATTTAGTGTCCAGTATTTCCTACAAAAGTTTCAAATATTGTTACGGAGAGTTAATTAAATCAGCTAAAAGGTAGAGGGTAAGGAGTATAATCCCTCCTAATACCAAAATTATGCTAATCAAGTGGACAATCAACTACTCAATTTTAGATTTGCGATCACACAACGGAATGTTACAGCGTAAATTTTAAAGTTCTTGGCAGGAAATGGGTCTGGCACAACTTTTGAGTCGAAACCGACTAAATTACAGCTATCCTTGGACTGGAGTTCCGTAGGCGATGACAAACTATTAGGGGAATTTTATAGCAGTTCTCAGTTACGCGCGTGTACATCAAAAAACCTAACCCCCAACCCCTTCCCTACGAGGGAAGGGGAGTAAGAATCAAAGCCTCTCTCAAGAGTAGGAGAGAGGTCAGACTGTATCTGATCTAATCGAGAAGGGCTATAGCTAGATGAAGATGCGATCGCTCTTTACCTAACCTTAAGGGTAGATGAAGAGCCTATTTGACTCTACACCTTTGCACAAGTTTAAAGGAAGAACTGTGAGTGAGTGCCTAATTATTTTTACCCGTTATCCAGAACCAGGAAAGACAAAAACACGACTAATACCTGTTCTGGGTGCGGAAGGCGCGGCAAGTCTTCAACGCCAGATGACGGAACAAACGATAGCTAAGGCAAAGGCACTTCAGTGTGAACGTCAAATTTCCATCGCCGTCTACTTCTCTGATGGTAGTCAACCGCTAATGGAAAATTGGTTAGGTACTAGCGTGGTTTACCGACGACAGAGTGATGGCGACTTGGGAACCCGAATAGCAGTTGCGTTTCAAACCGAGTTAGAAGCGGGCGCACAAGGCGTTGTGATTATTGGCACCGATTGTCCTGATTTAACTATAGAGATACTGACACAAGCGTTTGAAGCACTGAAAGAGCATGACTTAGTACTGGGACCCGCCGCCGATGGGGGGTATTATTTGATAGGGCTGCGTCGATTATTTCCAGAACTGTTTGTCGAAGTGAGTTGGGGAACGTCTCAAGTGCGGCAACAAACGGTAGAGATTGCCCAGAGTATTGATTTAGCGATCGCTTTTCTTCCCCTCCTTAATGATATTGACCGTCCAGAAGATTTGGTAGGACGAAGTTTTTGACTCTTTAGTTATCATTCATCAGTTTTTTATGCCTATACCTCTTCCCTAAATGGAAGCAGAAAAAATTTCGATAATTATTCCAGTTTTGAATGAAGCAAACACAATTAATGCGGTGTTGGCAAGAATTTTAGGTGCATCGAATGTGGAAGTAATTGTCGTCGATGGAGGAAGTCAAGATGAAACCGTGGCACTTGCACAATCCGTTGGTGTTAAAGTCATTGCGGTGACAAGTGGGCGTGCCAGTCAAATGAATGCAGGTGCAGCCGTTGCAACAGGTAGTATTCTACTGTTTCTTCATGCTGACACCCATTTACCACCTGCGTTTGATACCTTAGTTCGCCAAGTGCTGCAAAATACGGGAGCAATTGCTGGTGCATTTGAATTGAGAATTGATGCTGAATTATGGGGAATACGTGTAATTGAAAAGATGGTAAATTGGCGATCGCGTTTTCTCTCTCTGCCTTATGGTGACCAGGCAATCTTTTTACAAGCCTCTATTTTTAAAGAAATTGGTGGTTTTCTTAACCTACCGATCATGGAAGATTTTGAATTGATGCGATGTTTGAAGCGCTATGGAAAAATTGCGATTGTACCTGCGCCTGTACTCACCTCTGGACGACGCTGGCAGAAACTTGGGGTAGTGAGAACAACGCTAATCAATCAATTAATCATCATTGGTTATTTCCTAGGGGTTCCCCCAGCAAAGCTTGCTCGTTGGTATCGGCAAAGACGTAAATAGTTAGTTTCATCAGTTTCCTTTATTACGGGTGCATCCCAATGAAAGCCAAAATACTGGAATGCGATCGCAACCCAAAAGAGCCTTCATCACCAAAATCTGTGTCTATACCTGATGAGGAATTAAAAGCGATCGCGTACAGCATGGATGCTCTAATTCCAGGTTTTTATGCTTGGTTTGGCTCACTTCGTATTCGCATCGGTGGCAGTGAGGCTGAAGAAACCTACCCAGGTACAATACATAGTTTCGCTGGTGTGGCGCTAGTGTTGTCAGGATATCGGATATTCAGTACCTATCAGGGTGACTATGACCCTTGATAAACATACACTTCAGGGTGTTCCCAAGATTACATCCAAAAAGTTTGACGCACTTCTTATGTGCTTAGCTGTTCGCTGTGTGCCATATTGGAAAAACTTAGAATAAGACACATTTACTAAAAGATATTGTTGAGAAAACCAAGGTGGTTAAGGAATATATTGTCAAAGTAGCTTACGTCCTTGAGCCAGATTGGGGATATGGTGATGAAAGAGAGTACGTGCGTGTGTATGTCAAGGCAGAATCCACAGAAGAAGCCATCCGGCTGGTAGATGAAGGCGATCGCGAGTGGGAAGATGAGCTTGATTCTTACGACTGCTACACAGTTGGTTCTATCGAAGATTGGATAGTTTACGAGCGTGATAAACCGACTGACATCTTGAGAAAGTATGCAGCAGGGGAACGGAATTTCATTGGGGTAGACCTGTGTGAGGCAAACCTGGTTAAGTGTAACTTAGCTCAAGCAGACCTGAGTGGGGCAGATCTGAGTGGGGCAGATCTGAGTGGTGCGAATCTGAGTAGAGCTTCCCTGTACGATGTCAATCTATACGGTGCCAATTTAAGTGGAGCAGACTTGAGTGATGCTCAACTCAGTGCTACGGTTCCGGGTGACACGGAGGGAGCAAACCTCAGCGAAGCCGATCTCACCGGAGCAAATTTGAGTGGGGCAGACCTGAGTTGTATCAACTTGAGTGGGGCAGACCTGAGTGAAGCCAACCTACATGGGGCTTATCTGAGTGGAGTCAACTTGAAGGAAGCATTCTTGAATCAGGCAGACTTGAGTCGAGCATACCTGAGTGGGGCACATCTGAGTGAAGCAGACTTAAACGGCGCAAAACTAAGTGGAGCTAATCTCAATGGAGCAGACTTGAGCGGGGCAAATCTTCAGGGAACTTTCTACGACGAGAAGACTGAGTTTCCTGAAGGATTTGACCCTGCCTGGGCGGGGGCACAGTTAGAAGTCAAAGATGATACTAAAACTATGGATCGGTTAGAGGTACTACAAACGCCACGCGAGCGGCTGGATACTATTCTGCTGGCAATTGATACCGCTAAGCAGTTGGGCTGTATGGATGAGGGCATTAAGCAAGCCCTTAAATATCAGGTTCGCAAGATTCTCCTAGAAGATATTATTAAACCTTATTTGCCAAGTGAATGGTCAGTGTCAGACCGTGCTATGTATTTGGGATATAACCCGACACGCGCCCAGCTAGTTGCTATTGGCAAAGAAGCAGCGAGGCTATACCGGGAACAGCACGGCGACGACCCACCGCAGTCACAAGAGGTGGTAGATGGTCAAACTCGCCTGGTCAAGGTTTACTCAGGGAAAGCGATAGACTTGCTCGACACAGCAATTCGCCAGGTAATGGCAAGTTAGCTATTACTTCCGCAAACCCTTTTAGGAAAGCACAACATTTCTTGAGGAGCGATCGCATTTTCTATTTCTCTTGCTCTTACAGGTTCATCAACTAACGAACCTTGAGGGCAAAAAAGCATCAACAAAACTATCAGGTTCACATCCCATTATCATTGCCACCACTGCCTTAGCCGCTAAAAATGCGATCGCATTCCATGTATAGTTACACCTACTGGCAGGCAGTGAATGTCGATGATTCAGGAGGATTGCAACTCGCCCAGATTGGTACAGAATCTCTTGCAGGAGATGAAGTTGCTCAAGAGCAATTGAAAACTCTCTTTGGACAAGAGACTCTATGAACAACCAACAACCAATTAACTACTGCCCTGCATTACGAAAATCAATCATCGTCTGCCGATAAAACTCTGGCATTCCCATGTCAAAATACTGACCTTTAACAAGGTATCCTGTGATGCCTTCCTCCTGTCGCAATCGATCGAGACAAGACGTTAGCTGAAATTCACCTCTCTCGCGAAAATTTTGGCTAATGTGTTCTTCTAGAAAGTCGAAAATCTTAGGCTTTAGCGCATAGATACCGAATAGACCAAGAAATAAATCATCTGCCATTCCTTCCACATGGAGATGCGATCGCGCATATTCAATATCCGGCTTTTCATAAATCTGTGTCACAGAAAGAATTGAGTCTGACTCTTGCCAAAACCCTGTCACGCAACCAACTTTATGAAGTATTGCCTCTGGCATCACACTCAAGCCAACAACGCTCTGACCTACTTGTTCATAAACATCTAGCACTTGACGCGCACAAGAGCTTTCAGTATCAGACGCATAAAGGTGATCGCCAAGCATCAGCAGAAATGGCTCATCCTTCACCCATTCCTTAGCACAGTACACAGCATGACCGTAGCCTTCCTGCTCCTCCTGCGTCAAGATTGTAATTCGATTTCCCAAGTCTTGTAAATATTGGCTGTATTCCTGATTTTCTGGGGATAGCTTTTTGAAAAGTTCTTCGCTTGGTGGAGTCTTAAAAAAGTCCTCAAATAGAGCGCGATCGCCTTTTTGGGCAACAATCCCAATTTCTTCAATTCCCGCACTCATCGCTTCTTCAACAATCACCATAATCACAGGCTTGGCACGACCATCACGGTCAATAATTGGGAATAGCTCTTTTTTAACCCCTTTAGTTGCTGGAAACAGGCGAGTGCCGAAACCTGCGGCTGGAATTACCGCTTTACGAACTTTTTTTTCTGCGTTGATAGTTAGTTTTAAACCTTGCATCTGAGGAAAATCTCGCTCAATAATTTCAATAATTTTTTGTTGATTATCTTCATCTTTTACGATAAATTGTGCTGTACCATCACCTTGTGAACCAACACCTTTACCACCCAGAATATACGGCTGAATCGGTTCATAATTGAGAAGTTCGTGCAGAATAGGCGCGGTTAATTGCGATGGGCAAGCAGGAATTAAATACTTGTCAAATTCAGTCTGTGCCTGTTTCATCAAAACACCAATTTGTTCAGCATCTCCCCGTTGCAGGGCTTTAACAGCTTCCTGTGTCAGTTGAGAACTGACTGAACCGAGATAATGTTGGACATTTTGTTGTACTTCGTTGACGACAAAAGGATAACACTGGTTGAGTTGATTCAGGATTTCCTGCGTATCTTTCCCAGCACCAAGATCGACAATTACAAAAAATAGATTCTTTGGCACACTGAGTTCAGTAACATCAATGCCTTCACCATCAAAGCTCATTAAAATGGGTCGATTACCATAAGCACAAGCCTGATCCATCCGACCACAACGGGAAGGCGTAGTAATTTCCCCTAGGTAAGCCATCTCCATTTCCTCCCGGATGGTCATCTTGAGGTCATACAAGCGATTAAAAGCACGGGCAACGAGAACACAAAGTGCCGCACTGGATGCCAACCCCTTCTTTACAGGTAAGTCAGTTCGGTAATTATCAATCTCAATCCCACCTACGGCATAGTGAATCAGCACTTGATAAGCTACCCCTGCGGCATAACTGAAAAAACCGCCCGTTTCTGCTTGTGCAAGTAAAGCTTCCCTGTCCATCGGTAGCGTGGAGTTTTGATAGGTTCCGTCACTCAGTGAGGCACGAAGAATCAACTGGGAGGGATGAGGCTTCACCTCAGCATAGAGTCCCTGATTGGTGCTAGTAATCAGTGCATAGCCTTTTTCTAATTCAGGATTGACACAGCGATATCCCCCCGCCCAATCACTATGTTCACCAAATAGACAAAGACGACCTGGGACAAAAATTTTCATGAACTTCCCCGACAACTTTTGCACCCTTGGGTACTACACTAGACTTCTCGCAAAATTAAAAAATGTATTAGCTATTGACTGTTGCGCCTGTCACCATAAAGATTAGAACAAATTTAACGGCTAAAACGACCACGTACCAGTAGTAAACCTTCTGCCTTCTGCCTTCTGCCACAACAATGAACGGTCAGCAGTCAACTGTCAACAACTTGAAATTAGCCAAATTTTTATAATGAGCGATTCTCAAACCTGGTACATTGTCAAGCGTCCTGAGGGTCAATGTGAGATTGTACCCAGCGAAGAAACGACAGACAAAGAAGCCCCAGACGTGACGGAACGTTGGGGCCCTTTCAATTCTCAACAAGATGCGATCGCACGTCGAGTCGGATTAATTCGCTCTGGAAAGTGTCAACCCGTCTAAGATTAAGGGTTTCATCTTTAACCCCTACTCGCTACCCAAACTACTACTGTGCTGGAGAGGCAGCCCGCGTATCTTGCCGCTTCGCGATTTCTTGCTTGAGGACATCAAACGCTTTCGCGAATTGAGGGTCTTCCGGGGTACCAACCTTGTCGCGGTTCTGCTGCAGTTCCTTACGCTGGGCTTCCGTCAGTTCTAATACGACATCTGGCGCTATTCCCAACTTATTGATATCACGACCACTCGGTGTGAGGTATTTAGCAATTGTTACGGCAATCCCTGAACCATCTCCCAGTCCACGTACAGATTGCACCAATCCTTTACCAAACGTCTGCGTCCCGACTAATGTCGCTCGTTTATTGTCCTGTAGCGCCCCAGAAAGAATCTCACTAGCACTAGCTGAACCACCATCTACCAGTACAACCATTGGTTTATCGGTCAAGGCACGATTGTTGGCTTCCTGACGGTCATCTACTCCTTGGCGGTTCACCGTCGAGACAATCGAGCCATCGTTGATGAACATCCGTGCAATTTCAATGCTGGAATAAAGTAAGCCACCTGGATTGAGGCGCAAGTCCAAAATGTAGCCAGTCACCTTCTTGGCTTCTAAATCTTTAATTGCATCTCGCATTTCCTCTGCTGCATTCGCGCTAAATTGCGTCAATCGGATGTAGCCAACGTCGCCACTAGGAGTATTCTGAACGTTGTAGCGTACCGGATGAATTTCAATCCGTGCGCGTGTCAGCGGATAATCAATTTCCTGATTACCTCGCTGAATCGTTAATGTTACTGAGGTTCCTTCTTTCCCTCGGATTAACTTGACAGCATCGTTGACATCCATGCCTTCGGTGCTTTTGCCATCAATCTTGGTGATGATGTCCTTAGCCAAGATACCAGCCGCAAACGCTGGTGTATCTTCCATAGGAGAAATCACCATCAGCTTTTTCGTTTCTTCATCTTGAGCAATCTGAATGCCCACACCCGTTAGTTCCCCAGAGGTTTCCACCTGCATATTCTTGAACTCTTCTGGGTCCATGAACCGGGTATAGGGGTCCTCCAGCGTCTTAAGCATTTCCCGGACTGCCGTATAGGCTTCTTCCTTGTTGGCGTAAGAGCGATTGAGATACTCTTCGCGAGTTGCCCGCCAATCTACTTGGTTGAAAGTGGCATCTACATACTGACGGTCAATAATTTGCCAAACTTCATCAACTAGCTCCTTAGGACTTTCGCTAAGGAAAGCTTGACTTTGAGATAAATGAAGGCCAGCGCCCGTAACCGCAACAGTTGTTAGTACTAGTGCTGTCGCACCAAGAACGAGGCCACGTTTTGTAATTACCATAATCCTTTCTGAGCTGGAGGAGAACTGCAAAGGAGTTACGCTCACTCTAACACAGGCAATGCCAGGAAGCGCTAGGCCTAGATCTCTTTCCAGCTAAACTTCTTACAGTCCGGAAAGTGTGTTGTGTTCAGCGACTAGCGCGTTGGGTTTATAGCAGCTCTCAGTTAAATAGCTATTGCTCTTCAAGAGTTCTAGTCAGGAAAACAAAAGAGCTGATCGCTGACCGCTTTGGTGCTATAGCTGTTTTTAGTTCTTGTCATTTTCCGTGGGTTTGGGGTCTAGAGGTGGCTCACAAAGATAGCGGTCGCTTTCCCTCACATTTTGGTTGTTTTCGAGATAGTCCCGTAACCAACTACAGCTTTTGTCTAACAGATCGTCTAGCTCCAAATTCCACACAATCACTGTATCATCCTGACTCGCTGAGGCAAGAAATTTTCCATCGTTGCTCCAGCTAATGCTAGTCACACGCTCCTTATGCCCTTCTAAAGTTTTGATTAACGTGTTATCCAGCCGCCAGAGCTGTATTTCATTGTCCCAACTCGTGGTTGCTAAAATTTGACCTCTAGGACTAAAGCGAACTTTCGCCACACTATCCGTATGCCCTTTCAGGGTTTTAAGTAGCTTTCCATCACGGCTCCAAAGTTTTACTGTGTTGTCATAACTTGCTGAGGCGAGCCTTTGCGAATCCGGTGAAAAATTAACGTCTAAAACCCAGCTACTATGACCATGCAGAGTTTTTAGCAATGTGCCATCAGCGAGCCACAACTTCACGCTGTTGTCATCACTAGCGGAGGCAATTCTCTGACCATCCGCACTGAAACTCACCGAGTTAATCGGCTTGGAAACTACCAGCTTTGCACCATATCTAGACCAACGTAGAAACGGTTTGCGAGAACTGTTGAGTCTTAGGGCAGTTGCTTCCTCTTCGGCACCACGATGGCTCTCTAACGTCTTAATCAACGTTCCATCACGATTCCACAGTTTCACGGTTCCATCCCGGCTAGTAGAGACAAGCTGCTCTCCATCAGGACTAAAGCTGACATCCAACACCCAGTCAGTGTGCCCAGTTAACGTTTTAATTAATCCTCCACGACGGTTCCATAGCTTTACCGTTTTATCCCGACTTGCCGAAACAATGAGTTGACCATCCGGGCTAAAAGCGACGCTATCGACGCTATCTGTATGCCCCTTCAACGTATTGATCAACTTACCCGTGCGAGTCCAGATTTTCACGGTTTTGTCCTTGCTGGCCGTGACAATTAACTCACTATTCGGTGAAAACGTCACCTCTTCAACATCATCTTGATGTCCTCGTAAAATTAAGCGAGAGGGGTGGCGACGACCCCAAAGCTTGATCGTTTTGTCTAAGCTAGCTGAAGCCAGTAGAGGTTGAGGCGGTGAGGTGGTGAAAAGCCTACCTCCCTGTCCCTCTTGCCGACTCAGGACAGTGGGATTGAAGCTAACCGCCGTGACGCTATCACTATGTCCCAAAAACGTCTTGAGTAAAGTGCCATCCTGACTCCAGAGATTCAAGGTATTGTCAGCACTCGCTGAAGCTAGGAGTTGACCATCGGCACTAAACGCTACTCCCAACACCCATTTCTGATGCTTGGAAAATGTTTTGAGTAGCTTACCACTACGGCTCCAGATCTTAACCGTTTTATCATCACTGGCGGAGGCAATTCTCTGACCGTCAGGACTAAACACCACGCAGTTAACCTTGCCCTCGTGTCCTTTCAACGTTTGCAGCAACGTCCCCTTTAGTGTCCACAATCGGATTGTCCGGTCGGCGCTGGCAGACGCGACAATTTCACCATCAGGGCTAAAGCTGACTGACTGCACGGCATCTGTGTGTCCCTGAAAGGTTCTAATTAACTTGCCGCCAACAGTCCAAAGTCGAATTGTGCGATCGATCCCGACAGAAGCAATCTGTTCTCCATCGGGACTGAAGCTAACGCTGTACACATTACCAAGATGACCTCGAAGTGTTTTTACGACTTTGCCATTGCGCCGCCAAAGCTTTACCGTGCCATCCCAGCTAGCTGAAGCAATTAGCTTACTGTCAGGGCTAAACGCTACATGAGTGACGCTACCTTGATGACCCCTTAGGGTAGTAACCAAGCTCCCATTCGGGTTCCATAGTTTCACGGTTTGGTCGTCGCTAGCCGAGGCAATCAACTGTCCATTTGGGGAAAAGCTAATGTGTGAGATAACATCACTATGCCCTTCCAAGCGATTACGCTCAGCCGTTGAATAAATCGCCTGTGAAAGCGCTGTCACCACCTGTAGTTGGGTATCGGGTTCTACTTGTGGAGACGAGAGATTGTCGGTTTCTAGTGTCTTGAGTCGTCTGGCGGCTCTTAAAGCCTCAATCAGTGCATCAAACGGCTTATTTGCTAAAAATAGGGCTTCTGATGAGGCAACAAGTGCATTTAGCTGAGCATTAATTAAAAGCGTTCCTGCTAGTCTTCTTTGTACCTCAGCACGCCATCCCAATCCCCCGGCACTAACAGCAAGGACTGTCATTGTCGCACCAATCGCGATCGCTCGCTGTCGCTGCTTACGAACTCGCAACAGTTCAATCTCATTACTTCTTAGTTGTGCCAAAAAGCGAGATTGATTACGCTGGTAATAGTTATACCGAATCGGTTCAACGAGATAATCGTGAACCAATTGATAACGGTCTTGTAGCGCTTCCGGGATGCGGAACACCAAGCCTGAACCGACTAAAATCTTTAAAATCAAGTCGAGTGTGTCTGTTTTCCAGTGGGCTGAAATGTTACTGACCGTTGACCACTGACTATTAACCAACTCAGGTAGCGTTTTCAACGGGCGAATCCCTCGTTCATTAGTCAAAGCAAATAAGACTTGCCACACAATATCTTCGTTTTCTGAGCCACAATCGCTGATGACGTTTAAAAGCGATCGCTCTACCAAAACAGCTTTTGGGTCAGCGCCAAGGGCATAGTATTGGGCAGTGGTTGTAATCTTTTCCGCTTGTAACTGAGCGCCCACGACTTGCAATTCAATCAGACGAACTCCTCCGGAACGTTCTGCTAAATCTTGAACCAGTGCTTCAATCAGTGAGTCTTCTAACTTAAATTGAGACACTGTTGCCAGTGTGCGAATCACGTTTTTCGTATCTTCCGGGGAAATATCTCCCAAGGGATAACGAAGCTGTCGCTCCAAAATGTTGTTGTTGATGGCGTTGAGATTACAGTACTGTTCACACTCCAACAAATAATGCAGATAATCTTCTCGTAGTGACAAAATGACTTTCACAAAAGGAAGATTCAGACATTGCGCCAAAAAATCATAAAACTGACGCCGCTGGGCTAAATCAGTACACGCAAAGAAAAATTCTTCAAACTGGTCAAAAATTAGAACGGTTAATAAATTGCGTTCATAAGATAGCTGCAACTGCTCAAGAATCGTGGGAATGTCTGAAGGGGTGAAGGTTGGTACGTCATAAACGTTGGCTTTGCCAAACGGATAGGGAAGGCTTGAGGCTTGGGAGGATTCGTTTGAACTTTCTATTCTGCTAACTTGCCAACTGTTTAATTTTTGGGTAAGTAGTCGTCCTAACTCCCCTACCCAATCTCTATACACTTTTTGCACAACTGGCATGGTTGCTCTAGTACCGATGATTCGTGCTTCTAGAGCAGGTACCAAACCTGCATTGAGCAGCGAACTTTTACCAACGCCGGAGGAACCGTGAATGATCGTTAGCTTGTGGTCATTACGACTGAGACGTTCAATTAGGCGATTGACATCGATCTGCCGCCCTGCTGCTGCGATTTCTGGGGGGGAGAGTCTTCTCCCTTGCCGTCCCGGCTGCAAGGAGGTAGCACCGAGGAAGGGACAAAGACCATACTGTTGTTCAATCAAGCGCTGCTCTTGCTTGAGTTCAAACGCTCGTAGATATTGCTGTTGCTCAAGATAAAGCGATCGCAATTCCTGCAAGATATCAATGTAGAGCTGTAGTTGTCGCTGTTGAGAGTGGGGTGGTGACTTAATCGCTTGTTCCAGGGACGTAACAGCCGCGATTGGCTCACCCAACTGCCGCTGTGCTTTTGCCACAATCAACAGAAAAAAGGCTCGATAGTGATCGACACCTTGCAACACCACTTCACTACTACTTTGCGATCTCCCTTTAGACGGTACCGGAAGCAATCGCTTCTCTAAGCTTTGCTCTGTTAAAACAACGGAAGCCCAGGCTTGTGCGTCAACCGAGAGTTGCTGAGGTTCTGACGATTGAGAGGGGTCAAGAATATCGATAGCACTAGTGGCTAAGGCTTGTGCATCCTCCCACATTGACTCGACTAACGCCACAAGTGCCAAAAAACCATACGATTGAGCCAGTCGCACAGGATTGTTTTGAATTTGAGGCTGCGCTAGAGCCTGTAGCGCCAGAGCTTGTAGAGCTGTCCAGTTTTGTAGGTATCGGAACACCTCCCCCAGTTGAATGGTTAACTGAGCGACTATATCTAACCGCCCAGCTACGGCAAACACGTCTATTGCTGACTGAATCGATTCCCTAGCCTGCTCCCAGTTTCTACAACTTTCGGCTGGTTGCAACTCGGCTTGGCGGCAATAACACAAGCTGATGTGATGGAGCAGTACTCCGATACGCTCTAGTATTTTTTGGTTTTGAATGTTTGATTTTGAATTGGGCTGAGTTTGCCGACAATCGATTTGTTCAGTCGAGAAATTCTTTCCTCTTTTCAGTTCTTGCTGCCAAAAGCCTAGACTCTGCTGATACTGTTCTAATGCCAGAGCAATTTGATCATGGTCAAAAGCCTCTCGTCCCAAAATAAATTGCCAGGTAGCGCGTAATTCTGGTTCTAGGCTGATATCACGGACGTACAAATCCCGCAGTGCTGACTCCAGTTCCTGGCGTCGGCGGCAGCTTGGTGCCAAATCAAGAGCATTGTTGGGTAGAAACTCCCCGAAATCGCTGCCTAAAATCGCGGCAAAGAGATCATCGGCGGCTTGATGCCACAACGCAAACAACTGGTTTGTCGGGAGTTCAAACTTAATCGAGGTAGCAGCCCAACTCTTAAAATCCGGGGCAAACCGTGTGAGCTTTTGCAGTACGTCATCGGTTATCCATAGCACCAAGGGAAATGTCAGATGTTTACGAAACTCATCCCGCTCTTGGTTTGTCGAAACCAGTACGTGATCAATATCTGTTACCGACTCTAGGTCGAATAGGACTAAGGCGGATGGCTGTTCATCGTTAAGGACGGCGAGGATATTAATCAACAGGGTTTTGAGCGACTTTGGTAGAACTAACTCACGCATCGGTGCAGTTGTCAGTTCTTGTAGTCTCTGCCACATCTGCGTTGAGCAGACTTGGTAGTTACAGCGCACCAAAATCAGAGCAAAATGCCCCTGTGAGAGACTAATCGCACGAGATAGGGTTCCTAGCGATCGCTCATTTGATGCGACTATCTCTTCTGGTCGAGCTTGCTCCCTCATTCAACAAATGCTTTGACTGGTACTGGTACACAATTGCCAATTCGTCTAGGTGTATTTCTCTGGTCAGAGTAAAATCGAAAACTTTTGTTGAGCAGATATTGGACGTTTCCAGCAAAAATGTGGGCACTTAGCTATTGCTCAAAATTGACTTCTCTACACTGGCTCAGCTTTGAGTTGGGTATTCTGAGCCTTTAGCACCCATTAGTCATTTGGCTTTTCGATCAAACAGCTTCTGAATACACTTACCTCCTAAGTGTAGTAATTGTTCACTGACGATTTTTACCTAACGTCCTCAGTTTCTTGGCTAGACTACTCAAAAAATCCCCGAAAACACCAGAAATCGTATTCCTTTGATGAGTAACACGAGCCTAGATGAAATGTAACAGCCAAACCTAGCAATTTGGCATCCGTGATTTTGCGGATATTTGAGTTTGCCTACAAGTTAAAAATCACAATAATTACACTATCAGTGATTTGCCGGACAGTGTCAGTGACTAAAAATTAAGAAATCTAGTGATCATACAAGAAGATGAATGTGACAAAATATTCACTAACTAGTGATACTCGTCACTGCCTAAAGGTGGCTGGCAAGAAGGCAACGCTGATAAATCGTTGATTTTGCTACAACTTGCAGTAGGGTAGACACGGCTAGCCCTGTGTCTTGTTTAAGGCGCGTAGGTGGTAGGTTTTAGGGGAAAATCTAGAGCAAGACTTGGAAAGCTTGGGACTTCGGGAAAATTCTAACTCCAAGACTCGCCGCTCACCCTAGACAAACGCCACCTAAAACCTGCCAGTTTGACAGGGGTAGGTAGACACTACCTACCCGACTGAATCCTTGCTGTTGGCACGGCAGTTGAGTGCTGGACTTCTACGAAACGGAACTTTTATTAGTTACTGCACTCAAAGAACGAAACCGTTCTGTTTCTACCAAGGCTGGGTTGATCCCAAACCAGCGACCCAACTCATCCCGGTATTCATAGACAAACCCACTGCGTAGCAGAACTTGGTACTCCCTTTCACCTTTGACAACCTGCTGATGCACCACTTGGGACAGCAACTCCCATTCTTCATCGTCCACGCCCAGTGTGAGGTCATCACGGTTGCTTTTGATGACACTCTCCAGGCATCGGCGTGATAGGGGAGGATCTTCCTGTTGTAGGCAGCTATAGAGCAGCCCCAATAAGTTGCGGACATGACCCCCGCTAATACGACATAGACGGTTAAGGGTTGCCAGACTGTCAAAAACCTTGGGAATCAAACTCAGCCGCGCCTGAGCATCAACATCGGGAAAGGCTCGTGCCAGTACCAGTTGTTGCAACAGAGTTATTCCTTTGGGAGAGTCTCGACCATCTCGGAGCTGTATCGGCACCATCGGCAAGACTTTCGGGGCTACCCCACCCCCTAAGCGATTTTTTAGGGTTTCATATTCATTGGAGAACATCAAATCCAAGGGTAAGGTGTAAACAACGTGGCAGTTCAATCGCCGCAACTGAGAACCACGGTCGATGAAGAGGTACTCTGGTTGCGATCGCCCAGAGGGCATCGGGCGATTATCAACTCGGTCAAGATTATCAATAATCACCACCAAGCCTTTCTTGCCGCGTCCCTTGAGTTCTTCAATCCCTCGCCCTAGAATTTCTTCATTGATCGCACTCAAAATACCTTGAGTTCGGGGTTCTAGGTGCTGCCTGAGTTGTTCGCGCAGTTGAGGGCTGTCTTTGGTTTTAGCTGTAATTTTGCCAATACCGAGCGAGAGTTCGGCTTCAGCAGACAAATCAATCGGGGTTTGGAAAAAGTCTTTGATGTCGTTGAATAATCTCGCAAAATACTGGGGTCGAAGGTGGATACCAATCGCTTCCAAGCTTTCGCTCACTGACTTGGCGATGCTGAGCAAAATATCGCTGATATCAACATCCGCCATGTCCAAGTCTTGAGAAGACTCAAAATAAACGACATGAAATTGCTGCTGCTCCAACTGAGCTTTGAGTCGAAACAGCTCGGTAGACTTTCCACAACCAATGTGTCCGGTAAATAGCTGACAGGTCGGCTCATCTGGAGAAAGACGAGTGATGGTTCGTCCTAGGGCTTCGATAATCCTACCGCCCCGCACGGAGGAAAAATCGATATAGTACTGACGATCATCAGGATTCCCTACAATTAAAGTCTTTGCAGGGTTACACGCTTTGAAAAATGTTAGTAGATGCAAGTCCATTCTTACTACTTTACAGGTGTCTTTCCTGATCACCTGTCGCATTTGGATGTAAGACTTTATAGTGTCTCTACCCTCCCTAACGCAAGGGAAAGACAGCCCTCACCCAGGTCGGATTGACCAAGCCCCTCTGGGCTAAGGAGTAGGGAGTCGGGAAAAGACACCCCCTTGCGGAAGACTTTTGTCGTTGAACCTTGACGGGTTTCCTGTCAATAAACAACCGCGAACAGTTAACCACAGGCATTTGGGAAATTTCTGAAGGTTCAGAAAAGCTCTAGTGAATTAGAGCCGATAGCGGCAATAATTGGCATACTTATAGCGTCGGGAAAAGGAGTGGTTCAATGAAAAAGTATCGTGAGCTAAGTGGATACGGGAGTACGGCTAAAGGGGTTCTACCCAGCAGCCCGTTACTCTTCCTTCGTTAAGCAGTTCAACAAACACATTACATTCACTTATGTTCTTTCTTGATTGAGCGGTAGTAGATGGCAAACATCGCATCAGTCTCTCAAACCCAATTAACCACCCGACGCAAAAAGCTACGACGTGAGCGCCGGGTTAAATCATTTCAAGCACTTTGGCGATCGCTGTTTGTCGGTGGGATGGCAACCAGTTTGGTCTGGGCGATTACTTTACCCGAATGGGTGATTCGTCAACCGGAACAAATTGTGATCGAGGGCAATCATTTTCTTTCCGCCCAAGCGATTCGTTCGCTATTGCCCTTGTCGTATCCGCAATCTTTACTAAAAGTCCAACCCCAAGCGATCGCCAACTCATTGGAATCTCAAGCCCCCATTGCGGAAGCAACAGTCAGTCGGCAACTGGTACCACCTGGACTAACAATTCAAGTGAAAGAGCGTAAGCCAGTGGCGATTGCCCAAGCCGCCGCGTCAAAAAACGCCAAAAGTTCCCACTCCAATCAGCCAGGAGGATTACTGGATGAAGAGGGTGTCTTGATGCCCGAAAGTAGCTATCAGTCAAACTCTGCCAACGTAGAGTTGCCTACGCTGAAGGTTATTGGCTCTAGCGATCAGTATCGTCCCTATTGGTCAGAAGTTTACCAAGCCGTAAGCCACTCACCCGTCAAAGTTTTCGAGATAGATTGGCAAGATCCAGCTAATTTAATCCTGAAAACCGAATTGGGAAACGTTCACTTTGGTCCTTACAGTTCCAGATTTAGTGAGCAACTGGGTATTTTGGATCGGATGCGAGAATTACCAACTCGTGTAAGCCCCAGCAAAATCGCCTACATTAACCTCAAAAATCCAGACTTTCCGGCAATTCAAATGACAAAAGAAAATGTCTCTGTTCAATCGGACGCTGATTAAGATTAAAAAAAGAGTGTTACAAAGGTGCATTCAAGTCTATTGTTAAATTCTTACCAGCGATGTTTGACAACTAGCCTCTGGAACCCCATTCGGCAGTTCAACAAGCATTCGTTGGTTTTTCAATCGACTTACCCTATAGTTGACTCAGATTGCTACCTATAACTGATAAAGTTGTATATCGACCCTAACCTATTGCAATGACGCTTAATAGTAAACTAGGGCTTGACCATCAAAGCTCTCGTATCACATCCGCCGCTGATCTTTCAATTGAAGTGGACAATAGCCATCCCTTCAGCAATTCCGGACTACAGTTCGGCCACAAGCATGATTCCAAGGGAATCCCCAGGGAAGAAATGAGGAGTGACAATATCGTGCCAGGTAGTGTTGCCAAAATTAAAGTTATTGGTGTTGGCGGCGGTGGGGGCAATGCAGTCAACCGCATGATTGAAAGTGAGGTGGCTGGGGTAGAGTTCTGGTCGATCAATACAGATGCTCAGGCACTGGCTCAAGCGTCTGCTCCCAAGCGGTTACAAATGGGGCAGAAATTGACACGAGGGCTTGGTGCAGGTGGTAATCCAGCGATTGGTCAGAAAGCCGCCGAAGAATCCCGCGATGAAATTGCTCATGCTCTAGAAAATACTGACCTCGTTTTCATTACGGCTGGCATGGGAGGCGGTACAGGTACAGGTGCTGCCCCAATTGTTGCTGAAGTGGCAAAGGAAATGGGTTCCCTAACGGTTGGTGTTGTCACCCGCCCGTTTACCTTTGAGGGACGTCGCCGGACTTCTCAAGCCGAGGAGGGCATTGCCGCTTTGCAAAGCCGGGTGGATACTCTGATCGTGATTCCCAACAACAAATTGCTGTCGGTAATTTCAGAACAGACACCCGTTCAGGAAGCTTTTCGGGTTGCCGATGATATCTTGCGCCAAGGGGTGCAAGGAATCTCCGATATTATTACGATTCCGGGTCTAGTTAACGTTGATTTTGCCGATGTCCGTGCTGTAATGGCGGATGCGGGTTCAGCGTTAATGGGGATCGGTGTTGGTTCTGGAAAGTCGCGTGCCAGAGAAGCCGCGATGGCAGCAATTTCCTCTCCTCTACTTGAGTCCTCAATTGAAGGAGCAAGAGGTGTTGTCTTTAATATCACAGGTGGCAGCGATCTCACGCTCCACGAAGTTAATGCAGCCGCAGAAACCGTTTATGAGGTGGTTGATCCCAACGCCAATATTATTTTTGGTGCTGTGATTGATGAAAAACTTCAAGGTGAGATCAGAATCACGGTGATTGCTACCGGATTTAGTGGAGAAAGCCCGACTGTACCAGTGGCAAGAGAAATTCCCTATCAGCAACGGCGACCGATTACACCAATCCCAAATCCACCTTCACCGCAAAAGATGGACCCCGGCAGTAGACCTGGATTGGATATTCCGGAATTCCTGCAACGGCGCCGTTTCCCTAAGCCCTAGAGGAAGTCAAGAGAAGGAAAGCTTGAAGTGAAAGCGTCTTGATACGTTTCACTTATTCAAGACATTTCCTTTCATCAGTGATTTGGCTGGGAATTCGGTCTGAAGCTTTATCCTGCAACCAGATTCTGTTGGCTGGAGGCAAAATATTAACGCGGCTGAAGAGTGAGCGATCTTAGAGCCTAGCTGATCTACAGTGCAAAGCACTCAAAACTGCCTGCACTAGCCGAGCAAAATGCGATCGCAAGCTGACAATGCCGTAGGCTGATACCAGAGCAAATTGAGAACATCACTGGTAGGTATCCTTGTTCCTCATTTGCTTCAACACTAATTTAAAATATTTATTTTTCTTAAGATGATAGCGGATACAAAGTTGCAATCAGAGATATCACTTACTTCTCAACAATCAGGAGAAGCACTTGGAACAGTGCAGCAGGAAAACTTCTCCTCCAATACTCCAGTGACTTCAACCAATCTGCAACAACAGGACATAACTTGGTATACGACTCGCTCCCGCGTCCCTGTTGCTTTAACGATTGCGGGTTCAGATAGTGGTGGCGGCGCAGGGATTCAGGCAGATTTAAAGACATTCGCAATTCACTGTATTCATGGCACAAGCGCCCTAACCTGTGTGACAGCCCAAAATACTCAAGGCGTGACACGGGTTGATGCTCTACCTGTAGCATCGGTAGTTGCCCAAATCGCGGCGGTAGTTGGTGATATCGGTGTCCAAGCCACAAAAACTGGGATGTTACTCAACCAAGAAATTATTGAGGCTGTTGCCTCACAAGTAAAGGAGCAAGGGCTAAATAACTTGGTAGTAGACCCAGTGATGGTGTCCCGTACTGGTGCCCAACTTATTGATGACCAGGCTATAGAGTCCTTGCGGGATGCTTTAATACCATTGGCGACAATTGTGACGCCTAACCGTTACGAAGCGCAAATTCTAAGTGGTTTGGAACTTCATACCCTAGACGATATGCAATCTTCGGCTCAACGCATTCACCAATTGGGGGCAAAAGCCGTTTTGGTAAAAGGAGGAGCAATGACGGGCAATCTTCATGGTGTGGATGTCTGGTTTGATGGTCAAACTTTATTGACTCTTTATACAGAGTCGGTAGAGACATCAAATACTCATGGAACGGGTTGTACCTTGAGTAGTGCGATCGCAGCAAATTTAGCACTTGGCAAAGACCCGTTATCTGCCGTGCGGTTGGCGAAGGATTATGTAACAACTGCATTAAAGTACGCTCTTGACATCGGTCAGGGGACAGGTCCTGTTGGACACTTTTTTCCACTATTACCTGCCGATACCCTAAATTTGAATGTCGGTGCGAGTAAGGTTGAATAGGCAAGCAAATTTCACCAAAAAAATGCTGCATTTGAAGTCAAACTTCAACTATCCTTGCCTTACAGACGTTTTGCTGTACTCATAACCTCTATTTCCCTGATTAAGCCCTTTATGCAAAACCCGTCAACCGATCGCTACGTGCCGCCAACACCATCAAACGCCTATTGTCCGTCAGTTCCAATTTCTGTTTATCGGGAACTAGCGGCTGAGTTACAAACAGCACAGGCAAAGCTGGATTCTCTCACATCACAAAACCAGCACCTAGTCAAACAAAATCAACAACTGCGACAAGAAGTTGAAAAAGTTGTTCAGTCAGCCCAACACCTCCAGCAGATTGTCTCAACATTTGGACAGGCGAATCAGGGTGATGTGCCTCGTCCGATGCCACCCTCGTCACCGCATCGACCGACTGCTAGTGTTCCCAATGTTGAATTTCCTTCTTCTGTCCAAAACTCTGAACCGGATTTCGGTCCCTACAAGGAGACGGTGGTGATTGAACAAGAAGAACCTCGTCCTCGTCGCACATCCCACTCCGAAGGACTCTCTGATATCAACGGCTGGTTTTTAGTGGTAGCCATCTTAGGAATTGTCTTGACAGCCTTTGGCGCTGGCTTTTGGGTGGTGCGACCATTGTTAAACAACAGCAATCGTTAAGCCGTAGTGTCAGTTAGGTGATGATGGGTTAATCCCAGGTTTCACAATGGCTGCTATTGATGTCAAAACAGGCGTGTATTTACCGCCCTATTCGCTTCAAAACGCCTACAGTATTGGCTCGAACCCCTCCCCTCTCTGGATGGGGAAGCTGCTCTTCAAAAGCCTCTAGAATGCCCTTTAGGTCACGTTGGCACTCGTTTAACGAAGGACTGCGCTAGTGCGGACAATTGGCTAAATGCAATCATCAACTCGGATTGAGCTAAAGATTGGTCGAAATCGCCTGAACCGGACAAGTAGGAATACACTGTTCACAAACGATACAACGCGATCGCGTAAAGTTTAGTTTGAAGTCTTTAGGATTGAGCGTGAGCGCTTCTGTAGGACAGACTCCAGTACATAAGCCACAATCGACACAACTCTCTTCATTGATAAGAATCTCACGACCAACTAGAGAAACATTAATGTCTTGCGATCGCATCCACTCAATCGCCGCATCTAACTCATCAATATCCCCTAGTAGTTCCACCACTAGCGTACCGATTTGATTCGGAGCAACTTGGGCACGGATAATATTGGCTGCCACATTAAAATCTTTTGCCAGTCGGTATGTCACTGGCATCTGAACCGTGCGTTTGGGAAAAGTTAGGGTTACCCGTTTTTTCATCGTCTTGTTAGAGTGTTTTTGTAAAAGTTAACAAATTATAAGTTTGGTTAAGCATGGCGGCAAATTTACCTGACTCGGCAGCGACTTCTCCCCAGAAGTCTGGAACGACTAACGGCACTCGCATCAGAAATTTCTTAATTGCACTAGTTGCGATCGCGCTGAGTGTTGTCCTTTTCCTGGCATTACAAACAAAAACAGGTGCTACCTCCCTCGACACACAAGCAGAAGAAGCGACACCACTGGAAATTGCCTTAAGCAATGGCAAGCCAACGTTGCTGGAATTCTATGCTAACTGGTGTACCAGTTGTCAGGCGATGGCGAAGGATTTGGGTGAACTGAAACAGCAATACGCTGAGTCTGTCAACTTTGTGATGCTGAATGTCGATAACAGCAAGTGGTTACCAGAAGTCCTCAACTACCGGGTGGATGGGATTCCTCATTTTGTGTTTTTAGGTCAAGACGGAAAAGCGATCGCGCAGGCAATTGGTGAACAACCTCGTCCCGTAATGCAGGCAAACTTAGACGCTTTGGTAGCTTCTCTCCCTCTCCCTTATACCCAAGGTAGCGGACAGGTTTCTAGTTTTGAAGCCCCTGTGTCAACACCACAAGCTCAAGATGATCCACGTAGCCATGGTACTCAGGTAAAGCAGTAATGTCGTTGTTGGTTGTTGGTTTTTGGTTTTTGGTTGTTAAGCTTCTTGTGAATCCACAATAATGGAATTACTTGTACTTGGGAGCGGTGCCGATGACTCCAGCAATCTCTGAACAAGTCCGGTGGACGATCGCTGATTTAGAAGGTTTCCCCGATAACGGCAATCGTTACGAGATTATTGATGGAGAGCTATTTGTGACCCGTGCCCCACACTTAGATCATCAGGATGTTGCTGGCTTGCTCTACGCAGAATTATTGCATTGGTCAATCCAAAGCAGGCTAGGTAAACCGTATATGGCACCAGGCATCATTTTTGGTGAGAACACTTACTTTGGCATTGAGAGGGTCAACAATCCAATATTCAGGAATATCCAGGACGCTGTATTCTGCCCGTTTAGCGCCATAGTCAGTGCTTTTGGTTGATTCGCTGACAACTTCAACGACAAGTAGGGGTGGGGCTTCGTTTAATCCAGCTTACGCCTTCAGGAGACGACGAGCGATGAAGGTAGCACTTAGGAGTGTGAAACCTGCGATCGCATGTTGTTCAGGGACAGACTCAGATTTAGACTCAACCTCACTACCAGGGAATAAAGATTTATCAATTTTAAACGCGATCGTGTACTGACCTTTTACCTTGTCCTGCAAAAAAATACTCTGAAAAGTCTGCTAGTTTCTAGAGTTATTCATCCCACACCTAAAAAAGTGGGCTTTCTTGCCCGAATTCTGTAAAAATAGGTGCCGTGATGCTTCCATCATCTCAGGAGCCATATTTGTGACACTGCCCCCTAATCGCCGTCCCCCCAGCCAAGCAATAATTATCCTCTTATATATTGCTGGCATTGCTTTGGTTGTTACTGCCATTATTCTGGTGCTGAGAGGGACAGGTGTTCTCAAGCAAATTCCGGAATACCTCATTTGGGCGATCGTTCTATTTACAATTGGTGCAGGTATCCTGGGGGGCATCAGAAGTCTGAGGCGGTGGTAATGTTAAGTGCCTCAAGTGTTTGATTATTTATTGGGTATCAGCCTGTGACTCCATCTCCTCCGTCTGAAACTTTAATTGTTACTTACGTTTTTGCCGTTACTGTTGCCGTTACTGTTGTTGTCTATTTACTTAGAGGCTTTGG
This sequence comes from Symplocastrum torsivum CPER-KK1, assembly GCA_019358875.1. Classification (GTDB taxonomy): domain Bacteria; phylum Cyanobacteriota; class Cyanobacteriia; order Cyanobacteriales; family Coleofasciculaceae; genus Symplocastrum; species Symplocastrum torsivum. The sequence goes on from JAHHIF010000004.1 coordinate 146,475, forward strand.
TGTTCTGACGTTTCTTCCCGGGGCCGTACTTTGGGTATTGATTTTGCTCTCAATTGCTACAGGTCTTGTTTACGGCGTTCAGAAAACACGACGCTATTGAGTGATTTGGAAGCTCTGACGCTGCGAAATTACTTTTATTCCCTCTATATTCAGAAGCTCTGTTAGAAGTTTGATTCCCTATTCTTCTAATTTGAAACTGGTACAGTTAATAATAAAAGTTTGAGCAAACTTATGTACTACTGTTGAGGGCTAATTCCGAAAATTTACTGGTGATGAGTGGTTATCTTTGAGCGTTTATTGGAAATGTACCCTTGGCTATGGCGAGTACATGATACAGTAAACCGGAAAAGCCCTTCTACAAAGGGTTGAACTACCCTCTGCCTCCAATTTTGTTAGTCAATCAGTGTCTCCCTTACTTTTCTCTCGCACTATTCATGTTGTAGCGCCCAGAAGAAAGACTGTGCTCAAACAACCATTGCTTATTTCCTGGTGAATTATTAAGCCAATGTTTAATCATATCAGCCCATTTTACCGGGATTTGTAACTGCTTCCAAGCTTCATAAGATTCCACAGAAAGGCTCCAATAAAGCTCCGGATTTGAAAGGAGTTTTTCAATACAGTCTGATAAAGCGATTGGGTTAGCCGATGAGAAAATCATTGCACTCACACCATTTTTTAAATTGTCTAGAAACATCGGGTGATCTGAAGCAATGATTGGAGTTCTCGCGCAAAGCGCATGAGTAATAGCTAGGGGAAAACCTTCTGGATATTCATGCCGACTAGGAACTAAAACGATATCCGCTTCTCTCATCAATGGTAATACGCTACTATTAGGTACCAATCCCAAGAAATCTACATAATCCTCAATTTTTAACTGCTTTGCTTTATTGAGAAAGTAGTCTTTCTCATCTCGACCCGCTATCTTTAACCTTACTGGGAAGTTCTTTACTTTTAACCGAGCTAACGCTTCTAAGGCATCACCAACACCCTTAGCTTCTATCATTGAACCGATATAAAAAAGTTCCCAACTCTTTCCGCAATCGGGAAGTTTTTTAGGAGAGAACGAGTCCGGTGTATCAGTAGCAATGAAATCCCAAGGAATTATTTTATCGGGTTTAACTCCTATTTTCTGGAATAAGATGGCTGAATTAACGCCATAAGCGCCAACCCATTCTATCTGCTTATTGTTTAATAAATTTGTTAGTAAGAAATTGCGTAACTTGCTTCTTAAACCTCTTCTTGAGACTGATTCTGCAAACGTCGCTATTGTCGGGATTTTATTGTTTATTGCCCACCGAAAAACTTCTCGGATCGGTGTTCGCATAATTAAATGAGTTGGCTTTTGTTCTTCAATCAATTTTATTAATTTATTGACTTGAATATCTTTATCAAACCCAGCTCCAATGGCACGTACCCCATTGTGGAGAACCTCATTGTAAGGTTCTTTTGTCATACAACAAAGAACTGTAACTTCCTCTGTTGTTTCTCTCATTTCAGCAACGGTGTCAACCGAATATCTTTGAGCATAATAGGTTTCGCTGCCTCCTGCCGCTAAACGCTGAGCTGCTTCACGATAATCGCCAGCATATTGCACAAACAATAAACGCATCAGTTTATCTCACTACATGAGCTTTAGGAATGTAATCCAGGTTTACTGAGCTAAAACTATGAAATTCTTTGATTGATGCTACGACTCGTTCTTGATCAATTTCAGTTAAATCATTGTAGAACGGGAGACGAAGTAAGCGATCGCTTATATCCTCAGTTACCATGCAATCTCTTTCCTTCCCTCCAAACCCACGTCCCATCTGCGATATGTGCAATGGCAGATAGTGAAAAGCACTGGAGATTCCCTCAGCCTTCAAATGAGAAATCAAGGCTTGACGTTCCTCTAGCGAGGGCATCAGCAGGTAGAACATATGATACGCCTGTTCACAGTGGGCGGGTACAATCGGAAGCCGGATGCCATGCTCCTGTGCCCAGTCTTGAAGATGTTTGTAGTAATACTCCCATACCTGTCGTCGTTTCGATTGAATCTGTTCGCGAGCTTCTAGCTGAGCATACAAAAATGCGGCAAGCATATCTGATGAAAGATAGCTTGAACCAACATCTACCCAGGTATATTTATCGACTAAACCACGGAAAAATCGGCTACGGTTAGTCCCTTTCTCTCGGATAATCTCAGCCCGTTCGATATACTGAGGGTCATTAATAAGTAGTGCGCCGCCCTCTCCACAGATAAAGTTCTTGGTGTCGTGAAAGCTTTGAACCGCTAAACAACCAAATGTCCCTAAATATTTACCGTCATACTTCGCGAACAACCCATGAGCATTGTCCTCAATAACCGCTACTCCATGACGCTGAGCAATCTTTAAAATTGCTTCCATTTCGCACCCAACACCCGCGTAATGTACAGGAATAATCGCTTTAGTACGAGGTGTGATGAGTTTTTCTAGCTGGGTTTCATCCAAATTGAGTGTATCTGGACGAATGTCGATAAAAATTGGGTGTGCGCCGCGTAGCACGAAAGAATTGATGGTTGAGACGAAGGTGAACGAGGGAACAATAACTTCATCTCCTGGTTGAATATCCAACAACAACGCCGCCATTTCTAAAGCATCGGTACAAGAAGTCGTCAGCAGCGCCTTTTGAACTCCAAGTGTCTGTTCTAGTAATGCATGACACTTCTTTGTAAAAGAACCATCACCACTCAGATGCATGTTCTCAATGGTCTGTCGGATATATTCAAGTTCTTTTCCGACAACAAAGGGACGACAAAAGGGAATGGAAGACAAAGAAATTTTTTGCTCTAACATGAGATTGCACCTAAAAGATGTTGAGTGGCTAGAAGCGCCCTCACTTGTCAATGCTGTACAGCCCAAAATTCACTGTAACTTAGCTAATATTTGATTGTCATTTAGCTGAATTCTGTGGCTTTACCTACTGTTCTGCCACACCATCAACTTCAATGGCTATAGAGCTTTTCAAAAGTTAAGTTTTAAAACAACACAATGAGTTTATATCAAATTCTTGCTGATCACAATTGATAGTAATTTTAAATCTCAATATACAAGAACTTTCCTTAAAAGTGCAACTTTTAATAGAAACAATACAAAAATGGTAGATACATTAACTATTGTCAACCTATCTTGACAAAAGCTTGAAACTGGCGATAAAGATACATACTATTCAGAGTAAACCTTTTTGAAACCAAGTTTTCACAAGTAATATGTGCTAAAAAAGCTTTAATAAACAGTCTTGTAGTTGATATCCGTTTTAGCTAAACATATCAAACTTGAATGGATGAAAACCAATAAAGAAAGTACTAGTTGGATAAGAGCTGCCTTTGTATTAATGTATTCTTAACTAAAATTTAATAATCAGCGTCTGCTGGGCAGTGCTGGTGGGAAAAAGTTCATACCACTGAAACGACCTTACTTCAGGGTGTGTTAGTAGATTGAACGAACTCAATAACTATGTGTATGCACGGTGCTGGGAAGGAAGACTTTAGCGCAGAATAGAAATTATTAGTCTCTATATTTATTTGGTACTTTTTTAGTTTTGAATCCTCTACGAGTTGTGGTGATTGGTGGCGGTGCTGCTGGTTTTTTTGGGGCAATTGCCTGTGCGACTGCCCATCCTCACGCACAAGTCACGTTATTAGAAGCTGGGCATCAACCCTTATCTAAGGTTCGTATTTCTGGTGGCGGACGCTGCAATGTCACCCATGCTTGCTTTGACCCGGCTGCCTTGGTGCAATACTATCCCAGAGGTGGTAAAGCCTTGCGTGGGGCGTTTTCACGATTTCAACCCAAGGATACGGTTGCCTGGTTTCAGTCTCATGGTGTTCAGTTGAAAACTGAGGCAGATGGGCGGATGTTTCCCGTTACTGATAATTCAGAAACGATTGTCGATTGTTTGGTAAAGGCAGCTAATGAGGCTGGGGTAAAACTTCGTGTAGGTACTGCGGTGAAGTCTGTCAGACGGCACTCCATACCAACTCAAGGGGAATTTGAGATTGAGTTGAAAACAGGTGAGATTGTAAAATGCGATCGCCTTCTCCTCGCGACTGGTAGCAATCCTCAAGGACACCGCTGGGCGAAAGACTTAGGTCATACGGTCGAACCTTCTGTCCCCTCTCTGTTTACCTTTAATATTCCAGACCCTCGTCTAAAAGATTTAGCAGGAGTTAGTGTTAATGATGCCCGCCTACGATTACCCGATGCACCGTCTACTTTGAATGAGCAAACAGGGCCCTTACTCATCACCCATTGGGGTGTGAGTGGGCCTGCTGTTCTCAAGCTTTCTGCTTGGGGGGCAAGATTCCTGCATGATCAACACTATCAAACCCCCTTACTGATCAATTGGCTTCCTCAGTACAACCAAGATAGCCTTCGTAAACTGCTGCTAGCGGTTAAGTCTCAGTTGCCTCAACGCCAAATCACAGGAAGTTGCCCGGTTCCTATCCCCAAGCGCCTTTGGATGAGTTTGGTTACTCATGTTGGTATTGGTGCAGAGGAACGTTGGGCCCAAGTCTCGAAGAAAGCGCTTAATCAACTGATTCAAGAACTCAATCAAGGGCGATACTTCATTAAAGGGAAGGGTGTTTTTAAGGAAGAGTTTGTCACCTGCGGTGGCGTGAGTTTAAAGGAAGTGGATTTCAAAACGATGGAAAGCCGTAAGTGTCCGGAGCTTTACTTTGCTGGAGAAATTCTCGATATTGATGGCGTTACAGGTGGGTTTAACTTTCAAAGTGCTTGGACAACGGCATCGTTAGCAGGTCAGGCGATGGGAACGATGCTGGTGGCAAATTAAAAACCTAACCCCTAACAGAACCGCACTCTCCTCTCCTCGTAGACTACCCTATATAAACAAATCCTCCGCTTCAAGTTTGAGACCGCTCAGCCCCCTAAATCCCCCAATTCTGGGGGACTTTGAGGAGTTCGGAAGCCCCCAGAATTGGGGGTTGGGGGCAGATATCCTTGTACCTTTACAAGGCTGGATTTACAAAATTAGGATGCTCTTGGCGGTACAATACTGGGCGACTGTAAAGGTTTAGCGACTTGCAGATAGGCTCTCAATATTCATCTTGAAACTTCTGGGCGAATAGGGCGTCTTAGCGGTTCAATTAATGTGTAAATATTGCAATGAAGTTTAGCGAAATTGCCGAAAAACTGAGCGATGCGACCGATCGCAATAGTCTAACTAGCAACCCAGAATTTAACCCAGAAATTACTGGAGTTGCACCAATTGAACACGCTTCTGGCGATACTCTCAGTTATATCGAAGGAGCTAAGTTTGCCGCTATGGTGGGTAAGACAGCCGCAGGTGCTTTGATTTTGCCACGGGATGAAGCCCTACAAGCACAAGCGACACAAAGAGGTATGGCTTGGATTGCTGTATCTGAACCCCGGTTAGTTTTTGCAAAAGCGATCGCACTTTTCTACAAACCCTTCCACCCGACACCAGAAATCCACCCGACTGCTGTCATTCATCCTTCTGCTGAGATTGGTAAAGATGTTTACATCGGCGCCCATGCCGTGATTCAAGCGGAAGTGAAAATTGGCAATGGCGCTTGGATTCATCCCAATGTCGTGATTTATCCTGAAGCCGAAATTGGCGATCGCACTATCTTACACGCAAATTGCACCATCCACGAACGCTCAAAAATTGGCTCAGATTGCGTAATTCATAGCGGTGCTGTCATCGGTGCAGAAGGCTTTGGCTTTGTCCCTATACCGACAGGCTGGTACAAAATGGAACAATCTGGTTGCACAGTGCTAGAAGATGGTGTCGAAGTCGGCTGTAATACTACCATTGACCGCCCTGCCGTTGGTGAAACACGAGTTGCCCGGAATACAAAGATTGATAACTTAGTGCAAATTGGTCATGGGTGCGAAATTGGCGAAAATTGTGCAATGGCATCACAAGTCGGTTTAGCGGGTGGTGTGAAAGTCGGCAACCGTGTGATTCTTGCAGGTCAAGTGGGAATTGCAAATCAGGCGAAAATTGGAGATGGTGCGATCGCGAGTGCGAAAGCTGGTATTCATAATGATGTAGAACCGGGTGCGATTGTCAGTGGAATCCCCGCCCTTCCTCACAAACTATTTCTCAAAGTTGCTGCCGTTTATAGCCGCCTCCCGGAAATTTATCAAACTCTCAAGCAGCTACAGCGACAGATGGAAGCCAAGAAATAATACTAATTGAATAGGCGTAACTCAACAAAACGAGTTTTCCTACCCCTTCAGCGAGAACCTAAAGCTTAGTCAGTTTCCAGCTACAGAGGGATTGGTAGATTGTTGTGAATTGATAAATTTAGAGCATAAGAAATGGAGCTTTAAATAATGCAACGTTCAAATTCATCTAAATCACTTTTGTCCAAAGTTGTTGGAGCTAGTGTTCTCGCTGCTAGCGTAGCCTTTGTTCCCTTCACTCTACCCGCTACCGCGCAAACCAACACCGCTCCTGATACGACCACAACTACGGATCAAGGTGTTCAAACAGCCGAATATGAAGATGAAGATAGTTTTGACTGGGGCTGGTTAGGTTTGCTCGGATTGGGTGGTCTTGCTGGTCTTGCTGGTCGTAAGCGCAATGATGATGTACGTTACCGCCAAGCTGATGATGTGCGGACTACTAACTACGGCCGATAAAACAAGGAAAACGAATAACTTTTTGGGTGTCAGATTTGGTTGATTAGTGGTTTTTGAAATAGACAAGGATCTTACTGGTGGATATTAAATGTCCACCAGTTTTTTCATTGCATTTAATTGGGGGTTTTTATGAGGCTTCTGACTGCAATTCATCCAGACGCGCCAGCACCTCTGTACTATGAATCGCTGGTCTTACCCCAATATAAATTTCTCTTAAAATGCCTTCTGGGTCAATGATGTAGGTGTGGCGTAGAGAGACGGAACCAAGCCAAGAACCATATGCTTTACTAACTTCTCCATCAGTATCAGCCAACAGAGGAAATTTCAGACCTTCAGAATCACAAAATTCAGCATGGGACTCTACATCGTCTGCACTAACACCGAGAATTTGCACGTTTCTATCTGTATATTTTTGCAAGTCTTGCTGAAACCGACGCGCTTCTAAGGTACAACCAGAGGTGAAATCCTTGGGATAGAAGTAGAGTACAACCCACTTACTCCGATAGTCCGAAAGTGACACCTCACCATCACCTGTATTAGTCGGTAGGGTGAACTCTGGTGCGGATTGATTGAGAGGAGGTTGTTTCCCGCCGAGGGCGTTAGCAGTTGGCGTGAAGTTCAACCAGGCAAGGAAGGCGAGACAGCTAGCAAAAAGAGTGGTTAAAAACGTGCGTCGAGACATCATGGTGAATTCGGAGCGTTTTACTTTACATAAGTTTACAATCTATCAGCTTTCAGCGGTCAGCTTTCAGCTTGGATAGGACTTACGCCAATTGCTCGTTTAAACACTATTCGTAGTAGTAGGGTGGGCACCATCGACAGGTAGAGGTTCTGCGTAAGTCCTGTTGGAGTTAGAAGTAATCTCTTAGTGAACGGTATACAAAAAGCACTGCGTCCAGTCAATTACTGGCTTTTAGCCATTTCAAGCTCATCAAACTTTCTTACTGAATCTGTAAAATAGCAACAGTAAAAAATAGGTTAGAGCCTGATTTAGAGGGAAAAGTGTGAAACCACTAAATGTGAAGAGATTCTACAACGCTTGTAACCCTGGTAAGACCCTAAATATGGGAAACCCAGACGACCAGAAGTACTACATCAATTTTTCTTCAGTCCGGGGCGGTGAAATCGTTGAGGAACTGGGGCAAACGATTCTGCTGTCTGATGAGTCAACCTGCCAGTTGTTTACAGGACACATCGGCTGTGGTAAGTCTACTGAATTACTCAGATTGAAAGAAGAATTGGAGGAACAGTCGTTTCATGTCGTTTACTTCGAGTCATCTCAAGACTTGGACATGGCGGATGTTGATATTAGTGATATTTTACTTGCGATCGCACGACAGGTGAGTGAAAGCTTAGAAGATGTTGGCATTAAGCTGAAGCCTGGATATTTTTCTAGTTTGTTTGGTGAAATCTCAAACTTTTTGCAAACCCCAATTGATTTTTCTTTGGGGGCAGAGTTATCGCTAGGGATTGCTAAAGTTACAGCTCAAACTAAAGAAAGTCCTAAACTTCGCAACCAATTACGGGATTATTTAGAGCCTAGAACTAGTAATATTTTAAAATCAATTAATGACGAACTACTTGCCCCTGCAAATGAAAAACTAAAGCAACGCGGGAAAGAAGGACTAGTCGTCATTGTTGATAATTTAGATAAAGTCGATAATACAGCAAAACCTTGGGGACGACGACAGCCAGAGTATTTATTTATTGACCGAGGTGAGCAATTAAGTCGCTTGAGATGTCATGTGGTTTATACGATTCCCTTAGCTTTAATGTTTTCTCCTGAATATGGAAAACTGCAAAGTAGTTTAGGCAGTGCTAAGGTATTACCAATGGTACCAGTGCAAGCACGTCAGGGGAATAACTTTGAAGTTGGCATAGAGTTACTACGACAACTGGTACTAACTAGAGCCTTTCCTGACTTACCTCACCCTGAACGACTCAATAGAGTCACAGAAGTTTTTGATAGTATTGAAACTCTAGATCGATTGTGCTGCGTGAGTGGTGGTCATGTGCGAAACTTACTACGGCTACTGCATGAATGTATTCCAAAAGAACGTCCTCCTCTTTCACGTATCTGCTTGGAAGGTGTGATTAAACAACGCTGTAATGAGCTAACGTTAGGCATTAAAGATGAAGACTGGGAGTTACTCCGTCAAGTTAGACAAATTAAGAAAGTAAGAGGCGAGGAAGGCTACCAAAGTCTGCTGCGAAGTCTATTTGTATTCGAGTACCGTGATGCCGATGGTTCTTGGTTTGATATCAATCCAGTTTTGGCAGAAGCTAAAGAGTTTAAGTCATGAATGACTTGCCTGAATCTGAAGATATTGCAGCTTTTAACGAAAAGGCTTTACAGACACTTGCCAATAAGATTGAGCTAACGGAAGGCTTCTCGCTAATTTTGGTGCGCTGCAACTATGCTAGTGTGCGATCGCGTATGGTTTCCCTACTACGAGAAATCTGTTCGGTTGAAATCCGTGAACTTGTCTTAGAGGAGTCTGTTAAAACACTCTACACCACGATTCAATCCGCTCTTGGCGAGGAACAGCCTGATGCTTTAATGGTGTTTGGCTTGGAGGCAGTTAGCAACATTGACAAAGTTTTAGTTTCTGCCAATTTAGTACGGGATGAGTTTCGCCGTAATTTTCTTTTTCCCGTTATCTTGTGGGTGAATGATGAAGTTCTGCAAAAGTTGATTCGATTAGCCCCAGATTTAGAGAGTTTTGCTACTACAACTGAATTTGCGATCGCAACAGATGAACTCATCGATACGATTAACAAAAGTGCTGATGATGCCTTCAAGAAAATCTTAGGCGCTGGTGCTGGGAAATTTCTCGATAATGCTGTGCTTAATATCGCAGTTGATTCACGTCATCGTTCAGAATTAGAGTCAGCTTTAAGAGATTTACAAAGGCGGGTAAAGCAATTAGATCCAGAGCTAGAAGCTAATCTCCAATTCCTCCTTGGACGAGATGCACAAGCGAATGGAAAAATGGAAAAAGCTGGACAATACTATGAGCAAAGTTTGGCATTTTGGAAACATAGTGATTGTGTAGAACGACATGGGGGATTGTTATTCTATCTAGGCTTATGGTGGCGGCGATATGCGGTTTTACATCGTGCTGAGTATCGGCAAGCTTGCCTACAAGCTAAGACTTTCTTTCAGCAGTGTATTAAAGTATTTCAACAGGGTAATCGTCCTGATTTAGCAACTAAGTTTATTAATGCCTTAGGAGAAGTTTTAACACGATTAAAGGAGTGGGATGAAGTAGAACGTGTTGCCAAGGACTCAATTCACCTGCATCAAACTTATCGAGATAAAAGTCACCTTGCTTCTTCAGGTTATGCTTATGGGCTTTTGGCTGAGGTTGCTCTCAAAAAATCGAACTGGAGCGAAGCAAGAAATTATGCGAAACTAGCACTACAAAAAAATGCTGAACCAGAAGTCGTTACTCATATTTTAAATGCAAACAAAGATTGGAGCTGGGCATGGCAACAGTATCAAAGTCTATATCTGTTATTACTGGCTCAATCTCAACAACACCTTGGTCAACAGCAAGAAGCGCTAAGTAATTTAGAGAATGCAAGACAAGAGTGTAATCCTCAATACGATCCACAGCTTTATATTCGCATCTTAAAAACCTTGCGATCGCTTTATTTCAACCAAGGTGAATACCTGAAAGCATTTGAAATTAAGCAAGAACAACGCTCTATCGAAGCGCAGTACGGTTTCCGTCCTTTTACAGGTGCAGGAAGCTTGTTACCTCTAAAACGAGTAACGAATCCTGCCTTACAGACAGCAGATATAGATGTAATAGCACGAGAGCGAATTACGGCAACAGGACAACACCAAGATATTAGTAACTTAATTGAAAGAATATCGCGCAATGACCACAAACTGATTGTAATTCACGGAATGTCAGGAGTGGGGAAAAGCTCACTATTGCGGGCGGGATTAGTGCCAGATTTGAAACAACGAACAATAAGCGATCGCAATGTCTTACCTGTTCTCTTAAGACGAGTCATTTATACGAATTGGGTCAAGGAATTAGGCAGGCAGCTAGCAGAAATATTAGCGGAAAACGAAATTAGAACACAAAGTAATCAGGAAGAAAATTTTAGCCCCGAATCCTTTGATTCTCAAGAGCTAAAGCTTGATTCAATAGAGGCAATTATTGAACAGTTAAGAAGAAATGTAGAGAGTAATCTCCTAACTGTTTTGATTTTTGACCAGTTTGAAGAGTTCTTCTTCATTTGTACTAATTTATGTGAACGGCAGCAATTTTATGAATTTCTTCGAGTTTGTCTGAATCTTCCGTATCTAAAAGTCATTCTATCCTTACGAGAAGATTATTTACACTATTTACTAGAGTGCGATCGCTATACAAATTTAGATGTTATCAACCAAAATATTTTAGATAAAAATATCCGGTACTATTTAGGAGACTTTTCTCCAAAACGTGCTAAATCAGTAATTCGCGAATTAACAGAGCGATCGCAATTCTACTTACAACCCGAACTCATCGACCAATTAGTGCAGGATTTAGTTGGAGAATTGGGAGAAATTCGCCCAATTGAGTTGCAGGTAGTAGGAGCGCAACTGCAAACAGATTACATCACAACGCTCGAACAATATCATCAGCTAGGGAGCAATCCTAAAGAAAAACTGGTTCAGCGTTCCCTTGAAGATGTTATCAAAGATTGTGGTGCTGAAAATGAACGTGCTGCTCGTCTAGTTTTGTACTTACTAACCAATGAAAATGGGACTCGCCCTCTCAAAACTCGCGCTGAGTTGATAGCAGATTTAGAAGTATTGGGCTTTGAGTCAGAGACAAAGCAATTAGATTTAGTCCTAGAGATATTAGTCGGTTCTGGACTAGTATTTTTGGTGCCAGAATCTCCAGCTAACCGTTATCAACTTGTTCATGACTATCTGGTTGCCTTTATTCGCCAACAACAAGCACCTGACTTGCTAGAAGAACTGGTAGAAGCGAAAGAGAAACAGAAGCTAACAGAAGCACAACTGAGACAAGCACTGCGGGAGAAAGAAGAGGTACTGCGCTTAGAACAGCAGGAACGCAAGCGGGCAGAAATTGCGGAGATTGAAGCGTTAAGTTCACTATCGCAAGCTTTGCTTCTATCCCATGATCACTTGGGAGCATTAGTCGCTGGTATTAAGGCAGTTAAAAAATTAGAAGCCATGGAAGCGCTAGCTGATCTCAAGATTAGGACAGTAGATAGGCTGCGGCAGACAGTCTACTCTGTGAGAGAGCGTAATCGCTTTCATGGACATAGGGAAGCTTTAAAAAGTGTCTGCTTCAGTCCAAATGGTCAGATGCTTGCTTCGGCTAGCAGTGACCGCACAGTGAAGCTTTGGGCATTGGATGGCACAGAACTGCAAACCTTTCACGGGCATAACGACAAGGTTTTTACTGTCAACTTCAGTCCAGATGGTCAGATGCTTGCTTCAGCGGGTGATGATTGCACAGTGAAGCTTTGGGCATTGGATGGTACAGAAGTGCAAACCTTTTACGGGCATAGTGACAAGGTTTTTACTGTCAGCTTCAGTCCAGATGGTCAGATGCTTGCCTCAGCTAGCCTTGATACCACTGTAAAACTCTGGCGTTTGGATGGGACACAAGTGCAAACCTTTCACGGGCATAGCGGTTCAGTCAGTAGCGTCAGCTTCAGTCCAGATGGGCAGATGATTGCCTCGGCTAGTTTTGACCGGACAATCAAACTCTGGCGTTTGGATGGTACACCAGTGCAAACCTTGCGCGGGCAAAGTCGTTTCTTTGACATCAGCTTTAGCCCAGATGGTCAGAGGCTTGCTGCGGCTAGTAGTAACCGGACAATAAAAGTTTGGCGTTTGGACGGTACACAAGTGCAAACCCTTCAAGGACATGGCGACAAGGTTTATCAGATTAGCTTTAGTCCCGATGGGCAGATGCTGGCTTCGGCTAGCCTGGACACAACGGTAAAACTCTGGCGTTTGGATGGAGATGGTACAGAAGTGCAAACCTTTCACGGGCATAGTGATAAGGTCAATAGCGTCAGTTTCAGTCCCGATGGTCAGATGCTTGCCTCAGCTAGCGGCGATCGCACAGTGAAACTTTGGTATCTCAATAGTCAAGAATTACAAATATTTCATAAACATTGTAGTCCGGTCAGTAGCGTTAGCTTCAGTCCGAATGGTCAAACCCTTGCCTCGGCTAGCAGCGATCGCACAATAAAACTCTGGTGTTTGGATGGCACAGAACTGCAAACCTTTCGTGGGCATAGCGATTTAGTGGGTAGTGTCAGTTTTAGTCCCGATGGTCAACTGCTTGCCTCAGGTAGTCGCGATCGCACAATGAAACTCTGGCGTTTAGATGGCACAGAATTGCGAACGTTTCAGGGGCATAGTGATTGGGTTAGAAGCATCAGCTTTAGTCCCGATGGTCAACTGCTTGCCTCAGGGAGTAGTGACAATACAATAAAACTTTGGAGTTTGGATGGCACAGAACTACAAACCATTCACGGGCATAGCGATCGGGTTTATAGTCTCTGCTTCAGCCCCGATGGGCAGATAATTGCCTCAGCTAGCACCGATCGCACAGTAAAACTTTGGAGTTTGGACGGCACAGAACTACAAATCTTTCGAGGACATACCAATAAGGTCTGTAGTGTAAGCTTTAGCCCTGACGGACAAACAATTGCCTCCGCTAGTGATGACCAGACGGTGAAACTCTGGCGTTTAGATGGCACAGAACTACAAACTTTTTATGGGCATAGCAGTTCAGTCTTTTGTGTCAGATTCAGCCCAGATGGTCAGACACTTGCTTCAGCTAGCCGCGATCGCACTGTGAAACTGTGGCGTTTGGATGGTACAGAACTACAAACCTTTCAGAAGCATAGCGATTGGGTTTGGGACGTTAGCTTTAGTCCTGATGGTCAGACACTTGCCTCAGCTAGTCATGATTCCACAGTAATGCTAATTAGGTGGAATTTGGGTTTAGAGGATTTACTCGTGCGTGGCTGCAACTGGCTTAGAGATTATCTAAAGACTAATCCGAATGTGAGCGAAAGCGATAACCCTTGCGGGATGCTTCGCTAGCGCACTCTGGTGCGATAGTATTTGCCCCCCTCCATAAATAGGAATCTACTCTTCCACCACTTCAATCAGGTCTTCAATCATCACATCAAACGTGCGAGCCAATTTTTGCAGCGCTGTCACGTCAACTGTGGCTAATCCAGGAGAACGGGCATAGGTTCTGAGAGTGCTATAAACAACCCCTGAGCGCTCAGAAACTTCCTTTAGTGTCCAACCTCTCTCTTCAGCGAACTCACGAATCCGCAATCTAACTAAGCCCATTTATATATTGACAAATGACTTATATAAGTCATTTAATAAGAATGTCCCAAAAGTAATCGCCCTGCTGCCTAGTAAACGGAAGGGCGATTACCAACTATCCCCAAATAAATTGGAGGCAAACACCATGATATCAAGACCGCAGCCGCTCTCATGCGCTGTAACTAGTTTTGCTGAGATTGCAGCAAGAGGGAGGGGTACATGACCTACAAAGACAGACTGTCTCCCTGGTGTATAATCCGCCATCTCCCGAATTCGCAACGATTAGTGGTTGGTCGTTCGCGTCGTCGTAATGATGCCGAAGAACACCTCCGACTACTGAAGCGGATGGTACCCAATAGCGACTACAGTATTATTTTTGACCCGATGCTTGATAATGCTGATGCTTCTGCTGATAGCAAACAGCCTCCTGAAGAGACTGCAACCCTGATCTAAATTACTGGAGGAGTGGAAAGAGCGATCGCATTTCTTAGGTAAGGTGCGATCGCTCTATTGATTCATCTAACTTCTCACAGCCAATGGTAATTTGTACCAGGGAAGATGAGGATATTCATGATGTTCCCAGTGGTACCCAAAGTGATAGCAAGTTACAAAAGACCAGAAGATAGAATAGTAGCTACTTTTGGCACAATGACGATTGGTATAACCAGCTTTAGGTCGCCGATGAGGTAAGAAAATACCGAAGTAAAACAACTGAATAGAACTCAAGAAAAGCGGTAAAAGCCAGAACAGGATGAGATTAATCATCGGGATATGTAGCCCCCAAAGCAGTGAGTAAAAGATGATGCTCATGCCAATGAGTAAAACCCAAGCTTGTTTACCATCTAAGTACTCTTTCATGAACTTGACATACCAAAAAAACGGGTTGTTTTGTCCTCGTTCACAAAAATCCGGGTCTTTTTCACTCGAAGGAAAGCGGTGATGTAACCTATGCTTTTCTGAAAGTGTTTTGTAAGGCAACAGCACATACAATCTTGCTGCAAGAGAGCCAATAAAATCGTTGATTTGGCGATTTTGAGGAAAGATAGTCCCATGTATCGCGTCGTGTGCCGTAATGAATATTCCTGTATGGAGAAATGCCCTCCCAAGTACAGCAGGTACTATCCAAATCAGAGGAATCTGAGAAACATCGATAGAAAGAAGGACGATCAAACTGCTTAACCATAAGAGGATTAGTGTAGAAGCAATAAAGATTCCTAAAAAGGGGTCAATTAGTGAGTGGATTAGCCCCTTTGTCGGGAAAATAGCATTTCGCATAAATCTAAGCTAAGTAGAATAAAGTGTATACTTTTCCAAATTATTGTAGCTTTTTGTTAACAAACCCTGTCTAAGGGCGCATTCGACTGTAATCAAATGAATGATTTTGTGAAGAGCGCTAAGGTAAACGCGATCGCATTAGCCCAATAACAACGAAAAGCTTTGCTAGTGTTAAAAGGGAGACACTTGTCCAATTACTCCTGTGGATATAGTCAATGTCTGGTAATTCTTCCCCTCTGATTCAAACACTGACCCCAGAACGCTGGGCTGGCTGGAGCATGGACTTCATTGGGGCAGGTGTCACAGGTTTATTAGTTAAAAATGGTCGGCTGGTACGGACATTAATTCCGGGGCGTCATTTCAGCTTTGCCCTGCCCTTCCTGGAACAATGCCAACTGGTTTTGGTAGATACCAAGGTTCGGAACCTAGAGATTGTGTCTCAGGGAGACTTTTTATCCCGCGACCAGTACTTGGTTAATGTTTCCCTGAATGTGATGTACCAAGTCGTGGATGCGAAGCGGGTTGCCTTGGAGTTATCCGACCCGATTGCCGCTCTGACAAGTGCAGTTAAGGATAATCTGGGAGTTGCAATTGGTCAGATGCGTGTCGAACAATTAACAACTCATGGACGAGTGCAAGTCCGGCAGTACCTACTCGACCATTCGGAAGTATCCTACGCCTTAGGCTTTGCCTTAGAAGATGTGCGAGTGAGCGATATCAGCTTCCCTCAAACTCGTGGAATAATTCGTCAGGTTGAGGGATTGAGTGCCCGTCAGGAAGCCGAACACGAAGCCGTGCTGAAAATGCAGATTGCACAAGCGGGTCGTCCAGAAATCCCCTCACCCCCCGTACAGCAGGTAAACATTATTTCTGGTCGTGACCCTAACGCCCATGAACCTGCCCTCGGTGCCACTCTAGAAGCGACAACTTTTGCGATTGAAGGACAACCTGTTCAAGCAAGTCTGCCAGTTCGAGATAGACCGATGCTTGCCCCGACGGTGCTGGAGACAGGAGGAGTTGCCGAAGCTCGTCTGGTGCATCGGGTATCGGGTGCGATCGCCATTCTATCAACCAACCCCTTCACCATTGGACGCGAACCCAACAACACTCTCGTCCTTGATGATGTTCTGTGTTCGCGCAACCATGCCTTAATTAGCCAATTTACTGACCCACAGGGTAAAGTCCGATACCAACTAACGGATTTGAGCAGTTCCAATGGTACTTATGTTGGTGGACAACGGCTTGCTCCCAATCAACAATTCTGGCTGACTCCTGGAAATGTCATCAAAATTGGTACGCAAGAGTGGACGTTTGAAGCATAATTTCAATTTTGTTTAGATCTTAAATGACAGATTGAAGCATAAGCCTCAGAACTCTAGTAAATGGACGAGAATGCGAAGCAAGTCTTCGACATCAGCCGGAACACGATACAGGTTTAAGTCTTGGGAAACCTGACGGGTTTGTCGGTTGTAAGTCCCAAACTGCCAGATAGTTCCGGTAGAAACAGCCCCTTGCAAAACAGCTTGCTCTGAATCCAACCATTGATCCAGAGCAATAAATTCGACGGCTAACTGCACAAATCCGCGCTCTAAGTCTTCATTTTTTGCCTCTATAACCACTACAGTTTGCTGAGTTTGCAAGAAATAATCGAGAGAACCTTTTAACTGATTGCTAACCGCAACAGGGTACTCAACATTCAAAGTTGCTTGGGTATAATGCAGAACATCTGTCAGGACAGGAGCAATCAAGAATTCCCGGCGAGCTGCTTCACTGGTGAGAGTAAGCCGGGGTAGGCTCTCTTCAATCCGCTGCTTCAAGTCAATAAGGCGATCGAGGTGGCGTTCAGACCGGGGAAAGTCGAGATGCTGTTTTTGAAGGGTTGCATCAAAGTATGCCAGGATGTCTCGCGGGGCAAAGTTTAGTTTGAAGTAGTCAGCAAAAGTGTAGGACTGACCTGGCTGAATGATATTAGCTCTGGACATGGTAGTTTTCGTTGTTGGTTGTTTGTTATTTGTTGTTTGTTGTTGGTTGTTTAGTAAAGAAGAAAAATAACTAATAATAAACAACAAATAACACTTTACTTGTGTGGTATTAGTCAACTTCTACGCTTCCAAAATGCCGCGACTCGCTCCTCCCATTGCTGTAATAAAGTCTGCATCACTTCAGGCTCAAACCAGAACACTTCAGCAGGTAGTCCTGGAATTGCTACAGCAAGCATCGTATGCTCCAGGTTAATATCATAGTCTTGGTAATAATGATTTACAGCACTACAATAAGCCGCAATTTGCAGGGGATAATCGTACAAACGCTCTACTGAACCTTTAGGTTTGTCCGCAGTTTTCCACTCACAGATACAGGGAATATTCCTAAAGCTAGCCACACAGTCCACTCGTCCTGCATAGCCCAAGTCATAGTTGAAAACGGTGCCTTCTATCAACCTGACATGGCTGATATCTTGCAAAATCGGTTCTATGCTTTGCCAGTAGGGTTGAATAGCATCAGGACAAGGAGAATCTTTGCCTTCGAGATAGCGTTGAATTTGCTTATGGGTTCCTGTACCACGTCGCGAAGCCGCTCCCGAAATTTGCTTAGCTTCAGCTACTCCAACTCGTTGTTGCCAATTGAATAACCTGTCTCTATCCTCTTGCGGTTTAGTAGCGTTAAGAATGGTTGTAACGCTCGGAAGCTTTGCACCCTCGGCATCAACGTAATATTGCTTGCCATTCTCTCGCACCTGTTTAGCGCTGAGGTGAGGGAGGAGTTGAGTATCGGAACGCATTGATTTAGTGTATTCCCTATTCAATTAACTAATTGCAAGTTAAAAGGGCAGCTTACCGCACTTTCAGAGTTCGTAAGCGATTGATTGCAGCCGCAAGCTCAAAGTGGCGGAAGAGTACCAAGTCTCCTTGAGGGAAGTGAGTTAGTATATCTAATCCCTGTCGCTCAATATCGACCATGACGCGATCAAGAATTTCTGGCAACGTGCTATGCCCATTGACATAGTGCCGCTTAGCATACACTATAGCTTCTGCGATCGCTCTTAATTGTCCCGTTTCCACAATCTGCTCTACTGCCGATAAGTCAATCTCCTGGGTACCAAATACCACTTCGTCTACATCTCGGACTTTCAACTTGACATCCCGTTGACCGCGACTAGGGTCGATACTCTCTGGTAAGGGTACACGGGGAGTAATTTGCCCAAACTGTTCGCCACCTTCGGGAGTGCGTTCTGTACTGTTAGCTTTAGCGATCGCTTTTGCCTTCTCGGTAACATCACTAGGTTGGAAGTTTTCCATCGCAATCACTGTATCCGCGACATCAAAGTAATCGCCACTCCCACCCATCACCAAAATTGTCGAAACACCGTAGTCTGTATATAGTTGTCGCACCTTGTCGATGAACGGTGTGATCGGTTCTTTGTCTTTAGCAATCAACTGCTGCATTCTGCGATCGCGAATCATAAAGTTAGTTGCTGCCGTATCTTCATCTACCAGCAGTAACTGTGTCCCAGCTTCTAGTGCCTCCATAATATTTGCAGCCTGGGAGGTACTACCACTGGCATTTGTTGTCGAAAATTCACGAGTAGATCGATTTTGGGGTAACTGGTTAATAAACGGTGAAATATCGACACTCGCGATACTGCGTCCATCTTCAGCACGAATCTTCACTGCTGCTAGCTGAGTAACAACCAGTTCTCGACCATCATTAGGAATATGGTTGTAGACTCCGAGTTCAATTGCTCTAAGTAAAGTGGACTTGCCATGATAGCCACCGCCAACGATTAGAGTGATACCCGCAGGAATCCCCATACCAGTAATCAAACCCCGATTCGGACAAGTGAAATCGACTCTCAACCTCTCTGGGGATTGGAAGGCTACCGCATCATTGAGCAAAGGTTGTTCATCAACACCACTACATCGAGGCAAAATTGCACCATCAGGAATGAACGCTACTAATCCTCGCTCATCCAATTGCTGACGCAACCAGTCTGCATCTTCAACCGTTTCGACATGATGCAGAATTGCTGTTGCATCTAGCGATCGATACTTGATAGCTTGGTCAACAATTTGGAGAATATCATCGCACAGCATTTGGGCTGCCTGTCGCCCTGCAATACTTCGCCCACGCGCTGGTAAGCCAACAACGAAGCGCACTTCTACTAATTCATCCGAAATAAACGCAGTGGTACGCTCAAGTACAGATTGTCCGACATGAGCGATCGCAATTAGTCCACTATTACCCGTATCCCGACGACCACTAATGTCCTGTGCAGTATGGTAAAACGAGCGAGTTAGGTAATCTCGTAAGGCAACTTCACGAGATGGGGTTTGATATAGCTGAGGAGGAAAACCCGCAACCGACTGCGGTAGCTGTACTCGTACTTGACTGGGAGTAGCGAAAGGGTCACCCTGAACACGGTCAATAATTAGAGTGAAATCAGGAAACTGGTAACTTCCTTTGATATCTTTATAAGCTTTGTAACCACGACCATCCAGTTGCAGGAGTAGTTGGCGCAGATTCTCTCGATTCGTCATGAGTCATTGGTTATTGGCAATGGGAAAGGGACAACTGACCACTGACAAAAAACCAGACTATCGCAAACTCACCGAAATGTCCCTCAACTTAAAACGATGAACCGGGTTGCTTGAGAAATTCGGCTTCTTCTGGAGTTGTCTCTCGACCAAGAATCTGGTTGCGATGGGGGAAGCGCCCAAAACGCTCAATTACTCTCAGGTGGCGGTAAGCATAATCAATTACCTCACGCATTTCAGGTTCATCACCTAGTTGTTCGCACAACTCAACGCACCGATGCTGATCTGCAAGATTTTCATTGTGTTCAAACGGTAGGTAGACAAACCAACGTTGCAGTTTAGGCAGCTCTTTGTCAAAGCCTTGAGTAACCATGTGTCTTGCATAAGCAAGCGCTTGTGGGTCAGTAGCAAAGGCTTGGGGTTGACCACGAAACATATTACGAGGGAACTGATCGAGTAGGATAATCAGCGCGAGACAGCCTTGAGGTGTTGCCTTCCAGTCGTCTAGTTTACCTGCTGCGGCTTGGTTGTGAACGTTGAGAAAACGCGATCGCACTTCATCATCAAACTCTGGGTTTTTGGTAAACCAAACTTTCCGGGACTTCCCATAATCCGCCTCATCCGGCTTACCAAACCAAAACTCTAGAATTGCCTCGGCTTGCAACATCAACCCTTCCTATTACCATCCGCTCCCACTTGCTTCACCAATTAGTGTAAAGGCTGCCCAGTTGATGGGTTGGGGATATTGTTTCATCGTTGTCAGCATCGCGCTTCTCAACGCTTGAGCTTTATCAGTATTGAGGGCAAGCTGACGATAAAACTCGGTCATTAATAAAGCCGTGGCAGTATCAGGCAGCGCCCACAGAGAGACGATCGCACTTGGCACCCCAGAGGTAATTAAAGAACGAGATAGCCCAAGGACACCATCACCTGTAATCTTTCCCTGTCCCGTGTGACAGCCACTAAGGACAACCAACTCCGCATTGAGCTTTAAGTTTAAGATTTCTCCAGCCGTGAGGAAGCCATCGTCATTCTCTGAGGGAGCCAGCGCGATCGCACCTGGTACACCTAATTCCTTAATGTCATCAAGTAACCCATGTGTCGCTAGGTGAACTAGTCGCATTTTGGGCAGTTGCTGCACAATCTCAACTTTGGTAGCTTGATCACCAATTACAGCTTTTGTGTTTAGTAGAGTTGCGATCGCATTGGCTTCCTCTTCAGAACCTGGTAATGGTGTCAATTGCTCAACCGTTTCCCCAAACTTGAGTGTTGGCATTGTGGGATTGCCTACAACTAAAACCTCCTTTCCTTGAAGCGGTTCCTTGTATTGTGTCTCTAAACGTTGCCGTTGTTGGTGTGTTAAATCCAGTACCTGAATTGCTGGAGCGGTCAAGATTGTATGCTTCTCAATTAGGTATTGACCCGAAGCATTTTGTAGTGCTGCAAAGGGTAATAAAAACAGGGATTCTTGGGGGATGAAAATGACACGCGCTTCAGGATTTGTCGGGAGAAACTCAGCAATTGGTTCAATTAGTAGTTGATGCAGTTGCTTTCTTGCCGCCTCTCCACGGCGAAGCCGAGGACCTTGCAATATTCTGCTAGTGTTAACGAGTTCATCTAAGGCTGTTAGAGCATTATCTGCTGCCTGTTTTTGCGATTGTCGTAAGAACTTGAGGTCAACTCGACGAAATGTTACTCTTCCAGTTGGCTGAACGACCCAAATCAACAGTTCAGATGGTTCACCTCGAAGCTTACCTTGAACCTTGAATGCTTCATCAGGAACAATCGAATATTCAACCAGTGTTGCTTGTTGTGTTTTAGCGATTTGTTGAATTTGCTCAATAGTTGGTGGCTTAGACTTTGCTGATTCTAGAGCCGCTTCTGGAGATAGGCGCTTTGCCAGCAATTCCACAAAAGCACGCGCTCTTCCCTGCTCCGAAATCTCTAAGGCGGCTTCAAATTTATCTTGAGCAATAAGGATTTGTTGCAGCAGGTTGTAGGTAAGAAATTGAGTATCAAAAATAGATATTTTCTCGGCATCCTCCAATCCTGGGCGGAGAGATTCTAGGACTTTCACCGCCTCTCGTAGTTTTTTCTCAGCTTCTTTGAGATTGCCGGAGTTGAACAAAGTATGCCCCAGGTTATTGAGAGCCAATCCCTCTGCACGGGGGTCACCGATTGACTGCGCGATCGCTAAACTTTGTTGTTGATAAGTAATCGCTGCTGCAACATCGCCTAAATCTGCATAGACTGCACCTAAATTACTCAATGCATCCCCTTCAAGCTGACGATCACTAACGTCTCTTGCGATCGCTAGACTTTCCTGATAATTTTTAATCGCTTGGTTGGTATCCCCTTGTGTATGGTAAGCGGAGCCTAAGTTGTTCAGTGTATATCCTGCTCTCTGTTGATCGTTAATCTCCTGCGTGAGCGCTAAACTTTGCTCGTAATGCTCAATCGCTTTGTCATAATCCCCTAATCTGGCGTAAATCGCACCGACATTCCCTAAGGCAGTCGCTTCTCCTTTGCGGTCGTTAAGTTCTCCTGCTATCGTCAAGCTTTGCTGAAAAGATGCGATCGCTTTTTCATAATCACCTAGGCGTTCGTAAGTATTGCCTAGATTACCCAAAACTTCCCCTTCTGCCTGACGATTCCCAGTTTCCCGCATGATAGCGAGAGCTTGCTGATGGGACTCAATTGCTTTGATATACTCACCTAACGCTTTGTAAGCAATACCAAGATTACCAAGAGCTTGTCCGATACTAGAGCGATCGCCTATTTCTTGAGCAACACTTAAGAACCTCTCCAGGACTTCAATTGCCGCTTGATTCTTTCCCAACAATAAGTAAGTAGCACCCAAATACCGTAGTACAATTCCCTCTTGATGAGGGTCTTGGAGTTGCTGATAGATTGCGAGTGCTTGCTGCCAAGACTCAACAGCCGCATCTAGTTGACCTTGCTGATACTGCTCAATACCTTGGCGAAATAGTTGCTCCGCTTGCGCTTGGCGGGGATGTTCTTGAGTTTGGACTGATGTTAGTGAGGATGAAAATACAACTGGGGGGCAAATCAAAAATGATAAAGCGATAGTTAGGAGGGTAACAGAGGCAGTGAAGCTAATTCCGTAGGATTGCATAGTGATTAAAGCAGCATCTTCATGATTCAGGGCTTCTAGTACCGCTTTACGGAAGTCAAAAGTTCCTTAAGTGTAAGGTGTTTAAACACTTGTAAGCTCGTGACTTATTTCTGCCCGCCTGCACTAATACTTCTATCGTTTCCTCTTGTGTACTTTCCCTACTGCCGTGGAGTAGCCCACATTACATCAGTCAGCAATTCCGGTGGAGATGGTCTTGGTAGGGTTGAGGTATCCGGCGAAGTATTAGTTTCTGGTGGCAGTTGTAACTCAATACGCAGCAATCTTGGCTCAGAATCCTCTTGAAGGACTTCTTGTTTCTCGCAATCTTCTTCCTCAGAAGAGCGATCGCTTTCATCAGTTTCATCAGTTGGTTGTCCAGCTTGTTCCCCAGGTTTCTGGCAATGGCTAACCAAATCGTCGGTTTGGCTATCTCTGTATTGTGATTGCTCATCTTGTTGCTCAAATAGTTGGGTCGCAACCTTCCTGGCATTACTGAGAGAATTATCAGTGGTATCCGTGTTACCCCCTGTATTTCCATCAGTAAGATTACTACCACCATCACCTGGAATATTGCCAGCCATGTCGCCACCAACACCACCATTACCTGGAATATTGCCACCACCGCCAGTACCACCGCCGCCAGTACCGTCACCATCACCAGGACTACCACTATCAGGAAGAACGCCAAATACTTGGTCTTGAAAAGATAAGACTACAGACGCATTGCCAGTGATTGTAATGATCGCTCCAGCCGTACCACTAATATTATCGGGAAGACTAAGTGGTTCGTAGGTTTCATTTCTATCAAGCGCAAAGGGTACATCTGGAATAAAGTCATCAGTATCGAAAAGCGGATCACTAGCGGGTACGAACGGTTCACCGTCCCCAAGAAAGACGTTAGGACCCACTAAAAAAGGCGCATCTCCACCTTGAATACTAATTGGATCTGTATCACTTCCAGATGCACCGTTGTGTCGAATAGTAATTGAACCTCCAGTGCGAACTTCAAGGCTGACTGGCAGTGGAGTTGGTCTGTATATGAAAAAAGAATTATTATCTAGTTCCTCTAATAAAGATGCCTCATCAGGAAGCCCAGTCTTGTCAAGCAGGAATTGTAGTAAATCGGGATTGTCTTGAAGCTGGGTAGGAGTTACAAGTTGTGGTTGTCCTAGAAATGAGCTTTCAAACACACCTGTCGCTTGGAAAAGACCAGAGGCTGTGATGTCAATAGTACGACCAGCCGTAATAGTTTCCACCACAATATTTCCTTCTGTGGAGGTCAAAGTCACAGAGTTGTTATTAAGAGCATATGCATCAATCTTTCCTCCAGTGATGCTAGCTCCAGTAATTTCTACATTCCCTCCATTCGTCTCAATATCTTGAAATTCAACATCACCTACAGCAGAGATAGATACAATCCCTCCATAGGTTCCATCGCCAGAGGTGTTGATATTTCCTACTGTGATGCTACCTGGTGATGACGGTTCTCCCGTAGATGTGAAATCGGTTCCCAAATTAGGTACATCTAGCTGAGGCGTATTTGGAAGATTGTCGAGTTCAGTAACACCTGCTCGCAAAATTAAAGCTGGACTACTTGCCAAAATGGGAATATCTGGATCTGTCGCCACTGTTGGTGTAGTCGGATCATCACCAAACAGGGCAGTATTCGCTCCTGTAATGGTAATATTTCCTCCAGTAAGGCTTCCTTGCGCTTCAACTTTAAGGGCTACCCCCTCGTAATCACCAAAGCTGACATCTCCCTGAGAACTGATAATACCCATTGAACCAGCCGCCGTGAACTCAAAGTTGGCAGGGACACTAGATAAGTTGAGAGCAGAAAAATTACCCCCAGTAGTAAAGTTACTATTTGCCGTAATCACACCATCACTAATCAGGCTTAAGTTACCGCCACTTTGAAACCATTGCTCAGAAGTCTCAATATCGATGCCATTATTACCTTGTATTAATAAATCTCCCTCAGCTTGAGCTACAAAGATTTCTGATTGAGTACTCTCGACTTGCACTGTATCTTGTGCCAACAACTCTATGTTGTTGCTTGAAACAAGTTGGCTATTACCAAGTACTAAATCCCCCTGCGCCTGTAGATTCAAGTTTTCTCCAACAAACTCGGTACTAGACCCAATAATTGTGCCTGTTTGGGCATCTGACTCTAAATTAGAGCTAGTTACTTCTACCGTACCGTCTGTATTGACTGTCAGTGCCTCGGTAGAAGAGCTATATAGTATTACTGTGTCATTACCACTAACAACAATTCCTTGAGTATCATCTGTTTCATTGCCAGTTAGTAGTTCGGGTAAAGAGAGAATCGGTAAAGTCCAGTCGTTAGGTTGAGTACCTGCCCCAAGTGGCTCAATCTCCAAACTCAGCACTTGTCCTTCCTGAGTAATCCTCACGAGGTTTTCGTTCGGAACAGCTGTTATCGTAATTTGACCATTAGGCGTTGAGAGATCTCCTGTGTTGAGGATAGTGCCGCCTAGTAAAGTTAAGTTTCCCTGCTCTACATTCAGGTTTCCAAGATTAACAATTAAACCTGATTCACTCCCTGGCTCACTAACTGTGAAGGCGAACCCTGTGGGACTACCTACTAGTGAGGTATAGTCATTTGTTCCTTGGGCACTAAACCAGTTATCACCAAAACTAATCCCTGTCGCAGTAGTAGCTGTAAAGGAGGCTGGTACATTCAGACTTGCCCCACGACCAAAAACTATCCCAGCAGGATTCATCAAAAATAGATTAGAGTTGCCGTTTGTGACTTGGATTAAGCCGTCAATCACAGAAGGATTGCCACCAACGACTCGACTGAGGATATTTTGAATAGTTGAATTAGAGATAAAGTTCGCAATCTGGTCTGAATTAAGACCAAACTGCTGAAAGCTGTGGAACAAATTTGCTCCTGATTGGGTGCCGCCTGTGATGTCAAATTGGTTGCCGCTGACGTTGACTAGAGTGCCAATCCCATCAGCCTCTGGAACAATGGGTTGTGCCTGTACTGGCTGGGAAGCGATCGCAATAAACAAAGCCGTCCCTAAGGGAATCGTCTGGAGAACTCGTGTGAGTAGTCTACTATTGCTTTTTGTAGATCGTTCCATACACTCTCCTTCAACAATATTTAATGGTAAAACAAGCTTTAATATGCTTGTATTTTTTTAATCTTAATTAAAGCTTTAAAAATGATACAGATTACCAATAAAGTAGTCATCGCATCCCGATTTGACTAGTAGTACAAACTTACAAGGTTCAATCCGGAAACTATAGAAAATTTATTTAACTTATATCTAAAAAAACAACACCCTTACAAAGGGAACTAAGACAGTTCTAGAAAATTGTATCTCAAGGATGTTTATTAGATAGCTCACTCAATGGGAGGAAGAGCAACAACCCAATTTAACTGTAGGTTGAGAAAAATCGGGTAAAGGTTGTGACGCTGTAGCGATGAGCGCCTATCAAAGAATTTTGTAACTCACCGCCCGATTTGAAGAAAGCCGCTATCTGTTTGATTGAAAAGAAATGAAAACACAGCTTGACAAGCGCACGTTAGTTGCAGCCGCTGTTACTCTTGTATGCTGGGCTTCAGCGTTTGCTGGTATTCGCGCCAGTTTATCAGCTTATACGCCGGGACAAATTGCTCTCATGCGGTTCTTGGTTGCCTCAGTTGTGCTTGCTGTGTACGCTGTAATTACTCGGATGCCTTTGCCCAAGAAACAAGACTTGGGTGCGATCGCGATTATTGGATTTTTGGGAATTACCGCCTATCACCTACTACTGAACTATGGGCAACTCACGGTAACAGCAGGTGCAGCAAGTTTGCTAGTGAACACAACTCCTGTATTTACAGCACTTCTTGCGATCGCTTTTTTGGGAGAACGGCTGAGTTTTCGGCGGTGGATTGGAATTGCTGTAAGTTTTACTGGAGCCGTAGTGATTACAGGGGGAGAAGCTAAGGGATTTAGCTTGGACTTTGGGGCTTTGCTTATTCTGCTCTCGGCTGTGTCTAATAGTGGTTGGATGATTCTACAAAAACCTTATCTCAAAAAGTACAGCCCTCTCCAACTCACCACCTATAGCATTTGGGCAGGAACACTATTCTTGACACCTTTCCTCCCCAGCTTGCTGCAAGCCTTACCGACAGCTCCCATTAATGCAACGATTGCCGTAATCTACTTAGGAGTGTTTCCTAGTGCGATCGCTTATGCGACTTGGGCTTATGTCCTGGCACAGATTCCTGCTTCCCGTGCTGCAACACTAATCTATGTGGTGCCAGTGTTAGCGATTTTCATTGCTTGGGTTTGGCTGGCTGAGGTGCCAACCCTGATTTCGCTAATTGGTGGCGCTATAGTTCTCTCAGGAGTTGTGCTAGTCAATACTGGCAGACGTGCTGAAAAACCGACCTAATTTTCTTTTCTCTCTCTTGCCCAACGCGATTGCAAGGGATGCAATGCATTGTCATTGCATCTCTACAAATCACCCGTGCTGACATCCCATAGTCTCACCGTTTGGTTAGCACTACTACTAACAAGTGTTTTACGGTTTTATTGAGGTGAACCAGAAGTACCAGATTGAGACTGGCTTTCACTTTGTTCTGGTGACGCCTGATTTGCCGTGTTCGGTTGTGTTGTTGTAGAAGTGCCAGTGGTAATCTGGTTTTCGGTTTCGGTGGGCGAGGCTTGATTCGTTGTAGAAGTGCTACTGGGAGCCGAGTTTTGAGGCAGCGTTGGTGAAGCTTGAGGTGCTGCGTTCTGCTGTGTAGCACTAGGTGGTGCGACTTCAGGCGTTGTATTTTGTTGAGCTGGGCTTTGCTGTTGTTCAGGAGTTGGAATAGTTATTTGGATATCAGGCTGGGTTTCTTGAGGTGCTGCTGGTGGTTCCTGGTTAATAACCGGAACTTCTTGAGTTCTTTCAATAATGGTTGTTTCTCGGATCGGTTCTTGAGGCGCACTGGGTGCAGGCACAAGTACAGGTGTTTGTGAATCTTGTTGCTGGTTTAGAAAGAACAGGCTACCAACAACCAAACCTACCAGAGAGGTGAGAGCAATGCCTATTACTAAACCACGCGCCGCTGTTTTTTCATCCCGCTCTTCCTGGCGTTGTTGTTCAAGGCTACGCTCGGAAGCACGACCGGACGTAGCCATCTCTATAGGAGGATACAGCACCAGGAGTAGGCGCTTTAACGTTCGTGTTGAGATTTTGTCCAGTTTTGGGATGGCTACTGGGATTGTTGGTTGTACGATTTTGTAGGTTGTCCATTTTGATTCCTAAAAAGTTATTAACTAGCTATTGAAGATTAATTGTTAGAGACTTCCTGATCATTGAAACCAAGATTTAATCAAAGGTGATGCACTTTTTTTAACAGTAGAAGAACTTTAAATTACTAACTTATTGGATTTATCAAAGTAGCTTAGAGTATCTAATTGAAGTGGGTTTCGCTGACCTTATTGAGTAGCTAAAAAACTTGACTGCTGGTTAGCGCCTATTACTTTTCTAATACTTTAAGACTGGCTAGTAATAGGTGCCGGAGCTATATTTACGGGTACCGTTGACGGTTGATTTTGATGCGTCAGTAAAAATATAGCTCCGCCTAGCAGTCCAGCAAGTGCAGTAATTGCAATGCCTAGCAGCAAGCCACTAGCCGCATTATTGTTGTCGCGGATGCTCTGATCAACACGCATTTCTTCCTGACTTTGATGTTCTTGTTCCATACCATGCAAATAACCATCACGGTAAGCAAGTTTATTAAGTCTGTCTACA
This sequence comes from Symplocastrum torsivum CPER-KK1, assembly GCA_019358875.1. Lineage (GTDB taxonomy): Bacteria > Cyanobacteriota > Cyanobacteriia > Cyanobacteriales > Coleofasciculaceae > Symplocastrum > Symplocastrum torsivum. Next base: position 175,170 of record JAHHIF010000004.1, read on the forward strand.
CGCTCATTAGTAGTTTTAACCATCTGTTTTTTATCGGTATTCATCTGATTAGACCTTGTTTCAATGGAACGCTAATACAGGTCAGGACGCAGATGTTTCGCTTAAATCTGTGAGTAAACTGATTTTTCAATCCTCTTTAATAATTAGCTTGAGTCTTATGTCCTGTATAGCTAAAGATATCCGCTTTAAGAAGATGAACCGCTCTATCTAGAAAAAGATTCTTCCCTACACCGAAAGATTGAGGTTATTGATGACTCTCTTAGAAGCGAGAAGTAGGAAGTAGATAAAACGCTTTTATTCATAGTTATTGACAAGCTTATAGAGAGTCTGGTCTTAAAAGAAGTTACCCTTGATTCAAGACCTTAATTTAATCTCTTCAATTTTCGGATGTTACTAGTTCTCGCCTAAAGTCTATGCTTGAGGCGAACTGTGGCTTAAAAAGCGATCGCGAAGTGAAGCATCTTCCTTGGTATTGCTCGTTTCAGGACTCACTCTTTTTCCCTGGCTCTAGTAACCTATGAAAATTACCCTGAAGCGGTTATGGCAATTCACAAATTATTCACAACTTAGTGAGTATTATGCTGTTATTAGCTTAGAAGTTCAACGCGCCCTCTGTAGTTGTCACCAAGAGGGTGCTTTTTTGTGTATCAAGACTCCCTGTAACATGGGCTACTACTTTACAAGCGCATTCGCTTTGTTGAAGATGTCGCGAGTACTGGGTATAGCTTAGGAGTTATCGTAGAGCAGGTAATCGCTGCTGCGCCTCCCCCAATAGAAGTAGATCAGTGCAAGACTAAACGGTAGCGTTGGCCCATACCGAGTTGCATTCAAAGATAGTAGACCCAGCAATGGGGAGATAGGGAGAAAGAGAAAGTACTACGTTTGACCGCAGCTTGGTATCAGGACGTGTTGATTAGCGTCACTATTAAGGTAAGGGGAAATGGGTGAGCCAGAAAAAATACTGTCCCATCATGAGAGAAAATTGTGAAAATTCCTGGCAATACTAAGTGTGTGAAGAGCGCCAATAGCTATCAGTCAAAAGCATACTAAAAAACCCAGCTGTTGATCTGCTGGGCTTTGTTTTGAAGAAGTGGTAAGCGATCACCACCCATTCACAAATTATTCACACTGAGTCAATACGCTTTTATTTGTATAGGCACTGCCGTAAATACTCTCTCAAGAAAAGGTTTGGGAGGGTATTTTTCTATTATCCTGTAGTCTGCGACATTATCTTCAGGCCGTGAGACTTAGAGAATTGCTCTACCGCGCTTGTATAGCAAAAGGCAGAGGGCAGAAGGGATGCATATTGACGGGTCCTGGTTTCAGTATGAGAGCGAGAGCCTAATCGCCTTGGCGACTGCTATGTTAAAGCGTTCCCCTACGTGTGAGTAGTCCCTCGACTGAATCTAATCCGGTAGGAAATATTTATACCCCAGTTCACAAATTATTCACACTACATCATTAAGCTCTAAGGATGAGTGTAGAAGCCAGCCCTCTTTACTGCCTCAAGAGGGCTTTTTTTTTATAGAAATCTCTAATTCTAGAACACCTATTGTCGCCGCTTCTCCCTGAGGAGAAATCCTTAACGCAGCAGTGCTCTCCAAGTCGCAGAACCCACAACTCCATCAGGTTCAAGCTGGAAGTTCTGTTGAGCGGCGATCACAGCAGATTGAGTTGCTGTTCCAAAGACACCATCGATGGTTCCTCCTAAAAAGCCTAGAGCTTTCAACCGCTGTTGTAGCTGGACTACAGCTGGTCCTTGCATACCCTCCCGGAGAATTGGCAAAGTAACATTCGTTGCAATGGGTGCTGGGATTTGTCCTACTTGGCTAACCTGCCCCGTTGTAGGTATCGTGCTGGGGCGGGTATTTGTTGTTTGGAGGGATGAGGGAACTGGAAACCCAGAGGCTGGCGTAGTTGAAGAGGATGTTGCAGGAGTCTGCTGTACTGAAGAGATACTGGGAAATAAACGGCTCCAAGTCGCTGGTCCTGCGATGCCATCGGCATTTAAGCCAGCGGCTTGTTGGAAGTAAGAAACAGCGCTTACCGTACTTTCTCGATAGACACCATCAACGGTATCGGTGTAATAGCCTAAAAGCTTGAGAGCAGCTTGAAGTTCAGACACAGCCGCCCCTTCACTACCGAGTTGGAGAGTTGGGCGATTGACAGTAGTTGCAGGTGTGGCTTGCGCCACCATTGGGATAACTGAATTGATTTCAACAGCAACAGTTGGTTTTCCAAAGTTGAGCGCAAGCAAACAGAAAACCCCCCCCTGGACGACACAGCTAGCATTAGTGATACCTAGCACTAGGCTTTTACCCATTGCCGCCAATCCTCTACCTCACTCCAAAACGATTCTCTCACTTGCTGCGGTCATCCTGATCAGATGGCAGAAGTTTGACCTATTCTATACCAGCTTTTGTTTTACTCATCAGAGTTTCCCTAAGGCGATCGCTACAAGTTCCCTCAGTTCCTACATCATCAAGCAAATCTAGGGCAGCATCCAACGCCACAATCCCGGATAAAGGGAATGAATCCCCTTTCATAGCAGTTAAACGGTCAGCTATCAGCCATCAGCTTATTGATTGCCTCAGCGGGTCCAACTACAGAGACATACGGTTCAAGGAAGTAGAGTCTAGCAACAGCTTGAGCCATTTCAGGAGTAACGTTAGCAACATCTTGCTGAAACCGAGTATCAAACTCAATCCCTAAACCTAATGTCTCGTACCAACCATACGTTTGGGCAAGCTGTGCATTAGTTTGCTTACCTAAAGCGTATTGACCAAGCAGCTTATTTTTCGCAGTTTGCAGTTCATCAGGACTTAGTGGGGTAGAGCAAAGACGTTCTACCTCAGTGCTTAGACCAACAAGAGCCGTTTCTGTATTTTCCGGTGCTGTACCCATGTAGACAACGAATGTAGAAGCCGACTGGCGCGTTGGGTAAAAGGCTGAGACATCGTAGGCTAAACCTCTTTTCTCTCGTAGTTCAACAAACAAACGGCTGGAAAGACCGTTACCCAGGTAAGTATTCAGCAGTTTCAGTGCAGCATAGTCTTGATCTTGTACAGGGGAAGCGAGATAACCCAACATCACGATTGACTGCTGCGTTTCTTGCGGTGTCACGACTTGGCTGGGTTGGGACACAATTGAGGGTAAGGGTTGAATTGGCAAAGGGGTTGCGGGAGATTGCCAATCCCCAAATACTTGCTTAACCTGTTCGACTGCCTGTTCTGGTGTTACACGACCAGCGATGCTAATCACCATGTTGTCAGGTCGGAAATAGGTCTGATGATGTAACTCCAAGTCAGCACGATTCAGACGAGAGGCGGTGGCTTCTGTGCCTAGAATTGAAACAGCATAGGGATGGTCTTGATACATGACCTGCCGCAACTGTTCAAAGGCGATACTAAAGGGTTGTTCTTTTTGAGAACGAATATCCTGAAGTGTGAGATGCCTTTCTAGTTCTACCTCAGCTTCTGGGAAACTAGGCGATCGCAACATCTGTCCGGCTAGCTGCAATATCTCAGACCAATCAGCAGAAACGGTCTTCAGAGATAGTAAAAAATAATCGGTAGACGCATCAGCGCTGAGATTTGCCCCCACTGACTCAATTCGTTCGGCGATTTCCAAGGATGAAAGCTGCGCGGTTCCTTTGGTAATTACAGTTGAGAGTAGATGAGATAGTCCTGCTTTTTCCCTTGGCTCCCACTGACTACCCGCTCGAATAAATAGGCGACTCGCAATAATATCTGCTGCTGAATTTTCGACAACAATTACAACAATGCCATTATCTAAAACTGTACGATGGATTATCTGCTGTGGCAAAGCGGTCACATTTTGAGGCATGAGTTGTTAATCGTTATGAGTTAAAAATCAACAGTTGAGCAAAGTCTAGGCGTTGTGAGCCAGAAGCCACTAATTAGAACGTCTGCGAGGGACGCTCTTGAGTACCGGAGTTCAAAGATTTTTCAATAGATCACTCTTTACTGATAACGCATAATGCTTCACTATTCCCCAACCATTGGTTTAACGACAGTAACGGCGTAGTGCCCAGGGGAAAGATATTGCTGCGCTAAGTGCATCAAGTCTGACGATTTGAGTCTTTGAATTTGATGCGGATAAGTGACGGCTACTTCTGCAGTCGCAATCGTGTTGTAGTACCCATACAAACCAGCAAGCTGACCTGCGGCTTCTGTAGAAAAGGTATAGTCATTACACAACTGACGTTGACATCGGCTGAGTTCTGCTTGTGAGACTGGTGTATTCTGCAATTGCAATAAGCGATCGCAAATTAATTCTTCTACTTGTTCCAAATACTGTGGCTCTAAGCACGCGCTGATTGTAAATAAACTTGAATCTCGCTGTAGAGAGAAACTGCTACTAATATTTTGCACCAATTGCTGCTCTTCCCGTAACTCGCGCACCAATCGAGAAGACCGTCCATCCGCTAGCAGCACCGAGAGTAAATCTAAGCCGTAAGCATCCCGTAATTGCTCTACTCCAGGCCCAATCCAAGCCATTAATAGACGTGCTTGCTCCAATCTAGGTAAATATAGCTCTTGGCGACGGATTTCTGTGAGCGGCGGTTCTGCCTCTACCTCAAACTTGGGACATTCAACAGGGAGAGGAAAGTCTTGAAAGGATTGGTTTACTAAATTCAAGGCGGATTCTCGATCAACCCCACCAACAACAACCACTGTCATATTTTCCGGCTGGTAGTGAGTCGCATGAAAGTGCCGCATCTGCTGAGGTGTTTGCGCTAGCAAGTGTTCTTCTGTTCCTAGGATTGAACGTCCGTAAGGGTGGCACTGGTAAACACTCTCACCTAAAGCTTGAAAGCCTATCCAATCGGGATTATCGTAACAGGAACGAATTTCTTCTAGTACAACATCCCGCTCCCGCTCAAATTCTTCATCGGGGATTGAAGCGTGTAAGAGCAAGTCGGCCAGGGGAGGCAGGGTATCTTCTAAATACTGAGCCGCTGTAGTAATAAAAAAGTGAGCGTAATCGTGGCTAGTTGCTGCATTTGAGACTCCGCCGCGACTTTCAATTACCCAATCAAAGACTCCTGTTGGTAGTCGTTCAGTGCCTTTGAAAATCATGTGTTCTAAGAAATGAGCCATTCCCGACCATTCATCAGGTTCTGCGGTCGCACCTGCACGCACCCAAACATCCACTACCACCACGGGGGTTGCAGGTACGTGTTGATGAATTACGGTCAAGCCATTGCTCAGTCTGAAGATATCAGCAGGAAACTTTAAAGCAGTCAGCGGCTCAGTTAACAACTTTTTTTATCTCAATCGTTGAGTGATTTTCAATAAGTTTATAGCAACGCTTCAGCAATCGAAAGATGAATGTTTTGGTCTACAGATAAAAGCCTCATTTCTATGTAAAAATCCCCCAGCCTTCAAGACAGGAGGATTCAACATTTACAGATTCCCCATGACGCCGTCTTACCTCAGTTTATGACCTGGAGAACCAGGTGGGCACCATTAGACCCTCGTTTGAAGTTTCCGGGTACAAGCCCGGTCTACTGTCACAAGAGCGCTAGATTCCCTTTTAAGAACAGACATAGATCAAAAAACAGTATTGGCAGTCACCAACGCCTCAGTAGAACCTGTATACCCATTGTAGCTATTTATCTACAGATGACCACTCGGTTGAATAAAGGTGGCACGCCTCTAGCTTCCCTTGCCTCCTATTCCATCATGCCTGTTCGGGTCTTTCTTCTGCTTCTTCGCCCCATCAGATTCTTTTTTGGGCTTCTTAGCTTCTCGACCGCCCTTTTCCTTTGCCATAAAATCATTCCCCAATAGAGGTTCCCTTCATTCTGAACCAATCTAATGATTTGAGGAGCAAATCTCTAACAATTAGGTATTGAGTCAAGTTCACCACATCTGTTGACTGGCTGGTGGGGAGCAGGTAAGTTTCACTGTTAACTGCCCGTAAGCGCCCGAATTAATCCGGGCAAAGGATAGTCAGTGTTGAAGAAGAAGGAAGCAACCCGCCTTTGGTCTGTAGCTATTTTTTGAGAAGGCTAACGCGATCGCTTTTTGTCCAACATCACAATGCACAAACGCGCTCAACGGTAAGCTAGAATTGGAATATTAAGAAATCTTGAGCGGAGCGTTTTACCTCTGCCATCCATTCCCAGACGCCTCTATGACTCTTCCCATTCGCAACGTCGCTATTATCGCCCACGTCGATCACGGCAAAACTACTCTTGTTGATGCCCTCCTCAAACAATCCGGCATCTTCCGCGAAGGGGAAGACGTTCCAGATTGCGTTATGGACTCTAATGATTTGGAGCGGGAGCGGGGAATCACAATTCTTTCCAAGAATACTGCTGTTCGCTACAAAGAAACATTAATTAATATTGTTGACACGCCCGGTCACGCTGACTTCGGTGGAGAAGTCGAGCGAGTGTTAGGGATGGTGGATGGCTGCATCCTGATTGTCGATGCGAATGAAGGCCCAATGCCCCAAACTCGGTTCGTGTTGAAGAAAGCCTTAGAGAAAGGACTGCGCCCGATTGTCGTTGTCAACAAAATTGACCGTCCCCAAGCCGACCCTTTTGGCGCAATTGATAAAGTCCTCGACCTATTCCTGGAACTCGGTGCAGATGATGACCAGTGCGAGTTTCCTTATCTGTTTGCCTCTGGTTTAGAAGGCTATGCAAAAGAAGATTTGGATGCCGAAGGCGTTGATATGCAACCGATGTTTGAAGCAATTCTACGCCATGTTCCACCACCAGTCGGAGACCCATTTAAGTCCCTGCAATTACAAGTGACGACCCTTGACTATTCTGAGTACGTGGGTCGGATTGTAATTGGCAAAATCCACAACGGCACCATCAAAAGCGGTCAGCAAGCGGCTCTAGTGACAGAGACAGGTGCTATTGTCAAGGCAAAAATCACGAAACTGATGGGTTTTGATGGGCTAAAGCGCGTTGACATGGAAGAAGCGTCAGCAGGTAACATCGTTGCTGTTGCAGGGTTTGCGAATGCCAACATTGGTGAGACGATTACGTGCCCTAATGAACCGCAAGCGTTGCCGTTGATTAAGGTCGATGAGCCAACGTTGCAGATGACCTTCTCTGTAAATGATTCGCCGTTTGCAGGTCAGGAAGGTGATTTTGTCACTTCACGGCAAATACGCGATCGCTTAATGCGAGAATTGGAAACCAACGTTGCCTTGCGTGTTGAAGAAACCGACTCTCCCGATAAATTCCTCGTTTCGGGTCGGGGTGAACTTCACCTGGGTATCTTGATCGAAACAATGCGTCGCCAAGGCTATGAGTTTCAGGTTTCTCAGCCACAAGTTATCTACCGGGAAGTCAACGGTCAACCCTGTGAACCTTTTGAATGCCTAGTGCTGGATGTTCCTGAAGTGGCTGTCGGTGGCTGTATCGAACGGCTAGGTCAACGCAAGGGCGAAATGCAAGATATGCAAGTTGGTGGCAATGGTCGCACCCAGTTGGAGTTTGTGATTCCGGCGCGTGGCTTAATTGGCTTCCGAGGTGAATTCATGCGCCTGACTCGTGGGGAAGGCATCATGAACCACAGCTTCCTTGACTATCGTCCTCTTTCGGGTGATGTAGAAACGCGCCGCAATGGTGTTTTGATTGCCTTTGAGGAAGGGGTTTCGACCTTCTACGCGATGAAGAACGCGGAAGACCGGGGTGTCTTCTTTATTACTCCTAGTACTAAGGTGTACAAGGGGATGATTATCGGAGAACACAACCGCGCCCAAGACCTCGAACTCAATGTCTGCAAAACCAAGCAGTTGACTAACCACCGTTCAGCGACAGGTGATGAACTTGTGCAGTTGCAAACACCAGTGGACATGAGCTTGGAACGTGCGTTGGAGTATATTGGGTCAGATGAATTGGTGGAAGTAACACCTCAATCGGTTCGCTTGCGGAAAGTGACGAAGAAGCTGGCAAAGCGATAAATCCCTTTGCCCAGGTAGCTCTGTGTTACTGGTGGTAAAGTTATAGCGACTGACGGGGTAGCTACCTCGTCAGTTTTTAATTTTTGGTGGGTAGCGGTAGTGTGACCAATAAAGTATAGCAATCAGCAGTCAGCTTTCAGCGCTCAGCTTTGGGTCAAATCGCCTCTAGCTAAGGAACGCTCTTCTCCCGTTAATCTCCTAACATTCGTGGCTACTGCTATATGAACGAGAGCAAGCAGTAATTCTTGAATGTGAAACTTTAAGGCACATTAGCTTACAAGCCATTGCCAATCAAAATGAAGGGTGCCCAGTAGTAGGGATGACTGAGGCGATTACTGACAGCAGAAGGCAAACTAGCCTCCGTTTGTCCGATTACTCCCAGCCCCCGACCTTCGCCTAAAGCTTTATATTCACCTGTGATCAGGGCAATTTGGGCTTGCCGTAAAGCTGAAGCTTTTGTCATTTTGCCTGTCTGCAACGCCCCATAGAAGGCATTCATCAAGCCTTGAGTTCCGCCATCACTGACATACCACAACGAGGCAATTGCTGCTTCTGCTCCTGTACGCTGTATCTGATAGCCAAAGCCCAAAATTTCCTCTCCGCTTCCTAATTCCCCACTCGCTGCCGTGCGACAGGCACTCAAGACAACCAAATCTACACCCGGCAACTTCCACTCATCAATTTCTGGCAGCGTCACCCGTTCCCCACTGCCAAACAGGATGAACGACTCTTGCGGTAACCCGGAGACGAACTCAGCATGAGTTGCCAGATGTATGATGGAATGTTCGCCTAGGCGTGGTTCAACGTTGTTACGGTTGAAGTCTTTGTTGAAGAATGCTGTTGTGTTTGGAATGTCCTTAGCAATGGTTTCGACCTCAACTCCAGCAAAAGCCAAGCCATTAAAACTAAACTGGTTTTCTCCAATCTGGAACTGGTAATTGAGTTGTGGATCGCTATAGGCAGCCGCAAGGATTTGCAGGGGGCGATCGCGTTTCCCATTAAAATTAGTTAATGAGGTAGCCGTGATGTGGTTGACGGTAAAGCGTTGGGCAAGCCACTGCTTACCATCATGTAAAGCTGCTAAGGGAATGTAACGCAGTTGTTTGTCAGCAGCATAAAGGATGGTTTTGACTTGTGCTTGTTCGAGTTCCGCTTCAAGAGGTTGGATGAGCCACTGGTAGAGCTGTTGAGCATTTGCAATGGGATTGCTCGATGGCGAGGTGATGTCAGAACGGAAGTTTGCGATCGCTTCATTCAACTTCACCCGATCCACGGCTACAGTCTTCCGCACCAGACTGCTAGGCGTGACTAGCACTAATTCCACTCGGTCTTCGAGAATCAGAGGATAGAGTAATGCTGCATTATCGAGGAATTGCAGATTGTCTTGTAGCCGCGATAGTTGCTCTGGATTGAGGTTCTGTCCTCTTGCGGTGCGTTGCAGTTGCCCCACTAATGCAGTCACATCTGGATTCTTGACAAAATTAACAAACGGCGAATCCGGGTTTTGCACAATCCATTGCTTGTACAGTTGGATAATTTGCTGTTCCGGTTGCCAGAAGTCCAGTCCTTGAGCAGTCTGTTCGTTGCCACGCACATCACGGAGGTAGTCTTCAAGTTCTTGGAGTTTGAGCAAGTCGAGGACTTCTTGAGCTTCCAGTACCCGATCTTGTTGAAGGAGGAGTTCGGCAAGCTGGCGATAGGTATCAGCGACAGTTTGAGCATAGGACTGCTGAAGTTCTTCAGAGAGTGGGCGAAGGTTATCCCGAATACTTTCCCTGACATTCACCGCTTGCTTGTAGAAGACAATCGCTAATTCTGGCTGGTTTTGTTTGACTAGCAGTTCACCAAGATTGCTAAGAACACGTCCTTCACCTTCGCGATCACCAATGTTCTGTTTAATAGTAAGAGACTGCTGATAGAATGCGATCGCTTTGTCATACTGCCCTTGAGAAAGGTGAGCTTCCCCTAAATTATTCAATGCACTCGCTTCTCCACCTCGATTGGAAATTTCCTGAAAGATTGCTAGTGCTTGCTGATGAGACTCAATTGCCTTTTGGTATTGCTTCAAAGACTGATAAGCACTGCCCAAGTTGTTCAAGGTGATCGCTGTTTCGTTACGATTCTTTTCATCCCAACGAAGCATTTCTAGAGCTTGCTGATGGAATTTGATTGCAGTTTGGTGTTGTTCTAACGCTTGATAAGTTATTCCCAGATTATCTAGGGCAACAACTTCCTCAACAACATCATCCCACCTATTAGAGCGCTGCTGAGCGATTGCTAGTGCTTGTCGATGCAAGTCAATTGCCTGTTGGTACTGCCCTAAATCGCGATATACAGTACCAAGCTTGTTCATGGTAACACTCCTAGAGTCTTTGCTGAACGGGTTGTTAGGAGCCTTGAGAACCTGTTGATACGCTTGAAGGGCTTCAGCGTACTGTCCCATATGGTGATATGCAATCCCTATCTCACTTAAAATATTTATATTTTTCCTAGTATTACTACTTACATCCTCAGTCTTATAGATTTCGATCGCTCCCTGATAGGATTCAACAGCTTTTTGATAAGGACCAACAAGTAGATAAAGATCGCCTAGTTTCAATAAAGGATAAATTTCTGCTCTACCAGTATTAATGGTACGAGCAAGAGTCAGCGCTTGCTGATAAAGCTCAATCGCCTTAGGGTTGATATTCAAGCTGTCATCATAAATGCTGGCTAGACGATAAGTTGTGACAAATTCTCCCTCAGAACCACTAAGATTGCGAGAGACTGCCAAAGCTTGCTGATAATAGTCACTCTCTGCTTGCCCTTCTCCAAGCAAATAATAAACAACACTTAGATCAATTAGAGCTTCAACTTCAATATCTGGGTCTACATAAGGATTGATGATGGCCTTGATTTCTTGTCTGCGATCGCTACTTTTTCTACTAATCTCTTGTGCAATTGCCAATGCCTGCTGATACACCTTAAGAGCTTCTGGGTACTGCTGCTGTTGTCGATAAATTTCACCTATCCTTCTCAGCAATGCAAGCATCCTTTCGCGATCACTCACAGCACGAGTAACGGTCAACGCCTGCTCATAGGACTCCATCTCTTCCGAATACTGCCCTAGCCGATGGTAAGCACGACCTAGAGCAATCAGTACGTCGCTTTCGTCCATTCTGCCGAAATAACCCGATCTAAAATCCAAAACGTCCGCCCTGCGTATAGTGGCTAAGATTTGCTGATAAATCTCGATTTCTTTGGAGTGTTCGCCCAGAAATCTGTAAAGATTAGCAATTTTATTGAAAGTACTCGCTTCTTCCTCACGATTCTGAAGGGTACGATCAATGTCCAACTTCTGTTGATAAACCTCAATTGCCTCAGAGTATTGCCTCGACATCTCATACAACTTTGCAAGCAAAACTACTGTTTCTGCTTCTTCCTCATGATTGGCAGCAGCCCGAAAAATATTGATCGCTTGCCGATAGAACTCAACTGCTTTGGGATGTTGTTGATCCAGGTACTCGTTAGCTATCTCTCTGAGTAACTTACCAATCGTATTGAGGATGCTGATTTCTATGGTATGTAAGCTCAGTTCTCTGGCAATGACTAGAGACTGCTGATAATGTTCTAATGCTTGTGGGTACTGCTCTAGAGCGCGATAAGTCTTCCCAATATCGTATAGAGTTTTGCCTTCTTCATGGCGATTGCCGATTTCTCTGTAAATGACTAAGGCTTGCTGAAATATTGCCAATGCTTCTTGCAAGTGACCCTTATTAAATTGCTCAACGCCTGTTTGGAGCAAGCGATCACCTTCTTCTCGGTCTTGAAGAGTTTGTGCCTGTGCTGAGAGAATCTCAAAGTAACCTGTTTGTAATAGAGGAGATGTTAGCAACAGTAGTAAGGTAGTTGCGGCAAGGCTGAGAGTTCCGAGACGGTAGTGCATTGGCAATTTCCTAACTGGAGTAAAGCTTACTCGTTTAGCTATATCTCACAACAGAGGGAACTTATGCAAAAATTGAGGCGATCGCACTTTCGGATTTTGTCTCACCAAGTGCCTCGGCTGACATCACACAACCTCCTCAACTATCTTTTATTAGCTGTCAGATACCCAAGGGATTACCTTAATAGGCAAGTTTAATGCCGACTAGCTTACATTCCACCTTAGCTTAGAGTGATTGGAAGATGCGATCGCGTTGCTTGTGACCTTGAGACCGATTCGTTCGTTAAGATTGTTGCAAGCTTAGGACATACTGAAGCGTATCATGACCCTCATTCAGTCACCGACCCAACTAACCCTTGCAGAGTTTTTGGAACGACCAGAAACTGAACCCGCTAGTGAATATATTGATGGGCAAATCTATCAAAAGCCAATGCCTCAGGGAGAACATAGCATCTTACAAGGCAGTTTAGTGACTGCTATTAATCAGATTGGTAAATCTCAGAAGTTAGCTTGTGCCTTTCCAGAATTACGCTGTACGTTCGGAGGACGCTCGATTGTTCCTGATGTATCAGTATTTGAATGGCAGCCTATTCCTCGCAAGACGAATGGAAGGATTGCCAATAAGTTTGAAATTTCCCCAGACTGGGTTATTGAAATACTTTCCCCAGACCAATCACCAAGTCGAGTAATTGATAAAATTATTTTCTGTTTAAAGCAGGGAACAAAATTAGGTTGGTTTATTGAACCTGAAGATGAATCGGTAATGGTCTTTCAACCAAATCAGTTACCTGATGTCAAATATGATGCTGAATATCTGCCTGTTCTTGAGGTATTAAGAGATTGGCAACTTTCTGTAGCAGATGTATTTAGTTGGTTGCAGCTTTGAATTTATGCACTTGTAGAAGAAAGCACACAACTATAGCCAAAAACCCTAATCAAATTCCGCTCGTTCATTCAAAAGCCGTTGCCAATGAGGACGAATATGAAGAGGCTGATTTAATCAGCCTACCTTCTGCGTATTCAGCACTCATTATCGAGAGGAGAAAAACTACACTTTATTCAAATGCATCTAAGTCTAATGCTTTTGAGCCACCTCGCTCTAATTGAGTTAAAAGCTTGCTGAGTTGTAACCAAACCAAGACAGCAATGAGTACGGTGAGAGGAAGGGACACGGAATAAGATAACCAGCTAGGGAAACCAAAAATCTCTAAACCAGCAGAGAGAAATATACAAATTCCCAAGGCAATTCCCACGAAGGGTAGAAGCAACTGAAACCCCTTCATTTGAGCGAGGGTGCGAGTGGAGCGGTTTTTTGACCATTCCTGCACTTTCTGCTTTAGGGTAGCTTCAAATGCCAGACCACAGGTAAGACTAGCAAATAAACCAAAAGCTAATAAAAAATAGGGCGGTTCGGGAAAGCTATACACAAAATACTCCTGATTTTAAGTAAGACACAGGCAGATTTAATCTCACAAACGGCAATTACTCAGCACTTGGCTCAGAGCATTTTGTGAAGTGTCGAAAAAAGTCAGGATTACTCTTCACCTGTTGTTTATTGGCTGTTGATTGTTAACCAACAACAGTTAATAAAAACCGACTAAATTCAACACAAAATTTAAACGCCCATTAGCTTACTTGATTTTAAGAGCAGTTGCTAGAGGTAAGATTGCCGCAACACCCTCGGTAGAAAGTTCACTTAGAGTACTCAGTGCCACATTGAACAAACGTCCAGGTTTCAAGTCATCTTTGACCAAGTTCCAGAGACGTTGTACTTCTTCTGTGTGCAGCCTATCATCTTCTATGAGCGCTAAGAGCAACTGATGCCGCAAAAACTTACCTTCATCAGAGAGAAGATACTGCAAACCGAGTTGAGCGGTGGGTAGCAAATCAAACTTCTTGTCAGAGCGTGCGATCGCAATCATATTTTCCAACCGCTCCCACTGGAACTTCCCATCCTTGAACAACACCTCAATGAGATGTCGTCGCATTTCTGGAGATTCACCCGTGAGGAGACGCCGTGCCACGTAGGGGTACGATACCTCAACGATTTTGAATTGGGGATTCAAACTCAGAGCTAAGCCTTCCTGAGTCACCAAGGAACGGATAATCAGAGCAAACTTTGCAGGGACGCGGAAGGGATAGTCATACATCAACTCCGAGAACTTATCAGTAATTGTCTTGAAGTTGAAGTTACTAACACTTTCACCTATCGCTTCTCCCAATACCGTTTCTAATGCTGGAATAATCGGTCGAATGTCTGTGTTTGGTGTTAAAAAACCGAGCTTGACAAAATTAGCGGCTAGTGCTTGGTAGTCTTTGTTAATCAGGTGAACAACAGAACCGGCAATGGTTTCTTTGGTGTACTGCTCCAGCTGATCCATCATGCCGAAGTCGATATAAGCCATGCGACCATCGGCTAGAGCGAACAAGTTGCCAGGGTGGGGGTCGGCGTGGAAAAAGCCATGCTCCAAAAGCTGACGCAAACCCGCTGTAACCCCGGTTTCAATGATCTTGTCGATCTCCAGTCCAGCCTCACGAATGCTTTTGGTATCGTTCAGCTTAAAACCATTAATCCATTCCAATGTAAGGACGCGGACACTACTGTAGCGCCAGTAAATGCTTGGCACTTTAACCGTTGGGTCATTGCGGAAGTTGTTGGCAAATTTCTCCGCGTTGTGCCCTTCGTTGATGTAGTCGATTTCCTCAAATAACTTGATGCCAAACTCATCAACGATGAGGGACAGGTCATGACCTAAATTCAGTGGTAACCAAGGAGAAAGCCAACCAGCCGCCCAGCGCATTAAGTAAAGGTCTAGGGTAATCACTGGGAGGAGATTGGGGCGTTGCACTTTGACGGCAACTTCTTCACCTGTATGGAGAAAGGCGCGATAGACTTGACCAAGGCTAGCAGCCGCTACTGGATTTGGGGAGATTTTGCTATAGGCTTCTTGGAGCGAGCATCCCAAGTCTGCCTCAATGATCGAAAAAGCGATCGCATTATCATACGGTGGTAGCTGGTCTTGTAATTTAATCAGTTCGTCTAGAAAATCTTTCCGAACTAAGTCAGGGCGAGTCGAGAGGGCTTGTCCTACCTTAATAAAGGTGGGTCCCAAGCGCGTCAGCATCTCCCGCAGTTGGGAAGCTCGTTTGAACTTGTTCCGTTCAGCCTGATCGAACCATTCGTCAAACTTCAAACTGAGAACGAATCGAGAGAAGAACCAAATAATCGTGACAGCTCGCCAAATAGCTGCCCACGGTCGATAGCGATAATACCGTGCGATCGCCTTGGCGTCATAACGCCTCTGCTGTTGGCTTAGCTGCGGCTCAGGAGAAACCAGTTGATGCTGACTCACGCTGAATAGTTGCCTCTCAAACTATAAATTTTATTTTTTATCTTTTTATTAAATATAGTATATAAAACTACAAACTTTCTTGATTTTTAACCTTGGTAAGCCATCAGCGGTCAGCTATCAGCTAGATGCAATCTAGCTAAAAGTCTGACGCTTGTTAGGTAGCCCAAAAATAAAAACGCTAGTCCAAGCTAAACGCTGAAGGCTGACCGCTGATCGCTTTATCCTTAGCTACAGTTACTTAGCCTTCGCTTCCAGATTCTCCATGCGGCTTTTGAGTTCCTGGTTCTCTTGTTTCAGCAGGTCGAGTTCTTCCCGCAACTGCTTAACCGCTTGGTCTGACCCAACGTTCTTCTGCACCTTCTGAATCGCTTCCTCAGCAATGCGGCGGACTCGTCCATCAGGAGTTTGTTCAGCAAGCGATCGCAAAACCCCAATTGCCTTCACCGTCTCCATCTGCCCCAGCGCTGAAACAACTGACACTTGCGTCAGGAAAAATGTTTCGGCGGCGAGTTCTTCAAGTTGCTCCAGAATCCACTCGGTATTGCTGGGCGTTTGACCTGTTGAAATTGTTCCCAATGCGCGAATTGCTGCTAGACGTAGCGGTTGGGAGACACCGGGAGTAGTGTATTCCAGAATCACTTCTAGCGCCACAGGAGATGACTTCATCTGACTCAAGCCACTAATCGCCCCGCCACGCACCACTTCATTCCAGCCAGCCCTCTCTCGGAGTACACGAGTTAATAGCTGGAGAACTTCATCCTCCTTATCCTTGAGGTTCGCTGACACCATTCTGCCAAGGGCACTAGCGGCTGATGCTTCCACGTAGTAACTAGCATCCCCGTTTTCTACTAACTGTTTTAGTGCCTCGTAGCTTTGGGCTGTCTTGATTTTACTCAAGGCTTCCACCACTGACCGACGTACACGGCTGTCTTCATCCTTCAACCCAGCAATCAAAGCATCCGTTGTCTGATCAAGTTTCACCTGCGCCAGTTGTTTCGCGACTTCCACCCGGACACCCCAGAAAGCATCAGCCTTCAAAGCCTCTGATAGGGCTTTTACCGCTTCCAATCCGCCTTTCTTCGCCAATGCCTTTGCTGCATAGATGCGAGAGATTGGATCGGGGTCAAATTGTAGCTGGGCTTTTAGTTCTGGGGTTGGGTACTCTAGGGAAACTGTTTTCAGGTAGTTGTTCTCAAAATCAAAGCTGATGAACTGGGGTTTTTTCTCTAAGGGGAAGTAGAAACTCTGTTCCCGTTCATGAACCCTTACACTGAATGTTTTAAAAGTAGGAGTTGGTTGTTGGTTGTCATTTTCAGCAAAGCCAAAGGCGATAGGAATCTTCAGGTCAAATAACTCACTACCACTGCCGTTCTTGCCTTCTTTGGCTTGAGTTTGGGTAACTGTGACTTTCGCTAATTGACTATCGGCATCCCAGGAATAGGCAACTTTGTAATCTGGATGACCACCTCGGAAAACATATTGGTCAAAGAGAAATAGGAGATTACGACCTGTTGCTTTTTCAATTGCCCGTAACAAGTCAACTGTTTCTACTGTGTTATGGGCATTGTCTTGAACAAAGGTTTGAATCGCCTTCCAGAACAACTCATCACCTAACTCTGCCCGAATCATATGGTAGACACAAGCACCTTTTTCATAAAGGTGTCGATCATACAGTTCGATTGCTTCTCGGTAGATGTGGGTAACAATCGGGCGGCGATAGCGAGAACTATCTTCTGTAAAGTAGCTACGTGCTTCCCCTAACAGATAGTAAGCTGCATCATCTTTTCCATATTCATGTTCTGTCCAAAATACCTCGGAATACGAAGCTAAGCCCTCCTTAATCCAGGCATGAGACCAATGCTTGATTACTACTAAATCACCAAACCATTGGTGGGCAAGCTCATGAACCACTAAGCTTTCAGTACGATCATTATCGAGGGCAGCTCGTTCATCCAGCAAGCAACGGTCAGTTAGCAGGGTTGTGGAGGTATTCTCCATACCTCCAAAGATGAAATCATCAACGCAAACTTGAGCATACTTGGGAAAAGGGTAGGGGTAGCAAAACTTCTCACTGAGAAACTCAATCATTCGAGGCGTTTTGCCCATGCTGCGGCGGCCATCTTCCTCGTAACCCTTTTCAACGTAGTAGGTGACAGGTTTGCCCTGCCACTCATCCCGAATTTCAGCAAAGTCTCCTACAGCTAAAGTCATTAAGTAGGTGGGATGGACTTGCTGTTGTAACCAGTGGTAAATCTTGTTGTCGCCGTCTTCTTCTGTGGCGATGAGTTCGCCGTTGGAAATTGCGATTAATGGCTTTGGTACTTTGACACGGATTTCCGAGGTTGCCAACTGACCAGGGTAGTCAAAGCAAGGAAACCAGAAGCGAGAGTCTTCATCTTCGCCCTGTGTCCAGACTTGGGTGGGTTTGTTGGGGTAATGCTGATTGGGAACGATGAAGTAAAGACCACGCTGGGGTTTTTCTACACCATAGGCGATCGCAATCTTGATTTTTTTGTCCGCTTCTGTTGCTTGAAGTAGCTGAACGTGCAGTTGTTCACCGTCATAGTCAAACGGTTGGGGCGTTTCGTCAACCTGTACGGATTCAATATTTAAATCAACGGCATCGAGTACTAGCTGATTGATGCCACTGCGTACTGGTGCAACGGTAATCGTGCAGGTGCCGTGAAAACTTTGCTGGGGAATGTCAAGCGTCAAATCTAAGAATATATGCTCAACTTGTCCTGGGCGATCGGGGTTGTAGTGGGGTCTAGCGCCAGGTAACTCAAAAGACTTATGACCGTTACTTTCAGAATCAAAATAAGACTGTGACATTCGTGAACCTGTAAAACTAAAACTAAGGAGAAGCAATCAGGAGTTAGGAGTAGGGTAGAAATCTCTCCTAAGACCGAGGCATGATTCTTTCAGATTAGCGCGTCTGTTAAAGCAAGTCTTTTTAGTAGCTTTATCCTAATAACGACGGGAAAATCTCTCTTCCAGATGCCAGTAATAGATTCTCCTCTACTTCCCTAGTTCCCCCTTCTGCGACAATAAAGCTGGATGAACTACTCGCCGTTACTTCGTTGAACGGCTAGTTTCTGTCGTTTCAACAAGGTAGTTTGCTTCCAACCTCCCGTGTGCCGGGGGCTAGAAGTAGGGACTTCCGCGAAATGTTAAATCAAGAGTCTGTGAGAAAACGCTTTTTATGACGACTGCTGTAAATACTGCTCCTAGATTAGCCTCTCGGCTTGTCAATGGATTGCTCTCGATCAA
Source organism: Symplocastrum torsivum CPER-KK1 (assembly GCA_019358875.1). Classification (GTDB taxonomy): domain Bacteria; phylum Cyanobacteriota; class Cyanobacteriia; order Cyanobacteriales; family Coleofasciculaceae; genus Symplocastrum; species Symplocastrum torsivum. The sequence continues at coordinate 193,668 of JAHHIF010000004.1, forward strand.
GCCCTTGGCTGCCTTAGCCAAGCACCAAGCCCGCAGCATGATGATTAAACGGGCAGAACAAATTGGCGTACCTTGGACAAAACGGGTGCAGGAATTGCGCTTACTTGACTGGGAGACTCAGTTAATCCAGGTACAAAACACCGAGCTTTCCTATCCAGATTACTATTTGCGATCGTTCCACGCTTACGACAATGGCAATCTTAGCTGGGATGCGGCATTAGAAGTAGAAGTGGCTGCCTACGCTGTGCATGCGAAAATTTGGCCGGGTGCTGATGCTGAAGGTGACCCTAAACTCCGCCAGAGTTACCATGATGTCCTAAAAGGTCAACTCAATGTTGCTGTGCAAGATATTGTAGATTTGGGTTGCAGTGTGGGGATGAGTACACTCGCGCTTCAGGAGGCTTATCCTCAAGCAAAAATTACTGGTGTGGACTTGTCACCCTACTTTTTAGCCGTTGCCAACTATCGCTCCCAACACGCTCAAAATCAGGCTGAGACGGCGGCTAAAAGCCAAAATCCAATCCACTGGGTACACGCTGCTGCTGAATCTACGGGGTTACCCGATGCTTCTTTTGATTTAGTTTCGGCTTGTTTGATGTTCCACGAACTGCCTCAAGTCGCTACCCGACAAATCTTTCATGAGGCACGGCGTTTGCTACGTCCAGGTGGTCATCTAGCACTAATGGACATGAATCCTCAATCAGAAATCTATGCTAAGATGCCACCCTACATCTTGACATTGCTCAAAAGTACAGAGCCTTATCTGGATGAGTATTTTGCCTTAGATCTGGAAAAAGAACTCGTAGAAGCAGGTTTCCAGCCACCAACAATAGTTTGCAATACCCCTCGTCATCGAACAGTAGTTGCTCAAGTCAGTTAACGCCAGAAACAATCTGTTTTATGCCTCAGAGCCTTTTTTAGGAGAAAAACAACTGGGTAGCTGTAAGTAGGTCTAAGGAAAATTAATAAATTGCCTATGTAGATCGAGGATGGTTTTATCTGGTTTTAAGACAGTACGGTAAACTTGAGGTTTCCACGATAACTCAAGCGTAAATAGCTATTAGCTAACCGCTAACCGATGTTAAGTAGCGTTGAGCGTCTATTATTTGTCAGGGCTGTCCCGATTTTCCAAGAATTACGGGATGACTTTTTGGTGCGACTGGCTTCCGTGATGGATGAACTATCGTTTCCAGCGGAACACACGATTTTTACGGAGGGGCAGGAAGGGCGATCGCTTTATATTGTGGTTTCGGGTTTGGTACGGGTTCACATTGGCGATCGCGATTTGGCGAAGCTGAAGCAAGGAGATGTTGTTGGAGAGATGTCGTTGTTTGATTCTGAACCCCGTTCAGCGTCAGTAACAACTCTGGAAAACTGCGAATGTCTGATGCTAACCCAACTGCAACTGTATGATGCGATTGATGAAACACCAGGGATTGCCATAAATATTATTCGTCTGCTTTCCCGTCGCATTCGGGAACTCAATACTAAGGTGAATGTTTACGAGGCAAGGAATCCAGCACCGACGTTAAGTCGAGCGGGTGGTAATTTGGTGGGATAGAAGCGATCGCTCTATCGCAAACGTAGTTGGTAGGTGAGTGCAAAAAATATGACTAGATTTTCAGACTCGTCGTAATTCAACCCATCTTAACGCCGTAAAATCAGGGCATGATCAATCCTCCGTCGCACCCAAAAATCCCTGATTGTAGTTGGAATCGTCCCCTTGGACTTGGCTGGGAGAAGCCCTACACCGTCCGCTACGCTAGTAATCTCGATGATGGTCCCTGGCATGGAATGCCGCTAGGGGGTTTTGGCGCAGGTTGCATTGGTCGTTCTCCGCGAGGGGACTTCAACTTGTGGCACCTTGATGGTGGAGAGCATACGTTTAAAAGTCTCCCAGCTTGTCAGTTTAGTGTCTTTGAACAGCAAGAGTCTTCACCTGCACAAGCTTATGCTCTATGTACAGAATCACCAGAAGATGGCACCCTTAACTCGTGGCAATGGTATCCGGCTTCTCATGACAGTGGTGATTTAGAAAAACAACGGACAACAGACGACAAACAACGGACACATACAGGAACTTACCATGCGCTTTATCCTCGGAGTTGGTTTGTCTACAACAATGTCTTTCAAACCGAACTGACTTGTGAACAGTTTTCTCCGATTTGGGCGGGATGTTATCAGGAAAGTAGCTATCCTGTCGCGATTTTTGAGTGGACGGCGCATAACCCTACAGATGCCCCTATTACGCTCAGCATCATGCTCACCTGGCAGAATATGGTGGGCTGGTTTACTAATGCGATAAAGAGTCCACAGGTGCAGGTGCGGGATGATGGTAGCCCGGTTTACGAATACCAGCCCCGTCTGGGAGATAGTACGGGTAGTTTTAATGAGTGGATTGTCGATCACTACCGCGTCGGCTGTCTCCTCGATCGCGTTCGCTTACATGATGAGATTCAGGAAGGGGAAGGGCAACTTTGTATCGCAACTGTCACTAATCCCAGCCTAGAGGTGTTCTATCATAGTCGCTGGAATCCTACGGGTGATGGTGCTGAGGTTTGGAATACCTTTGCCTCTGATGGTAGCTTGGCAGACTTTCAAGATGAAACCCCAGCCGCACCGGGAGAACAAATTGCTGCTGCGATCGCAATTCGTTTTACAATCCGTCCGGGTAGAACGCGAAAAATTCCTTTTATCCTCGCTTGGGATTTCCCAGTAACTGAGTTTGCACCAGGAATCAACTATTACCGACGCTACACCGATTTTTTTGGTCGTACTGGAAATAATGCTTGGTCAGTTGCCCGTACTGCCTTCAAGCACAATGAACTGTGGAAAGAGAAAATTCAGGCTTGGCAGGAGCCGATCTTAAACCGAGGGGACTTGCCAAATTGGTTCAAGATGGCGCTCTTTAATGAACTCTACCTACTTGCTGGCGGTGGTACTCTGTGGAGTGCAGCGGATGACCGTGACCCTGTGGGTCAGTTTGGTGTCTTGGAATGCATCGATTATCGCTGGTATGAGAGCCTGGATGTACGGCTTTATGGCTCTTTTGCTCTCATGATGCTCTGGCCGCGACTGGATAAAGCGGTATTGGAAGCATTTGCTCGTGCTATCCCAACCAGTGATGAGACGCCCCGGATTATTGGCTATAACAAGGCTACAGCTATCCGCAAAGCCGCTGACGCAACACCTCACGACCTTGGTGCGCCCAATGAGCAGCCTTGGGAGAAGACGAATTACACCAGCTATCAGGATTGCAATCAGTGGAAGGATTTACCTTGTGACTTTGTGTTGCAGGTCTATCGAGATTTTGTCCTCACAGGTGCAAATGATGTCGAGTTTTTGTGGGAATGCTGGTCAGCGATTGTAAAAACGCTTTCTTATCTCAAGGCTTTTGATAAAGATGAAGATGGGATTCCCGAAAACTCTGGCGCACCGGATCAGACGTTTGACGACTGGCAGCTTAAAGGGATAAGTGCCTATTGCGGCGGGTTATGGTTGGCAGCACTAGAAGCTGCGATCGCAATTGGTGAAATCCTCCTCAATAACTACCCACCTATATCCCAACTCGTAGAAGCACCATTACCAGAATCCATCCAAGAAACAATCGACTTGTATCGCCACTGGCTAAAACAAGCTCGACCCCTTTATCAAGAAAAGCTATGGAATGGTCAATATTATCGGCTGGATAGTGAAAGTGGCTCAGATATCGTTATGGCCGACCAACTCTGTGGTCAGTTCTATGCCCGTTTACTGGGATTACCTGATATTGTGCCAATCGAGTGTGCCCAGTCAGCTCTCAAGAGCGTGTATGAGTCCTGTTTTTTGAAATTCCAGGATGCTCAGATCGGTGCAGCCAACGGGGTTAGACCCGATGGTTCACCAGAAAATCCCAATTCTACCCATCCCCTGGAAGTCTGGACGGGCATCAACTTTGGGCTGGCAGCTTTCCTGATGCAACTAGAAATGAAAGAGGAAGCCTTGCGACTAACGGAGGCAGTAGTACGCACTGTTTATGAGAATGGATTGCAATTTCGCACCCCGGAGGCAATCACCGCTACAGGTACCTTCCGCGCCAGTCACTACCTGAGAGCTATGGCAATTTGGGCAATTTATCTGACATTTAGGGATTAAGCTTGGAAGAAGGCAGAAGGCAGAAGAATTATTACTAGTACGCGGTCGTTTCAGCCTTTAAAGAAAGTCCTAACCTTTATGGCGACAGCTATGCTTCAGTCAATGCTGTTTGTGAAAGACTCGAAACGCAGAGATATTCAAGATAATCCCAAGCATAAATTTCAGCAGGGATGCCGGAATAAGCCCGACTAGCAAGCCCCCTGAAAAAGCGCCAATGACAGAACCCACGCCCATCGGAACAACTGTGTTTTTCAAGGAAGAGCGATCGCTAAACGCTCCCCGACTAGCATACTTCACTAACCCAACAAACACTGTTGGTAAACTCACCAGCAGGCTGGCTGTTCCCGCCGTCTTAATATCTGCACCAAAGGCGAAAACAAGTGTTGGAATAATCACCTCACCGCCTGCAACCCCCAGCAGACTGCTTACTAATCCGATAGCCAGCCCGAACAGAATGCCTGCTGGAATGTGCCAGATTAGAGCAGAGGGTAAGAGGGCGGGGATAGTTTGAGGCAGAAAGCTCTCAATAATTAAGGCAACGCCAATCAGCACCAGCAGCACCAGGATGGCTCTCTCAAGCTGTTCGTTAGAAAGCCGTCCTGCCATTAATGCGCCAAAAAATGCCGTGACGATCGCTCCGGCAATCAAAGACAGTAATACTGGCAACAACGCTATAACGGCACCAAAGGACAGTGTCTTAGCCCGGATTACCAGCGATGCGACAATGGTAATTAAGCTCACTGCCAGGTTGAGTGGTACAGCTTGACGCACCTGATAGCCCAAAGTGCCAGCCAGAACGGGCAGACGAAACTCCGCACCTCCTAAGCCAATTAGTCCACCTAACGCTCCAATCGGTACTGAATATAGGAACGACAACCGAAACCGACGCTGTGCAAAGGCTTTGTCTCTTAGCTCTGCTACAGATGAGGGGGACTTTCTAATCAAGGGTTCAGCTCCGTTGAAATTATTCATCGATTATCGAGTTTTATCGCCAGCTACAGCAGCACCCCGATAAAGCTCAAGCCTTGCGACAGGCGATGCTTGCGACAATGAAACAACATCCTAATCCCAGAGATTGAGCAGGCTTTACCCTAATTGGGGAAGTGGATTAATCTAGCGGTTCTCACTCTTGTGAAGTAACGTTACTGGAGTGACTGGAATTACAGATGCACAAAAATTAACGCTGAAGACATTGGGTGCAGTGGAAGCTGGGTAAGTTTGTTACTGATTCACACTCAACACTCAACACAAGATTATGTAACAATTCTTACCCTTTGACTCAACAACCAAATCCAGAAGCGTTTTAATACCCTTCACTACGTGGCGGTCTTTGGGCGATCGCAGCGCCGTTATACGCCACTGACCATTCACCATTAACGCTAAAGCAGAGATCGAACCCTAAGGCATGGGCTTTAACCGCATACTGTCGATACCCAATCATCAAGGCATTCCGTAAGGCTTCACTGAAGCATTCAATTCGCAATGTGCGATATTGCAACAACAGACCCAAGCTGTTTTTCACTTTGTAGTTGTCAAGTACGATTTCGCAAGGTGTCAGTGCCTCTCTATGGATAAGATCTAAAGAATCAATCCACAAAGAGATTACTCGCTTGTCTAATTGGACGGTCAGGGTTTCATTTTGCATAGTTCAAGAAATTGCCTGGTCTTAGCAGTGCCAGAAATATGTCATCTCTCTAATGGATGATATTACAAAAACCCTGCCCGTGTCTCGTGGGATCAAGCCCATTCTATTGATAGACGTTGGAAAAAACAGGAGCAATTACTTTTGAGGATATAAGAGTAACGATTTGTTAAGCAATCAAAATTGCCCTTGAAAGCCTATGCAGGCATAGGTTCAGGGCTAATTACTACTTTGCTGAAACCTCGTCACTGTCGTTTTTCTCAAAAGGATTTAGTGAACACAATGCAACTGAAGCCAATAAACCAACAGGTTGTCACGATAGTTGGGGCTTCCAGCGGGATTGGACGAGAAACAGCTCTCCAGTTCGCCGCACGGGGAGCAAAACTAGTTGTCGCGGCTCGTAGTCAGTCGGGATTAGACTCTTTGGTGCAGGAAATCCGGAGTCAAGGTGGGCAGGCTGTGGCTGTGACTGCTGATGTTACAGATTTTGAACAAGTAAAAGCGATCGCAGATAAAGCCGTTGAGGAATACGGGCGGCTCGATACCTGGGTTCATGCTGCTGCGACTGGTGTCCTTGCCCGCTTCGACCAAACTACACCGGAAGAGTTCAAGCGCGTTGTTGATGTCAACCTCAATGGGCAAGCCTATGGGGCAATGGCAGCGTTGCCTCATCTTAAACGAGAGGGACGCGGGGCGCTGATTCACATTTCCTCAATGGAAGGTAGGCGAGGACTCCCCTTGCAAAGTCCCTACTCTGCTGCCAAGCATGGTGTTGAAGGCTTTTTGGAAGCACTGCGGGTTGAGCTAAAACACGAAGGGCTACCGATTAGTGTTACGAGCATCAAGCCAGCCGTAATCAACACACCCTACTACAACAAGGTACGCACCAAGCTAGGTGTTAAACCAACAGGAATACCACCCTACTATCAACCTAGCCTTGTTGCTGAGGCAATCCTCTATGTTGCCGAGCATCCCACCCGTGACTTTCTAGTTGGGGATGTCAGTAAGGTACTCGATCTGCTACAGCGGATTTCACCCGAACTGGTGGATGCGATACTGCTCTTGATTGCTTTTCAAGGGCAGCGGACTAATGAACCGAAGTCCGAAGATGCACCAGACAACGTCTTCGAGCCTATTGAGGGCTACAACAAAATTAAGGGAGATTTTGACGAGTTGACGATACCGAGCGTCACTGACTGGTTTGATAAGAATCCACCGCTAAAGTGGGGTGCGATCGCAGCGACAGCGTTGGGAGGAGTTGCCTTAGCGATGTTGGCAACCCAAGCAGCCAATAACGGAAAGCTAATGTAACCCCTAAATATCCAATGTGGGATGTTTAGTAGCTTACAAGTCCTTAAGGCGTTCAGGACTTACGCAAGCGTACTATATGTAGCGGTCTGAAACTCAAGACTTTGCAAAGTATACGCCATATCTAGAACCTCTGCGTAAGTCCTGGTATTGCTCCGGGACTTGTTTGTGTTAAGCGTTACAGGCATCCTTAACGATAGTCCATTTCTTCGGAGAGAAGAGCGGGCAAACTGGCAGGACTATGTTGTGAGGAATGAGTGCCATCAACAACATCTAGTAATGCGATCGCTGCTTCTCTACAAGGAAGAACAGTTACTCCTCCAACCCAACTAGGGCAATAACCAGAATTTTTCTACACCAGGTGTACGAGAACATAAAATCCTATGCAGAATGAATCCTTCGATAAGGAACAGATATTGTCCCCTGCTGGACCCTATTCAGTCACTCAACAGCTTTCGGAAAACGTCATTTTGACGACAGTAGACGATCTTTACAATTGGGCGCGACTCTCCAGTTTATGGCCGATGTTGTACGGTACAGCTTGCTGCTTTATCGAATTTGCTGCCATGATTGGCTCACGTTTCGACTTTGACCGATTTGGCTTAATTCCTCGTGCTAGTCCGCGTCAAGCCGACTTAATCATTTTGGCAGGGACTCTGAACATGAAAATGGCTCAACCGACGCTTCGCCTTTACGAGCAGATGCCTGAGCCAAAGTACGTCATTGCAATGGGTGCTTGCATGATCACCGGAGGGATGTTCAGCGCCGATTCCTATACAGCAATTCGAGGGGCGGATAAAATTCTGCCAATAGATGTTTACATTCCGGGCTGCCCTCCCCGACCAGAAGCAATCATGGATGCAATTGTTAAGTTGCGAAAGAAGATATCCAATGAATCTATGCAGGAGCGAGGCAAGATTCAGCAGACACATCGCTACTACAGCACCACCCACAACATGAAGCTGGTTGCCCCCACCGCCGTGACTGGAAAAGATGCAACGTTGCCTTCTCGCCAGCAACCACCTAAAGAATTGACGGAGGCAATCGGAATGCCAATTCCTCCTGCACTCAAAACTGCTCAACAGGAAGAGCTTAATTCATAGTTCAGTAGGTGGACATAAATAAACCTAAGTGTAGGTAAGCGATTACGCATTCAATTTGCAATATACGCTTATGGGAAAAAGGTTAAAGGGTAAAAGGTTTTTCTCTTTAACCTTTCTTTTTTCTCAAAAACCGATGAGTTAAATATTTTATTAGTAAGAAAAGATACCTACACTTAGGCATTAATTCGCTTACCGAAACAATAGGGTAGATTTTTTGTATGCCTAATTACAGAATTATTTTCATTCTGGCTCGTTCCACAGGTAGACGAGTCAATTGAGTTGTAGAGGTAATTTGTAGGGATAGGCTTTCTACGCCTATCAATGTTGCTTGGTACTCTTCAAAGCCGCTTTAGAAGGAGCTACACCCATCCTTCTAGCGTCGCTGACCAACGACATTGCTTCTGAGTACAAGATTAAAGATTAGAAGAGGATAAACTCAATGAGCTTATTGGCTGTAGAGGAAATTAAAGAACTGGTAGGACAACCTAAAGGATTGTTTGTATCAATTTATATGCCTATCGAGCGAGCTACGGCAGAACATCAACGGAATTCTATTCGGCTCAAAGATCTGATGCAAGAGGCTAGAAGTAGCATAGTAGAGAGTGGTTTAGACGATAAGGAAGCGTCGGACTTTCTACAGCCAATCCAAGAACTAATTGATTCTGATGAGAGTTTTTGGGGGGAAGAACATAGTGATGGACTGGCAGTTTTTCTAGCTTCTGGAGTATTTCGCTATTATCGTTTGCCACTAAGTTTCCAAGAATTAGTTGTTGTTACTGACCGTTTTCATCTCAAACCATTACTACCTCTTTTGATGATTGGTGATGAGCAATATTATGTTTTAGCTTTGAGTCAAAAGGAGGTTAGGTTCCTTAGGTGTACACGCGACAATGTCAAAGAAATTGAACTGAAAGATGTACCCCATAGTCTTGATGAAGCCCTAGGGTATGACGCGACTGCCAAGGATGGTCAGCGACGCATGAGTACCCCAAAAGGGGGAACCAACAATTCTTTTCAGCAGGCAGGCAGTTTTCATGGGCAGGGAAGCCCCGATCAGGATAAACAGCAAGACGGCATTCTGCAATTCTTTCACTCTATTGATAAGGGATTGCACAAATACTTACGAGGAAAACGTGCTCCTTTAGTGTTAGCAGGAGTAGAGTATCTTTTCCCTATTTACAAAGAAGCAAATACCTATCAGCATTTAGTTGATGAAGGTATTACGGGTAACGCTGAACATGTTAAATCAGAAGAATTACAAGCACAAGCCTGGGAGATTGTAGAACCTCTATTTTCAAAGGGGCAACAAGAAGCTGTCGAACGCTATAAGGAACTGAAAGGGACGGGGCTAACCTCTACTGACATTAAAGAGATTGTTCCCGCTGCTTGTTATAGTCGAGTTGAGCAATTGTTTGTTGCCGTTGGCGTCCAGCAGTGGGGAATCTTTAATCCCGACAGCAACATAGTTGATTTGCATTCTGAGGCGGAACTTGGTGACGAGGATTTACTGGATGCTGCTGCGGTTAACACGGTTTTGAATGGTGGAACTGTCTATGCAGTAGAGCCAAACCAAGTACCGGATGAGGCACAAGTAGCCGCTATTTTCCGTTTTTAAGCCATAGGTTTGTTTAGGAAAGCAAACATTTGAAGAAGCCTGGGAAGTTTCTCAGCGTTAGTGAAGAAAGGCAGTAGGATACTAAAAGAGTAAACCCTGTTTTCTTTGCCGTCTAGAAACTCCCAGGAGTTTATAAGGAGAATTTACTATACCTAGTGGCTCTATCTATTAAGTAATATAGTGTTTTATATATTTAGTAATATCTTCCCAAAGTAAAGGTTGAACTTTACTTGAATGTATAAGCACGAACACTCGTTAAATTTTTTGTATCATTAATCACAACTTTAGTTAATATTAAAACACGTCTTGGGCTAGAACTAATAGGAAACGGCAATCGTTATTGTGTAAGAACTTCGGATAGAAACCATCCCAAACCTAGACTTTAATCAGCTAGCTTGTTTATTAAGAGCAGCTAGTTTGATTGACTGGGATGGTTTTTTCTTGAACTCCCTGAGCTTGTCATATTTATTAATATCAATTGAACGAAAAACGGAGACAAAATGCCATTAACTGAGAACAGTGGGCAGTTGGTGATTATTGGTGGAGCGGAAGATAAAAAAGGGGAATCTATAATTCTTCGGGAGTTTGCTCGACGGGCAGGAGGCACCGAGGCGCGAATTGTCATCATGACAGTGGCGACAGGACTACCCAAAGAAGTGGGAGATAATTATATCAATGTGTTTGAGCGGCTAGGGGCAGAGGATGTTCGAGTCGTTGACACAGAAGCTCGTGAAGCAGCAAGTGATGAAAGTGCATTGAAAGCGATCGCAAAAGCGACTGGTGTCTTTTTTACGGGTGGAGACCAAGCGCGAATCACAAGCATCCTGAAGGATACCGAGATTCATAAGGCACTTCACCAACGGTTGTCTGAAGGACTCGTAATCGGAGGCACGAGTGCAGGCGCGGCAATGATGCCTGACATGATGATTGTTGAAGGAGAGTCGGAGACAAATCCTCGGATTGAGATTGTGGACATGGCACCTGGGATGGGATTCCTACCAGAAGTCGTGATCGATCAGCATTTCGCTGAACGGGGACGTTTAGGTCGCCTACTCTCCGCCGTTGCACAGCAGCCAGTTGCCTTGGGATTCGGTATTGACGAGAATACTGCGATCGCAGTAAATGGCACCGAGTTTGAAGTGATTGGGGAAGGCGCTGTTACTGTGGTTGATGTGTCAGGAATCACTCATACCAACTTGGGCAATATTTTGAAGGATGAAGACTTGGCACTTTGTGGAGTGAATCTTCATATTCTTCCACATGGGTATCGCTTTGACCTGAAAAGCCGAAAACCAATTGTGTAAACTGCTTCTTCAGGTGGATAAGCTGATGTGCACTTAAACTTCATCTTGAACAAGAAAGGCAGAAGGCAGAGGGTTTTACCTTCTGCCAAAAGTAATAGTAGGGTGCGTCATGACGCACCCTACTCCTTAGAGGTTGTGCGTAAGCCCTAGCTTGACCTGGTATTTGGGTAGGGGTTTGTGGTGAATTGGCTTCATCCCCCTTAGCGATACCGATTTTGGTAGGGTTGGGGTAGATGAGTTGAGTATGAACCCCCCAGCGATTCCGGCGGTTAAGGTCGGTATTTCAAGGTTGACGATGAGTGAAGCAAAAGCGATCGCCTATGAGGTATTGCAGCTTCCTTCTGCCTTAGAAGTCAAAGATTATATAGCCGCTTGGTTAAGTCAGAGGACGCGAGAACATCAAGGGTAAATAACAGGAGAGTTTTATGTGCTTTTCCGCAACCGCCAGTTTTACAGCAGGAGCCACACTATCTGCTTTAGGAATTGCGACGCTTACACAAATTCGCTCAAGACGTGAGCTTCTACTAGGGAGTTTTCCTTTGTTATTTGCTATTCAGCAATTTATTGAAGGACTAGTATGGTTAACGATTGACCAGACCTCTTTAAACACAATTAATTCTCTATTAACCTACAGCTTTTTATTCTTTGCAACAGGACTATGGCCTGTTCTTTGTCCTCTATCTGTTTATTTATTGGAGCTTAATCCCTCAAAAAGACGTGCAATATTAGCAATAGTCATGTTTGGTATTGCAACTGGAATTTATCTCTTTGGTTCTGTCATTACTCATGGAGTTTCCTCAGACTATTTTTCAGGAAACTTACTTTATAATTTAAGGTTTATACCATTTTATGAATTCAATAAATACTTGTATCTTATAGTGACTAGTGTTCCTTTCTTGATAGCTAGTGATAGGCGACTCAAACTCTATGGGGCATTGGGGATAGTTTCTTTTGGCGTAGCTGAGCTATTTTACAACGTCACATTTGTTTCAGTCTGGTGCTTTTTTGCGGCTGTTCTAAGCGGAGGATTATATTTTATCTTTCGAGATTCCAATCTTAAGGTGAATGTCACTGACTTAAGCCCTGAACTAAAGTACCCTACCCTTCGGGAACCCCTACGGGGAACGGGAACGCTACCCTTCGGGAACGCTTCGCGAACGCGAACGGGCTAAAAGCTAAAACCCGTTAAAACGGGTTGAAAGGCTGATGTAGTAAGCTTTAGCTTACTTCAGCTTTGAGGGGTGAAATTTATTTCAAGGCTCTTATGTCAGTGCCATTCATCTCCCTCGGCATCAACTCGACGGCGAAAGCGTTCGACGATTGATGAACGCATATTTGGGAAGGGACGGATGATGCACCAGGGATGGAGGCGTTCAAAGTATGTCATGATGTCTTCCTCCTGAGAAATGCATAGCTGTTTAACCCAGATCGTTTTGACCTGTGTGGAAATGGTTTTTTCATGGGAAAGTAGTAGTGATAGATATGGGGCGATCGCATTTAGCTACCCTGCCCTGAAGTAAACTTTGGGCTAATAGCTGGGGGCGATCGCTTTTTCCTGCAATCAAGGCGAAGAGTCGGAAAGTCCACCCGGAACTCAAGTTCCCGGCTAATAGCTCAAGTCGGTTCAAACCGACTAAAACACTTGACATATAAGGTTTTCAGTCCTCTGAAGAGGACTTGAGCTATGAGACACGGGTTTAAACTCCTGGGTGAGAATAAACTCTTCTTCTGTTGGAGAACAGCAGAACGTTGTACTGCTTATCGCCTTCCATATCGGGGATGTCTTTTAAAATCGGAATGAAAACTATAATAAAACTTGATAAATTTCTGTGAATTGCTGGCGGCCTTTTAACCGAACACTACCAATAAACTTTGTCGTGAATTGCCCCTGTATATATTGGTGAGTTTCCTTATTAATTAAAATGCGACAAATACCACTATCAATTGACTTCTTGTAGCTTTCCAACCGCGCTGCTACATTAACGCTGTCTCCAATTGTTGTGTAGTCCAGCCTTTTGGAACTGCCAAGGCTGCCAGTGACAACAGTGCCAGTCGCAATCCCAACTCGCATGGCAGCAGTGGGGAGTCCTTGAAGGCGCCATTGCTTATTGAGAGTCCCAAGGGTAGATGCCATATCTTGAGCGCAACGTACAGCAGCGATCGCATCTTCGGCAATTGCTTCCGGTGTGGTTCGCTGAATCGGCACCCCAAAAACCGCCATAATCGCATCCCCGATAAATTTATCCACAACGCCCCCATGCGCTAATACAAGTCCTGCCATCGCATCCATATATTGGTTGAGCCAAGACATTAGGGTTTCTGGATCAGTCTGCTCAGCAATCGTACTAAAGTCTTTCAGGTCTGCAAAAAGTACCGTTGCGGTCATCTTACGCCCCAAGAGACGTCCCTCTTTGAGGAGTTGGTGGCGATCGCGCCAAATCGTTCTGGCAATTGTTGGAGTAACGTGACGCCCAAACAGATTCATCACCATAACGCGGTCTTGGCGCTCTATTTGGGCAATGTAACCTGTGATTACCGTCGCCGCTCCAACCAAAGCCAATAGCGGTGGGAAAACAGGTATCCACCAGTTACCGATAAAAAACAGGTACGAACTACTGCTAAGCACCCCAGCCGCAATGACAATGCCAACAGCGGTTCGTAACATTGAATAATTTTGATTGCCTTCAGAACGAACTGCCCAACTCAAAGAAGCACCGATACCAGACCAAAGGATAATCCATAGAACTTCCAGTGGCTCCGACCACGTTTGAAGCAAGGGACGGCCTTCTAGAGCAGCACTCAAGATGAGCGAAGTGACATGAGCTTGAATTTCAACACCAGCCGTTTGCTCAGGCGAACTCAGCAGACCATGACTGTAAGGAGTGTAAAAGAAATCTTTCAAGCTAGGTGCAATCGTACCAATCAAGACAATGCGATCGCGTATCTTTGATTCAGGAACTCGGTCTTCCAGAACATCCCTCAAGGAAACACTCTCAAATAGGTTAGCCCCTTTAAAATTCAACAAGAACTGGTAACCACCTGCATCAGCGCGAACATAGCCACCATCATTTGCCTCAAAAGGAACAAATACCGTCTTACCCAATTTCATAGAACCGTCTTGGGCGGCGACTGGAGTAATCCCTTTAGCCTGCAAATAAATCAAAGCCAACTGTAGCCCCAAGCTTGGTAAAGCTGGCTTAGATTCAGGTGTCAAGAATAGTAAGCCACGACGGAGTTTACCATCTGCATCTGGCATAACATCATTCGCTCCAACCTGCCCCAGTTGGCTCAAAACCTGCGGCGGTGGTACAGCCTCACTATTACTATCTGCGACTTTTTTTTCAATTCCAATTAGATTCGGTGTGGACTTAAAAACCTGCTCCAAAGCTTGGGTACCCGGCGGAGTCGGCAAATCTCGATAGAGGTCTAAACCGATTGCTCTCGGCTTTTTGGCTTTGAGCTTCTCGATCATTTGTGCAATCAAAGCATCAGTTGCTGGCCACTTCTTGACATAACGAATATCTGACTCGTTAACGGCAACAATTAAAATCCGCTTTTGGGTAGGCTCAGCCGGACGCCAACGAAAAAACTGATCCAGGGCTGCCCACTCCCAAGATTGCAACAACCCAGTTAACCGCAGCGCAACAACAACGGCGGCTACACTGGTTGCTCCAAGCCACACTGGTCGTCGTTGCCAAATTTTCTGCCTCAGCCGCTTGGTTCGCATATTACGATCGGCTACCAACGTAAAGAGACAACAATAAAACTTTTGCTGTTGCCGTTTGCCAAATGTTTTCCTTTTGCCCTCTACTCTCTGCCCTCTGCCTTTTTTGGTAAGTTGCATTCATATAGATCACCCTGATAAACCTCATCTCCATCTAACAAGCGAGATACTAAACCTAGATAGGTTTAATTTGATCGTTCTCTTATTCCCTGGATTGGCTGGCTGAATCTGGAAAAAGGCAGACTAAATCTTCTACCTTAGCTAGAGTTGCGACTTGTGAGGACGTACCGAGAATGATGCGTCCGTCATCTGTGACGAAGATTCCTTGTGCCTCTTGGAGGGGAAGAACTCGACGTTGTTGTTCAAATTCTGCTTGCTGGATGCGATCGCGACGAGTCGCGCTGTTGCCTGAAATTGGCTCAACATTAGTTACGGTATAGCGATCGCTAATTGCTCCATAAGGAGTTGAGGGTAACCCACCCGTACCAGTAACAGTAAAGCTTCCAGGTTGAAAGCTACGACGTGCTAAACAACTGTCAGCCAGCACTTGATCGGAACTCACAAATTCCTCTTCTAGAGGCTCTAGGGAACCTTCTACGTCACGAACGGAGGTATCAATATCGACAACACCATTAATTCCTAAGGTAGAACTAGCGGTGATTCTACTAGTTGGGTCAACAAATAATCCTTGGGTATTGATTTCAATCCTACCTCCAGCACCCTGAAGAGCATTGGCAGTGATGCGGCTGTTTTCTAGGACGGCTAGAACATCGGTATCAATCGTGATGTTGCCGCCATTGCCACTACCACCCGCTTCAGCAGAGACAATGCTGTTGCGGCGCAGTAGTAAAGACTGCGTTTTTAAGTTAACGTTGCCGCCTTCTCCTGCTATGGTTGTCGCAGCAGCAATACTTGCTTGCTCATCCAGACTAATCGAGTCAGCAATCACCTTCAGATTGCCTGCATCTCCAGTGCCTCGACTACGGACACTGAGTCTTCCCTCATTCTCCAGAATCAATTCTCCAGTTTGTACCGTGAGGTTTCCGCCTTGACCTGTCGAACCTGCTTCAGCCGTAGCCGCTAAAGCACTGAGAGCCGAACCATTGGGAGAACTACCACTCAACGTTACCGACTCCGACGCAATCACAGTAATATCTCCACCCCGACTTGAACCGACAGTACTTGCTGCGATCGCCGCCCCATCCCGTACTAATAATTCTCCCGTTGTCACCTCCACATTTCCAGCATCTCCAGCCGCCAAGGCATTACTAAACAAGCCAGTGAAAAATCGAGTGGTTGGTGAAAACTGCACCGGATCGCTGCCAACCAACTCAATTGACTCCAAAGCATTAACCGTCAAGTTTCCGGCTCGACCCGTCCCAAAACTAGCCGTTGTTACAGTTGCGTTATCTTGAGCCAACAACCGTCCTGTATTAATCGTCAAATCTCCAGCATCTCCACCAACACCAGCCCCCGTCCCTGTCAATAAGGAGGATGCACTCAGATCAACAGACTCGGAAGCGTTGAGTGTTAAATGCCCCCCCTCACCTGTTCCAAACGTAGAAGTAGCAACAAAGGCTCCATTACGAGCAACGAAAGAAGGTGTATTAATCACCAAATCCCCAGCCGAACCAGAATCAAAACTGGCTGTAAACAAACCGTTGCGGAGGTTTGTTGGGTCAACCGTTCCCGTCGCGAACTTGACGATATCTTCGATATAAGTTCCCGTTCCTATCAGTTCTACTGATTCTGAGGCGTTGACGGTAACGGTTCCTCCCCTTTGCCTACCTAACGTCAATGCAGTTAGGCGTGACTCCTCACGTAGCTGAAAGGTTCGCGCCTGCACTTGGATATCACCCCCCCGAATCCCACTGACATCTACCGTTGCTCCCTGAGATAACTCGATATCCTGAAAGTTCGGCACAGTGCTATAACCGAGTTCCCAGCCATTAGGGGTTGGATTCAAGTCAACTAAACTGGTGCCAGCAACACTCCCTAGCTCAACTCGTCCGCTAGGTGCCGTAACGTTGCCACCTTGGAGTAAAACGTTCCCTCCCACAAGCCCCAAGGTTTTTCCTGGTAGAACCGCTAAATTTGACCCTTGTATTTGTAGAGAACCTGGTGTCGCTCCAAATTGCAGTCCTAGAGGAACACTGACTGTTAGAAGCGGTAGATTTTGAGGACTTGTCGTACTGAACTGAGTGCCATCGGCAAAAACAACGCTGCTAGCAGTACTGGCAAAAAAGGAACCACTCACATCAAGACGGGCATTCGGTCCAAATAAAATGCCATTGGGATTAATTAGAAATAGATTAGCAGTACCCTCAACACCCAAGGTTCCTAGAATAGTCGAAGAGTTAGCACCTGTTACCCGTGTCAGAATGTTTTCAACTCCAGGAGGATTGGCAAAATAAACTTGCTGACCATCATCAAGATTGAATTCCAGAAAACTGTGGAACAGGTTTGTGTCTCTCAATGCCCCACCCTCGATGCGCTCAGCAGATTGGTTATTGATGATGGCACCAGGAGTAACAATAGAATTTTCGTTGCCCAACGTACTATCAGGTGTCAACTGAGCAAATGCATTGTCTTCGGAACTTAAAACAAAAAAAAGTAAAACGACGAAGCCAAAAATCTTCTCGTTTGCTTTTACTAGATTGACTCTTATCTTGTTTACAAGCCAAGCAAACCTTTGCGGCGCTAGCGCTACTGTACCGACTTCTGGACAGCAACTAACTCGCTCTTTTCTCGGCTTTAGCTCAGCGCACCAACTCCTCGTTTGCTGTGCCAACTTTACGTCCCCTACCACTTACCCCTAGTTTGGATTGTGTTGTAGGAATTTCTATCTATCGAAAGTGCAGGAACCAGAAAATTGAAATCTCTGTATAAAGTGTTACAAAAGGTAAATCTTACTTTATACAAACTTCAATAAGATGTTCACTCCACAACACTGGTAGGTAAAGCTAGCCTGAAGTTGTTGCTGTGTCTATAAGGCTCTTACTGCTCTACTACAACTGAATTCTGCACAGAATTTACTCACTGTTCTCTATTAACTCAATTTTACCCATTGGCTTGAATATCATTGCCAGTTGCCAATTAGGATAAACGGTGACCAAACAGCGGGGTGAGAGTATTCCAAATTAGCGATCGCTTTTAACTGAGCCTTTTGCAATGCCTCGGCTTTCATAACATTGGGTTGTTTTAGCTGGATGTAAAACTCTTCGATTAATGGCACTGTTGCAGCATCATTAATGTTCCATAAACTCGCAACAGCACTCTTAACACCAGCACGAATTGCTACCCCTGCAATTCCCAAAGCCGCTCGATCATCGCCAACAGCGGTTTCACAGGCACTTAGCGTAAGAAGTTCTACAGGTTGTTGACTTCGGCGCGAACCTCCGGAGACTCTTTGCGATCGCAAAACTGTATCAATGTCCTCAAGCGTAATCCGCGAGTCAAACGCTAGTAAAAAGGTATTTGCGGCATCTACCCCAAACTTGCCATGCGTAGCGATGTGAACAACAGGATAACTTTTTTCTTGCAATTGCTCTTGTAGCGTTTCCAGAGTGAAATCGCGATCGAGAAGCTTGGTTCCGCCCAGAATTTCCTGAACACCATCAACCTCAGCACGGACATTCATTAAGGCATTAAAAGGTGGACGCTCAACGGTTAAGCCCAGAATTAGGGCATCTGAATAATCTTGCTTCAGTGCTGTGCGAGTCGTCAGTGTCAGACTGGGAGTTGTCGCGATCGCATATTTCTCAATCAAAAACTTCTGTCCATCATGCAACGCTGCCATTGGTACTTGTCGCAACACCCCATCCTGAATAAAGACAAGTGTTTTAGGACTAGCTGCCGCTAACTCTGCCTCCAAGGGACGAATCAAAGCCTCATAGATTTTTTGAGCAGGTTTTAAATATTCATTAGTAGAGCGTTTTTCAAGTAATCGACGCAACTGGTCAATTTCTTGCTGCATTTGCTCTTGCGAGTAAGCGACAGAATGGCTAGTTAACTGTCCATTTGGCAAGCGCAAGATCATCTCAGTGTAGTCATCAAGAATCACCGAGTAAATAATCGCTGTATTCGCCTCTAGCAAACCCACCTCACCACTCGCCTCTGCCTGGGCAACTTGTACGCACTCGTCACCAAAGAAGTTTTGTAGTTCCGCCAGTGTGAGCAAGTCTAAAGTATCAATCACCTTTTCCAGATTTTTGGAGTCTGATGCCTTACTCTCCAGCCGCAGTTGGATTAACTCTCGATAGACAGGTTCAACCGAATCGCGAAAGTCAAATTGTAAGTCTGTATTCGCGGCAAGCAGGTTAGTGCGAATGCTTTGGAGAGTTGTGATCGCTTCTTCATAAGATGCGATCGCTTCTTGTGTCTTTCCTGCCGTCTTCAATAAACGCCCAGCCTGCCACTGCCAACGATAAAGGCTATCGGCTGCATTAACTTGCTCCGCCGCCAATTGCGCTTGTCGAATCAACTCCGTCGCCGTTGACAATTTGCCTAATGAGTGACTAACCTGCCCTAAGCTACCCAATGCAAACGATTCAGCCCGTCGATCTCCAATGGTTCTAGCAACGTTGAGTGCTTTGTCTAGGAGTAAGGCAGCAACGTTTCTCTCCTGTCCCCCTGTACTCCTGCACTCTTGTTCAATATTTAGGCAATTCTCACGCTCAACGGACGCTTGATGCCGAAGACTCTCAGCCAGATTAATCAAGATATAAGCTTTGTCTCGTGAATCGGGTAACGTTTCAACAAGTGCCAGAGACTGCTCACGATTTTTAGCAATCCCTGCCCAATCAGTTGATTCTCGTTGCTCTAGTAAACGATTGAGATTCAGTAACGCCTTGACTTGGGCGATACTTCCTAAGGCTTGACTCTCACGTAAGCTTTCCTCAAATGCCGACTCAGCCGCTGCGATATCTTGTTCTGCCAACTGAATCAATCGATTCTCTTCTGTTTTATCTCCTTCAATACGCCCAGCGATATCAGCCTGGTAGCGATACCGCTCATGACGGCTGATGTAGAGATTGCCTAGATAATTTAGAGACGTTGTAATGTAGTCTGGATAGTTGAATTGACGAGCAATTTGTAAACTCTCTTGGTGGGCAGCAAATGCCTGTTCATAGTCACCCAAAGCCCAATAAGCATTACCCAAAGCTCCCAACGCCGCCGCTTGAGTTCTTGAGTCTTGGTATTGTTGTGCAAGTTCTGCCACCGACTGCAAAATCTTAATCGCCCGTCGGTGCTGTCCCAAATCATTAAACGCCTGTGCCTGCTCCGTTAGTAGTTTCGGCAACTGACGACGAGACGCTTCATCATCTTGACGTTGGTAAATCTGAATCGCTTGCTCCCATTGCTGCGCTGCTTCTCCTAGTTGTCCAACTTGTCGATAAGCGAGTGCCAGGTTATTGTAAACAACTGCCCGTTCCTCATTGGGTAGAGGTTGTGAAAGAGCTTGTAAAAAAAGTGCGATCGCCTCATTAAATTTACCCGCCTCATACTGCTCAATTCCACTACGCACCAATTGCTGGGCAGGACTTGACTGAGCCACTACAGCAGTTTGTCCAATTGGCAAAACACTAAGTGTTAAGCAAAGAACAAACCCAACTAATAAGAAGAAAATGAAGCGATACAGACGACGGCAAAATCGGGACATTTTACATAATCCAAGTTTTACACTGTGGGCGCATAGCTGTGCGCCCCTACAGATGTATCTCAATAATGAGAACCCCCACATCTATCCTCATTACCACCAATCACACCTTGTGCAGGGGGTCTGGGGGAGGCACTCCGTCCCCCAGAAGGGGGGTTTGGGGGGTCTCCCCCCCAATTCCGGGTTCTTCCAAAAACTTAAACCAATACCATTACCTCCTAAGCAGGTACCCCCATCCCACGCTCTACAGCCGGACGCTGTTCTAATGTCTCCACCCAACGCTTAAGATTCGGGTGATTATCTAGAGTGAGTCCTTGCATATCATGAATTGCAATCCAAGGATAAGTTGCAATATCAGCAATCGAGTAGTCACCACATAAGAACTCTCGCTCTGCCAGTTGTTTATCTAAGACGCCATATATCCGTAAAGTTTCCTTCTCATAACGCTCAATTGCATAAGGAATCTTTTCCGGCGCAAACTTCTTAAAGTGGTTCAACTGACCTAACATTGGGCCCACACTCCCCATCTGCAACATCAGCCAAGACAAAACCTGAAACTCAGCTTTCTCCTCAGTCGGCAAAAGTTTGCCAGTTTTCCGGGCTAAATAAATCAAGATTGCACCAGACTCAAAAACAGTAATGCCAGTATCTTGGTCAACGATCGCAGGAATTTTGCTGTTAGGATTAATTGCCACAAATTCTGGCGTAAATTGGTCACCTTTAGTAATGTCAATTTTATGGACATTGTAAGGCAGCTCAACTTCCTCCAACATGATGGAAGCCTTACGCCCGTTGGGTGTCGTGAAAGTGTAAAGGTCAATCATTTGGAAATAGGTGTTAGGTGTTAGGTGTTAGGGGAAACTAATTTTCCTTTTTTGTTGTGTGCCTTAAGTAGCCTAAGATGCCCCCTGCATAAGCCATTATCAGAGTGAGTCTAGCTTGAAATCTTTAACCCGACTATCTTCCGAAGAGCAGGTTGCTCTTGAGGTCGTTACCATAATTTCAGCAACGAATGAGACAAACAGGCTTACCTAATGCAGCAGACAACCCATCCGATTGTCAAAGACTTAGTGCTTGTTGGTGGCGGTCATTCTCATGCGATCGCATTAAGAATGTTTGCAATGAATCCCTTGCCAGGAGTACGTTTAACGCTGATTACGGAAGCCTCTCATACCCCCTATTCAGGGATGCTACCTGGTCACGTTGCTGGTTTCTATGATTTTGACGAATGCCACATCGACTTGCGGCGACTCGCTCAGTTCGCCCAAGTTCAACTCTACATCGACCGAGCCGTTGGACTTGACTTAGAAAACAAAAAAGTTCTTTGTGCCAATCACCCACCCGTTGCATTTGATGTATTGTCTATCAACATTGGCAGCACTCCAGCACATATTGATGTTTCAGGAGCTACCGAATATGCCATTCCCGCCAAACCAGTTCCTCAATTTTTGAGTCAGTGGAATCAGTTAGTAGAGGACGTTGCCAAGAATCCTCAACAACCCATCTGTCTTGGTATTGTTGGTGGTGGTGCAGGAGGTGTGGAACTCGCATTAACCATGCAACGCCGTCTGCATCAAATCCTCCAAGATACTCAACTACCTCTACAAATCCATTTATTCCATCGTGACGCTGAACTGTTGCTCAGTCATAGCCCTTGGGTACGCCAACGACTTCTAGATATTCTGGTTAGTCGAGGAATACAGGTGCATCTTCAGGAACCTGTATCTGAGGTTCTACATGGAAAAATTCAGTGTGAATCGGGTTTAGTCGTAGAGTGCGACTACACGTTCTGGGTAACTCAAGCGTCTGCACCGGATTGGATTCAGGAATCTGGACTCAAAACAGACCCAAAAGGCTTTGTTCTAGTTAACGATACCTTGCGATCGCTTTCTCATCCCGACATCTTCGCAGCAGGTGACATCGCCACAATGGTGAATCATCCCCGTCCTAAAGCGGGAGTATTTGCTGTGCGTCAGGGGAAGCCGCTATTTGAAAATCTGCAACGAGTCTTATTAGGAAAACCACTAAAACCCTATAAGCCACAGAAGTTGTACTTAGGCTTAATTGGTACTGGGGATAGAAGTGCGATCGCATCCTGGGGACGCTTCGGCTGGCAATCTCCGTTACTGTGGCGCTGGAAAGACCATATCGACCGCAAGTTCATGCACCGCTTCAGTGACTTGCCTGAAATGTCAGTACTTACTAATCAGTCGTCAGTAATTAGTGGCAAACAACCAACAACCAACACAATGCGTTGTGCTGGTTGCGGCTCAAAAGTAGGTAGCACTACCCTAGAGCGAGTTTTGCAACGGTTGCAACTGGAAGCCCCGAATTGGGGTAAACGAGACGATATTCTCATCGGATTGGGGACACCGGATGATGCGGCTGTGCTGCAAGTGCCAACGGGTCAGGTAATCGTGCAGACAATTGATTACTTTCGCTCCTTAATCAATGACCCCTATACCTTTGGGCAAATCAGCACCAATCACTGTTTGAGTGATATTTTTGCAATGGGTGCCACAGCTCAAAGCGCCTTAGCTATAGTGACTGTTCCTTATGCTATGGAAGAAAAGGTTGAGGAAACGCTCTATCAACTGTTATCAGGGGCAATGAATGTACTGTCCAAAGCGCAAGCACCATTAATTGGTGGTCACACAACAGAAGGGACAGAATTAGCCTTTGGACTTACCTGCAATGGACTTGCTGCACCTGACAAACTACTACGAAAAGGTGGGATGAAGCCTGGTCAAGTGCTGATTCTTACCAAAGCGCTAGGGACTGGTACTTTATTTGCGGCTGATATGCGCTTGCAGGCAAAAGGTCGCTGGATTGATGAGGCGGTTCACTCAATGTTGCTGTCGAATCAGGAAGCAGCGATCGCATTTATGAAACATGGAGCCACTGCCTGTACAGATGTTACAGGTTTTGGGATATTGGGACACCTGCTAGAAATGGTAAAAGCGTCAGGTATTGCGGTTGAGTTGAATTTAGAGGCAATTCCGGTTTTGGAAGGGGCTTTGGAGATGTTGCAACTAGGAATTACCAGTTCGCTTCAGCCGCAAAACCTCCGTGCATCGTTTTACATCAGTAATTTATCTGAAGTGAGTGTTTCTCCTAAGTACCCAATCCTATTTGATCCACAAACATCTGGTGGACTTCTCG
Source organism: Symplocastrum torsivum CPER-KK1 (assembly GCA_019358875.1). Lineage (GTDB taxonomy): Bacteria > Cyanobacteriota > Cyanobacteriia > Cyanobacteriales > Coleofasciculaceae > Symplocastrum > Symplocastrum torsivum. The sequence goes on from JAHHIF010000004.1 coordinate 217,319, forward strand.
CAACGGTGTCTTCTGAACAAGCGGATTCCTGTTTAGCGGCACTGAAGGCACAGGATTATCCTCACAGTCAAATCATTGGTCGTGTGGTACAAACAACTGATGGTATTCAGCCAATTGCGATCGCATCTATCTAAAATAACTTCTCTATTTCAAGGTAAGGAATTTCTCCAAAGCCGCGACCATCACCGGAGGCCAACGGCGAACTGACTTCACCCAATCTATATTTCTATATCGCCCATCCAAACCAACAACCGCTGCCCAATTGCTTTCCGCTTCGCCTTGTAGTCCCTGTTGCCAGAGTGCGGCGGTTAGTGCGGCTCGGACATCGGGAAATTGAGGGTATTTGCGGATAATATTACGCATGGTGCGGATTGCTTCTTCTGTCTGACCCGTTTGATACAGGGCAAGGGCATAGTTAGCACGGGCAAAGGCAAAGTTTGGGGCTAATTCAGCGGCTTTCTGGTAATCTGCGATCGCTTCTTCCCATCGTCCTTGCCCTGCTTTGGCATTTCCTAAGTTGTTATACGCCATTGCATCATTAGGATTGAGTTCCAGCACTCGCTTGTAATCAGCAATTGCCTCATCCCAACAACCCAGTGCTTCAAGTGCGGTGCCACGATTCAGGTAGGGGTCAGCGGCATCAGGAGCGAGTTTAATAGATTTGTTGAAATCTGCGATCGCGTCTTCTAACTTATTCTGACTTACCCTTGAATTTCCCCGATTACTCCAACCCACAAAATTGTCCGGTAATAACTCAATCAACTGAGTCCAGTAGCCTTCAGCGGTGGGAAAGTTACCCTTCTCTGTCGCCGCAAACGCTTCTTGCCTAAGTTCATTCAGTTGCTGTATCTGAGACTCATTCAAGTCAGCCATCTGACTCTGCGCCAATACAGACTCATCTGAGGAGAAAACTAGTAATACACAAAGTAGTAAAGTCAGAATCCAGCGAATCATAAATGACACTTAAGGAAGCTTAGAGTTTGGAAAATTAAATAACAAATAAATTTAGGCATCAAAAAAATCACCTATTATTATTCATCAACTATTTTATTAATACAAGTTGATTAACTTAACAAAACGACCTGCCAAGGGCAAATCAAATTCTGACTTTTCCCGAATCGCCGACATACACATTATCCACTCATCACAGCCCTGCCAAGGCCATGCCATTGCTGCTCCACCTCTTACAACATACGGTGGTTCCTGAACTCCTGGCAATTCATTTTCTGAAGCTTTGGTGTAGTCGGGACGATAAGAGTCTTCACACCACTCACCAACTGACATTCCTACTAAACCAAAAGGATTAGCAGCCGCTTTACACTTTTCGGAATCACTAAACTCATAAAGTAAAATCTTCTGTTCCAAAACCTCATCACTTGGAATCTCATCACCCCAGTAAAATAACGTTGTCGTTCCACCCCTATAGGCATATTCCCACTGAACTTCTGAGGGTAAGTGAAAACCAAATTTCTCCAGTAGTACCTCAATTCGCTCTCTTGTTAAAGAAGCAGGAACTATATCAGTTTCCTTTTCAGCAAAGTCAGAAATGAAATCATCAGAATATAGTGCCAGATGTTCTTGAGCAAAATTATTGAGCAAGGGAAACCGGGAGATTAAAAAAGGTGGTACCTGAACTAAATGAACAGGACGCATAAAATCGAAAGAATCCAAGCAGAGTTCTTTCCCCTTAACTAAGCGCCTTAAGGCTGCTTCTTCTTGCGAAGAGAAGCCCATATTAAACTGACCACCAACAATAAAGTTAAACTCTAACCCTGTTGGCAAATGTCTAAAGGTAGGAACACGCAATGAGGGTTGATTTGTGTAGCTCAAGGTGTATTGATGAACATATTCTCCCCTAAGCTGCTCTTCTAAATCTCTCACAACAGCATCTTGCTCATCCTCGCTAAGGCTCAGCCATTGCTCTAACTGTTCTAAAGCGCAAAAGTCGCTCTTGATTACTGTCATAAGCTGCTCATCCTTGTAGTTTGCACCCACTCGTTGAAGGCTTCAAGAGTTAAGCTTATATAGCCCAAAGCCGTCAGCTATCAGCTTTTTTGTTTTCCTTGCTCCGTCTCTTGTTTCACACCCCTTCCGCTGTACCTCATCTAATCTGAAAAAAGGCAGAAGGCGGAGGGCTTTTATGCAGAAGGAATAAGGATTTTCATCCAAACGTTTGTGAGCTTTCGTCTCATGGTATCTAACTGAAAACCGCTATAAATTCTTATTCTTCAGAATACAGCGTTTCTACTCATACCCTAAGTGCTTCCGAGCAGCGGCTGTAGCTACACGACCACGAGGTGTCCGGTGCAAGTAGCCAATCTGCAACAGATATGGTTCATAGACTTCCTCAATGGTTTGAGCATCTTCTCCAGTGGCTGAAGCAACGGCTTCCAAACCCACAGGCCCGCCATTAAATTGTTCAATCATTACACTCAATACCAGTCGGTCTGTCCAGTCCAAACCACTGGGGTCTACATTAAATACTTCGAGTGCTTCTGCGGCTACTTCTTTGTTAATCGGTGCATATTTTTTGACCTGAGCATAGTCTCGTACTCGCTTGAGCAATCGGTTAGCAATTCGAGGCGTTCCACGGGAACGACGAGCAATTTCTTCAGCACCATCCTGTGTTACAGGTGTTTTAAGAAGTTCCGCTGTCCTTTGGACGATCAGAGTCAGTTCATCGGGTTCATAGAAGCGCAGTCGTTGAATCAAGCCAAAGCGATCGCGTAATGGCGAAGTCAGCGAACCCACACGAGTTGTCGCCCCCACTAACGTAAAGTTCGGTAGTGGAATACTCCGAATGCGAGCCGTCTGCCCCTTACCAATCGTGATATCCAATCGATAGTCCTCCATCGCTGGATACAGAAGTTCTTCAGTCATTCGCGACAGCCGATGGATTTCGTCGATAAACAACACATCCCCTGGTTTCAGATTTGTCAAGATTCCCGCAATATCTCGCGGACGTTCCAAAGCGGGTGCAGCGGTAATTTTGCAGTTGACTCCCATCTCCGTCGCCAAAATCAGCGACATTGTTGTTTTTCCCAATCCTGGCGGCCCGTACAAAAGCAGGTGATCCATTGACTCATTTCTAGCTTTTGCCGCTTCAATCGCAATTTCCAAGACACCTTTTAATTCCTTTTGCCCGATGTAGTCAGCCAAGCGTTGCGGTCGGATGCCTTCTTCTTGGTTACCCGTTTCGTCAGCCATTGCCGTGGCTAGCAAAAGGTCTTCTTCTGACTGTTCCTTACTGAAATTTTTACGGCGACTCTTGGTTTTCTTACCTGCCTGAGGTTGCCGATCGGGTTCTTGTGACTGTTGTCTGAAGGAAGTTATCGCCATGATAGGGAGTGGAGAGTAGGGGCAGGGGAGTAAAAGAGTTTTGTCTTCGAGTCCCCAAAATCTTGTCTAATTAACAATGACTAACGATCATTGACTTAGGATACAGAGCAATGCTAGCTAAACGAATCTTACCTTGCCTGGATGTGAAAGCTGGACGAGTTGTCAAAGGTGTCAACTTCGTTAATCTGCAAGATGCGGGTGATCCAGTGGAATTAGCACAAGCTTATAACGAGGCAGGGGCTGATGAACTAGTGTTTCTAGATATCACGGCTACCCATGAAGACCGGGACATTATTCTTGATGTGGTATACCGCACGGCAGAACAAGTATTTATCCCTTTAACAGTTGGTGGCGGTATCCAATCCTTAGAAAGTATTAAATTATTGTTAAGAGCCGGAGCGGATAAAGTCAGCATCAATTCAGCGGCGGTACGCAATCCAGACTTTATTAACCAGGCAAGCGATCGCTTTGGCAATCAGTGTATTGTCGTAGCCATTGACGCGAGACAGCGCAAAGATCCCAGCAATCCTGGCTGGGATGTCTACGTCCGAGGTGGACGGGAAAACACAGGGATAGATGCCATCCTTTGGGCAAAAGAAGTTGAGCAACGGGGTGCGGGAGAACTACTTGTCACCAGCATGGACGCTGATGGAACTAAGGCAGGCTATGACTTAGAACTGACTCGCACCATTGCCGAACAAGTGGAAATTCCCGTCATTGCTTCCGGTGGTGCAGGCAACTGCGCTCATATTCATGAAGCACTCACCACAGGGAAAGCCGAAGCCGCGCTTCTGGCTTCTCTACTGCATTACGGAGAACTCACTGTATCAGAAATCAAAAATTATCTCGCAGAACACCAAGTCCCTGTACGACTTCTGTAATACATCTAAGCGATTCTTTCCGAAACTATTAAATATTGTTGTGTATCACAACACTGTGCGTTGTGTTCAGCCATCTGAGCGGCTGCTAGAATGGACAAAGTGTTAAATTTCGTTAACTTATGTTGATTGCTATTTTAATATTTGATGTTGCTTTAGTGGCTTGGTCGCTGCACCTGATGCAGGAAGCCTTCGACAGCCAACAGTTTTCCCTGATGCTAGCTGGCACTCTAGTCGCCATGTCAGCCGCTGCCATGTTAGTCGTCTACTTCCTGATGGGTAGTTATGTTGGCTATCTGACCCAGATGGCTCAATCCCCAAGTTCGTTCTACTGAAACCAACGCCAACCGCTTCCCTAGACTTGACGAAACCTAGTTATTACGGCATCATAAAAAACGCACTGCACGGGGTTATAGCTCAGTTGGTAGAGCACCTCAATGGCATTGAGGGGGTCAGCGGTTCGAATCCGCTTAGCTCCATACCTAGGAAAACCTAAATTAAGGGTTCTAGCTTAAATTAAGGCTAGAACCCTTAATTAATAGGGGAAACATCTAAGAAGTCGCGCAGAAATAACCAAACTTTTGGGCTAGGGAAAAGGTTAAAGGGGCAATGCTTCCACATCAAGCTTTCCCTTTCTCCCTATATCCTTTCCCCGACTCAACACGGATAACTTATTTTTTCGCGAGTCCTAAGAGTTTTGATTGCTTCTCAAAAATTAGCTCGTCGGTATAAAAATCTATGTCGATTCTGGAGATATTGGCTACATTGAGAGCTATCTATAGATAAAAAAAAGTGATAAGAGATGAGTCATGAGTACTGGGAGTAATCTCTAGGTTCCAGTACTCAGGACGGGCAGGGGGGGGCGGATGCCCAGATATTACTCAAAACTCTTTGAGGGACATTGCTATGCAGCCGGAACAACAACAGCGAATAATGGGCTACTTCATTGAGGAGGCAAAAGACCACCTCAATACGATTGAGCAAGGTTTGCTCAATCTGCAAAGCACCATGGAAGACACCGAAATGGTAAACGAGGTCTTTCGTGCAGCCCATTCTGTCAAAGGCGGAGCGGCAATGTTGGGATTCAACAGCATTCAGAAAACCGCTCATCGTTTGGAAGACTGCTTCAAAGTCCTCAAAGAATCACCTGTGAAGGCTGATCATCAACTAGAATCCTTATTTTTACAAGTATTTGATACCCTCCAGGCACTTGTCGAGCAACTCCAAGGACCATTTGGGCTAACCGATGAAGCCGCTAACACGATCATGGCGGAGGCTGAGCCAGTTTTTGAGGAACTCAATAATTACCTAGGGCAGTTGGTCAAGAAAGCTGAGGATAGTACTTCCTTTGCCACGGCTGAGACTTTATTGCCAGTGGAAGTTCATACTAGCGCTGCCGTACACCACGCACCGCTAGCGGCAAATGCTTCGTTCAGTCAAGACCCTATAGAGGTGGTACCAGAAAGCTTCAGACGAGATGTCTTGGTCGAACTTCGAGAAATGTTGCAGTTGTTTAAGCAAGCAGACTTGCCTGAGTGCCGTGAAGCATTGCAAGAACACTGCCGATTCTTAGCGCATCTTGGAGAGCAACTAGATTTGCCGGGTTGGAGTGAGCTATTAGAGTCATCACAAAATGCGATCGCTTGTGAAGGTAATTCCTTCCGCCTACTGGCGAGCCTTGTGATCAAAGAAATCAAACAGGCTCAAGAATTAGTCATGGCAGGTCGTTCGGTTGAGATTGCCCCCAGTGAACAACTGCAAGCACTCGTCCCAGCCGCTTCTGTCGAGACAACATTGGATAGCGATTTGTCAGCGACTAGCCTATTTGATGACCTAGATAGTCCTATCCAAGAACAACACAACTTTATAGAAGCAGAGGACACTTCAGCCAACCAATACGAAAGCTTGCCTGAAATCCAACAAGACTCCTGGTTTACCTCAAGCTCTAGTCCTCAATCTCGCAGCGGAGCAAATTTTTCATTCCGCACGACTAGTACCACTTCTAGTCCGGGTGAACCTAGCGATCCTGAAGTCGGAATGGCAGAGCTTAATAGCCTAGCGGATATCTTTGAAGGTCAAACTCCTGATTTAGATCAAACCTGGCAAGAAGAGGAAATCATCAGCTTTAATGACAGGCAACCCAGACCCGCTCAAGACAGCTCTTTCACTTGGGACGATAATCCTTACGAGATTCCTTCGGAAGGCAACGATTTTGCAGACTTGATGGGTGACCTAAATGACTTGGAACTCTCAACAACTGAGGCATCCACTCATGAAGATTTGAGAGATTGGTTGGGTGACGATGCAAGTGTTGAGGTACCCTTACAAGAAGATTTAGCACCATTGAGCAACGATTACTCAGAAAGCTCATTAAGCGCAACGGATGACTTTTCAGACCTACTATTTGAGGCGGATAGCTCAGATCTGCTAGCAACATCAAGCACCTCATCAGACGACTTGAACAGTTTGTTTGGTGACAGTTTCTTTGAAGAAAACGCGCCTGTTTCACAGAACCCAGAAGAGTTTGTTTTTGACGCTGAAGCAATGACTGAAAGACAGCCACAGGATGATGACTTCTTTGCCATGCCAGTGGTAGAGGGGTTCGATGAGGCAGATGCTCTTGGACTGGAAGATGCAGGACTCTTATCAGCAGATGATGAGGAATTCTTGAGTGAAGCGTTTATCAGGGATGAGGATAACGCTCTTACTTTTGAAGACTCAGCCTGGGAACTAGAAGACATTGGTAACGACGAACTCCAGTTGGATGAAGCGTCATTTACTGAGTCAGAGCTTGACCTAGGCGACTGGCTGGAAAGCTCTGAACGTGAAGCAGCCAATCTTTCTGAGAATGATTTAGGCTTTGGGGAAGAACTGGTAATTGACGACGAACAAAGCGACAGCCTCTTTGAAACCACTCCGGAAGAAACAACTTTAGGCAGTTTCGAGGAGCCTTTCGATTTCGATGAATTGGCTTTTGACGAATCTGCCAATAACTTTAATTTGTCGGCTGATGAAGACTTCGACTTAAGTGGATTTGAGGCACAGAGCGATATATCAGCTAGTCCATCAGCACAGCAGCCAGATTTGTCACTTGATGATAGTCTTTGGGACACCCCGACAATAGACGAATTGTCAACTCCGCAAGCGGAAAGTTTACTTGAAGAGTCACTGTTGGATGTAGACGAGCCGGAATTTACCCTGGATGAGCTGAGTACAGCTGGGATGAATGCCGACTTCATCGATTTCGACTTAGATGAGACATCAGCCAACTCCCTCAACCTAGATGAAACAAGTGAGGGAGATTTGGATAATTGGTTTGGGACTGAAGCTCCTTTAGTTGCTGAGGCATCAGAGAATGAGGCTTTTGACTCATTAGAGACCTCAGAGGATTGGCTAGAGTCTCAAACAACTGAGACAGAAGCATTAGGACTCGAAGAGTTTAACCTTTCTTCATTAGAGGAGTTAGATGCCAATCCTAGCTTTAATAGTCTCGATGACTTATTTGATACCGATTCAGAAGCGACTGAGACTTCGGCAGCTAATAACATCTTAGAGTTTGAAGACTTTTCTTCTACTGAAGCATCAGCAACGACTGATAGCTGGGATAGCGAACTTGAAGAAGCTTCCCTAATGTCCTTTATAGACAATTTTGCTGATATCTCAGAATTCAATGATGAGGAACTCTTTGAACAAGAGACCACTGAAACGAATCAAGTCACCGACAGCGATATCTCCCTCAATTGGCAAGAGTCAGACATAGACTCGCTACTAGGTGACGAAGCATCAGAAGATATCGATCCTTTAGACTTTGCCTCAGTTGATGTAGATTCTCTCAATCTGGAAGAAGATTTCGGTAGTACAACCTCAGCAGAAGAATTTCGCTTCGAGGAGATGCCGGGAGATAGCGAGGCATTAGATTTCGCCTCAGCTGATTTAGAGCTTTTCAATCTAGAAGAAGATTTCGCTACTGAATCCTCGGCAGAAGGATTTCGCTTCGAGGAGGCACCAGAAGATGCACTGGAAGATATCGATGCTTTGGACTTTGCCTCAGTTGATGTAGATTCTCTCAATCTGGAAGAAGATTTCGGTAGTACAACCTCAGCAGAAGGATTTCGCTTCGAGGAGATGCCGGGAGATAGCGAGGCATTAGATTTCGCCTCAGCTGATTTAGAGCTTTTCAATCTAGAAGAAGATTTCGCTACTGAAGCCTCGGCACAAGAATTAAGCTTTGATGAGGCACCAGCAGATGCACTCGAAGATATCGATGCTTTGGACTTTGCCTCAGTTGATGTAGATTCTCTCAATCTGGAAGAAGATTTCTCTAGCACAACCTCAGCAGAAGGATTTCGCTTCGAGGAGAGGCCGGGAGATAGCGAGGCATTAGATTTCGCCTCAGCTAATTTAGAGCTTTTCAATCTAGAAGAAGATTTCGCTACTGAAGCCTCGGCACAAGAATTAAGCTTTGATGAGGCACCAGCAGATAGCGAGGCATTAGATTTTGCCTCAGCTGATTTAGAGCTTTTCAATCTGGATGAAGATTTTGCGACTGAAGCCTCAGTAGAAGGATTGAGCTTTGATGAGGCACCAGCAGATAGCGAGGCATTAGATTTTGCCTCAGCTGATTTAGAGTCTTTCAATCTGGACGAAGATTTTGCGACTGAAGCCTCAGTAGAAGGATTGAGCTTCGAGGAGATGCCAGGAGATATTGATGCTTTAGATTTTGCCTCAGCCGATTTGGATGCGCTCAATTTTGAAGAAGATTTGGGAACTGAGGTATCGGCACAAGAATTGAATTTCGATGAGGCACCAGGAGATATCGATGCTTTAGATTTTGCCTCAGCTGATTTAGAGCTTTTCAATCTAGAAGAAGATTTCGCTAGCGAGGCTTCGGCAGAAGGATTTCGCTTCGAGGAGGCACCAGGAGATGCACTCGAAGATATCGATGCTTTGGACTTTGCCTCAGTTGATGTAGATTCTCTCAATCTGGAAGAAGATTTCTCTAGCACAACATCAGCAGAAGGATTTCGCTTCGAGGAGATGCCAGGAGATAGCGAGGCATTAAATTTCGCCTCAGCTGATTTAGAGCCTTTCAATCTGGAAGGAGATTTCGCTAGTGAAGCCTCGGCAGAGGGATTAAGCTTTGATGAGGTACCAGGAGATAGCGAGGCATTAAATTTCGCCTCAGCTGATTTAGAGCCTTTCAATCTGGGAGATTTCGCTAGTGAAGCCTCGGCAGAGGGATTAAGCTTTGATGAGGTACCAGGAGATAGCGAGGCATTAGATTTTGCCTCAGCTGATTTAGAGCTTTTCAATCTAGAAGAAGATTTTGGTAGCGAAGCCTCGGCAGAAGGATTTCGCTTTGATGAGGTACCAGGAGATAGCGAGGCATTAGACTTTGCCTCAGCTGATTTAGAGTCTTTCAATCTGGACGAAGATTTTGGTAGCGAAGCCTCGGCAGAGGGATTTCGCTTTGATGAGGTACCAGCAGATATCGATGTTTTAGACTTTGCCTCAGCTGATTTAGAGCCTTTCAATCTGGACGAAGATTTTGGTAGCGAAGCCTCGGCAGAAGGATTTCGCTTTGATGAGGTACCAGGAGATAGCGAGGCATTAGATTTTGCCTCAGCTGATTTAGAACCTTTCAATCTGGAAGGAGATTTTGGTAGTGAAGCCTCGGCAGAAGGATTTCGCTTTGATGAGGTACCAGGAGATAGCGAGGCATTAGATTTTGCCTCAGCTGATTTAGAGTCTTTCAATCTGGACGAAGGTTTCGCGACTGAAGCTTCGGCACAAGAATTGAACTTCGAGGTAGAAGCCGAGGAGACAGTAGAGCCTCAAGCGGCGATGTTTGAATGGGAAACGGCTGAAACAACTGAAGCTGTTGATAGTGAATCCTTAGCAACTTCGCCAGTCTCGGAGTTAGAAGCACTACTGGGAACTGGGGAATCGGAAGAGGCAGATGCCCTTAATGTTTTAGAGGAGGGCTTATTTGAGACGGAAGCCGCTTCTGACTGGGAGCTTGCGCCAGTTGAAGAAGAAGCTATTGATGATTTCCTAGATTGGCAAGGAACAGACGCCGTTGAGACAACTGAAAATCTAGAAGACTTCTTGGGTGTTGAGGCAGATAATCTCACAGTTTCCGAAGACTGGGAGGAGATGGACACAGATCAAGGTTCATTAGAACTTTGGGATGTGGAGACAGAGGAAGACCTGAACACGGCTTTGGGATTGGAGTGGGAAACGGCAGAGAGTGATGAACGACCGGAAGCTGCACAAACCCCAGCAGTACCAGATGTGCTAGCTACTGAAACTAGTGCTGATGGCTGGGCCGATTTGGATAGTCTCCTGGGAGAAGGGAGTGAAGGAGAAGCCCAACTCGATGATTTCGCTTTCTTAAATGAACAAGAAGAAGACCAGTCTCTGACAGCTGAGTTCGATAGCTTCGAGAGCGCTAGCGAGGTAACAAGTTCCCTAGAGTCGGAGTTTGACGATTTAGAGGCACTGCTAACGGAGGAAGCGCTACCGGCTCCAGCCTTAGCCTCATCCAATCTGGATGCATTTGATGACCTTGAACTCCTCTTGGAGGACATCAATACCGCTGAGCAATCGCCAGCGCCTGTAACAAGTAAGGCTCCTGAGACAGACAGCCTTGATGATGAATTTGGCGACTTGGAGAAACTGCTAGAGCAGGCAGATCAGACGATGGGTGGGCCACAAAAAGCGATCGCTGACCAGCGACAGGCTCGCTCGGTTATCCGACCGCGTAATGGTGCTAGGCTCTTTGAGCAGACAATGCGGGTGCCTGTAAAACACCTGGACAGTCTCAGCAACTTAGTGGGGGAACTGGTAGTAAACCGCAACAGCTTGGAGCAAGACCAAGAACGTTTACGGCAGTTTTTGGATAATTTATCGCACCAAGTCTTAGCCCTTAGTGATGTAGGGGCGAGGATGCAGGATTTGTATGAACGCAGCCTCCTGGAAACCTCGCTGCTGTCTAGCCGCCCAGGTCAACGTTCCTCTTTCCATTCAGACCGCGCCCCCAATAACAACTCTTCTGGTATGGAGTACGATCCCCTGGAAATGGATCGTTTCACTGGGTTCCATTTGCTCTCCCAAGAGATGATTGAGCTGATTGTTCGGGTAAGAGAGTCGGCATCTGACATCGAGTTTTTGGTCGATGAAACAGACCAAGTGGCTCGGATGCTGCGGCAGGTGACCACCCAGTTGCAGGAAGGACTGACACGCGGACGGATGGTGCCGTTTGCCCAGACGGCTGACCGCTTATTCCGAGCTGTCCGTGAAATTTCCCTAAAACTCAACAAGGAAGCTCAATTACACGTTGAGGGTCGAGAAACATTAATCGACAAAATGATTCTCGAACACCTCTCTGACCCGATGGTTCACCTAGTCAACAACGCCCTGACTCATGGCATTGAACCACCCGAAGTACGCAAAGCCGCCGGTAAGCCAACGGCTGGTCAAATTACCCTGAGGGCTTCCCAGCAGGGTAACCAAACCGTGATTTCTGTCTCCGATGATGGCGCAGGTATTGACCCAGAACTAGTAAGAAGAAAGGCAGTTGAGCAAAAACTCATCAGTCGAGCCAATGCCAAAAACCTTACTAACTTAGATTTGTACGACTTCCTCTTCCATCCCGGCTTTACGACCAAAGATAAAGAGGATGAGTACGCGGGTCGAGGGGTTGGCATGGATGTCGTGCGAACAAGCTTGAGTGAGATTCGGGGCGCAATTCACATTGATTCGGCATTAGGTAAGGGAACAACCTTTACGATTCGTCTGCCTTTAACGTTGAGTATCTGTAAGGCGCTTTGCTGTCTAAGCGCTCACGCTCGTCTCGCCTTCCCAATGGACGGGGTAGAAGATATGTTGGATGTGCCGTGCGATCGCATCCAAACGAATGCAGAAGGTCAAACCTGTATCCAATGGCGTGATACATTGCTGGCGTTCCAGCCCCTCTCTGAACTGCTAAGCTACAATCGCCAAATCAATCGGGCTACTGTATACGGCGGCAAGCGAGAAGACGACATGATTTCCATAGTCGTGTTGCGTAGTTCTAGTAACTTCATCGCTATCCAAGTCGATCAGGTGTTGGGCGAACAGGAGATCGTAATTAAGCAACTCGAAGGACCTGCACCTAAGCCAATAGGAATTGCTGGAGCGACTGTCTTAGGGGATGGTCGGATTATGCCAATTGCTGATGTTTTGGAACTGATTGACCTCTCGATGGGTCGCATTCGCAAAGATGGAGTTACTACTCTCTGGTCGAGAGATGAATCCTCCGCTCAACCGCCAGAAGATGTGCCTCCTGTCAAGGTAGAGCCAATGGTTCTGATTGTTGATGACTCCATTACAGTGCGTGAACTTCTATCTATGACCTTTACCAAAGCGGGTTATCGGGTTGAACAAGCCCGTGATGGTCAGGAAGCTTGGGATAAGCTACGCTCCGGTCTACCGTGCGATATTGTCTTCTGTGACATTGAAATGCCAAGAATGGACGGTCTAGAGTTGCTATCTCGGCTTCAGAAAGACGAAAATCTCCAGCATCTACCAATCGCCATGCTCACCTCTCGCGGTGCTGACCGACATCGGCAAATGGCTTCTCAGCTAGGAGCTAGCGGCTACTTCACCAAGCCTTATCTGGAAGAAGTACTGCTTGAGGCAGCACAGCGAATGATCAAAGGAGAAGTTCTCTTTGGCAGCAGTAGTAATGCTTGAACGGTTGGGGGAAAGGTTAGATTAGGTGAAAGGGAAAAGGTGCAACTTCTGCCTTCTGCCTTTTGCCTTTTGCCTTTTGCGATAAAGGTCAGCTTCCAGAATATATGTTCTATCCTGGGAGAGTTGATCAGTATAACTTCTTTGTGTCTTGAGGAAGATTTTGAGACAGCAGACCCTGACGAAAAAACGAGTTAGTCAAAGCTTAAGCACTGTCCTGATGACAGTATCCCTATGGGGACTGACAGGGATATTCCAACCACCTGCAAAAGCCAAGGACGTAGAGCTGAAAGTAGGAGTCGTGCAGCGATTCGGAGACGAACCAACTGACCAGCTAACCTTGAAAGCGACTCCAGGCGATCGCCTTACCTTACGGTTTTTGTCAGGCGATATGCAACCGCAAACGCTGCAAGTGGAAAGCGTCAATCTGGAAACTTTGATGCAAAAGATTCCAGAACCAATGGTGGAAGAGCGTCTCGTACTCAGCAACCACGCCACCTTTGAAACAGCAGAAGACAATGCTAATCAGTGGCGACAGTACGGTATTGAGGTTGAGATTACTCAACCCGAACGCTGGCAAGTTTGGGCAAAACGGAATGTTTATCAAACCCCCTTACTGCGACGGTTGCTGCTTTCTGCACTTCAAGCCAAAGGCGATACAACGGCTCAAATTGAAACAGAAATTCTACAACGAGTGCCACGAGTATCCTTTGTTGTCAATGGCTACCGCTACACTCGTCGGCAGTTGGAGATTTCTTCAGAAAAAAATCTTATTCAGGTTGGTGTTGGGAAGGATGACCAAAACCCACGTCTCTACAGTGGTAGTTTGCGAATTCAACCCAACGCCTACGGGACTTACACCCTGGTGAATCAGGTTCCTGTCGAAACCTATCTGCGGGGTGTAGTGCCTCATGAAATTGGAGCGGGTGCCCCCTATGCTGCCGTAGAAGCTCAAACTATCCTTGCGCGAACCTATGCCTTACGCAACCTACGCCGATTTGTCGCTGATGGTTACGAACTGTGTGCAGATGTCCACTGCCAGGTTTATAGAGGATTAACGGGTACAGCACCGATTACTGACCAAGCGATCGCAGCCACAAAAGGATTGGTGCTAACGTACAACAACGAGCTAGTAGATGCCCTTTATTCTTCAACCACTGGGGGTGTCACCGCTCCTTTCAGTGATGTCTGGAATGGCTCAGAACGCCCCTATCTAAAAGCCGTCATAGACTCACCTAACTTAGTCTGGAATCTAGCGCAAAAGCCCTTAGCTGATGAACGAAATTTTCGGGAATTCATTAACTTAAAGCAGGGTTTTAATGAAACTGGCAGAGATGCCTTCCGATGGAGTAGGGGAAACACACTAGAACAGATAGCCAAGGATTTAAGACGCTATCTTGAAAGATCCAAACACCCCCTTGCCAACTTCACCACAATTGTGCAGATGCAGGTAGTGGAACGCTCTCCATCAGGGCGAATTCTTAAACTCACTGTACAAACGGACAAGGGCGTTATTGAAATCAACAAAAATGAAGTTCGCAGTGCCTTTGGCCCGCCTCGGAGTACTCTGTTTTACTTAGAGCCAATCTACGGAGATAATAAAACCCTCAAAGGCTATACCTTCGTTGGTGGTGGCTTTGGTCATGGTGTTGGCATGAGCCAATATGGTTCTTACAACTTAGCCAATCTTGGCTGGTCGGGAGCAAAGATTCTCAATTTCTACTATCCCGGAACTCAAATTCAACCACTCAATGATTCAATTGTCTTCTGGCAAGAAGAACCAAAACCACTGCTTGCACCTTAATGCATTCACTAATGTGGCATCTGGTCAACCGATGTAATCAACCCTTCACATGATTGTCTTCCGTGTCTCATAAGGATGACCAACAAGCACTACTAGACCTCGCTGAATCTTATTTACGAGAGTCAGTAGCGCCCTTGGCATCAGAGATTGATAGTGATTCAGCGCTTTTGAAAGATGCCCTGCGAGGTATGGGCGATCGCATTTTACTGGCGCTACGGGTTCCTACATCTTGGGGAGGGACACAAGTTAGCGAAGCAACGTATCGCCGCTTTCAGCAGTTGGTGCCACGCTATTCAGGCGCTTTGGCATTCCTCCAAACTCAACATCAGAGTGCTGCCGAACTACTTACTAGCAGTGAAAATGAATCCTTGAAGCGGCAGTACCTCCCCTATATGGGCAATGGGCAGAAGCTAGTAGGTGTCGGCTTCTCCCAACTGCGTCGAACAGGTGACCCACTTGTAAAAGCAATTCCCGTAGAAGGTGGCTATCAGTTAGAGGGAGAGGTGCCTTGGGTAACAGGTTTTAGATTCTTTCAAGATTTTATCGTTGGCGCAGCACTACCTGATGGTCGGGCAGTCTACGGGCTGATGCCATTTGTTGAAACGTTCCAAGATACTGGTGGAGCAATTAGCTACTCTGAACCAATGCAACTCGCTGCAATGGCATCAACAAAGACCGTTACAGCTACTCTGACTCAATGGTTTTTACCCCAAGAACGTATAGTTTTTGTCAAGCCAGCAGGCGCGATTCATGAGAACGACAAGAAGAACGTAATTCATCATGGTTTTTTTGCTTTGGGGTGTGCCAGAGCAGGACTGGATATCTTAGAAACAACTTACTCTAAGAAGCCGCTTCCCTTTCTCAAACAAGCGTTTGAGTCTCTTCACGCAGAAGTTACTCACTGCGATGAAGCGATGATGCTGGCTTTGTCTCCAGACTCCCAGCCTTGGGAAGAACGAGTGCAACTTCGGGCTTGGGCAATCAACCTGGCACTACGATGTGCAAATGCAGCAGTGACAGTTTCTAGTGGTGCTGCTAACTACAAAAATCATGCTGCACAGCGAGTCTATCGCGAGGCATTGGTCTTTACTGTCTCTGGACAAACAACAGCAGTAATGGAGGCAACTCTGGCTCAGTTAGTAAGGAAGTAGCGCTTAGCCGTCAGCTTTCAGCCATGTATAAACGTTGCCAGGGTGGGCGAAGGCATTGAGAGAAGGCGAGTCTCCTTGCCGGATAGCCTCAACCGTTGAGTAAGGCTTCAACAAACTCGTAGCTAGAGAAGGGACGTAGGTCTTCGATGCCTTCGCCAGCGCCAATAAACCGGATGGGTAGACCCAATTCCTGCACGACAGCAAGAGCAACCCCGCCTTTTGCCGTGCCATCAAGTTTCGTTAAAACGACACCACTGAGTTTTGCTGCTTGTGAGAAGACTTCTGCCTGACGTAGACCATTTTGACCGAGTGTGGCATCCAAAACTAGGAGAGATTCAACCTTGGCATTGGGGGCTTTTTTGTCCACAATCCGCCGAATTTTCGCGAGTTCTTCCATCAGGTTTTTCTTGTTTTGTAGACGCCCTGCTGTGTCTACTAGGAGCAATTCTACATCGCGAGATTGAGCCGCCGCGATCGCATCAAAGACGACAGCCGCAGGGTCAGTGTTCTTTCCAGGATTGGCAATCACCTCGGTACCACTACGCTGTCCCCAAACCTTCACCTGTTCCACAGCCGCCGCCCGGAAGGTATCGGCTGCCCCAATTAAGCAATGGTAGCCCGATTTTTGCCCTAGGTGGGCAAGTTTTCCAATCGTCGTTGTCTTTCCTGCGCCATTAACGCCTGTAATCAGCCATATATTCAGTGTGTCTTTTTCTGGCGCAAAATTAGGGCTGTAAGACTCTTGACAAGGTCGATCCAGCAAGTCTCGGAGAATTTGTTTAAGATATGCGATCGCTTGTTCCGGTGGCAGCACTTCCTCCCGCAATCTCTGTTGCAGGGTATTGATAATATAATCCGTTGCCTCGACACCCACGTCTGCCTGTAACAGCAGCGCCTCGATCTCCATCACGGCGTCTTGATTCAACGGGCCTTGACCAACAATCGCCTTGAGTTGGTTAACTAAACTACGACGGGTTTTATCTAATCCCTGACGCAGTCGCTTGAGCCAGCTAATTTCTTCCAGGGAGACATCTTCAGGACGACGCCCTTGTGCTGCCAACACCTCGGCTGACCAGAGGAACCCTTCATCAAAGGCAAGTCCAGGTACTTCCCCTGCTTCAACAGTCGTCGTTGCTGCGGGTTCAGCTTGCTGTACAGCTGCCCTAACAGGCTCAGGTTCTGGTATCTCAATTGCAGTTGCCTTGAGGCGTTCTAGTCGTGCTTGTCGTTCTGCATTAGACTGACGCGCCCAAATTGGGATAGAAGCAGAAGAAGATTCTGCCTCTGACTCAACTGCTAGAGGTGCCGCTATAACAGGCTCAGCTTCTGAATTCATACCTGTAGTAACGACAGGTTCTTCTGATGACACAGCCACTGACTCATCACCAGAGTCCGTTGCGGCTTCAGATGTTGCTGTCTCTTCCTCTAGAACTGGAGCTTCAGCAGTTGGGGTTTCTACACTCTCTTCAGATGGTACGACTAAATTGTCTTGAGATTCAGTGGGTTCGCTATCTGCTGGGATTTCTGGTGCTTCTACTGTAGCCGTTGCCTCTAGTTCAGCTTCAGTAACCACAGGTTCTATTGAAGCCGTGTCTTCTGCCACGGCAGCATCTAGTTCAGGTTCTGAAAGGATTGCTGGAGTTTCAGGTGTTGCTGCTTCAGTTGGTTGTGCCGTCTCTGTTGGGGCGCTCTCCTTAGTGGTTTCTTCTAGCTGTGGGGTATCTGTCACCTCTATAGAGGGAACAGAAGTCTCTATTGCGGCTTCTGGGGCTTGCTCCTCTACCGTTTCGCTGGCAGGTGGTTCTGTCGCCGTTGTCTCAGGTTCTACAGACTGTTGCTGCTTCTGGATGTTTTTGTATGCCGCTTTCGCCCAACTCAGATAATCTTCAGCAACGGCTTGAGTCTGCGCTTCGGTTGACTCAGCAGGTTTTACGTCTGGTTGCTCTGAAGCCTGTTTTTCCTGTTCAACCTGGGGAGTTTCCTCTAAAGGCTTCTCACCCTCTTTACCAATCTGTCGGCGGAACCAATTAAAAACCATTGCACCTACTTGACTACCCGCGTCAATTTATTTTTCTTTATATGGATACCTAAATTCTCTATTGTAGGCGGGCTTCCGCTTTAATGCGATCGGTGACACGGCGTAGGACACCATTGATAAATCGGTGCCCTTCGTCATCGCTGTAGCGTTTGGCAAGTTCTACAGCTTCGTTGATCGCAACGCGATCGGGTACACCCAGAAATGAAATCTCTACTACCGCAATCCGCAAAATGTCTCGGTCAATTCGAGGTAGACGATGAAGTTGCCAATCTTGGAGTGCTTGGGTCAAAATTTCATCGATCTCAGCTTGTCTCCGGTTGATAGTTTTCAGCAGCTCTAAGGCGTAGGTACGGACTTCTTGCTGATTAGACAGTTGAATCACTTCCGGCATTTCTACAGCGCTTCCGAGGCGGTTAATCGCTTTCTCGGTTAGCTCGATCGCATCGGCTACCATCGCTTTGGAACTGTTGACATCAACAGCACGAGTTTCGCTAGTTAGCAAGCGATCGCTTCCTCGTCTGAGTTCTGCTGCTGCCGTCTCTAAAGCTTCTTGAATTTCACCGGTAAGAGTACGAACGGCTGCCAATACTAAATTAGTTAGCTGCTGCGTCTCCAGCCGTTCAGGGGCGTTAGGCATCTGAGATAGGCTCAAAAGAGCCAGTTCACGAGCAATTCTGCGGGGTTGCATGGTACGTCTAGGATAAATAGCACAGTTTAAGGATTTAAAGGATGTTCCGCCATCCATCATTGGAAGAGTAGCTAGTAACTATCAGCTTTCTTCCGTTGGTAGAACCTGACGTCTCATCTCAGGCAGAGGTTGCTCTAGTGGTTTCTTACTATAAGGTGTCTGAAGAGGAATTGGGACAGATGAACCTGTTGGGCTAACAATTCCACCCGAAATGACTACCTTAAAGGCATCTTCTATGGACATTGATAGGTTAACAACTTCGTCTTCCGGAACAATTGCATACCAGCCAGTCGTTGGATTTGGTGTTGTCGGAATAAAAATGCTTAACATTGGGCGAGACATCTGAGATTGAATCTCAGCACTCATCACGCCTGTGACAAATGCGATCGCCCAAATCCCTCGGCGAGGGTACTCTACCAAAATTACCCGGCGAAACTTACCGTTGGAGTCCTTTAAAATTGTCTCCAACAGTTGCTTGAGAGTCTTATAGACGGAACCCGCTAAGGGAATTGCCTGCAAAACCCGCTCTCCAAAATCTAGCAACCACCGCCCTGCAATATTACGTGCCATCAAGCCGATGAGCAGAATACATATTAGTGGCACCGTTAGCCCAACCACCAAATTTAGGAGATTGACCAAAATTGGGTGGAGGTTATCGTAGGGATTGATTTGCTTGGGAATACGGGTTAGAAAATTGATCACCCAACTAGCGATCGTAATCGTTAGCCAAATTGTCGTAGCGAGAGGAATCACTACGAGAAGACCTGCAATCAGGTCATTTTTGAAGTCCTGCTTTAAGCGTTGGATCACAGAGCACCGACTCTCCTTAACAATGGCTCTTAAAATTTTGCTATTGCCATCTCAATCACTGGCTGAGAAAAGCATAAACAAGCTTATAAACCTTACCCTAGCAACCCCTAAGCACAGGAGGACGACCTGCCGTTGATTGGAGGTGAGTTCTCATCTAAGCCACACTTGCTTGCTCCAGTGAAGCTGTGTTCGTGGTAGAAGACTCTATTCTTATTTTTAAGGCTTGTAAAGAAATGTTGCAAGTAGTGATATCCCTGTAGATGTTCGGCTCTCTTCAATATTATTTTGTACTTTTTTTTCAAACATGAATCCATATAACATCGTTCGGTGTCGCCAACCAGACACCGAGAGTAAGCAGAATTATCTTATAAAGACAACTGGTATACCAATTTACAGTTTAACAGAGAGCCTTACGCCCACTGCCGATTTCCCTACAGATACGTTTGGTCAAGTCAGATACTGAGTTTTTGTTATATTTCTTTTATTTTTCTAAGCTTACGATGGTGTACTAATTTCTCTCAATTCACGAGCGGGCATCGATCCATCGGTTGGGGGTAATTTAGTGGATTGCTTTAGCTCCCAAACCTTGAGCAAGATGAGATATTCATAAAAAGCCTGTAGAGTACACCAGGTAAATCCAGCTTTGCCATCAAGGAATCCGCCTAGTAAGAGGTACATATAGATAAAGCGCACGAGCGGTCGTCCAGGTAAGCGCAGTGACAAATCTTTAAGAGCGCGGCGTCTTTCGACTTCTGAGCGACCCCATAACAACGTTCGCCAGTTGACTGTTCCTGCTTGTAGCTGGTGCAGTGTTTCTACGGCTTCATCAGTAGAGTAGCGGTTGTGCTTTTCAATCCAGCGTGTCAAGCCCTTACTGCAGGTGTAGTGAGGATAGGTTTCCTTCAGAAAACCAGTTTGTCCATCACAAACTTCTCGTTCGGTATGACCATAATCACTGAACCAGACTTTATCCTTGTGAAACAGGCGTAGCTGGTAACGGGGATATTGAGTGCAGTAGCGAATCCACCGATTCATAAACATGACGCGCTCAGCGACGTAATAGCCCACGTAGTCAGATGTCTGTATGGCTTCCAGACATTCAGCAAACAACTCTGGGGTCATCCGTTCATCGGCTTCGAGGATGTAGACCCATTCATACTTTGTCGGAACTTCTTTGAGCATCCAGGTGCGCTGTCGCCCGTGACTTTCAAAAGCGTGTTGTACGATTCGTACAGGGTAGCGATCGGCAATTTCTACAGTGCGATCGCTACTGATGGAATCTACGACAATAACATCATCTGAAAGCTGCGCCGACTCGATACAAGCTGCAATATCGAGTTCTTCGTTGTAGGTCAGGATATAAATCGAGAACATCTCAGGTAGGTCATATTAACGATTGAGTCCGGTTTAAGATGCTTCCTCACAAAGAGAACTCATCACAGCGCTGAGTGGTGCTGGTGGCATCAGGAAAATCGAGAAAAACAAATAGTCAAGGTGCGAGGAACTTCGTAAAAACTTCTGGGACCCTGTACTTAGCGGCTGTTCCCCAAGCTACGAAATCCTGTCCAGCCAATGACAATGTAACCAATCGCTAAGAGCAAGCTATTCAAGCCTGTCCTTAAACCTAACTTCAACGCCCCAGTTCTGGTTTGTTTTTCAGCGGCTAACCTCTCACTTCGGATTTTAGTCTGCGCCTGCTCAACTTGTTGATTGAGAGTTTGTGGGTCTTGCTTAAACGACTGTAATTGCTGCTTGAGTGCCTGTAGCCGAGCGAGTTGCTCTCCTTGAACTTGACCACTCGCAATTGCTTTGTCTAGCTCTGAAAGCTTCTGAGGGTCTTTGACAAGAGCATCAACTTGCTTACTTTGATTGTCCAATTGAGTTTCAAGCGTACTCGCTTTCTTGCTGATCTGCTCAAGCGCCTGATTGCTCTGCATCCGAATATTGTTGAAGTGCAACGGCACAAGTACCAGGAAAATTAACCCAAGCAGGCTAGCAAGTATAAACGCCCAAAATCGTAAGTCTTGAACCGCAGACCTAGGCTCTGCTGGTGAAGCTCCGCTAGCATTAGCAATCCAATGCCCCACAACTAAAAGTGCAATACCGACCATCGGGATGATGCCCCGGTCAACCAGTTGGGTGACAAAGCCGATTTGCCAATCTGTCCTTAGTGGGTTAAAGGGAATCGCCAAAATGATGAAGTCTAAGAGAGAAGACACGATCATAACCACCCCGACCGTCTTGAGAGTCAGAGCTGTGTACGGAGAATATATAGCACTACTTTTCATGGGTTATGCCTCTGAGGAATGTGATGATCCATCTCCAACTTTACTGTGCGAACTCCCTTACTCGTCGCCAAGACTGGTACAGCTAGCTTAATAGATGATGATGTACCTCATGCCTTGGGGCGAGATTGGGTGCATCTAGGGATTGGAGAAGGAGGGGAGAGCAATTAGGCTAATCAGCACTCTCGCACTCGGTAATGAGTTAGAGTGATCGCGACTTGGAGCAACAAGCCGCTAAAAGATGCTCATCACTTGGCGTTTGTTGATAGATTACGGCAAGTATGATGCTTAATTAGGGTTTAAGTTTCAGTCGAGCTAGTCATTTTAAGTCGGGTTATTGGCTGGGTCTAGTAGACGTGATTTTTTGTCCGTTGTTCATTGTCTGTTGTAACTGAACTCGTGACCAGTGACTACTTACAAAAAGCGACAAACTAGCTTCTGCAGTGATTAATAAACTTGGACAATATAGAGCCTTGTATAGGTTATAGACATTAGAAATGGGGTGAAAGGTTTTATGAACAAAGTTGTTGAAGTTCTACCGGATAAAGAGGCACTGATTGCGCGATCGCTTGAAGTCGTCCTCTCAAAGATACAATCAGCGATTCAGGAACGAGGTCGGTGTACGATCGCGCTTGCTGGGGGTGGCACACCAAAGCCCTTGTACGAAGCGATCGCCAACCAAAACCTCCCTTGGGATAAGATTCATGTATTTTGGGGCGATGAACGCTATGTGCCAGCTAACCACCCGGATAGCAATGAGGGAATGGCACGGAGTGCTTGGTTAAACAAAGTTGACATACCCGCTACCAACATTCATCCCATGCCCACAACTGGGGAATCGCCATCGGCGGATGCCGAGAAGCATGAAGCCGAGTTGCGAGAGTTCTTTGGTACATCTGTGGGGGAGTTTCCTTGTTTAGATATAATTTTGTTGGGAATTGGCGATGATGCCCATACCGCCTCACTCTTTCCTCATACTGACGCTCTACAAGTGCAAGATCGGCTTGTCACTGTAGGCAACAAAGATGGTCAATCCCGCATCACCTTTACTGCACCCCTGATTAATCATGCCCACTGTGTGATTTTTCTGGTCGCTGGTGCTAGTAAACGACCCGCCCTCGCTCAGATATTTGCCCCTGATGCTGATGCCCTGACTTACCCATCCCGGTTAATCCAGCCCCAAGGTGAGCTTTTGTGGCTCTTGGATGACTCAGCGGGTCTTGACCTAAAACACTAAACTACCTTTGCGTTGACTAATGCCTAAAAATCTAACTGTCTGTTGTGCTTTTATAGGGAGGATGAATTCTGGCTGCAAGGAGGTTCTATGATTGTCTGCCCTAACTGCAATCACCAAAATCCGGACGGTGCTAACCAATGTGAAGCTTGTTATACCCCTTTACCCGCAACCACGAGTTGTCCTAACTGTGGTGCAACTGTTCAGACAGACGCGAGCTTCTGCGGTCAGTGTGGCTTTAATTTAAATGTGAGTGGTTCAACGGGAGGAGGGAATACAGCACCCCCAACCCCACTTCCTAATGTGCCAGACTTAGTAGCTCCTGACCCGCTTGTTGAACCTGAACCTATGTCTGTTAGCTCTCAATTTCCCGATCCGGAGCCGATTTCGACAAATCCACCAACTCCTGACCCTGGCTTCCCACTTCCGGCTACTGTTGTCAGTCAACCAGCCAACCCAGAAGTTGGAACCCCAAGTTCTCCTGACTTAGGTACACTCCCGCCCCCCCCTCCTCCTGTTAGCAACGAACCAGAGGCACCACCTGCGGCAACGAGTAGTAGTGCCCCTATGCCACCGATACCACCTCCTATAAGTAACCTACCTCCTGTTACCTCGACAGGTCTAGGCAAAACTCAGCTACAAGTACAGTCGGCTCACCTCTTACACCTCCAAACGAATACACGGATTGAGTTGCCCTTGAATCTCTCGGTGATTCATATCGGTAAGACCAATGACCAGATTCCACCTGATATTGACGTTTCGGGTTTTCCAAACTCAGAGATTGTTTCCCGTATTCATGCGGATATCCGGGTTGAGGGAGATGCCTACTTCCTTGAAGATGTTGGCAGTTCTAATGGTACTTACGTCAATCACACCCCCCTACCGAGGGGCAATCGGCACCGTTTGCGAACAGGCGATCGCATTAGCTTAGGTAAAGGTGACCAAGTGACATTTTTGTTCCAAGGTTCTTGATGCTTTGGCGACGAGTTGGGTGAACGACACACCTGTTGACGCTCACCCAACACCTTCGGATGAGGGGTCAGACCTAATTGCCGACTTGGTTTTTAAAAGGTAGCTTTGGTTTAAAAATCAAGCTATTATTGGCGTTTCTATTCAGTTGCTAATTTTTACCAACCGAATGAGCATCGGAACAATGCTTAAGGTTTAGGGTAATTGTCTCCTAGGCAGAAGTGGCAACTATCAAGTAAGTATTAAAAACAAAGATTATCTGGCAGCACCTCCTGACATATTGGATAATTCAATCATGAAGACTGTGAACCTTACACCCTTACTCCTGTTCTCTCGTCCTAAGCTGTCGAGGGGCAAGGAGGTAATGAGTGCTTTAGTTCTCAGATCCCAAGCCACTGTCGAAGCATTCAACGTCACTGAACAAGGAGCAGCTACGGCTGTTCAATCAGTTATTCAAGAGTGCCTCAATCGGTTTAGCTTGAACCAACAAGCCAATCCGAAGTATCAGCATTCTTGGTTGTAGTCTAGTCAGTGGACTGAAAGCATGTTCTCTAGAAGAGGCACAGCTGTCAGCCTATCAAGGTTGAAAAAGGTGTTTTATGTAGCTGTGTAATTAGAGTCGGGTAAACTCTCACACGTTGAGATTGCATCCACTTAAACTTAGTCTAGAAACAGCGTCAGTTAACCAAGAAAAGAATCCCCTACTAGTTAGTGGGGGAAGTGTCAAGAGTCTCAGACCGTGAGACGAAAGTCTTTGAAAGATGTAACATCGGTGATTACTCTGACCCTCCTGCATCCTCTCCAGTCTGTGCCTGTTCAAAGTTGGCCTTTTGAAACTGAATCATTGATTCGGATTGGGCGGTCAACTGATAACGAAGTCATTCTCTACAGCGCCGTAGTTTCCCGTCATCATGTCGAGCTAAGGCGTAAAGGTTCAGAATGGGAAATTGTTAGCTTAGGTGCCAATGGAACTTATATAGATGGGAAGCGCATTACCCAAATCCCGGTTGTAGACGGAATGATCATTCGTCTAGCCAGTTCTGGTCCAAAAATTCAGATTCGCCTGGAAGGAGAAACCCCAAAGGCAAAGCTGAAGACGGCTCTAGGTAAGCGAGTCGCTCGATCAAAAGATGTAGACTCATCCAAAGAGACGTTGGTGGATGCCCAAAGTAGTGAAACAGAAGACACTAACTAACCGGATAGAGAGGTGTGGCGTTCCTGGGGCATCGAAGAAAAGTTGACGGATTGCTTTGGCACTTGTGGATTGTTAGGCGATCGCGTAAATCTTCACAGAAAGCGGCAGGAAGCCCCTTCCTACACTGAGTTTTGCCTTCAAAAAACTCGACTATCGAGTGTTTATGAATGATGTACGGTTGTGGTTGCCCCAGGGGCGCATCTATACCTATCCCAATGTGATGGTCGTGGTGGGAGCGCCGAAGTATTACAATAATCGTACAGATACGATTACCAATCCCAGCGTGATTATCGAGGTTTTGTCACCGTCAACCAAGGGATACGATCGCAGCAAGAAGTTTGAGGCATACCGCACGATTCCCACATTTCAGGAATATTTGTTAATCGACCAAACTCGGATATATATCGAACATTTTTCTAAGACGGATAAGAAGCGATGGTCGTTTTGCGAATATGATGAATCAGATGATGCGATCGCGCTAGCTTCAGTATCCTTTGAAGTTTCTCTGGCAGATATCTATAGTAAGGTGAACCTTGAACAGGTAGATGCAGAAACGGCACCCGAAGTTGGAGAAGTTTAAGGTAGTGCAGATTCCCAAATTTTTTAGCTGATGAATAAATTATTTCTCTAGCCAGGTAGGGCACGAATGCCAAAGCCCCTACTGCGTACCTCGCTCTCGCCGAGAATTGCTATAACTTTCATAGATACACGATAACCTGAAAACCTAATTTACCCTTGACAGCTGGGCGATATTGTGAGTTAGAGCCGTGGCGGGGGTCTTGGAGCCTGTAGCGTTCTCTAGCCGTGATTTGACTTGATAATTGTGCTATCAATTCTCGTGATGGTTGAGCGCATCCGTGCTGACGATTAATAGTCTGAGCTTTCATCCGGCTGCTCCACGTCTTTGTATTGCCTTTGTGGAAGAGAATCCTTGATGTCTTTATAGAAGGTTTCAGAAGTGTTCTGGTCGGTATCATCGAGATCAGCATCAAGCTCTCGATACACATTGTCGGCTGATGTCATCGAGGCAGAGGTTTCAGACTCATGTAGATCTAAAGCCTTTCTCTGGCTGGGTGGAAGACGGTCAACTGACTTACGCCCTGTTGAGGGACGGTTCCAGGTTTTCCAAGCCGCTTTGACACCTGCGACAACGCCACGAGTATTAACCTGTACCTTCTTCGCCTGGTTTTTTGCGCCAGTAAGACTTTGATCAACTTGTTTAACCACTTGACCAGCGCTTTTAACCCCTTCACTGACATCATCAGTCAAATCACTGATTTCTAAGCCTGTGAGACGAATTGCCTCTAAGGTAGGCGGCAATTCTCGCCGGAGGGTATCAAATAACTTTTCAGCACTACGGGCTGCCCGTGCTAACTCCTGCAAAGCGGGCAGTGCGGCAACTAAGACAGCAGTCAAGCTGACAGCCACCAACAAAATAGACAATCCTAGCCAAAATAGAGGGTCAATCACCAACGGTTCGCCTACAGCTTATGGTCAGGAACCGACGGCTGAGTCTCAGTGACCACTTCCGCCTTGGACTGTCTGAGTTCTAGATTCTCTCGTTGAGAAGCTTCAATACCTGCGGCGATCGCTTCTCGCAGTCGAGCAAGTGTGCCATCCCAATTACGCAGTGCCGATTCAGAAAGGCGATCGGCTTGTAGCTGTACGCTACTCGATAGATCTTCGGCTAACTCCGGCAAAGCGTCTGCGGATTTCTTCAATAGTTGCCGCGTATCTCGACCCGTGCGCGGGGCAATCAGTAAACCAGTCACGGTTCCGATGGCGCTACCCAGTAGCAAGCCACCAATAAATGATCCAGCACTTTTCTTTGACATTTTCTGGTTCCTATCGCTACACCAATTTTATGCAGATTTGCTCTTTAGAAATTGAACTTAACCTCTGAGTCCTCTGCTTTGTTGTGAATATGCTAGTCATTATCCACTCGTTCTCGCTACTGAACAGCCAGATATACTGGATAGATGTCTAGAGCAACCTTAGCGTAATCCTGTTTTGTTTGAGACAAGCCACACTGTTAAATGGCTGCAACTCTCACGATCGCCGCTTGTAGCGCCGTGGACGCCGTAATCGTTTTGAGGGCGATCGCAAATTACTACGCCTAACCGACCGCCAAGCACGTTGTAGCAAACCGATGAGGGCTAGAACTTGCTGAACTTTTTGCAGTTGAATATCCAGTTGTTGATAGCTCTCTCTCAATCCGTTGACACCGAGTTGTCCCTGCGAAATTGCATTTGGGGCACCGTGTAACACAAGATAGGCACTGCGCTCAACATTAATCAAAATAGCTGTGACAACCACTAGCGTCCGCCGCAAATTCCACACTTGCCAAGCCGCATAGAAGCACAGCAGCGAGATCAATACATTAAGAACCACCACAACTGTTACCATCTTTTAGGCATTCCGCAATCTCTTGGTGGAATTGAACATGAACAATCGAAAGGATGATTATAAACGGCTCCTACTTTAGTCTTGAACTAGCGCTGGTAGAACTTTCTCTCCGAAGGTTTCTATAAATGCTTGCTGTTCTCGGTTCACATTGTGCAAAAGAATATCACTAAATCCCCAGTTCCACATCCTTCTGTAGCCACTCCAGTCTCTCTTGTTTAGGTGCTTAGGGTTTTGATACTTTGATCCATCTGATGTGACGATAAAATCAATCAACTCTAAGTCTATAAGCCACTCTAAACTTAAAGTTCTTGATCCAACAAGGCTCGCTTCCTATGCAAAATCCTCGCCAGTTGGCATTTCTTGCCCTTCGAGATATCCAAAAACGAGGTGCTTATACTGACATCGCCCTTGATCGGGTGCTGAGAACCGCTAAATTAAATAGTGCTGACCGCTCTCTAGTGACTGAACTCGTTTATGGGAGCGTCAGACGAAGGCGATCGCTCGACGCTTTAATTGACCAACTCGGCAAAAAGAAAGCCCACCAGCAGCCCCCTGATCTCCGCACAATCCTCCATATCGGCTTATACCAGCTACGCTACCAATCACGAATCCCTGCCTCAGCAGCCGTTAATACCACGGTTGAACTGGCGAAAGAAAATGGGTTCAAAGGACTCGCTGGTGTTGTGAATGGCTTACTACGACAGTATGAGCGTCTCGCAACAGCTTCAGCCGATGCCGAGTCAAACCCTCCAAAATCACATGACCCGCTACAGTTACCAGAGGAACCTGTGGCACGTTTAGGCATCTTGCACAGCTTTCCTGACTGGATTATCAAGCTGTGGGTAGAACAACTGGGAATCGAAGAAGCTGAATCGCTTTGTGAATGGTTGAACCAATCCCCAACAATTGATCTTCGGGTTAATCTGCTACGGGTATCAATTGAGGAAGTGGAAGCCGCGATGCAATCGGCTGGCGTTGATGTCCGTCGTGTGCCACACCTACCCCAAGCGTTACGAGTGGTTGGTGGTACGGGGGCAATCCAACAGCTACCTGGATTTAATGAAGGTTGGTGGACGATTCAAGATAGTAGCGCTCAGTTAGTAAGCCATCTCCTGAACCCAAAAGCAGGTGATGTTGTTATTGATGCTTGTGCAGCACCGGGAGGAAAGACAACCCATATTGCCGAATTAATGGGAGATGAAGGTAAGATTTGGGCATGTGACACGAAACCTTCTCGCCTGAAAAAGGTGCAAGAAAATGCCCAACGGCTACAACTACAATCCATTCAAATCTGCACAGGCGACAGTCGCAACTTCCCTCAGTTCATCAATTCGGCCGATGCTGTCTTACTGGACGCTCCCTGTTCAGGTAATGGTACACTCCACCGCCGTCCTGATATCCGTTGGCGTGTGACACCAGCAACAGTCGATGAACTTTCAGTGTTGCAAGGAGAACTCTTAGAACAAGCAGCAACCTGGGTGAAGCCTGGAGGCATCCTCGTTTATGCTACCTGCACACTGCATCCCCAGGAGAATGAAAGGGTAATTCAAAGCTTTCTTGAGCGTCACTCTTCCTGGCAAATTGAGCCACCACTGGCTGATTCACCCCTTACTAATTTCACCACACCACAAGGCTGGATGAAAGTTTGGTCTCACCGCTATCAAATGGATGGCTTCTTCATGGTGCGTCTAAAACTAGGGAGTGGGGAGGAGAGGGTTTTATAGCGGTTTGCAATTGGAGGCAATACACTTTGACCTCTCCAACCTCTCTCCTAATCTTGAGATAGGCTTACCCCCTTTTCCTTGCAGGGAAGGGGTTGGGGGTTAGGTCTCTTATTTCACTCAAACGAGAAGCTCTATATTTAACTGTGCCTCTTGGCATGGTATTTGTTGTATCAAAAAGCTGAAGCGTTGAGAAATCAACGTTTGCTAACTTTAACCTGTGATTTCCGTAACCCGTTTCAGTGTTCTGTTATAGATAGAGGGGCACTTAGTTAGTTAAAGAAAAATCATGGTTGCAAACTCTAGTGTTAAACAATTAGTCAAGATTCTGATTGGTGCGGCTTGGATTGACGGCAAAGTTCAGCCAGAGGAGCGGGAGTATCTCAAGCGAGTGGCAACACAATCAGGCGTTGCTGACGACCCAGAGATTCAGCCCTTGTTGTACGAACTCAGAGCCGTTCTCCCTGATGAGTGTTATACCTGGGTGAAAGAATATTTAGGCGATCGCCCAAGTTCGGAAGATTACGAGCGGCTGATTGAATCCCTCAGCGCTTTAATTTACAGCGATGGCGATGTTGCCACAGAGGAAGCTAAACTCTTGACTCGCTTGCAGCTTCTCGATCCATCGAATACTGCACAAAAGTCGGGGCAAAACAACGTCCTCAAAGCGATTCAAAAACTTTACCACCGATGGATAGATAAACAAGCTTAACAATTTAAATTCTTCTACGGAGACCAAGACCTTTATCCCATCCCCGCTGATTGGGGTTGGATTGGGGATGACAACAGCAATCCCCCAGCCTCGAATTTTGATGATTTGGTGAAGTCCCTTGATTCAGGAAACTATTTTCTTTTACTTAGCAACTAATGAAGTGGAACTAGCGTCTTTTACCTTGAGGTTGTTCATAACAACTTAGGTAAAAACTGCTGTAATTGAGCATTTTGCAGTGTGAGCCACTAAAAAGTTTAGCTAGTAAGTTCTAGGAACATTTAACGCCATCTCAGGTCTGATTACTTAACAACGCAATTGTTTTTGGAGAACGCCTTCAATGTCTAACTTCTCTCGCTGGCAAGCAGGAACCGCCGCTTTCCTAGCGCTCGGAATCACCACTGGAACCCTTGCCCCTCTCGTGTCAACTGCCCCTGCTTTTGCACAAGCAAGCGGTTTTAGTGATGTCTCATCAAACTACTGGGCAGAGGATTTTATTTCAGAACTGTCAGAACGGCAGATTATCGCTGGATTCCCTGATGGCACATTCCGCCCTGATGCACCAGTAACCCGTGCCCAGTTCGCGGCGATGCTGCGTAAAGCGAATGAATCCTTCGATCAGCCATCTGTTCGCGGTAATACCAATTTCGTTGATGTCCGCTCAAACTACTGGGCAGCTTCCGCCATTCAAACTGCCTACACAACTGGCTTCATGGCAGGTTACCCTGGTAACGTTTTTAGACCAGAGCAAAATATTCCCCGTGAACAAGTCTTAGTTGCGCTTGCAAATGGACTAGATTACTCTTCTAGCACAGCAACATCCAGTGTTCTGAATATCTACAACGACGCTTCTAGGATTTCTAACTTCGCTCGCGATCCAATTGCGGCGGCAACAGAAAATCAGTTGGTGGTGAACTACCCCAACCTCTCGACTCTGAATCCAACTCGCAATGCAACTCGTGCAGAAGTAGCTGCTTTCATCTACCAAGCATTGGTCAAAGAAGGGGAAGCGGTAGCGATCAACTCGCCCTATGCCGTTAATCAGACACCAGTAGTAACTGGCCCTGTGACGATTCCTTCCGGGACTTCTATTCCTGTGCAGTATGAAAGAGAAAAAATTCTCATCACAAACGAGGAAACTGTACCACTAACCCTGACAGTGGATGCTAATATCACTACGGCTGATGGTAGAGTCCTGATTCCTGCCGGAAGTGAGGTTATTGGTGAGTTACGTCCTGCCCAAGGTGGTGCTCAGTTTGTCGCCCAAACATTGGTGATGGGTAGCCAGCAGATGCCAATCAACGCCACATCTCAGGTGATCACCACGACTGAAACTGTTCGCAAGGGCATTAATGTTGGCAATCTTGTGAAGAATGCGGCATTAGGTACAGCCGCTGCTGCCGCGATCGCAGCCGTCACAGGTGACCGGGCGATCGCTACTGAAGAACTCTTGATTGGTGGTGGTGCAGGTGTTGTACTCAACCTAATTTCGACCTTCCTCGGACGCAACAGCGTTGACCTGATTTCGATTGAACCTGACACAGACCTAGACCTCAGATTAGGCTCTAACTTGGTGATTACCCCTCGATAGATTGGGTAAATAACGACAAGTTGTGAAGTCGTAACTAAATATGGGGGTACGGTATACCGTGCCCCTAATTTATTTTTATATCGCTTCTGTAACCAAGTATGATTAGGGACTCGATTGTAATTCAATTGAATAGATTGTAAATTCCATGCTGGGTGAAACTGATCTTGATGTTCTGCTTAAATCTATGAAGCCTGTCCTGCGGGACGGAGAGTTTGTGTTTTGTACTTTATCTCCTGAACGTTTTAATGAATTGGCTGTTCAACCTATTGGCCAGTTTCAGGAAGATGAAGGGCTGACTTTAATTCTGAAACGAGAACAAGCAGATAATCTGGGGTTGCAGTACGAATATATCTCTCGGATGATTACTTTATCTGTACATTCCAATCTGAATGCCGTAGGTTTTCTAGCCGCAATAACGGGAAAACTTGCTGAGTATGGCATCAGTGTCAATCCAGTTGCAGCCTATTACCACGATCATTTGTTTGTACCTACAGAAAAGGCAAACGCTGCAATGGAAGCACTCGCTGAATTGTCGATATAACGAGGCAGTATTATGCATAACGAATATACAGAGTCAAAAGTCATTATTTTTGATACCACAATGCGGGATGGAGAACTGATGCCTGGTATCAAAATGAATGCTGACCAAAAGATGAGTATCGCTGAGCTTCTAAATCAGATGCGTGTTGATGTGATTGAAGTAGGGTATCCGGGAGCTTTTAGGAAGGATTTTGATGAAATCTCAATGATTTCTAAAAATGTCAAAGAAGCTACAATTTGCGGATTGTCTAGTGCAGCGCAGCAGAAATAACCCACCAGTTCAAGCGGCCTCTGGGTAGCCCTGAAACTTCCGAATAAAAGGATTGACTGAAGGAAAACTTTTGCGATCGCACTTATCAAAAGATATTGGTTGGC
>JAHHIF010000005.1 GCA_019358875.1 Symplocastrum torsivum CPER-KK1
ACAACCCCGGTCGCCTCGCACTCGATATCCAGTTGTGAAAAAGGGTTTCAACAGAAGGAAAAAACGCCTCAAAAACTCGGTTTGATCTCCCGAGAATCTCCCCTTTTTTGCTGCTGTTATCAACTCAGTGTTGCTGAGTCAATTTGTTGTTACTCTCATCCCCAGAAAGCTGCGCTCATAGGCTTTCGCTCCACTCAGCTTCGCTGAGTCAGAGCGCCTTAGTCTAAACGCCAGATTTCTCGGAACAATAAAAAATGCCCTTTCGAGGTAGGAAAACGAAAGGGCGTCTACTTCCATTGATTTGAAGAGTACTAAGAAAGTGTGAAGAATTTGTGAATGTTCGATATCACATAACTAGACAAAGCGTCTATACCGCACTTAAACAGAGAGAGGATAGGAGGTGCGATCGCATCTTCTCCAAAATTCCTATCTAGTTCGCTAGCATTCCGCCTAACAACCAACAACCAACAACTAACAACTAACAGCTAATTGCTGACTTGAGCTTTTGGCAAAACTCGCCAATAGCTTGAAGTCCTTCTGCGGGTTCAGCATCAGCTAGGCGTTTGACAAAGGCACTACCAACAATCACCGCATCAGCGCCCCAATTTTTCACCTGTTCGGCTTGTTCAGGTTGGGAGATGCCAAAGCCAACGCCGATAGGTTTATCGGTTACAGTACGCATCTGCACAAGGATATCTTGTACTCGTGATTCCAGTTGGGTTCTCATCCCTGTAACGCCTGTCACGCTAACTAGGTAAATGAACCCCTGAGATTGCTGTGCGATCGCTTCGATGCGCGCTTGTGGACTTGTAGGCGCAACCAGCAAAATTACCTCAATCCCAATCTCCGCCGCAGGCTTGAGCAGAGATTCAGCTTCTTCCAAGGGTAAGTCGGGTACAACCAACCCCTGAACACCCACAGCCGCAATCTCCTTTAAAAACGATTCAATCCCTCGGTTGAGAATTGGATTGTAGTAGACAAATAGAATAATCGGCGCTTTCACCTCTGGGGCAACGTTCTTAACCATCTCTAGAACGTCATCCAAGCGCACACCTCGTTGTAAGGCTCTAGTAGCGGCTGCCTGAATGGTTGGTCCATCAGCTAGAGGATCGGAGTAGGGAACTCCTAGTTCGATCAGGTCAGCGCCAGATTGGTCAAGAACCCGCAAGGCTTGGGCTGTTGTCTCTAGATCTGGATCACCAGCCGTGATGAAGGGAATTAGGGCACACTGGGAGCGATCGCGTAGGGACTTTAAACGAGCGGAAACCGAGGTCATTCGATTTTAGATTTTAGATTTAAACACTTTTCACTGAGGGTTCACTGTTGTTACTTAACAGCCAACCCTCAACAAATAACAGATTACTTTAGAGATGCAAGTTAAATGATTGGCAGCTTAGATCATTATTGCTGATTATCTGCCTCAGAACGGTTTTCCTGCTCAATTTCTACTTGTAGCTGGGCAAGTTCTTCAGGTGTCATTTCCTCAAGGCGCTTTTGTAAGACGGCTTCCTCATAGTCCTTGAGTTGCTGATTGTAGGTCATATTATTGCTTCCAACGCGGAACAAGTAAGTGAGGAGCCAGCCAACTAAACCACCAACTAACAACAGTTGACTCCAGATACCTGCCTTGAGGGTATCCAGCCCAGCTACCTGTAAGACTACATACATAATGCCGCCAGCGGCAAAGACACCGAAGGCAATCCCGATCGCATCGATTCGTCGCATTTAACCTTGTACTTGACGGCGTTTGGGGCGAAAGTTCAAGAAGGGGCTGAGGAGCAATAAGCCTGGGAAGAAGAAGAACACCAGAAAGTACATAAAGCCTCGTTCAAATGAGCTAACAACGTACCAACGTTTTTGTAGGTACAAATAAAGAGCTGCAGGAACGACTACGAGGTAGACTCCACTGATAGCTAGGTAAAGCAGTGCAACAAGCATAATTTTTTATCCGGGCAAACAACAGGGCAGCGATCGCGTTTTTGATGAGCGGCTGAATTGCCTTAGGTTGACGGCAAAATCCGTTTTTCCTGGCATTTGCTCAACTTTTCTATCTTACCGTGTGCCAGTTCACTGGTATGCTAGTTGCATATAAGACCTAGTTAATGGTGAAATAGATAAATGCAGAAGTTTCATGGAAACACAGAAACTAACTGCAACTCAATCGGGGGCGTGGCGGAATGGTAGACGCTACGGACTTAAAAAATTGAGCGTTGACGGAGAAATCTGTCAAATGAATGCTCTCAAATTCAGGGAAACCTAAGTCTGGCAACAGATATGGCAATCCTGAGCCAAGCCGGAAAAAAATTCCCGGAAGGTGCAGAGACTCAACGGGAGCTACCCTAACGTGAAGCCGAGGGTAAAGAGAGAGTCCAATTCTTAAAGCCAGTAATGGCAGTAGCGAAAGCTACGGAAGAATGAAAATCCGTTGACCTTAAACGGTCGTGTGGGTTCAAGTCCCACCGCCCCCATCCAAATTTACCAATAAAAAAGATCTCTGTCTTGTGATAACAAGCCTCAGTTTTCCAAGTGGTTACTTATGCTTGTAGTTCAGAGTAATAAAATGATGTGAAAGTATAGCATTTGGAGACAACAAACACTCGCCTGCTCTACCCTAATTGCAGATTTTAATCTCTTACTTTTTTACAGGTTCAAGGCACCCATAGTAATCGTACTTTTCTCGGTTTTTGTCAAAGACTGTCCAGCGTGATGGCTGGTTACTGAACAAATCTAAGTCAATATGTTCGTAGATATAATATCCACTAGAACGTTTACCTTGCTGGTCAATTAAAATAACGGGTTGTAACTTACAATTTGTCTTAATCGGTTTGATCATTTTTCAATTAGGTGGTGTTAGATTGGTTTGAGTCAGGCTATGTGAACCCAGCTAATTGCTTCAGTCACTACAGTGTTCCGTAACTATAAGCTGGCTAATTCTCTTAAGCTGGGTCTAAATCATTGGATAAGTTGCTATCTTTGTCTTTCCGATTTCATCGGTTATCCGTTTTCTACCTATGAGAATTACCTAGGTTCGTTTCAGGAAAGGTTTCTAGGCTGGCATTTCTGGATGATAGGAGCAACAGCGCCAATAACGGACTCCCAAACGGATATGACAAAGTAAGGTGTCTGAGCAGCAAGGGCAAGTTGGCTTAATTATCATCAATTGCCCAGGCTTTGTGGCTGTATCCTGTTGTCTGCGACCAGTTGTCAGGTGAGTCAGCACTTAGAGTGGCTGCTTTAACTTAAGTTCGCATATTTTAAACCTGGGTCAATAATAATTTCAGTATAGCTTCATTTCCTTGACCTAAAAAATCTATTTTTGATACTCTGATAAGTTAAATTTATTTGCTAAGTTCAAGAGACACTATAAGCGTTGAGTAGCTAAAAGCTAGAGAAATCTAGTCTTCCTACCTGATGGCAAAGAGCAAAAAGGGCAGTTGCGAACCACGACATCGCCAGGAGAATAAGCGGTACTCAGTTTGTTCCTTAACTCTCCCCAGAACGCTAATACGATAGATATCGAACCTCTTTTGGGCGACGAATAAGTTTGGTGTTTTTAGAGAATAAAAAAGGTGGGCATTGCCCACCAGTGATGACTAGCATGATTAGCTAGACCCTACCGCCTAGCTTTCGATGTAAGTGGTTGCCAATCAGGGGAATAATCAGTTGACGGATGGTTGGTCAGTCTAGTTTGATTCGAGCCGTCGGCATCCATTACATAGATTTCAGGGTTATAGTTTTCAAAGTTGCTGCCTTCAGGATTCTTGTCGCGGAAAGATACGAAAGCAATTTGATTCCCATCAGATGACCAAGCTGGAGCATCATCGTCTGCTGGATTGTTGGTCAACTGGGTGAGATTGGAACCATCAGCGTCCATCAAATAGACATCTCTGTTGTCGGTGCGCTGCGACATAAAGGCAATCTGCTTGCCATCGGGTGACCATGCAGGGTCAGCATCAGATGTTGGATTGTTGGTCAAATTCCTAAGCTTGGAACCGTTGGCGTTCATCACATAGATTTCAAAATTGCCGTCTCGACTAGAGATGAAGGCAATCTGCTTGCCATCAGGCGACCAGACTGGGTCACCATCGTCGGCGGGATTGTTGGTTAGCCGGGTTTGATTGGAACCGTCGGCTTTCATCACGTAGATTTCCGAGTTGTTATCGCGATCGCTATCGTTACGACCAGAGGTGAAGGCAATCCGCTTGCCATCAGGTGACCAGGCTGGGTCAATATCGTACTCTGGATCGTTGGTTAATCGGGTGAGATTAGACCCGTCAGCGTCCATCACGTAAATGTCCGAGTAGCCTTCGCGATTAGAGGAGAACGCAATCTGTTTTCCGTCAGGCGACCAAGCCGGGTCACTCTCAGATACCGAATCATTCGTTAGCCTGGTGAGATTAGACCCGTTAGGATTCATTAGGTAAATGTCACCGCTGTTGTCGTCGCGGAAAGAGACAAAAGCAATTTTTGGTGTAGTAGAAGTTTGGGCTTTTACTGTGTTGTTACTCCCCAAGGCTGTTGCGATTAGTGGCAGCACTAAACAACCAACAGCAAGCGGGAGTTTAGGTATAAAGGCACGAATTTTTTTCCTCATCACACAGTATTCTTCTGAGAAATCTACATTTTCTCTCTCCACTCCTGTCCTACCGTGTTCCGGATTGATTGATCGTTCCAAGGCTTGCCATAAGGACGATTAGAAACAGCTAAAACACAATCCATACAGCGGACTTGCCTCAGCATTCGTTTGGGGCGAAATACACCAAGATTCGTTTAACCAAGGCTTGATTTCGTTTTTTTAGTACCTGTCGGACTGTCTCATGAGAGATACTATCCACGTAGCGCCTAAATCTGCGCCGTGACACACTCATTAACTGTAAGACAAGGAACGTTTTCCGATGCAAAGTCAGGATAGCTTCACCGAAGTGACATTTCACTATGTAAATGGTGAGTCGGAATCGTTTGAGATTCCCCTAACTCCAGAAACCTTCCAGCAACAACTGTCAGATTTACTCAATCAACCTTGGTTGACCATGCACCTATTTGATAAAACGGTTTTAATTTGTACGGCTCAGATTATGAAGATAGAAGTGAAGCCTCCCCTAACGGAAATCCAAGGGACAGGTGTCTTCCCTGATACTCTGCGGGTAACAGCGCTGACACATGGAGCGAAAGCTTAGCGATCGCATAATAAATCGAGTTACCTCTGGCTGCTCTTGTCAACTCAACCAAAACTTAGCTAATGGGGGTTTGGGGGTGGATAAGCCCCGCACCCTAATTGGCACGGATATATCGAGGCAATGCCGAGTACTGCGCTTCAATTGGGCATCGGGATAAGCCCAGACACAAGGAGTAAATGTAGGTACGGAATCAGCCCATAAATACTTAGGGAACAACAATGCACTCCCTAAGTATGATACGATAATCTCATGCTGACATTAACTTACCGCTACCGCATTTATCCAAACGCCCAACAGGAAACAGTAATGCTCGAATGGCTGGAAACCTGTAGGCGCGTCTATAACTATGCGGTGCGAGAACGCTCATACTGGATGAATTCCAGGAAATGTGATGTTAATGCCTGCTCACTCCAATCCGAATACATCATCCCCGCCGATACGCCCTATCCTGACTATTACAAGCAGAAGAAAGCGTTAACTGAGGCAAAAAAATCTAGTCCACAAATGAAAGCCGTATACTCTCAGGTACTTCAGGATGTCATTGGTAGAGTTGACTCTGCCTTTGCCTTCATGAAACAGAGAGGATATGGCTTTCCTCGTTTTAAGAAGTTTGGGCAATTCAAATCATTCCTGTTCCCCCAGATGAGCAATGAGGCAATTCAAGGGAATCAGATTAAACTGCCCAAGATTGGACAGGTGACAATCAACTTGCATCGCCCGATTCCTGAAGGATTCAAACTGAAAACAGCTCGAATCGTTCGCAAGGCATCGGGTTGGTACGTCATGCTTGCCTTGCAGCTTGATGTACAGATTCCCGATATTCCACCACACGGACGAGCGATCGGGATTGATGTCGGACTGGAGTACTTTCTATCTACATCTGACGGCGAACAAGTTTCACGCCCTCGTTTTTTCAATAAGTTGCACAGGAAGCTGGAATTGCTCCAACGCAGACTTAAGAATAAGTTGAAGGGGTCTAACAACCGTCGTAAGTTAAATCAGAAGATAGGTAGAGTGCATGAACAGATTGCTAAATGTAGGCGCGACTTTCACTTGAAACTGGCGCATAAACTGTGTGACCAAGCTGGCATGATTTTTGTGGAAGATTTGGACTTCCGCATTATGGCTAAAGGTATGCTCGGAAAACATACCTTAGATGCCGCGCTAGGACAGTTTGTGAATCAGGTTTTACCTTGGGTCTGCTGGAAACGGGATGTTTACTACGGCAAGGTTAATGCCAACGGGACATCTCAAGAATGCCCTGATTGTGGAGCATTGGTCAGAAAAGACTTGAGCGTAAGAACTCACTCCTGTCCTGAATGCGGTTCAGTTAAACCAAGAGACGTTGCCAGTTCTCAAGTGATAGCGAAGCGTGGTCTTGTTGCCGTTGGACAGACGGTAAATGAAATTGCCTGTGGAGGGGAAGGGGCGGGGGTAGCAATGCCTAGTTACCACCCTTTGAAGCAGGAACTTCTTGGAGTAATCTAAGGAAGCCCGCGCTGTACTGACGCGAGCAGTCAGCGTCGGGAGGATGTCACAATCTAAAACCATGCCTACTGTTAGTTTGATTCGTGCTGATTCTTATGAGCGCCAACGACTGAGAGCCTATGTGGAAACCTTGCTAGAGCCATTAGGAGGGATGAGGGCATTTGTGAAAGAAGGCGATCGTGTCCTACTTAAGCCGAATCTCCTCACATCCGGTCGTCTTGGTAAAGAATGCATCACACGCCCTGAACTCGTTTACTGTGTTGCTCAGTTAGTACAAGAAGCTGGTGGTAAGCCTTTTTTTGGAGATAGTCCCGCTTTTGGTACTGCTAAGGGTGTTGCCGAGGCAAATGGCTATTTGCCAATCATGGAAGAACTCAACTTACCCGTTGTCGAATTCCATGGTCAACGTTATGAAACGGCGAGTCTTACCTTTAATCATCTCCGCTTGTGTAAAGAAGCGATGGACGCTGATGTCGTCATCAACCTCCCAAAGATGAAATCTCACATGCAGTTGACGTTGACGATGGGTGTCAAGAACTTATTCGGTTGTGTACCAGGGAAAATGAAGGCATGGTGGCACATGGAGGCGGGGAAAGATGAGAACCGCTTTGGGGAGATGTTAGTGGAGACTGCACGGGCAATTAACCCAGACTTGACGATTCTTGATGGAATTATCGGTCACGAAGGTAATGGTCCTAGCGGTGGCGAACCCCGACAGCTAAATGTTTTGGGGGCGTCCTCCGATGTCTTTGCCCTTGACCGTTCCCTGGTAGAAATTCTGAATGTTGACCCAACTCTTGTGCCCACGATTACCGCACAAGAGCGATTAGGGCTTTCTTCTGGATTCGCTGATATCCAGTATCCACTTCAGCGACCAGGGGAACTGCAAGTGCTGGATTGGAAACTACCCGATGCTTTAATGCCGATTGATTTTGGGATGCCCCGCGTCATCAAGTCCACCTTCAAGCATCTATACATCCGGTTTATCAAAGAACCGCTGAAAACTTATGCCCAACAGTAGATGAAGACTGTTTAATTCTGTAAACTCTGTTACAGTGTGATACAAAATCGGCACGTAAGCTTATAATACCCTCCGATTGCTTAATCACACCGCCCTACTGCTAGAGGCGGTTTTTTATGCGGAAATTCGTGAAGTTGATTTAGATTGTCTATAAAATCAACCTCCCTCGTAGGGAGGAGGTTTTTGTGCCACCGATTAATTCGATTGGAAGACTTTCTTGAAATTGTTTGCTGGAAGACAGTCTCCTCGAAATAAACCGTTAAAATATAAGGGACAGGGTTCTAAATAAAACCCATTGTTATCGTCTTTAAATTGACCGAGTTCCAATTTCAACATTTTTATGGAATCAAGTGGCCCGTCCGCTAACTCTTCTGACCCTAACCCCCATAGGTGGGCAGAAATTTTGGGCACGCTAATCGCTTTGCTAACACTGACCTTACCTCTGTATGTCATCGCCCACTACTCTTCAGGAAGCAGCGCTGATATCTTGCAACAGACTTCCTACTCACTTCCGAGGTCAAAAAAGTGAACTGGAAATTCTGATGTAACTAAAGACAAAGAATTATCTAACTCAAGAGGACTGCTGAAACTCTAAGCTTAGCAACGCTGACAAATGTTTAAGTGTTGAGTGTTTCAAAATTCCTTGATTCTAAATCTCAGTGATCTACCTTCAACAAAAAAGGCAGGAGGCAGAAGAAATGCCTTAGTCCTTTGTCTATGACCGAAGGGAGTAAGGGTATTAAGCCCCCACTGAAAGAACTCCAGTAACTCCCGTTTCGGTGGAGTCTGAATCCCCATCTGAACGGAACCTTTTGCATTCTTTAACTTTTCCCTTTGTCCTTCAACCTAGAGTGACAATTTTGCCTTGCTATTGATAAAGCTTCGAGAGCTTATCCCTTGAGCTGTCTAGAAGTCCATGACCCATAGCCTTGAAGTGCCCGTCTTCCCCTAAAATGCTACACGGGGGCTGGTTAACGTTCGCTTGGGTGTTCAACCCCTGTGTGCTTAAGCTTTAATTGAAAGGCACCCTTAATTTACTGTGTAGCTTAAAAATAAGGTCATGGATTTATCACGCATTCCTGCTCAACCCAAACCGGGTCTGATTAACGTTCTCATCGAAATTCCGGCAGGTAGCAAAAACAAGTACGAGTTTGATAAAGACCTTCAAGCCTTTGCGCTTGATCGGGTGCTTTTCTCTTCGGTGCAGTACCCCTACGACTACGGGTTTGTACCCAACACGCTAGCCGATGATGGCGATCCACTAGACGGTATGGTATTGATGGATCAACCAACGTTTCCAGGGTGTGTCATTGCCGCTCGGCCCATTGGTATGTTAGAGATGATTGATGGAGGCGATCGCGACGAGAAAATTCTTTGTGTTCCTGACAAAGACCCGCGCTATGCACAGGTGAAATCTCTTGAAGATGTTGCCCCTCATCGCTTGGAAGAAATTTCTGAATTTTTCAAGACCTACAAAAATCTAGAAAAAAAAGTCACAGAAATTCTAGGCTGGAAAAATGTCGATCAGGTAATGCCATTGGTAGAAAAGTGCATCGACGCTGGTCAGCCAGGACGAGATTCAACGGCGGAAGACTAACTAAGCTTTTTTTAGTCCTTCAATGCCCTCTCTTACTCGACAATTGGGTAAGTAGACGCCTCTTAGAGGTGAACATCTTTGTCTAGCTAAGCTTAGAAGCCTCTTCATTCTCGGTGATGCTCTTGTGACAAAACTCACAAGCTAGCTGCCTCAAGAACGTTAGAATTGACAGGCTTGACAAAAACTTCCTGACCAAGATAAAGGGTGCTAGAAAATTAGACGTAGGGGAAGTGCGAAATCGCCGCTTGTTTTTGTACTAGATTACCCTACGTGGTTTCTTTATAAACTCAACCGCTGCCCCTCTTGATAAAAAGCAATTGTTCTGACTCACCGATGCCCAGCCTCTCTGATTATCATTGGGTGGAAAGCCTCAGGTGTAAAGCGTTGTTGATCAAGGTCAACTTGATTTAAAAATGCCAGATTTTGATCCAGCGGCACCGAATCCACGCACATTTAATGCTAGAGCCGACATGGTAACTGGCCTCACTGCTGATTTTGTTGTCCAATTTTGGGGCGTTCGAGGTCAAATTTCCGCTCCAGGGAAAGAGACGATGCGCTATGGAGGAAATACCTCTTGTGTCGAAATGCGTGTCGGGAAGAAACGCCTCATCTTTGATGGCGGTAGTGGGCTGCGAGTTTTGGGGAATAACTTGCTTTCCCAGATGCCAGTAGAAGCCTACATCTTCTTTAGCCAATGCCATTGGGACAGCATTCAAGGATTTCCTTTTTTCACGCCTGCTTTTATTTCAGGCAACTGTTTTCATATCTATGGCGCGGCAGCATCTAATGGTGCGTCGATGGAGCAGCGTCTAAGCAGCCAAATGCTTCATCCCAATTTTCCCGTTCCCCTTCAGTTGATGCGGTCAGAGTTGAAATTCCACAACCTGACTTCTGGCAATGAAATATTACTGGATGATGTAACAGTTGAGGCAATTTCGCTCAACTACTCACATCGAGCAATGGGTTATCGAGTGAGTTGGCAAGGACACTCAGCCGTTTATGCAATTGATCGCTCCCATTATCCTGACCAAATCGATCAAAATCTGCTGCACTTGGCGCGGCAAGCCGATTTACTAATTTTGGATGCTCCTTATACCATTTCCGCTGATGATGCGCTTAAGTCTTCACCTTTAAACTGGCAAGACGACCTTTGGCAAACGGGTATCGCAACAGCCAAGGCGGCAGGGGTTAAGCGAATTGTTATGTCTCGCTATAACCCTGACTATGACGATGATTTTCTTGACAGGGTAGAAGAGCAAGTTCAATCAGTGTTTCCTAACGACTTACTCGCTCGTGAAGGGATGATTCTACCCGTGTTTTAGATTTTAGAGGCACTAAAGGCAACAGGAGAGACACTCCAGATAGAGAAGAGAGAGACGTGGCGACGCAGGTAAAGCACAATCAGATATATAGGCTTTACACAAGTTCCAGCTAAGATGCTAGAAGCTTGCTTTGGCTTGCTCCACTTTGAGAATCTCTAGCTTAGTGATGTCGAATGACAAACTCCCCTCTTGTCGTTTCTGCCCAGTATCTTAGTGAACACCTTGATGACCCACAAATTGTGATTGTGGATTGTCGTTTTGCGCTAAGCGATCCAAAACTGGGGCATCAGCAATATTTACTCAGCCACATTCCTGGTGCCCACTATTTGGATTTAAATCAAGACCTTTCAGCACCTGTAGGACGTCATGGTGGGCGTCATCCGTTACCTGATGCCAACCACTTAGCCCAGAAACTAGCGGGGATTGGTGTTGATTTTCAACAAACGCTGGTTGTTGCCTATGATGACTCCCGCTTTGCCTTTGCGGCACGGCTTTGGTGGCTCCTGCGCTACTTAGGGCATAACAACGTTGCTTTACTGGATGGGGGTTGGACGGCATGGCAGTCACAAGCATATCCGGTTACCGATGTTCTACCAACTCCTCAACAAGGACACTTTGTGCCGCAGTTGCGCTCTAACTGGGTGGTGAATATTGATGCCGTGAAAGCGCTTAAAGACTTACCAGAAGTTGCCTTAGTTGATTCACGGGAAAGCGATCGCTATCTTGGTAAACAAGAGCCAATTGACCCAATCGCTGGTCATATTCCTGGAGCAATCAATTATCCTTGGCAAGAAGTCACTAACCCTCAAGGATTTGTACTCCCAAACCTTGAGCAACAACAACGATGGGCAGATATTGAGTCGAAGACAGAAGTCATCGTCTACTGCGGTTCTGGTGTCACCGCTTGCGTCAATCTCTTCTCCTTGGAACTAGCAGGGATTCACGCGGGTAAGCTTTATGCTGGCAGTTGGAGTGACTGGTGTTCTTATTTGCAATAAAGCCCTCTGACTAATCGGCTTCTATAGAGAGTTAACGCAGAACGACAAATTTAAATGTAGAGTTGATAAAGTACAACCGCAGGAGACTTTCTGCGGTTTTACTCAAATTTACATAGGCTTAAGTGAAGTGTGCAAATGCCTCACTCCTGATTCCTGGACAAACGCTTCGCCGTGCGAGAGAGCTGGACTTCTTCCCGCAAGAGCTGGCACTTCACACACATAAGGATGCTGTAGCATTTCTATTAGCTGAGTGTGATTTCAGGAAAAAAATTGAGAGAATGAGGAAGCACAAGAACGATAAATGTATTACTAATATAAAGTAACTATCACAAAATCATTACATAAACATTGCTAAAATAAGAAGCTCAATTATTCTCTAGAACTATTAGGTCTTAGTTTATATGCCATGCCAAATGAACCGTCTTTCTATTTTTGTAGACGGGAACAATA
The DNA here is from genome assembly GCA_019358875.1 of Symplocastrum torsivum CPER-KK1. GTDB lineage: Bacteria > Cyanobacteriota > Cyanobacteriia > Cyanobacteriales > Coleofasciculaceae > Symplocastrum > Symplocastrum torsivum. Next base: position 12,054 of record JAHHIF010000005.1, read on the forward strand.
TGTTCTATGCTCAACAAAAAAATGGCTGGTTCTTTGACCCTAGGAGGGTCTTAGACTACTTTAAAGGTGAGCCAAATACAATGCTGGTGAACGCTTTTTGGTATACCGGATTAAAAGATCCACAAGATCAACGGGGCTTTCGAGATGCGTTAATTAGTCTTGGTTATACAGTCCGGACAAAAATTCTTAAAGAATATTACGATGATAATTCGGGTCGTTATTCTCAAAAAGCTAATTTAGATATAGAAATTGTTGTTGATATGTTTAATACGGTAGAACAGTACGATAAAGTGATTCTTTTTAGTGGTGATGGTGACTTTGAACGTGCAATTGAATTACTTCGGTCAAAAAATACGCATATAACAGTAGTATCAACAGAAGGAATGATTGCAAGAGAACTCAGAAACGCAACTGATCGTTACATAGATTTAAACGATGTACGAAACCATATTGAGAAACTCGATTATTAATTATAATTGAACAAAAAATATCCAGTATCTTTTATAGATTTTAGGAAGACCAGTCTCTAATGTCAGTAAATCGAGCTATGAACCAGCAACCACAACCAGACCGCATCATTATTTTTGACACCACACTCCGAGATGGCGAACAGTGCCCCGGAGCAACCCTAAATGTAGATGAAAAGCTCGCTATTGCTCGACAACTGGCTCGTCTGGGGGTAGATGTTATTGAGGCAGGCTTTGCTTTTGCTAGTCCCGGAGATTTTGAGGCAGTTCAGAAGATTGCCAAGACAGTGGGGACAGAAGATGGTCCTATCGTCTGTAGCTTGGCAAGAGCGATTAAAGCGGATATTGAAGCGGCGGCGGAAGCGCTAAAACCAGCGCGTCACGCTCGGATTCATACGTTTATCTCGACATCCGACATTCACCTAGAGTATCAGCTCAAGAAATGTAGGGCAGAGGTGTTGGCGATCGCAGAAGAAATGGTCGCCTATGCCAAATCCTTTATGGACGATGTGGAATTTTCAACGATGGATGCCACACGTACCGATCCAGAGTACCTCTACCAAGTGCTAGAACGTGCGATCGCGGCTGGGGCAACAACGATTAATATCCCCGATACCGTTGGTTACAGTATGCCCAGTGAGTTTGGGGAACTGATTCGGGGGATTAAAGAAAATGTGCCGAATATTGACCAAGCGGTTATTTCAGTCCACGGTCACAATGACCTGGGTGTCGGGGTAGCCAACTTCCTGGAAGCCGTCAAGAATGGAGCACGGCAGCTAGAATGCACGATTAACGGTATTGGTGAACGCGCAGGAAATGCCTCGTTAGAAGAATTGGTGATGGCACTGCACGTTCGGCGGCAATATTACAATCCGTTCTTAGGGCGTCCAGCAGACTCTGAAGAACCCCTGACCAATATCGATACTCGCCAAATTTACAAAACCTCTCGTTTGGTGTCCAACCTCACTGGGATGCTGGTGCAGCCAAATAAGGCAATTGTTGGCGCAAATGCCTTTGCACACGAATCGGGAATCCACCAGGATGGCATCCTTAAGAACAAGCTCACGTATGAAATTATGGATGCCCAGTCGATTGGCTTAAATGACAATCAGATTGTCTTGGGCAAACACTCCGGGCGCAATGCCTTCCGCACTCGCCTGAAGGAATTGGGATTTGATTTATCAGAAACTGATTTGAATAAGGCATTTCTCCGGTTTAAAGACCTGGCAGATAAGAAAAAAGAAATGTCTGACTGGGATTTGGAAGCAATTGTTAATGATGAAATTCAGCAAGCGCCGGAACTATTCCGTCTGGAGTTGGTTCAGGTGTCTTGTGGCGATCGCGCTCGTCCTACGGCAACCGTAACCCTGAGAACACCAACTGGGGAAGAACTTACGGATGCCGCGATTGGGACAGGTCCCGTTGATGCCGTCTACAAGGCGATGAACCGGGTTGTGAACGTGCCGAACCAACTGATTGAGTTTTCCGTTCAGTCAGTCACGGCAGGCATTGATGCGATCGGGGAAGTGACCATCCGGTTGCGGCATAGCGATCGCGTCTATTCGGGTCATGCGGCGAATACCGACATTATTGTCGCCTCCGCTCAAGCCTATGTAAATGCCCTCAACCGACTCTATGCGTCGTTGCAGAGTGAAAAGAATCCATCTGTTTCACCCGATGAACAGATCACAACAGTTGCCCCTGTAGCAATTCAAGGTTCCAGAGAACAAGCCTAGACACTATGCCTCTTCCCCGAATGTGGGTAGAAGTTCGCCAGAAATTCCTAGTTAATGCTTGTCTTCTAGGGTTTCTGGCGCTGATTACGGTAGCGATCACAGCACTGTATGTATCCAGTGAGCGTAACTTCCATTGGTGGATCGACTGGCATTCCTCAGCGATTAGGGTAACCACCGCTTTTCGAGAATCCCCGTGGGAGGGGTTACAGCTAGTTAAAAACTCTCTTGTCCAAGACCGAAATTGGATTTACACCCTACCGTTGGTGCCATTCCTCTTGACGTTTGGGACTTCGCGCTTGGTTTACGAACTGGCGCTTGCCTTGGTTTATCTCTTGCCATTTGCGATCGCAATGGGAGGGATTTGTTCTAAGCTGGTTCGGGTTCATCAGCAAACGGTTTTTTGGGCAACTGCCCTACTAACCTTACTCATCCCAGTTAGCTGGATACCTACGTTCATGGGTATCCCTGACACGGGTGGTGCTTTCCTGATTGCCCTTGCCTCGCTGGTTTACTTACAGGATGTCAAACTCCGGCGATGGTGGCAAATTCCTCTAGTTGGATTGTTGCTTGGCTTAGCGGTTCTGTTGCGCCGTCATTTTGTCTATGGTTGTATTGCTTTCCTGGGGGCAATTACTGTACAAGCCTTGCTGAGTTTCTCGGTTGAGGTGCGAAAAAAACCACAACTAGCTTGGCGGAATTTAATCGAGTACGGCGTGCGGATTGGTTTAATCAGTGCCCTAGCAGTCAGCACAGTGATGGCTGTAGCTTGGCAATTTACCTATCGGGCAAGGATGATCGACTATGGAACGTTGTACAAGTCGTGGAATCTGCCTTTCGGTGAGATTACTAGCTTATACGCCTCCTATTATGGGTGGGGAACCTGGCTACTCGTTGCGATCGGATTGTCGGCAAGTATTCTTACCCGTGCTGTCGCTTTACCAACTATCAGCTTTCTGGCACTGTCGGGTGTCTTCTCCTTGATTGCATGGCTGGTTGTACTGCGTTATGCGAATGTCTTTTATTCCGTGCATATTACGCCCTTAGTCATCGTCGGATTATTCGCTTTGATTTGGACAACCTGGATTAGCGTCAAGGGCAAACTTCGCACGCTCATTTTGGGCATAGCCGGCTGCTATTTAGTCAGCAATCTCGTGATTAGCTTAGCCCCAGTCGGCAATCTAAGCCACTTCTTGCATCCCTTGTTTGCCCTCAACATGCCACCGCTAGTGCGTACAGACTACGATGAAGTCGTCCGACTGGTGAAGTACCTACGCCAACTAGCTCCCAAAAAAGAGCCTATCTTCGTGGTGGGCAATCAACGCCTTCAGCTTGATTCTAGTTTGGTGAGAGGCGTTGAGATCTTACTCTATGGGCACGAGGGTAGAATTCTGCGCCTTCTACCTGTACCGAAGGTAGACTCTCGCGATACCTATCCATTAGAAAGCTTACTAAAGGCTCAGTATGTGGTTGTCCCCAATTCGTTGCCTAGCTATCCAAGTGGAGGGGTACTGCAAGACACGAATAAATTTCCGGTTGTTGGGGAATGGCTAACGGATAAAGAACTGGATGTCGTTACGGTGGTGTTTGATGCATTTACTCAAAATCAGGAAATTGCCCAAGACTTCAGGCGTTTGCCTGTGCAGTTCACTTTAGAACGGGGTACTGTGGTGAGTATTTACCAGCGAATTCGTCCAACCTCTCTGGACACTGCTGTTCGCACACTTAATACTATTGTGCAGCGTACTGGGGAACGACCAGGAGGACAAGTGGACTGGCTGGTTGTGAACCCATACTCGAACTACTCTGTGGTCAAGAAAAATCTCAATAACACTTATAAACTAGTATCGCGTCCGAGCGATCGCCTTTTGAAAGCGGATTCCAAGGAACTAGGACAATCGCAACGCGATCGCACACAGGGAAAAGAAACATCTTTTCTTTACCTTGGTTCACTGCCAGAAAAGGCTAAAGTAACTGGTGCAATTATTTCCTTAAGCGAACCCTGTGTTAGTTCATCTCTACGATTATCTACGTTGAATAAAGACGGTGAAATTTTCAGCAGCTTAGAAGCAAAATATGTTCCTAATGATTCGCGTAGATTTGCGTTATCAATTAGTGGCAAAAATTCGACCTATCTCTTGTTAGATATCTTGAGCTACGATAGAAATAATTTTAGTAATTTTTGTAAAATGGAAATTAATTCCGTAACGGTATCCAATCAAAAGCAATGACAAATAGCTTTTTCCTAAACTTATAAAAATAAGCTATTTTAGCTGCAATTGAAGATTAAACTCTACACTATTGTTGGTAACGATGTAGGCAGAAAAAATGTTAGATGAAACCCTTAAGCGAGAGCGACAATTTCATGATGCTTGGGCTGCTGCTATTGATGTAGATGGGATAAAAGTAGCCGATTATTTTGAAGCTTGCACGGCTCCAGAGAATAGATTTATTTTACGACAAATGGGAGATATTCGAGGCAAACTGCTTTTAGATTTGGGGTGTGGTGCTGGGGAAAATAGTGTCTATTTTGCTAAACAAGGAGCGAGGTGTGTAGCGACGGATTATTCACCGGGAATGGTAGAAGTAGCGCTTCAGCTAGCTGCTGCTAATGGGGTTGAGATTGAAGGACGTACCGCTAATGCAATGGCGTTGGATTTCCCTGACAACACGTTTGATTTAGTCTATGCCTCAAACTTACTACACCATATTCCTGATCCCAAAATCGCTTTAAAGGAAATGCATCGAGTTCTAAAACCTGGTGGGAAAGCCTGTTTTTGGGACCCGCTCAAGCATAATCCCGTGATTAATGTCTATCGGCGTATGGCAACTGAGGTGCGAACAGAGGATGAGATGCCACTGGATATTAATATAGTAAATTACATTCAATCTCTGTTTTCCGAGACGGCTTACGACACTTTTTGGATAGCAACTCTTTGGATTTTCTTGCGTTTCTATCTCATTGAAAAGGTTGACCCCAATCAGGAGCGCTACTGGAAGAAAATTATTATTGAGCAGGAAAGATTAGCGCCAATGTATCTCCGATTAGAGAAGTTTGATAGTCTTGTGAAAAAGATTCCATTGATGAAGCGCTTTGCCTGGAACATCGCTGTAGTTGCTCAGAAGTAATTTGAAACCTTTCGTTATAAAACTCAGCCTGTAGAAGCGGTTCCTTTGAGAAATTAGGCAGCATATGATGCTTCTTCATAATCCAGGAATTTTTGCTGGACGTAGAAAAAATGTGTTGCCTTATTAGGGAAAAACTTTCTCACGTTTACAGCCAACCTGCGGAATGTGAGGTTAGAATCGGTAGCGTCATTCTCGTTTGTCTCGATAGGGAGATTATATGGCTAAAGACTTAGGAGATCAAAGTCTTCTCAGTAACAAGTTTGGAACAATATCAAACAAAGAGGTTATATTCCTGAGCAAGAAAGGTTTATTTGGTAGTAAAACTGTAGAAGAAATTCCAATCCATCAGATTGCTGCTGTTCGGTTTTATAAGCAAAAATCTTTTGTTGTAGCGATTCTAGGCGCTCTAGGAATATTGACAGCATTTGTAATTGCTACTCTTTTCTCAGGAAGCTTAATTTTAAAAATAATTGGACTTGTAGTTTTAGCGCTAGGAATTTGGATTGCTTATATTGGCATTGGGGGAATTCCCACAGTATTGATAACTACAGGCGAAGGAAAAACAACTCAATCTAATGGTTGGCCTAACGATAGAAATGAAGCTAAAGCATTTGCCCTAGTACTGCGCGAACAACTTAAGTAAAAAGAGTTAGCTATTCTTCAAGAGACTAAATATTTGGTTTATTGGGCGAGTTGAGGTAGAACGCGATCGCCTTGGTAGAGACTGCCTATGATACTGTCTTACAAAATATCTATTCAATTCAACTTTTATAAGTATTTGGTTAGAAATTTTCATATCAGTTTCTGGTAGGAACGTTACGATATTCTGTTAATTTATCAGTGTATTTCCGGATTTAAAACTACTTAAAAGGATTTATCCTTGAGCTTGAATCTTATACTAGACGAAACTATGATTATAGATGCTGTTTGGGTAGCCGAAAAGGTTGTGGAAGGGATTATCTCTTGGCATATAAAAGACCATAATCCACCTCGTCTCTCCGGAAATATGCTTTCTCTATTTCAGAAATTTAAGACTTCCTATGACTCTAAAGATATAACCAAACTGAGCAGTGTAATTTCAGACTCCTACTCAGGTTCTTTGTATAGAGCCAAAAACAAGCTTTCTTTTATTCAGTTACTTAAGCAAACATTACACGCGCTTCCAACGTTTGCATATCCTAGCCTAATTATTAATATCTACCAAATTACTGAAGATAGTGACAAAGCATTTGCTGCCATTATGGACTTTAAAAGTAATGTCAAGATTGCTTTCGTACCTATTGCCTCTATTGATTCAGGTCAAGTTTATGTTGAGGTTCGTCCTGAAGGTGAATATCGTATGTCGAGAATTAGGCGCATCGACACTATAAAAGACTAGAAATTTCCTCAATAAACTCCATATGCTTAATTGCTCAGTAGTAGGATGCGTCACGACACATCCTACTACTAGAGGTGGCTGTGATTATTGTGAGCACTAATAATTGATTGTCCACTGAATAACTGAGTGATTGCTACTTTTACCGCGTTTAAATTGAGTTATCTAATTAGTGATCAAAACAGGTGTTAGGAGAAAAGCCCTAGCTTGATTTTGGAATGACCCATAGCCGACAATCTGCCCTCTGTTATTAATATCCTTGGCATACCATAATACCCAGCCAGAGTTGTTAGGCAGTAGGTTATTGAGGTCGAACATCTTACCGTTGTTCCACAAAAAGGCATGACTATCTCCACTGCTAGTTTCAGAAGAGCCAACCACCTTCCCCACTTTATTCATGCCATAGGCATGACTTTCGTTGCCGCCAAGGGTACCCAAATCAGTCATCGTGCCATTGTTCCACAAAAAGGCGTGAAAATAACCATTACTGGTTTCCGAAAAGCCAATGACCCTTCCTGCTTGGTTGATACCAGAGGCGCTGCTTCTGCTACCGCCAAGATTACCTAGATTAATCATCGTGCCGTTATCCCACAGAAAGGCGCGTGACGAAACATCATCGCTAAATGAAGTGCCAACTACCTGTCCCGCATAGTTGATGTCTTCAGCGCTACTGTTGCTGTCGCTGCCAAGGGTACCCAGAACTGTTGTTGTGCCATTGTTCCACATAAAAGCCTGCCCTGAGCTGCCGACTACTTGCCCCTTGTTGTTGATGCCAGAGGCAAAGCTGTATTGGCTGTCGAGGTTATCAAAGGCAATCATTGTGCCGCTATCCCATAGAAAGGCGTGCCTAGCACCGCCATATGGATCATCAATGGTATCTGACTGACCAACCACCTGCCCCTTGTTGTTGATGCTAGAGGCGCTGCTAGATATCCCACCGAGAGTACCTAAGTCAGTCATCGTACCGTTGTTCCACAAAAAGGCGTGCCGCACAAAATTGGGCTGATTGTTAGTTGCATCACCAACTACTTGACCTGCATCGTTGAGACCCTTAGCTTCGCTGAAGTTACCACCAAGGGTACCTAGGTCAGTAATGGAATAATAGAAACTGACGGATGCATTAGTTGCAGTAAAGATGGAGATTGCCAAAGCAATAGCTAATGCCCCAACCAAACCTTTTAAAAAATTTCTAGCTAAACGGCTATGCATAAAATATACTCCTTTGAATTATGATTTTGCGGCTATAAATAACTCTCATATAGAAGTCTAAAATTTATGCCTAAAGTTATATAACTTTATATCAATATTTTTGAGCTAGTCATAAACTTGGACTTGCTAATTCTGTAGCTCAACTAACCAGCAGAAGCATCAATTTCAGTAGGCGACCACAGCTACTAGCAATTTACTACTAGAGATTACTGCGTAAGTCCTGAGGTGTTCTCGTAGTTTCTAGTCTACAGGTAGTAAAGTCAGCGATCGCTTTTTACTCCATTCACTTTTTAGTTTATGTATGAAGCTGCTGAATAATGTTGTTTTGCCCAGTGTAAGAGTTTCTACCATGAACCTTGATCGTTCAAAATCCGTATATTTTCGGAAGTATAACTATTGATCTTTCTGTAATATTCCTGGATACAGAAAAATCAAGCGGAGGGCAAAGCAGTTGGATATCAATACTAGAGTCAAGTTCTATCAGTTATCACCCAAATACTTCGCCCCTACAGATAACACGTCTGAAACAACATCCTGGAACGACGTTCGTGCAGCCTTCCAAAAAACCTGGGGATATGATAATTTTCGACCACCGCAAGGTGAGATTATTCAGTGTCTGCTAGAAAAGCGAGATGCGCTGATTGTGATGCCTACGGGTGGTGGAAAGTCGATTTGTTTTCAACTCCCAGCGCTATTACAGACAGGATTAACGTTGGTAGTCTCACCTCTAGTAGCGCTGATGGAAAATCAGGTGCAGGAACTGCGTCAGCTAAAGTTACCTGCTGCTTTGTTGCATAGTGAATTGCCAGCCTGGGAACGCAAGAAGACGCTGCAAGCTTTGGAACGGCAACAACTACGATTACTGTATCTCTCGCCAGAAACTTTATTAAGTCCCAAAGTGTGGGAAAGATTGTGTCAGCCGCAGCTAAAAATTAATGGATTGATATTAGATGAAGCGCATTGCTTAGTTCAGTGGGGTGATACCTTTCGACCCGCTTATCGACGTTTGGGTACAATACGACCAACTTTACTGAAGCATAAGCCAAAAGGGACAAAAATCAGCATTGCCGCTTTCACAGCCACAGCCGATCCCCGCGCCCAAGAAATCATCCGAAACGTCTTGCAACTGCAACAGCCAGAGGTCTTTTTACTCAGTCCCTATCGACAAAATCTCAACCTTAAAGTTCAAACTGTCTGGACTCCTAGAGGACGCCGCCAGCAGCTATTGCAGTTTATCCAAGCAAGACCCAAACAAGTAGGATTAGTTTACGTGCGATCGCGTCGAGATAGTGAAGAATTAGCGGCTTGGTTAGCACAAGTAGGTTACGCAACAGCCGCTTACCATGCGGGGTTAAGTGCAGAGGAACGTCGAGAGATTGAAGCGAGTTGGCTGAGTGGGAAAAGTCAGTTTGTTGTCTGTACGTCTGCCTTCGGCATGGGTATCAACAAGCCAAATGTGCGTTGGATTTTGCATTTTCAGTCCCCACAACTTTTATCAGAGTACATTCAGGAAGTTGGCAGAGGGGGACGGGATGGTAAGCCATCTGATGCTTTGACATTAATGTGTGAGCCAACGGGGTTGTTGTATCCAGATGATAAGCAGCAACGAGAGTTTTTTGAGAAGAAGTTGCGATCGCACTATCAAAATGCCCAGCAGTTGGTGAAGAAATTGCCACCTCAAGGGGAAGTCGCAACAGTAGCAAGACAGTATCGCGAGGGTGCAGTTGCTCTGGCTCTCCTGCACAGTGCTGGTCAGCTAAAATGGCAAGACCCATTTCATTACTATAAGCATCCATCTGAAAAATCTCAAACGCTTGCCCAGTTGAGTGCTACCCAACAGCAAGTACTCAAGCAGATGACTCAATATCTGAATACTCGCGAGTGTCGTTGGCAATTTTTGTTAAAAGCTTTTGGCTTCACTCAGGAAGCAATTGGATTTAAGTGCGGAAACTGTGACAACTGCTTGAGGCGATAATTGTTACTCATGATTGACTAAAACTGGAGAGGAGCCAACGAGTAATTGCTCCATCATCCTCTGTTTGCGATCGCGTCAGTGCTGTTTCCACTAATGAAATTGCTAAGCCTGGTAAAACGTGGGACTGTTGAATTGCATAGCTTTTCCCTTGAGTAATGGTAAAGGCAGTGATTTGAAGAGCATTGCATCCACTACCCAATATTCCTGAACACCTAAGTTTTGGTAGAGAATTCGCTTCCGTTCTAAATCATCACTAAGAGAAGATGCACCAATCTCGATCACCAAAGTTGGTGGGACTAACTGATTGAGATCGACAGGGGAATTACTCCGGGGTGGAAATTGCAAGGAAGAACCGATATAGAAAGCAATGTCGGGTTGACACTCCCGGATACCTGTTTTTTTGAAACTACAGTTCGTAAACTCAATAATTCTGATGTTTTTGAGGGCGGCGAATAGAACAATTGCTGTGGAGACAATCGAGTTATCCCGACTGTGCGCTGTTCCCAGTGCTGCCATTTCAATCCTCATTTCGCCTTGTTCGTAGTAGAATCTACCACTGACAAGGGTTGGGTCATCAGCAAATGTCAAAAATTCTTCCCAAGTAGCTTTGATCCAAGTATCAGTAGCGATGGTTTGCAAGATGGGGACGGGGTTAACCATATAGCATTACCCTTTGGCACTCGATTACTGCTTACATTATGGGGGTTGGCGGCGGGGACGAAAGAGCCTTATACCATTAAGCACATCGCTCTTCTCGACGCTGAAAACTCCTCCCTTGCACTCACAAATAAGTCGGCGGGTGGGGTTCCTCCCACACCTAGAAGAGAGGTAGCTTCCCGCCGACTTGGTTATTTGTTGTTGGTTGTTGATAAAAAATACAAACAACTAATAACAAACAACAAACAACCCGAAATCCCATGTCCTTACCTTTTTTTATCCCGATCTTGGCGACGGCGATCGCGCCACTCTGCCGCCGTCAAATAAAGGACACCTCCGCTGACTACAACTAAGAGTCCTGCCGCAGCTACAAACAAAACAGTAACAAAAGAACTTTCCACGATGCCTCTAGAAACCGTTACGTGCCCAAACGACCATTGCAATTGACCAAGTGAACAACACTAGTACCGAAACCCAACCCAACGACAGAATATCCATAGCGATATATAAAGTACGGAATGACTACAAGCCTTATGATAATTCAATCTGAGCGGTCTTTAGCTTAAGGTGAGGATTGTGAACGAGTCTGCTGAGCGAATTGAATCTTTAAAAGCTGGCACTGTGTCAGCGTTGTCCCTGGCGCTGGTTGAGAGCGTCATCGCAGTAGGCAATAGTCTAGTGCTGGCAGAGTTTGAGAGATTTACTGCCTTACACATGACAACCGCTGTAGATTGGCTAGGAAGAATAGCGATCGCGTTTATTAGTGGTTTCCTCTTTGGCATCACCTACCGCTATGTGATTCGAGATGATGAAAACTCACACCTCAAAGATGGAGCTGTGCTAGCATTCGGCTTAGTACGAGGGCTTGCCCCCGTAGAAGTGGAACAGAATTTGCTTGACACTTTTTGGTTATTGGGTGTGTTGAGTCTTGAGAGTATTGTATGCTTCCTTGTCGCCCGCTTTACCCTGGATTGGGCATTCCACCGCCATTGGATTAAACCCCTCAAGTCAAGCTAAGTTCTTCAAACGAGGTTTGACCATACATCATCTGCCGATCAACCGCAGAGAGAATTTTATTATTTGCCGCATCAGAAACGAGACACTGACAAACTAACTGGGCAACATCAGCGCGGTGAATTGTTCCAGCAACTTTGTAGTCTTCTGTAACTACACCATTTCCTGTGGCTGGTTCTGACTTTAAGCCACCTGGTCGAATTACGGTATAAGTGAGTCCACTCTCAATCAAGTGCTTCTCTGCCTTTTCCTTCTCGATCAAGACAGGCTTTAGTGTTTCCAGGGCTTGCGGTGGTATAGCAACGACACTTTCTCCACTACCAATCGAAGAAACAAGGATAAACTTTTGCACTCCTGCCTTCACAGCCGCATCAATGAGATTCTTATTACCCAGATAGTCAGCGCGATCGCCTTCTTTCGGTAAACCACCGATTGTGCTAATAACTGCATGGATCGGTTCTCCTAACATCACCTGTTCGACTGCTGCCACATCCAAAGCATCTCCCATCACCACCGTAATTCCCATCGCTTCTAATTCCGCACGAGACGCTTCTGAACGCAGCAGGGCTTTTACCTTCTGGTTTTGTTCTACCAAGCATTTAGCGATTTCTCGACCAACGCCCCGACTTGCCCCAGCGAGAAAAATATAGGATGTATCTGTCATATAGCCGTTCCTGGAATTCTTACTTTTATCTCTTTATCAGCATAGGGAATTGCGTGCAATAACTTCTCCCTATCTCAAATCCCGCTTCTTCCAGGCAGGAACTTCCAGGTAACTTTTCAACAAGGCTTTTTAGACAGTACCGACTAAGTTTTTAACTTTTCTACCAGTAAGGAAATAAGTCACCATTTCTCCCTTACCCTTAACCTGGATGACACCACGCTCCTCAAATACATAATCATTTCGTAAGTACTCGTAGGTTGATTCTGTGACTTGAATACACCCGGCAACACCATGGGATTCCATCCGGCTAGCTGTATTCACGGCATCACCCCACAAGTCGTAGATGAATTTTTTAGTACCTATAACTCCGGCAACTACAGGACCAGAGTTAATTCCAATGCGGATATTGAGTGTAGTGCCATGCCGATCATTAAACTGGGAAACTGCCCGTTGCATATCGATCGCCATTTGGGCGATCGCTTTTGCATGGTCACTGCGGGCTATAGGAATACCACCCACCACCATATAAGCGTCCCCAATCGTCTTAATTTTCTCCAATTGGTGTTGCTCACTAAGCTGGTCAAATCCCGTGAAAATCTCGTTGAGCAACCTAACGAGTTCTCTTGGTGATATCTTTTCCGACAACTGGGTAAAGTTAACGATATCCGCAAAAAGAATCGTCACCTCAGTAAAGCCCTCGGCAATATGCCGTTGTCCCTCTTTTAGCTGATTAGCAATAGGTTTGGGCAAAATATTGAGCAATAAACTCTCAGACTTTTCCTGTTCTTTGACAAGTTCTTCATTTGCCTCTTGGAGTTGGGCAGTGCGTTCAATCACACGTCGCTCCAACTCTTTAGATGTTTGCCGCAATCTACCGATAACTAGGGTGATTCCTACAACACCCAACATAGAGAGCATCGCTAACATAGCGAAGGTTCCCCGGAGACCCTCTTTTGTTTTGTCCATGAAGCTGTCGAGGGGAGTAGTAATCTCTAGAATTCCTCGCACGTCCCCGACTTTCCAATCCTTTTTGGGGCTATCAGAAAGAGTATTATGACAATTGACACAACTGGGTGTGAGGATATCTGCCTGTGCATATCGCAATGCTGTACGACCCTGAAATTTCTCAATCCGAAAAAATGGCTCCTTGGGATTTTGCCTTAAGGTTTGGAGTGCTTCTCGCTCAAACGTGTCTCTAGGTCCACCGTCATTGCGCCGCTTGGGAAAGGGATACTCACTATACAGCCGAACTGACATGCCAGGGTTTTGTTCACTAAGCCGATTACCGAGTTCTATTAAGTAGGTCGCTGGTACGGGAATCGCTTTGTCTTGGGTCGTGTAGTTGTGGGTGATGATAATCCCGTGACCTTCTCCGATCCGATCAACGGCATCGGAACTGTAGAGTGTACGTGCCTCATTGAGCGCTTGGGCATATAGGGTAGCGTTCTGAAGTGCCTGGGTCTCAATCAGCTTTGATGAGAGATGAGACATATTCCACAAAGCTGCTGACACTCCAGAGCATAGTAACAGCGTCAGAACGATGACTGTCCGCTTGTAGAGCAGACTGGTAAACATTGTCAAGGCTTGAGAGACCAACTGGCGCATGACATCCCCACAAAGACAGAGCCTTATAGTTTCATACTTCAACGGCTCAACAGAATGTCCGTAAAACTACGGATAATTGTAATAAGTAGATCAGATTTCTAGCCGTGCAACCCTGTGATTTTGAGCCAATCAACTTCCCTAGATTATCAATCGTAGTTGTTATCCCTTGCGATCGCATTCACCTGATTAGGTGACCTCACAGCATGAAAGAGGAAGTAAAAAACGCCAGTTGATCTAAAAAGACAAGGAAAACCGCTCCCACCCAGTTCCTTGATAGTCAAACTCAAACAGTTCCGGGTGCAGAATCTCTGCCAAGATTTCCAAAGAATCGACTAGTCGTGGTCCCGGTCGATTGAAGTAGGAATTACCATCGGTAAGATAAACCTTACTGTTTTTGACAGCTTGCAAGTTTTGCCACTGTGGATGCTGTGCCATCTGTTGGGTTTCCTGGCGAGTCCGATTTAAATCAAAACCACAGGGCATAACAATTATTACCTCTGGGTCAGCTTCTACGAGAGTCTCCCATTGTAGGTAAGGGGAATGTTTGCCCTCAACACCAAATACAGGCTGACCACCTGCCAGTTTTATGAGTTCTGGAATCCAGTTACCAGTTGCCATGAGAGGGTCAGTCCACTCAATGCCAGCAACCTTGGGACGGGAATTCTCAGGCAGTCCTTGAGTCTTTTGTCTACAAGCTTTAATGCGAGATTCTAAGCCTGTTAAGACAGCCTGCGATTCCACTCCTAACGCAGCAGCCACTCGTTCAATGTCTGCCCAAACATCGCCTAGCACGTTAGGTTGCAAGGAAATCACCTTGGGTTGACTTTTTGTGAATTGAGCAACAGCTTTCTCAACGTCAGCGAAGTTGACAGCACAAACATCACACTGGTCTTGGGTAACAATGTGGGTTGGTTGTAGCTGTTCTAGGACATCCGTTTTGATGTTGTAGATGCTTAGGGCTTTTCGGGCCAATTCAACGACATCCGCATCAATTTGGGCACTGGGTTTTTCTGAATCTAGTCGTGCTTCTGTGCAAATGGGTCGATTTTGAATGTCTGCCGGGTAATCACATTCATGCGATCGCCCAACAATCGCATCAACTAACCCTAACGCTGCCACAATTTCTGTCGCACTGGGCAGCAAAGAAACAATTCTCAAGTCTGAAGTAGTCATTAGGCAGTGAACAAATCAGCTAGGTACAATTTTCCGAAGATTTGATTAGTTAGTCATCACTCCTTGGTCACTAGTCAAAGACTTGCCATGCGCTTTGCACACAAAAACAAGGATACACATAGCCTGCGTCACATCGTTTACTAAGTAGTATTATTGAAAATGGTATTAAGTCTTTGAAGTGCCCACCTTCAAGGTGTAAGATTATAGTTTTGGGTAAAGACCTAGTTAGGACAAGAAAGAGGAAGTTATATGTCGCGATATCGAGGCCCGCGTCTGCGGGTTGTGCGCCGTCTGGGCGATTTGCCAGGGTTGACTCGTAAGACACCCCGTCGAGCATACCCACCGGGTCAGCATGGACAGGCTCGCAAGAAGCGGTCAGAATATGCGATTCGACTGGAAGAAAAGCAGAAACTCCGCTTCAACTATGGAATTACGGAAAAGCAGTTGCTCCGTTATGTCCGTAAAGCACGTCGCGCGACGGGTTCAACGGGTCAATCCTTGCTGCAAATGTTAGAAATGCGGTTGGATAACACAGTGTTCCGCTTAGGAATGGCTGGCACAATCCCAGCGGCACGTCAGTTAGTGAACCACGGTCATGTGATGGTTAATGGTCGGGTGGTCAATATTGCTAGTTACCAGTGTCGTCCCGGTGACGTGATTAGTGTAAATCAACGCGATCGCTCTAAGCGTCTGGTAGAACAAAACTTGCAATTCCCAGGATTGGCAAACCTTCCTAGCCATTTAGAGTTTGACAAGGGCAACCTGACTGGCAAGGTCAATGGTGTTGTCGAACGTGAGTGGGTGGCGCTACAAATTAACGAATTACTCGTGGTTGAGTTCTATTCACGGAAAGCCTAGGCTAGTTGTTAGTTGTTAGTTGTTAGTTGTTAGTTGTTAGTAGGGAAATATGCCCGAAAGGCTTTCTGAGACAAGGTTTTAGCAACGAGCTATTATCTATCTAACAACTAAAAACTAAACACTAACAACAACTTGGCTATCCACCAATTTGAGACATAGTACGGGTATAGGTGCCAGTAGTCCCAGAGTCTCGTTGTTTGAAGTTAATCTCTGGTTTAATCATCAGCAATTGACTGACTTGCTCTCTTAAGTGAGCGGTTTGAACCCCTTGACGCAGGGCGGTTTTTAAGTCAATTTGTCCAGTTTCATTGAGCAAACAAGGGCGTAACCAGCCGTCGGCAGATAAGCGCATTCGGTTGCAGCGATCGCAAAAACATTCCGACATCTGACTAATAAATCCTAGAGTTCCCAAAGCACCGGGAATTTGGAATACGTCAGCCGGGCCATTACCCCGGACGCGGGATTCTATTAAGCCAAAAACATCCCGAATGCGCTGCCGCAACTCTTCGGAGGGCACCCAAGCCCGCTCACCAAAGAGTTGCGAATTACCAATTGGCATAAACTCGATAAACCGGACGTGCCAGTGGCGGTTAAGGGTTAAAGCAGCTAAATCTAGTACTTCCTGGTCATTTACCCCTGGAATCACGACGACATTTAGCTTCAAAGGGTCGAACCCAACGTGATACGCGGCTTGAATGCCTTCCCAAGTCTGCTGCCAGCGCGAACGTCCGCGATTGCCGATAATTTTGTCAAATGTTTCCGCAACAAGAGAATCAAGGCTAATGTTGATGCGTCGCAAACCCGCGTCGTAGAGGTCTTGTGCCATATCAGCAAGTAAGAACGCATTCGTCGTCATCGCGAGGTCTTGAGTTTCGGGAAGAAAAGCGATCGCTCTTACTAAATCCACAACACCTGGACGCAATAAGGGTTCACCACCCGTAAGACGAAACTTCCTAAAGCCTACAGGAATAAAGACTTCCTGGAGCAACGTTAGTAGCTCTTCATTACTCAGCAATTCCTGCCGCAGAATATAGTCAAGCTCTACTCCTTCAGGCATACAGTACTGACAGCGAAAGTTGCAGCGGTCAATTAGGCTAATGCGGAGATAATCTACGGTGTTCATGCTGCCTTTGGTTATGGGGTAAGAGTGTCAAGGGAACAAAGCCTTGATACTTACTCTCCTTAATTCCTACTCCTTATTCTGAACGATTTACCTAGTTTTGCTGTTTGAATAGGCACAGGTTGAGGTTTGATAGCGAGGCTAGCATCGTTCTTACCCAAGAGCGATAGCGATGTCTTAAATCCTTGCTTCGTTTCACGCCAAAGCTTTGTCAGGGATTGACTACGTTGCTCTTGTACAAACACCAAAGGTAATAAGGCAACAAGTCTTAAAACCGCTGAAAGCGCAAATAATCCAGGTAAGCCACCTGTACTCGTTGACTGAGCGAGAAACCCTCCTGCTGCCGTTCCCATCGCTCCCGTAACACCAGTAATCGCTGCTGCGATCGCGAAATAAGCGGCTTGACTTCGTGCAGGTGCAACACTCATCTGCATATTACCGTTGCACAAGTCAACTGCTGCCCATGTCCCACCGCTAAACAGATGCACCAAAGGCAGCCATAGCCAAAGGGACGCTGAGTTCGCTCCTGTTCCTAACCAGAACAAAGGCGTGACGGCGGCAAGAATTCCAATCAAGATTAGAATCGGGCGATTACCAATCCGGTCTGCTAACTTACCCCACACCACCAACATCAGCAGATTTGCTCCTGCCGTTAAGCTGCCATAAAGCGTGACCAAACTGACATCTAGATGCAGATTGTCCAGCATATAGAGGTTAAAAAACGGGGCACTGAGGTTTACGGCAAACATCCATAGGCTGAGGTACAGGAGGAAGGTCAAAAAGTTACCGTCCTTAAACCACTTAGATGCTGGTTCAGTTGACTTACGTTCAGTCAAGCTTTTGAGTTGTGGCAGTGGTGCTTGCGGATTCACATCGACGATGAAGAACTGAAAGGCTAAACTAATCAACCCTGCCAAAACAGCCAAAAATAAAACAATGCTGTAGCCTTGGAGTGTTCCACCTCTCCAAACTGAGATTCCTAGTCCCATCACTGGAACACAAACGAGACTCATCAAAGTAGCAGCACTATTACGAATACCAAAATATCGTCCGCGCAACTGCCGGGGAACCAATGATGCCATCCAGCTAAACCAAGAAGCACTGCCTAAGGCACTGAGGATACTCGTTACCAAGACAATGAGGAGTGTCGCAAGGACAAGGTGGTGGTGTTCAGTTTGGGAGTCACCGACTTGTGCTACGAAAAGCAATAGAACCAGCCAAAGTAGCCGTGACACTCCAAAAACACATAAACCGTACCAATGGCGACTGGTGGTGCGATCTGCCAGGTAGGCGCCTAGTGGTTGAAGTAAGTTTACTAACATGGGAATTGACGATAGTAAGCCAATTTCCACGCTTGTCGCACCGAGTTCTAACAAAAAGTTAGTCAGTAAAATACCTGTGGTAGCGCTGCTAAAGATAGTGGCAAAGACACTATCTACGGTAGATGCCCGGAGACTGGTGCGAATCGCTTCCTTAGAAATTGATAGAGGCGGGTTGGGAACAACAACCGCCTCTGTTAATGCTGGATTTTCTAAAACTTCTACAACCGGGATAGGTATTGCTTCTTCGAGGATACAATCGACGGCTTTTCTAACCATGCTGAATGACTTTTGTAGCTAGGAGCTGTGGGGGGTGTTGGAACAGTACCCTTGAACAATAGGCAATGAGTGACTAGTCAAGCATCGTTCAACGGAAAGATATACTTCTCAACACTTTGCAACACCTGGGAAATACTTGGCAATAGTGTCGTAAAGATTGTTTGTTGCATTCCTTACACTAGCGATCGCAGACCTCACAAAATCGCTGAGTGTAGCGTGGCGGAAATAGCTATCCAGTTGAAAAAGGTTAAAAAGCTTACTGTACAAACAATATTCATAAAAGCCTTCTGCCTTCTGCCCTTTGCCCTCTGCCTTTTGCTATACCTCTTCGATTGATTCTCGTACCTCTCGATCCTCTAAAACAAACTGCACATTACTTAAGGGTTAATCAACGAGTGTCAGTAAACTCGATTCCTTACTATTAACCCCAACAATGCTTTTTATATTCTGCATAAACTGTAGTTGATTATCTAATCTCTATAAAATGGCTTAGGAGTTCACAGATTAGTAAGATTCAACACAGACATTATTAGTAAATAGCTTGATAACGCGAGAGTTCAGTTGACTATCAACTTGTGATTCAGTCAAGGTTTTGTGTTATCGCAACATATTTTAGAATTGTGTTTTTTCGATAAAGATTCTGTAAAACACCTAGCTTTACCTAATAACGAGAGAATATTCTGGTATCTAGGATACTTCTTGCTAATAAATCGATTACTTCAATAACCAAGTTACTCTTGACCTGCTCCAAGCCTTTCTTTGAGGAGCGAACCTTTATGTCTATTGTCAAATGAATTTAGCAGAACGCTATCTCCTTTCAACTGCATCTCAATGATGAATCAACTTACTTTTCCACCTGATGCCCCTAAGGTTATTGAGTGTAATGCTTCTGATACCTTTCAAGCATGGCTGAGTCAGGTAAATGGTTCACTCGCCATCACGACTTATCAGGCAGGTAAACTGGCTTTAGTCGGTTGGAATGGTCAGCAAGTGACTGTTCTCCTACGGCAATTTCCCAAACCGATGGGTTTAGCTGTGCAGGGACAGCGGCTAGCCTTAGCGACACATCATGAAGTTTTGCTATTTGCTAATGCCCCGTTGCTGGCTGATGAATACCTGGAAAATCAGCCAGGGCGCTATGACACTCTTTACTTACCCCGTGCCACCTACTTTACAGGCGACCTGAACATTCACGACTTGGCTTTTGGTAGGGATAGTTTGTGGCTCGTCAATACACGCTTTTCCTGTCTAGCCTCTCTGAGTAAAGATTACAGCTTCATTCCTCGCTGGCAACCCCGCTTCATCTCTCAACTAGTACCGGAAGACCGCTGCCATTTAAATGGCTTAGCAATGATAGACGGACAACCTAAGTTTGTTACGGCATTAGGGGAAAGTGATGAGGTTGGTGGATGGCGAAACAACAAAGCAACAGGCGGGATTCTCATTGATGTAGATAGTGGAGAGATTGTATTACGAGGTTTGTCAATGCCTCATTCTCCCTGTTGGCACGATCGCTTTTTGTGGATACTCAACTCTGGTGAAGGCGAATTGTGGCGTGTTAATCCTCACTCAGGGCAACACGATGTAGTCTGCGCTTTACCAGGTTTTTTGCGGGGGTTGTGCTGTATTGGGAACTATGCGTTAGTTGGACTCAGCCAAATTCGGGAGCAGCATATTTTCGGTGGTTTACCTGTACAACAACGGTTTGAGCGCCTGCTGTGTGGTGTAGCTGTCGTAGACCTCCGCAGTGGGCAACTGGTAGGAATGCTGGAGTTTACAGCAGGTTGTCAAGAGCTTTATGATGTCGAGTTTTTACCCAGTGTCCTGCGTCCAACCATTCTTAATAACGAAAGACCAGAAATGCGACAAGCCTTTACTGCGCCAGAGTTTTCTTACTGGCTACGCCCAAGTTCGCAAATGACAGGTTAATCAAGAAATCTTTAGAAATCCGACCTTTTTTAAGTTTCGTTTTTCATTTACCTTTACCTCTTAACTCCTATGTCAATTGTTCCTATTGGTTCAGAATTCCGCGTTAACACTCACACTAGCAGTGAGCAACGCACATTCACCGAAACACCGCAGTCCGTAGCAATGGATGCTGATGGGGACTTTGTCGTTACCTGGAGTAGCAATGGTCAGGATGGTTCCGGTTGGGGAGTCTACGCCCAGCGCTATAACGCGGCAGGACAGGCTCTAGGTAACGAATTCCGAGTTAATACTATTACTAGCAATTCTCAACAGTTTTCGACGGTAGCGATGGATGCCGATGGAGACTTTGTTGTTACCTGGAGTAGCAATGGTCAGGATGGCTCCGGTTGGGGAGTCTACGCCCAGCGCTATAACGCTGTGGGAGAGGCAATTGGTGACCAATTCCGAGTCAACAGCTATACCAGTGGTACTCAACAGTTTTCGACGGTAGCGATGGATGACGATGGGGACTTTGTCGTTACCTGGAGTAGTAATAGTCAGGATGGCTCTGGTTGGGGCGTATATGCCCAGCGCTATAACGCGGCAGGACAGGCTCTAGGTAACGAATTCCAAGTCAACAGCTATACCAGTGGTTCTCAAATCTACTCTAAGGTGGCGATGGATGCAGACGGAGACTTTGTCGTTATCTGGAATAGTGCTGGACAGGATGGCTCTAGCTATGGAGTCTATGCTCAACGCTACAGTGCGGCTGGAGAGGTTTTAGGTGGCGAGTTTAAGGTCAATACCTACACCAGCAGCACTCAACGATTTTCCAGCGTTGCGATGGATGCCGATGGGGATTTTGTGGTGACTTGGACTAGCAGTGGGCAGGATGGTTCCGGTTGGGGAGTCTACGCTCAACGCTACAGTGCAGCCGGAGAGGCTTTAGGTCAGGAGTTCCGAGTCCATACCTTTACCAGTGGTTCTCAACTCTACTCCACAGTGGCGATGGATGCCGATGGAGATTTTGTAATTACCTGGAGTAGTAATGCTCAAGATGGCTCTGGCTATGGTGTATATGCTCAGCGTTACAATGCAGCTGGAGAGGCTTTAGGTGATGAGTTTCAGGTTAATACCTATACCAACAATTCTCAACGGTTCTCCAATGTTGCGATGGACGCTGACGGGGATTTCATTGTTAATTGGACGAGTAATGGTCAGGATGGCTCAAGCTATGGAGTGTACGCTCAACTTTACCGAGAGTTAGAAGCTCCGAGTAGCACTGGCATTAGTAATGTCATTGTGCAGGAAGATGCTCCTAATACGGTGATTGACTTGTTTGCTGCCTTTACCGATGATGACGACACAGATACGAACCTGACCTACACGATCGCCAACAATAGTAATCCCAGTTTATTCGCAGCAACAACCGTTGATGCAGTTACAGGAGAGTTGATACTAGACTATGCAACCAACGCCAACGGTACGGGCAACTTGACTATTCGAGCCACAGACTCGGATGGTTTATTTGTCGAAACAACCTTTGGTGTTACGGTTACTGCCGTCAACGACACTCCCACTGTTGTTAACTCAATTCCAAATCAAAGCGCCGCAGAAGATATCCCTTTCTCTTTTCTACTGCCTGCCAACACCTTCAGTGATGTTGATGCCGGAAGTAGCCTTGCTTACACAGCTACCTTGAGTAACGGGAATGCCTTACCGAGTTGGTTGACTTTTAATGCTGCTACTCGCACTTTTAGTGGTACCCCTCTCAACGGGATGGTCGGTTCCTTAGACATCAGAGTCACAGCAACAGACGAGGTAGGGGCAAATGTTAGCAATACCTTTAATTTAGCGATCGCCAACACCAATTATGCTCCTATTACTAATGATGAAGTCGCAACTCTGACTGAAGGCAACTCAATCACGCTTGATTTGCTAGCAAATGCTACTGATGCCGATGGTGATGTACTCACAGTTGGAAGTTTCATCAATCCTACCTACGGCACCCTAGTACAGAATGAGGAGGGAACATTTACTTACACAGCCCCCCTCAACTTCAGTGGCGCAGACAGCTTCACCTACACGGTAAGTGATGGTCATGGTGGGACGAGCGAAATGGCTACAGTCAGTCTTACAGTTGACCCACTGAACCTTGAGGGAACCGCCGCCTCCGAGACGTTAATCGGTACAAGCAGTGATAACATCATCAATGCTTATGGCGGGAGAGATGTCATTGAGGGTAAAGCAGGCGATGACATGTTAAATGGTGGTAGAGGTAATGACGTATTAACGGGGGGCAGTGGTGCTGACCTCTTAGTCGGTGGTGCTGGTAGTGATACATTTGTCTACACTGATTTTAATGACAAGGGTGATACCATCACTGATTTTGGTGTTGGCAGAGATGTCCTTGACCTAAGAACTCTCTTCGATAACCTTGGCTATGCGGGTGCTAATCCAATTGCGGCTGGCTATATGCAGTTCGTGCAGAGTGGTAGTAATACTCAAGTCCAAATTGACCCAGATGGAGTGGCTGGCTCCCAAAATTTCAGTTCTCTGGTAACTTTAAACAATGTCACTACCACGGCTTTGATGATCGGCAGTAACGTCATTGTCTAATGATTAGACCTATCTTGAAAATAGAGGCTGAAAGCTCATATCGGAAAGAGTGCGATCGCTCTTGCAATTAAGCGACGATATACGCTGCTGCTTCCCGTACAACTGTTAACTGGATGGCTTAGGCTGTCTGCCAAATTTCACCTCAGGCACAGCAACTGGGGCTGCCCAATGGACGGCATTAGTAATGACGTGCAACACTTCGGGTTGATGGTAAGTTGGGTAATCTTGATCGCCAGGACGAAAGTAAAAGACTTTACCCTGACCTCGGTGATAACAACATCCACTGCGAAAGACTTCACCCCCCTCGAACCAGCTAACAAAAACCAGAGTATCAGGGGTAGGAATATCAAAGAACTCACCGTACATCTCTTCAGCAGCGATTTCAAAAGACTCATCCAACCCAGAAGCGATCGCGTGAGAGGGAGCAACAACCCAAAGGCGTTCTTTTTCGCCTGCGTTGCGCCATTTGAGATTACAGGACGTACCCATGAGCCGTTTGAAAATCTTGGAGAAGTGACTGGAGTGCAACGCGATTAGACCCATGCCAGACAAAACCCGCTTGTGAATTTTGTCTACAATGTCGTCTTGCACCCGATCATGGGCGATGTGTCCCCACCAGATTAAGACATCAGTCTGATTTAACACCGCATCAGTCAAGCCATGCTCCGGTTGCTCCAAAGTCGCCGTCTGTACGGTTAGTCCTGAAGAACGCAGATGTTGGGCAATGACTTCATGGATACCATTTGGGTAGATTTTGGCTACTTTCGGGTTAGTTTTTTCGTGTTGGTACTCGTTCCATACCGTGACGCGAGGCGCATGGGTCATTACGTTCTCCACAGGTTTTTACTCTTAATTTTGTCTTGAAAATAGGTGGTAGGCGAGAGGGATTTTCATCGCAATGTTTGTGTACTCCTGTTCATGGGTGTCTAACTAGGATTCCTGGTTTTAGGAGATTACTATTGAACTCGACTAGTCTCAACAGAAGAGGGCAAAGCCATGAGGGACAACTTAATTACACGCCACTATCGTGCTGAAAACTTAGGTGCTGCTATCGGGTTGATTGTGTTAACAATACAAGCGATCGCTATTATGTTCGTGATTGCTGCTCCTGCATTAGCACAGGGAACTACCGCTGATGCAGGATTTAATCCTCAAGAAACACTGCGGAACACCTTAGAGTGGATAGATAGTCTGGGTTCGCTAGGAGCGATCGCTTATATTACCCTCTATATCGTTGCTACCGTAGCATTCTTACCGGGGTCAATTGTCACTTTGGGTGCTGGTGTTGTCTTTGGGATTGTTTGGGGTTCAATCTATGTTTTCATCGGTGCATCACTAGGAGCAACGGCGGCTTTCTTAATTGGACGCTATTTAGCAAGAGATTGGGTTTTTAAGAAAATCGCAGGAAACGAAAAATTTCGAGCGATTGATGAAGCTGTCGGCAAAGAAGGATTTAAAATTGTTCTGTTAACCCGGCTGTCCCCTGTATTTCCCTTTACCCTCCTGAACTATGCCTTTGGCGTTACAGGAGTTTCCCTCAAAGACTACATTCTTGGCTTCGTCGGTATGATTCCAGGCACGATCATGTATGTTTACCTCGGTTCCCTGGCTGGTAATCTTGCCAAAGTTGGTACTGAGGGTCAACCTAGCAATCCCACCGTCGAGTGGACAATTCGGATTATTGGTTTTATTGCAACAGTTGCTGTGACTGTTTATGTAACTCGTATTGCCCGAAAGGCTTTGGAAGAAAAGGTTTCATAAATAGAGGAATACTTAATTTTTAATTCTCCAAGGTGTTACCCATGTCAAGTTCTGCATTCGAGCGAGTTACTGTCTCACCGATGGATGAATATAACCAAACGCTGGTTTCTTATGTCCATCCGCCAGATTGGGTTAATCCTCAACCTGCTGATTGTTACGACCTGGTTGTGATTGGTGCTGGCACGGCTGGATTAGTTGCAGCGGCTGGCACAGCGGGTCTAGAACTGGGTTTAAAAGTCGCCTTGATTGAAAAGCATCTCCTGGGTGGGGATTGCTTGAATGTTGGTTGTGTGCCTTCCAAGTGCATAATTCGGTCTTCTCGCGTTGCTGCCGAAATGCGGGATGCAAGTGCTTTTGGGATTCACCCCCCAGAACACATTGAAATAGACTTTCCAGCAGTGATGCAGCGGATGCGTAAGCTACGGGCGAGGATTAGTCCTCACGATTCTGTTGATCGCTTTCAAAAGATTGGGATTGATATCTTCTTGGGATCTGGTCGGTTTTCGAGTGCCAACACGATTGAAGTTGGCGATAAGATTCTCCGGTTTAAGAAAGCTGTGATTGCCACGGGGGCTAGAGCCGCAGAACTACCCATTGAGGGACTTGAAGAGGCAGGTTATCTCACCAATGAGACAGTCTTTTCCCTAACAGAACGACCGCGACGTTTAGGAGTAATTGGTGGGGGACCAATTGGGTGCGAGTTAGCTCAGGCTTTCCAACGCTTGGGTTGCGAGGTAATACTTTTACATCAAGGCTCTTACCTATTAAATAAAGAGGATACCGATGCGGCAGAAATTGTCCAGAGCGTCTTTATCCGGGAAGGTATCCGCTTAGTGCTTGATTGCAAAATTAAGCGTGTGGTTAAAAGCAGTGAAGGCAAGACGCTTTACTTTAGCTGTAATGGTCAGGACGAGTCGGTTACGGTCGATGAAATTTTGACAGGCGTGGGTCGTGCGCCTAATGTTGAAGGTTTGAATTTAGAAGCTGTTGGGGTGGAGTACGACCAGCGAAAAGGCGTGAAGGTGAATGACTACCTCCAGACGACGAACCCTAAAATTTTTGCAGCAGGCGACATCTGCATGAACTGGAAGTTTACCCATGCGGCTGATGCGGCGGCGCGAATTGTGATCAGAAATGCTCTATTCTCTCCCTTTGGCTTGGGACGCTCTAAACTCAGTAGTCTGATTATGCCTTGGGTGACTTTTACTGACCCGGAGATTGCTCATGTGGGAATGTATGAGAACGAAGCTAAGCAAAGGGGCTTGGATGTAAATACAGTCAAAATTGCTTTGAGTGATGTAGATCGTGCGATCGCAGATGGTGAAGAGGAAGGGTTTGTCAAAATCCTTCACAAAAAGGGTTCCGATCAGATTCTCGGTGCAACCATTGTTGCCCGTCATGCAGGTGAGATGATCAGTGAAGTGACAACCGCCATTGTCGGCAAGCTAGGTCTAGTCACTCTAAGCCGTGTGATTCATCCTTACCCAACCCAGGCTGAAGGCATTAAGGCAGCGGCAGATGCATATTATCGCCGGACGTTTCTCAAGCCGAATATTAAACGACTCTTGGCAGTGGTCACCAAACTGTCGTAGTTTTCAGTCGTTAGTTCAAAAGAGGCTGAAGCGATACAGACTCCGTTTGATGAAACTTAAACTCAATTGTTTACGTCAATGGATAACGGTCTACTCGAAGCGGCGAAACCATAGTGGCTAGTAGATTTCCTCCTTATCCTAAGTCGGGATAATGCTTCGCTTCTTTTATTTCTAAGCCAGAAACTTGTTAATGAAAATTCCGGTTCAATATTGGCTACTTGTACTCGCTTTAGGTGCCACATTCGTTGTTCCCTCTGATGTTACCAATTCCACTCCTGCCCAGGTAACATTGGCTCAAGCTCAAACAGACCCCTTTGCATCCATACTAATGGAGCCAAACTTGCAATTAAATGTTCAACGTCAGGCAGGGAATTGTCCTCAAACGGTTGGGCTTTGGATGTTCATGCTTGGATTTGAAGGGGGTGCTGATCATACAGTGGTCGCTGATACTCAAGCGATCGCTTCTGCACCAGCAAAGTTGGTCGTCTCACAGCCGAAACGGCTGGAATACGAAGCACCCTTACGGAGTGAATATGCGTCTTGTGTTGGTCAGGCAAGTTCTGAAGTGTTTCGTGTCTACAGTCTCCAGTTCCGCAATGGTAAAGTCTCTTTCCGTATGGATATGACTTGGGTGGATGGGTACCACGAAATCCTATACAAAGGTGTGTCGGCTTCTCGTCCCTACATCCATTGGCGGGCGACGGAATAGGCTAATTGAAAACTAGCTTCTGTTTAGTGACCTGTAATTACTTCACAGCCTTGTCATCTACTGGGTGTTGACCATAAAACGGCAGTGCTTCCGACCAATGGGGGCGCTTTCCTTGCTGCCAATCTAGATAGGCAAGTGACAATACACTCGTTA
Source organism: Symplocastrum torsivum CPER-KK1 (assembly GCA_019358875.1). Taxonomy (GTDB): domain Bacteria; phylum Cyanobacteriota; class Cyanobacteriia; order Cyanobacteriales; family Coleofasciculaceae; genus Symplocastrum; species Symplocastrum torsivum. Next base: position 39,373 of record JAHHIF010000005.1, read on the forward strand.
CACTTGTCCCCAACTCACTTGGAACATCAATCAGTTGGTAAGGTATCTCCGAGGACTCCAAAACTTGCTTCCAGTTCTCCTGTGTCATCACCGTATCTAATAGCAACGGTGTTAGTCCTACACCTGTTGGGTTGGCTTGATAGATTGCGACAAACAGTTCACCACGATGGGCATTCATCTGGAGAGCGATCGCATTTTGGTCTAAGCTTTCTGTCCTTTCTAACCGCTGCAACCAAGCCACAGCCGCTAGTGTTGAAATAGCAAACAGAGGAATATCCAACTGCTGGGCTAATGTCCGGGCAGTAACAATGCCAATTCGAGTGCTAGTAAAGCTGCCTGGTCCTTTTGCCACTGCAATAAACGCTAAATCTGCCCACCTCTTAGGTGTTAGAAATTCAGCAAGATGTTGATGTAAATGACTAGACAAATCACGCCCTAAATCCCAGGTAGAAGAGCGAGTATCATCAGCAAAGTTACTAACTGCTAGCCCCAATTGGGAGCTAGTTGTATGGAGGGCGAGAGCATATTTGTTGGGATCAAAGTGTTGCATTAGTTAAACTGCCAAATCTTGATTGTTTTATCCTGAGAACCACTGGCAATTATTCGACTATCAGGACTAATAGCAACCGCTGTTACACCAGCTAAATGTCCAGAAAGAGTGTGTAGCAGTTTTCCGCTACTAGGATGCCAGATTTTCAGCGTCTTGTCAGTACTAGCACTGATGAGAGTATTCCCTTGAGTGTTGAGGGCGAGGGAGTTAACAGCTTCTAAATGCCCAGTAAGTGTATTTAGCAATGCGCCGTCACCTAAATTCCAGATTTTAATCGTCTTGTCGGCACTGCCACTAATTAAGATACGACCACTAGGGCTAAACGTTAGGGAATTAACTGTATCTAAATGACCCTCAATCGTTAGCTGAATACCATGACTTATATCCCAAATTTTAATCGTATTATCAACACTGCCACTGGCAAAAATCTGCCCAGTTGGGCTAAAGACAAGCGCTTGAACCGCACCAGAATGTTCACAAAAACTTGCTTGTACTTCTTTAGTCTTCAAGTTCCAAAGCTTGATACTTTTATCAGCACTGCCACTCGCAAGTGTTTTCCCATCTGAACTAATCGCGACCGCATGAATCCAACCCGAATGTTCACGAAGGGTGTCAATTAGTTCTCTAGTTTCGACATCCCAAAGCTTAATCGTATAGTCCCAACTACCACTTGCTAGATGTCGCCCATCTGGACTAAAAGCCACAGCATTAATTAAGCTTAAATGCCCTGAGAAAGTGCAGCAGGGTCGGTGGCTATCTGCTTTCCAAATTTTGATAGTTTTATCAGCACTGCTACTAGCAAAGGTGTGTCCATCCGGGCTAAATGCAATTGAATTGATTGAACTTGCATGACCTGTGAGTGTGCGTACACATGTCCAAATAGGGATGATGGACTTTGGCGTTAGACTTTGTGAGTAACTTGGCTGGATAAATGTTGCGGGTATCGTTGTCGTGTGTCCTTGAGGATTAATGTCTTGAAGGATTTCCGCAGCAGATTGGTAACGCTTTCTAACTACACTGTCGAGCATCTTGTTGAGGATTTGACAAAGTTCTTTACTGACTGGATTCGTTAAATAATCTTGCCAAACCCAGATACCTTCCAAGCTATTAAACAGGTCAAATGGATGAATATCGGTGAGCAAATGAATGCAGGTAACACCTAAGCTATACAAATCGCTACTGATAACGGCTTTGCCCATCAGTTGTTCTTGTGCTGTGTAGGTAGCAGAACCAATTACAGTTCCAGTTCTTGCTAGGGCAGTTTTTGTAGTGAATTTTGCAGCACTAAAGTCAACAAGAACGAGTTGCTCCTCACCATTTTTTATCTCCTCATTAGTAAGCGGAGTGGAGGAGCAACGGATGATATTGTTGGGATTAATATCTCGATGAATCACACCTTGCTCGTGAACAAACTGCAAGACGGGCAATAGCTCATTGAGGATTTGTCGAATCTGAGCTTCGCTAAAAGCGCCCTCGCTTGCAAGTTTCTGAGCTAAGCTTTGACCTGTGATTAAGCTTTGGACAATGGCAGGTGCCGCCCCTATTTCAGTGAGATTATCTGGCTCAAAATAGGCTAGGAGTTGCGGAATTTGAGGATGCTGTCCGAGTTCTTGTAGTCGTGTCGCTTCTTGATGGAATAACTCAGCCGCTTTTTCTGCATTATTGGTGCCTTGATTTTTTGGAGAAAATTGCTTGATGATGCAGTGAGGTTTTGAGGTAGCTTGTTCGTCTACAGCAAGAAAGGTTCGACCAACGCCCCCCTGACTAATCGGTTCTAAAGCGCGATAGCGATCGCCTAAAAGCAACCTCGATCCACAAGTTGAGCAAAACCTCGCATTATTAGGATTTTGAGGCTTCGGACAACGAAGGTTGAGGCAGTAACTCATTCCAGCAGATTCAGATCTAGATGAGTCTATACTAATCCTTCGGTTTGAAAAAAGCGATCGCTTTAGTCGGTGTACGGCTTGGTTAGAATTTGGGCAGAAAGCTTTGTCATGATAACGACTGTCAGCTACGGCGGTTATGATCATTGGCTATAGGGCTGCTGACTGGTTGAACAATCTAGGGATGGAGAATGGAGCGAGAACTTTACGACCGAGGGTTAGAAAAGGCGCTTCAAGGAGACCTAAAAGGAGCGATTCAGGATTTTGATCAAGCGTTGCAGATCAATCCGCAATTTGCTGAAGCCTACTATAAACGTGGTGTTACGCGCTTTGACCTAGGAGATAACCTTGGCGCAATTGAGGACTATACTCAGGCGTTGCAAATCAATAGTGAAAGTATTGAAAATTACTTTGGGCGAAGTTTGGCGCGGTTAGCACAGGGAGATACTCAAGGCGCACTTGAGGATGCGAATCAAGTACTACAGCTAAAACCTAATCATGCTCCTGCTTATAACCTTCAAGGCACGATTTATCGTCGCTTAGGAGATACCCAAAACGCGATCGCTAGTTTTAAAAAAGCTGCTGAACTCTATTTAGAACAGAAAGATACTGTCAATTGCCGCCGTTGCTTGGACAGCATCAGCCAAATTCAGGCTCCCCAAAAACAAGCAATGACGTTAATTCAGACAGAGGATTTCTTCAAGCAAGCCGTGAAGAAAGTTAACCGAGGCAACTACCGTTCCGCCTTGGAAGATTTTAACTGGCTACTTCAAGTTGAGCCACGAGATGCCAAAGCCTATTGCTATCGTGGTGTTGTTCGCTGCAAGCTAGGTGACCATCAGGGAGCAATTCAAGACTTAGGTCGGGCAATGCAACTGAGTCCCCAAGATACCCAAGTTCGTTGCCATCGGGGACAAGTCCGTATTGAACTGGGTGATTATCGAGGTGCGATTGATGACTTTACTCAGTTATTAGATAGTAATCCCAAAAATATTGAAGCCTACACTAATCGGGGTCATGCTTACAGAAAGCTTCGTAGCTATCGACAAGCAATCGAAGATTACTCACGAGCGCTGAGTATTAAACCCGATGATGGTCTACTGTATTGCTATCGGGCAGTTGCTCGCTTCGATTTTGATGACAAACAGGGAGCGGCTGACGATTATCAAAAAGCGGCAAATATCTACTTTGATAAGCAAGATTGGGCGAGTTATCGACAAGTATTGGAAAAGCTGAAAAAGCTCCCCTTATCACAAGCTGGTTCTTCAGCACAAAGACGAACGTCTCAATCAAATTTGAATAATAGCGCCACTAATCCAAACAACCCAACCTGGTCAAGCTCTTATCCAAGTAGTGATGTACAAAACCGACTCCTGCGGTTGGTAGGAGGGTACTGGGATGTCGCAACACGACTAATTGATATAGCCAAGCGAAAAAATCCTGGGATGCCAGAACATTGGTATTGGGAGAAGGTGATTGAGGATATAGAAAGCGATCGCTAAAAGCCTATTGATTAAAGTGAAGGGGATTAGGGATTGGGGATTGCCCGAATCCTGAGGTGAAGTTATAGCAGTAGCCACTGAGGTTAGGAAATCATCGGAAGCCGAGTTCCTTAACCGGAGCCTATTTGACTGGAAGCTGACCGCCCAAAGCTGACTGCTGATTGCTATAACTGGCGTCCCGCAGTTGTTGATCTTGGTACTAATCCCTCTTGAGCTAGAGTTCCCAAACTAGCTGAACTCAGCAGTTTTACCCAATCAGCGGCAATCATTGCATCATTGGGTCTCTCACGGCGTAACTGCACCAAAGTTGCTAAAGCATCATGCCAAATCTCTGCTTGTGCGTACAGCTCAACTTGCTTTTGTGGTGGGGCTTGTGCTAACTGAGTGCTAAGTGAAGAGTTGAGTTCTACCCGTCTAGTCCACCCTTCTACAGTAATATCTTGCGATCGCTCATCTTCGAGGCAAAGCAGTGAGAATGACCACTGATAATCCTGACCCACCTTTAAAGGCGACAACCCTGCATGGGCAGGAAGGCTGAGTGCGACAATACCCGACATTCCACCTGTCCTAAACGTGGTTTTGTAGAGTTCATTCTCGTTGCTATCTTTCAACAAAAACTCTACTGGCAGTGAGGAGTTTTCAGGCGATAAGGTAGGCATATACACAAAAAATGTAGGGTAATCTGCTACCGTTACCCCAAAGCGATTGTTAGGAACTAGTGCGGTAAGGGGTTTGCCACTAATTGAACAGCCACTGCTTGAACCGCGAGTTCCTCCTCCTTCCACACGACGCGGTTTACCAATATTCACGGGTGGTTGATATTGGTTTGCTTCCCAACTCCGAGGTATTCCTTGGGCAAAAAGGCTCTGTGGAGTTTGTACTACCGTGAATATCGCAATGACTAGTGCCAGTGTCAGGGAGAGTATCTGAGCAAACTTGAAAAAGCGGAACTGTATCTGTGCCATGACAGTTATTGGATATTGAGTAGGTGGGTGTCAAATAGACGCAGGAAGAGAATTACTAGTAGTCATATCAAAGTTGTTTAATCACCCCTCATAAAAACCTCTCCCTATCCCCCTATTTCTCCATCAACCGCAACGATGGAAAATTATATGAAGATAAACTCACTGTTTAGTGATACAAGCAATCTGTTGGTTAGTGAGCAATTGGAACCGTCCTACTCGTTGCTAATGATGAAAAGCCGCCACTGAGTTCGTTTATTTGTGCCCAACTCCTCTAGTTCCTGATGTTTCTCGCACTCTGAATTACAGGTTCTTGGGCAATCACCTCCAGTCCTACAGAACTGAGTAGGGTTCTCCAAGCAGCGGTGATGTTACTATCGTAGGGGCGATCGCGTCGTAGCTCGACTAACGCTGCTACTGTTTCATACCAAAGCTTCTTGTCTGCATATAGACCTACACGCTCTTGGGGGCTAGCTTGCTGGACACGAAGCGCAAGATCTGGGTCAGGTGCGACTCGCTTCAACATTCCAAATACTGTAAGGTCTTCAGACCGATCAGAGTCTTTGGAATTACACATCAATGTCAACTCCCAGTGATATTCCCGACCCATTTCTAGAGGATAGAGGTTAGAAACATTCAAGCTCATAATACCAGGTGCTCCCACAACACCTTGAGCAGAGGTTGTTAAAGTATACTCAGCTGTGTAAATTTCTTGATCGTTTGCATCCTTGAGTACAAACTCTACGGCTGGTGCTGGTGCATCCGCAGAGATTTCAGGCATGTACCAAAAGACAGTCGGATTTTCTGCCATCGTCTCTCCCGCCCCGTCAACTGGAACTAGGGCAATGAGTGGCTTGCTTGCCTTCGTCATGCAAGGGCCTCTTGTCGCCCCCTGTTGCCTGTTGACAGGTTTGCCTATACCACTTGGCGGTCTAAAGGCATTTTCCAGCCTGTTACTGAGAGAGACAGGAGTTGAGCGGGGTTGAGGTTGCGCCACGACATTGAGGCTAAGCCCCAACATCAAAGCCGCCGTTATGATTGTGAAGCGTGATGAGCGTTTGAACCAAGCCATGATAGGAGTATTTTCGGGTAGATCGGGGACTTTTATTTATTAAAGATGACAGAACAGAAGCATAGGTTCCAACACATTGGTAGCTAATCTATGATAATCAGGTTCTAATACGAGCATCTGGCTTGGTTTTGATTGTTATCACTTGAGACATTGAAAGCCTTGCTACCCTTTGAGGTTGAACAAAAACAACTAAGCTGTCACTGGCGCTCGTTCTAAACAACCCTGAACCCAACGGTTGGGCTACGCTAATGTGTTTGGCTTTTGCGATCGCTTGAGCTGATGCACGCTTGAAGGGTTTGTGGTCAGTCGTTCAGTGGTCAAAAACAATTGCCAAGGAACTCTGAACAGCAAACAACGGCTCAAAAACGACATGGAGGAGTAATTCCTTAGACAATCCCCTAAGTTCCACTGTTACATAAACTTCATCTATCGTCAGTATGATTACTAATTTAGCCTCCTCTGTTCTACAAAAGCAAAATCCTTGGTTCCGCACAATTAGACCAATTGCTGTCTCTGCTTTGCAAGGTATCGCATTTCAGGGAGACACACTGATTGCTATTGATTCAACCAATGGTTATCTATTGCAAATCGATCCCCTGAGCAATAACACCAAAATTTTGAACCCATCCCGTGAGTTAGATTTTGCTGATGCTACAGGTTTAGCTCTCTTAGGAGACACTGTATGGTTGACGATAAACGATAATGTTTACTTCTGTCCGCTAAACGGGGCTTCAGAGCTTCAGCACTTTGTTACCTTACCGTACACAGCGAATGGAATCGCTATTAAAGACTCAACGATCTATGTCACCTGCGAAAAAGCTGGCTATATTCTTGTTTACAGCCGCAACACAGGCCGTGAGATTACTCGGCTACGTGCCCCAGGCGTTGGAGTAGAGAATATTACAGTACGTGATGAAGAACTTTGGGTCTCAGACGCACAGGAACAGAGCGTTTTTTGCCTTGACCGCGCTACGGGTGAAATTCAATTTAGCGTTTTAACCCCTTTTGAAAACCCTACGGGCTTAGCGTTTCACACTGACCCTCAAACAGGGCAAGATATCCTTTATGTTGCCTATGCTAGCGAAGAACCCTACATCCGGGATAACCCAAACGCCGACCCTAACTACGAACTACAGTATCGCGATCGCACATTTATTCATCCTCTGCACTTTCGTTACGACCCTGAACGTCGTTGTGCCCTCTCTAGTGGCTATTTGATTGAAATGTCGTATGTCGAGGAACTTGCTCCCCTCGAAGATGTAGAGTTAAAAGACGTAGAATGGCGCATTGCTTTGCCGGCAGAAACTGATCGGCAAAAGGTCAGGAAAGTAGAGCCAGTAGGCATCCCTTTCACAGAAGAACTTCACAACGATCAGCGAGTTGCCGTCTTTAAATTTGACACCCTCAAACCTGGTGAACGGCATCTATTTGGCTGGAAAGCCCTTTTAGAAGTTTGGAGCATTAAATACCGCCTGACACCAAGAGATGTCGAAAACATACCAGAGTTGCCGCCAGACTTTGAAGAGCGGTATTTAGTGGATAATGATGACCTTGCTATGGATACGGAGATTATTCGTCAGGCTGCCCGTGAAGCAATTGGTCGTGAAACAAATCTTCTGCGGAAGATTTACAATATCCGCAATTATGTTTACGACAAACTTTCCTACGGTATTAAACCTCACATCGATAGTCCAGACGTAGCATTAGCGCGAGGGGTAGGTTCCTGCGGGGAATACTTAGGTGTTCTACTCGCTTTAGGACGCCTCAATGGTATCGCCTGTCGTACCGTTGGTCGCTATAAATGTCCTGCCCATGCTGATAAAATGGGTGTCCCTTTAGAGCCAGACTTTAATCATGTTTGGATGGAATTTTACGTTCCTGGCATAGGCTGGCTACCAATGGAATCCAATCCTGATGACATTACTGAAGGTGGACCCTATCCTACTCGCTTTTTCATGGGTCTTGCTTGGTATCACATGGAATTAGGGAAAGGGATTACTTTTGAAAGCCTCCGCAGTGAAGGTGCTCCCGTTAATAAAGAAAATGCTTCGATTGGAGAGTTAGCAATTAATCATGTAAGGTTTACAATTCTGGAGGAATTGGTGCCATCAGAGTCAGAATAAGTCTAAGCGACTGGGGAGCATTCAGTTTTGCAAACAATCTCCTGCCCTCACCCCCAACCCCCTCTCTCAATACTGGGCTTCCCCTTGGTGACTCTAGGCTGCCAGGTAAACACACCTTAGGCTTATGACTTGAGCATTTCCCGCCTGATTCGTTGGCGATCGCATCCTAGAATATCGATTTCATAACGTGCTGGGGAGAGAAGAACCTGAATTTTTCTGCGATCGCACTCTTCACAGAGATAATCTAGAGCAGACTGGCGGTTATTCTGGCTTAACGAATCTAGGAAACCGCCAAAGCCCAGAAAAGCCAGCCTATACATCAATTGTTGGGTAAATTGCCCATCAAAGTAACCGCCGTGAGTATTGATTTTCCTTAAAGCTGAAGCCAGCGTTAAGCGGATGTAATAAATTAAACCAGGCTCCCATCTTCCTCTTTTCAGGCTAAGCACTCTTTGAAGGGCAGAATTTGGTTTAATTATCTGATCTGTATAATCTGTACAATCAAAGTAAGTAAATAAGCTGGCAATTTCTTCTTCAGTTCCTTGGAAGCCGTGATATCTTTTCTGAATATCTTTGAGAGATTGTTGTAGATCGAACGAGTCCACGAAAAGGCTCTCTAGTACTTCATTTTGAGATAACTTTTGATATTGCTTCAGTTGTTCTAGATTGACGATTCCACTGCCTTGATTATTTTTGATGGCAACATTACCTAGACGATAGCCACTTTCTCGTGTACTCGCAGGAAAAAAGATATAGTTAGCAACTGTTGAGGCTAACCTTAGCGCTAAATCTCCTTCATTACTAAACAAGTAGGCTTCTTCAAAGCGGCGCAAAGACGAACGTAAGAAGTTTGCTCGTCCTGAGAGGATGGTATTAATTGGAATATCTGGGGATATAAGAAGTAAACGCCCAAAGCAGAAGGCACGCCCAATTGTTAAAGCAGGGACTTTCTTCGTTGAGCCTAAAGTTCCTACTGAACTTAAGTCAAATACATTGGAAAGGAGTCTAACAGCATTAGTAACAACATAAGCTCCCATACTATGACCTATGAATGTCAGCTTGATTCGATTCCGCTCTTTCCAATACCTTTTAGCTTGATTTTCGAGTAATTCTATTGCAGCTTCTCTTAACTCATGAAATTCATCTTCTACATCTCTAGCAATCAATCTTGTTGCTAGTTTTACAATCTCTTCAAAGTCTTGTTTTGTGATAGAAGAAGTAGTCTTTTTGAAAATCCAAGATTCATCGAATTCTTCTAAACTAACTGTCTTATCTTTACAATAGCTTTCGACGACTTGATTACATATCAGTTCTAAGTCTTGCTCATTAACAATAGCTTGCAATTCTGGATTCAGCGCATTCTTGACTTTGTAATTAAATTGTTCTTTTAGCTTGTTAATCAAGCTAATGTTGTGGATATATTTCTCTTTAACTTGGTTAACTAAAGCTTTATCAAGTTGTCGAATAAATTCAACTAAATCAGGAACTCCAAAATTACTAGCTCTATAATTATCTCGAAAATAAACCAGTGCCCTTAATAGAATTAAACTGATAACAAAGAAAAACAAAACCATTAAAACCAATAAAATAATGGCATTGATATAGAAAAAAGGATTGGTATACATAAATTGACGTACCTGTGGTAGCATTGAAAGCCCAATGCCAATAATCCCACCAATTAACATAGCTCTAGCTAGAAGTGGCAAAGCAGTAAAAGCAGCACACAGCTTTTGCCAAACCCCTCCTGGTTCATCACCAACTAATGTTTCTGACGGCCATCGATAGCCAATGAACATTAATTTGTTGGCTCGGTCTTGAACTTGTTGACTACTATCTGTTTTGATATAGTTATAAATTTCTTGATACCGAGCTTTGGTAGCTGCGCGGCTATTATTGAAGCCATGGATAGCAAAAACTATCTCAACAAAGTCTTTTCTATTTTCTGGATTATTAATTCGTGTATCTAATTTATTAAATAGTAACTCTGCAATCTTGTTGAGATTTTGCTCCGCTTCTTTCGCCGTTGAATGCTTATGAGCTTGTGGAGTATCTCCTTCTACGTTAATTGGGGCAGTACTCTCTACAAAATATCCAGGGATTTTAGGATTTTCTTCTTCCGATAAAGAGAATATTGAAATTAAAGATTTACTCATATTTGAATGATATTTATTTTTAGTTGTTTAAATCAATGGTGATAAAAGAGGCTTATTGTATTCTCATGTTAATCCTTAATGGTCTAAATTGAGGATTAGTTGATTTTTCATGAAGCGAGTTTAGAAATTACCGATGGAAGTTATTCCAGCCATTGATTTACTCGAAGGTCGTTGTGTGCGATTGTATCAGGGAGATTATGCGCGATCGCAAGTATTTAACGATAACCCTGCTGATGTTGCCAAACAATGGGTTGATCAAGGAGCCACACGACTGCATATTGTTGACTTAGATGGTGCTAAAGTGGGTCATCCAGTGAATACTCAAGCGATCGCAGCGATTGTGCAAGCCGTCTCTGTACCCGTGCAAGTTGGAGGGGGTTTACGCGATCGCGTTGGTGTTGCTCAACTTTTGTCTACTGGTGTCCAGCGAGTTATTTTAGGCACAGCCGCTGTGGAAGATCACCCACTGGTAGAACAACTGTGCAAAGAATTTCCAGGACAAATCGTGATTGGTATCGATGCACGCAATGGCTTGGTTGCAACTCGTGGTTGGTTGGAAACGTCAGAGGTGAAGGCAACAGATCTTGCTGGGCAGATGGCTCAACTGGGAGTTGCGGCGATCATTTATACTGACATCCACCGTGATGGTACACTTGCTGGACCAAATTTAGATGCTTTGAGAGAACTGGCTACAGGTATTTCTATTCCTGTTATTGCCTCTGGTGGTGTTAGTTCAATTACCGACCTTTTAAGTTTACTTGCCCTCGAACCGCTAGGAGTTAGTGGTGTTATTGTTGGTCGTGCGCTCTACACGGGTGATATTCTTTTGAAAGAAGCCATTCAAGCCGTTGGCTCAGGACGTTTACAGGATATTCCTCCAGATCTAGGCTTTTCGTCATTTGCTTAAGGTATGCAAAGTGTGATTACACTTTTGTTGATTTGAATTATTGCACTCTGTAGGGGCGAGGCATTTGGACGATAAGTTAGAGGAAAAAACGATGATTTTGCTATCCAAATGCTCGCCCTTCCCCGCTGTATACGTTAGCTTAACCACACAGCAACTTGATAGCCATTGAGCCTCTCAAAAGTAATACATCTCAAGGAATATATAAAAGGAATGAACTATTAATTCCGTGAGCTGCGATTCTGCGAATGTGGCAAAATTTGTTTAACTTAACAATAGCAATGCCCCCTAGGCAAATGATTGCAGTCATCTGTCTAGCAGGACTTCCTCCCAAATTGACAGTACCAATCCAGGAGACAACCTTAAAATGCCAAAAGCTAACGATGAACATCTTCCTGATCTAGATAGATATCACTTCCAGGAACAAGCAATTGTGCGTTACAAATGCCTCAAAAGTCTTAAACAAGCTGAATTAAGTTTAGAAGATCAGCTATTCTTACAAAACTTTCAGTGTGCAATGTCCTATCTTTGGAATTTTCCTGAACACAGCAGAAAAAATTTCTCTGGCTATCGTTTTTAGGCGTAGTGGCAAATGCGCGAATGGGTAGGTGTTTTTTTGAATAAGCTACGTTTGAGGCGGTATGGCTAATTAGATCAAGGGTTACAAGCCATTATAGCTAATCAACGATTCGCGCATTAGTCACAGCAAGGGTTTGAGCGATTTTGCCTGTTGACAGATAGTGATTTTTTTGAAATGATTAAGTCATTCGCGCAACTGCACATTGAAAACTACATACAGCAAGCTTTTCAGCATCCCGCTCTTTCAGCGCTATGTAATCCCTATCAGGGATTGAAACTTAATCGGCAAGTTTTATAAAAAGCAGTCTGATCTGCTTTCAGCGCTATGTAATCCCTATCAGGGATTGAAACGAGTCTAAGCGTCGTCGGGGTTTGATACTTAAGCGGCTTTCAGCGCTATGTAATCCCTATCAGGGATTGAAACAAGGCGATCGCCCAGTCTGGTCTTAAGCCCTTTCCTTTCAGCGCTATGTAATCCCTATCAGGGATTGAAACTTTAATATCTGCTTTGAATTCTTTGTAGTTCTCCTCTTTCAGCGCTATGTAATCCCTTTCAGGGATTGATACCAAATCCGGTTCTATAGTTCTAGTCGTAGAGACGTTCCGGCGGAACGTCTCTACAAAGTTTTATGGGTTGCCGAAAAAGGGGTAGTTGACCCGGATTCGGTATGATTGCTCTCTCTACGACTACATCACCTAATGTGCAAAATCTTCTGCCTACTTCCCGCTTACATCTGACGACTAGCTAACTTGACCTAACTCTTCAATCATCTGCTGAACTTGAGCAGCAACTAAACGATCTGAATCCGCTTTCAATGCTGGTAACAACTCCATACAAGCACGAGGAGAAGCCGCTTTTAGATACGTCAAAACAGCTTCCCGAACAAAACCTATAGGATGACGTAGACATACTAGCGTTCCTTCTGGAGTTAGACTCCAGTGAGCAGCCCTCGCCAAATGAAAACAACAAGCTAAAGGCCAATCTGCCAAGAAATGGCGTAAATCAATCAACCGCCGTAAGCGATCGCTTGGACTCATCGGTTGATAAGGAACCAACTCCTCCAAGGAAGCAAGCTTCTCAGTCGTAGAACGGCGGTCTAAAATTGCCAAAAAGGCTCGTTTCTGTGGAATATCTATCGTATTATCCAGAATTTCTATCGCCAAGGCAATATTCGTCCGTGATTCCGACTCTAGATTGAAGGCAGCCGCTTGAATCGCGCTTACCGGATAAAGGAACTTCATTAACAAGAAGCACCGCTCAAACAAGTCAGTTTGTGTATCTTGTAGCGCCCGTCGTAGCAACTCTGCCTCTCGTCCAGAAATTTTATCTGCCCCTAGGTCGAGAAGCGCTGCATAAATCTGACCTAAAAACAATAACTCTTGCTCGATTAAGGTTTCTACTCCGCTACGACCCAAGCGGTCAAGTACTCCCTCAATCCCCGCTTCATTCGGGATTTTCAGGAGGATACGAAGAATATTACGGCGTGTCTTATCCCAACTCGTCATCAACTGTCGCACTAATTGGTTTAAGGCTTCTGGTGTCCCTACCTCACCCAATGCCGTCCAAGCTTGTAACCTCACCAAATCAGGTTTATGGGTATCTTCCGCCAACTCCAACAACAACGGAATAGCTTCATCCCCAAGACGAACTAAAGCCCCTCTAGCTGCCTCGCGAGTAGATTTGTAGTACAGTCCTCGAACCAGCGACGGATAATACTCTTCCAACCGTGTTGCCGCAATAACCTCAAGTAAGGCACAGCGCACTCGCAATGACTCATCCTGCAAAAGACTGGGAATATAAAGCCTAAGCGCTTGCAAATAATCAGCCTCTCCCAGCGCTCTAGTCGCCATCACCCGCTCACGTTCCCGTTTTGAGGTGAGCATCCGGCGCAGAGTATTCGTTGCTTCTGCCTTCTCTGTCGGTGTTCCTCGACGCAGAATTAAAGCCGCTGCTGTCCCTCGCACTGTTGGATCAACAGCCGAGTGCAGATAATGTTTAATTGCGCGAACCTCCAGTTCAGGTTGAGTTAGCCAAACATAGCGCAGTGCCAACGCAAGCACTTCTGCTGGTGGTTTTTGATCAATTAGGACTTGAACATCATTTAAGTAAGCTGGGTTGGGATTTTCTAGCATCGCCTCCAAACTCTGGCGCTGCAGTGCTACTGATAGCCGAGGCAATAGTGGTGCTAGCACTTCACCAACATTCGTTGGGTCAATTTGGTATAGCAGTTGAATACAAGAGCGTTTATCAGCTTCCGTACCCGGTTGCTCTAAGGCTTCTACCACTGCCCGCTTAAATGCCCGCAAGTCTACATCCGAAAAACCCAGCCGTCCTTGCTCAGCACTCTGAACCAGCAAACTGACATAACTTGAACGCAATAACCAGGCACTCAATAGCCAGATTAGCGAAAACATCACAATCGCAAAGATAAATACCCAACTTTGCCATTGCTGCAATATCACTTCCGACTGTCCTGGAAATACCCAGTGAAACAGCCAAATCGTTGCTAAAATCCCAATACCAGTAATGCCTGTGGTTGTCGGTTCAGCAATGCCCTGTACTGAAGTCTGGATGGAATTGCGGATGGCTTCTTGCAGAGGTTGGAAGAGTACGGGTTCAATGCCAGCGATTAAGGTATATCGCAATAGCTCATCAACGAACCTAAGCAAGATGAGTCCAATAAACAGCCCCGTAATCAATTCCGGTAAGGCAAAAACATTACGGATAAGCTCAATCACGAAATCTAGCAATCCCGTTAACGTCATCAAGCCTATGATTGACAACGAGGCGGGCAACATCATCGCAGCAACAAAGACGCCTAATCGGTCAATTGCCCGACTGGAGATAAACACTTGGCTAACGAGTTCAAATAGCCCAACACATCCGCTGAATAAACCCAGGAAACCTGCAATATCAGAGGCATCCAAGTTTTCCTCTAATTGACCGAGGTACTGAAATTCAATCAGGAGATAAAGCGCTTCACCCAGGATAAAAAAGGCAAATAAGGGAATAATGTACCGTCGCAGAGGTCCACTGGTACGACGGACGGTGAATTCGTCCTCCTCATCTTCCCACTGGCGCATTGGAGAGTTGGGAAAGGCTTGCTGATAGCGCTGAGCCAAGTAGAACAATGTTCCCGCCGCTAACAGCATCATGACAGCCGCGACAATAATTACATTTTCTAGCCCAACAAGGAATAGCAGAAGCGGCAAGGAGAAGCCTGAAATTACGTCTGCGACTAAAAGGCCACTAGAAATTAATGGGTAGGCGCGTTTAATCTCCCGAATATTGAACAGTTGATTGGCAGCGACTTGGGAATTGAGGTCGTTGAGGACTTCTACTGCATCCATCCACAAGCGCAAGAGAAAGACGGTACCCAAAGCAATGAGACCGTCTAAGTAATCAATATTTAGTGCCAGACGACAGATTACTAATGGGAAAGCCGTGAAAAATGCGATCGCCACCAAGACAATCCGCATTGGTAAGATGCTTTGTAGCCAGGAATACAAAACACCCAACCCAGAACACATCAAGGCACTGGCGATGTAAATGACTGGCAACCACTTGGCACTGTACTTGTCTAAGAACAGTGCCACTGTGCTGTGTTCAAACCAAAGCAGACCAATTGAGGTGACGGTGTAGAACACGAACATAAAGAATGTTCGTTCACCTTCTTCTGGGCGAAGATTCACCCATTGGAGGATTTTCCGTACCCAGACACCCTGAACATGAGCACGAGGTTGCAGTTTCATTTGTCAAATTTGTCAGTTGTCATTCGTCAGTTGCCAGTTGTTCCCCTGATGGTCACTGACCACTGACGACTGACCACTGACCATTAACCATTAATCATTTTTTTGGAGAAAGCAGCATCATCATGTTGCGACCTTCACGTTTTGGCGCTTGCTGGACTTCTGCTACTTGTTCCAAATCCGTTGCCATGCGCTTGAGCAAATCCTCGGCTAAGTCGCTATGTTGAATTTCTCGCCCTCGGAAGGTAATCGTGGCTTTGACCTTATCACCATCTTTGAGAAAACGCACCGCTTGATTGACACGAACCTGATAGTCGTGATCCTCAATCTTGTAGCGCATCTTCACTTCTTTGACATCAGCCGTATGCTGCTTCTTCCGGGCTTCGCGAGCTTTCTTTTCTTGCTCAAATTTGTACTTGCCGTAGTCCATGATGCGACACACTGGCGGATCTGCCTTGTCGCTAACTAAGACGAGATCCAACTCTTGTTCCTCAGCGATGCGTAAGGCTTCTTGAGGCGTGAGTATCCCCAACTGTCCTCCATCTTTGTCGATGGCTCGAATCTTGGGAAAGCGAATTCTTTCGTTAATTTGGGGTAGATCGCGTTGGCGTCTTTTATCAATCACAGGCGTTTGTTTGATTTGTAGGTGTTGGAGGGTTGATAAAGAGTAGGCTTAATGTACACTTGCCATTTTACTGAGTCTTATCAAATTTCTGTTGAGCTTGTTAATGTATCTTCCCAATCGCTGAGTGTAGGGAAACTCTATACGCTGTAAAGCCGTCATTCTAGGACACGCCGCTCAGGGGAAGTCATTAAAATGGAAGAGGGTTTGTAAACGTTCTTGAAGTTGAGGCTTTTTGTGATAACGTCCGTGCATTGGCAGCAACGAGTTGGTAGTCAACGGGACTGGGTTTGGCGAGGCTGGCAAACCCGCTATACCTATTTTCGCGCACCACAAGCCACTCAAGAAGAGCTAGCAACACCAGTTTTGCTACTGCATGGGTTTGGAGCCTCAATTGGACACTGGCGCCACAATTTAGAAGTGATTGGTCAACATCACACTGTTTATGCCTTGGATATGCTTGGGTTTGGTGCATCCCGAAAGGCATCTGCTAACTACAAGGTTGACCTCTGGGTAGACCAGGTTTATGAATTTTGGCAAACCTTTATCCGACAGCCAGTCGTTCTTGTCGGCAACTCCATTGGTTCGCTGGTTTGTCTTGCTGCTGCTGCCGCTCATCCAGAAATGGTGAAAGGCATTGCCATGATCAACTTACCTGATTTTTCGCTGCGAGAAGAGGCACTTCCTAGCTGGTTACGACCAATAGTTACAACGGTGGAAGGTCTAGTTGCATCACCTATCGTGTTAAAAAGCCTTTTTTATGTAGTACGACGCCCTCCAATTGTTCGTAAGTGGGTAGGGCTTGCTTATGCGACTCCCGCAGCGGTTACGGCTGAATTAGTGGAAATTTTAACAGGGCCAGCTCAAGATCGAGGAGCCGCAGCAACGTTTAGCGCCCTTTTTAAAGCAATGACCTCGGCTGAGTTTGGTCCTCGTGTCAAAACGGTCTTACCAACCTTAAATATGCCCCTACTTTTAATGTGGGGGCGTCAAGACCGGATGATTCCCCCGCAGTTAGCACGACAGTTTGTCACCCTTAACTCAAATTTAGAGTTAGTTGAGATAGATAATGCGGGTCACTGTCCCCAGGATGAATGCCCTGAGCAAGTGAATCAAGTTTTGTTAGATTGGCTTGCTGCTAAGTGTACAAATACAAAAGACACCAGAGCCTCGTCACTATCTGCGACGACTTAAATGCTGAAATTGTCTTCATTAGCTGTATTGTCTTAGCGCATTGCAACAACAATTGCAAATGTCAGCTAGCTATGACATAGATGCTTATATTGGCATTTGATTACGTTAAAAAGCTCTCTACCAACGAGGCGTAGTAGAGAGCATAGAGACTAAATCTGATTAATGCCGTTTCGCCTGTGAAGAGAAAAATTTAGCCAATACTTACCTGGTTTGTTTCAACGCCAGTTGCACCACTAACACCTCTTGCAACACTAACCATTTTGTCAAGAATGGCTTGGCTGGGAACTTTACCTTTGAAAACAACAGTGCCGCCAGTTTGGGCAACATAAAGGGTATCAACATCATCCAGATCTGGGTCTTCATCAAACGCTAAAGCAACCCGCTTAGCAAGACCACTTTGGTCGTATTCTCCATTCAAACCAACTCGCTCTGGAGGAACCTGTTCTGTTTGGGCACCACCAGTAGCTGCGGGCGCTTGAGTTGCTGTAGGCTGAGCAGCCGGAGGATTAACCTGGGCATTCTTGGGTTTGCCCATACCAAATAGTCTTTGTAACCAACCCATAGTTTTTACACTCCAATAACACTAGATCGTCTTACATCTTATGGGATTATGGATAAATCTTGAAATCAAGCGCATCTGCCCAAAAACATATTAAGGTTTCGTTAATACTCTGACTTTTGGTGTAGGAGTTCCTCTAGCTACAAATTACTTGTTCATGAGCAGTAGTAGTTTGGGTGGTTTTGCCGTTGTGATAGACCGCGATAAGATAGAAAGTTCTACGCTAAAATGACTTCAAAATTTTGGCGATCGCTCACATCAGCGCGGTGTCCTTGTTCTAACCAATGAAACATACTCTTTCAGTTTTGGTCGAAGATGAAGCCGGAGTCCTAACCCGAATTGCCGGATTATTTGCCCGTCGTGGCTTTAACATTGAAAGTCTCGCTGTCGGTCCAGCCGAGCAGGTGGGTATCTCCCGGATTACGATGGTGGTACCCGGAGATGACAACAGTATTGAGCAGTTGACCAAGCAACTCTACAAGCTAATCAACGTACTGAAAGTACAAGACATCACCACTACCCCCTGTGTTGAACGGGAATTGATGCTGATTAAGGTGAATGCGACGAGTTCAACGCGCTCAGAAATTATTGAACTGGCTCAGGTATTCCGTGCCCGTGTAGTAGATATTGCTGAGGATTCCCTGACTATAGAAGTTGTGGGAGACCCTGGTAAGATCGTTGCGATCGTCCAGGTTTTAGGTAAGTTTGGTATCCGTGAAATCGCCCGTACTGGCAAAATCGCTCTAACTCGTGAGTCAGGGGTGAATACCGAATATCTCAAATCTCTGGAAGCAAAGATTTAGTTGAACGCTAGAGGTTCCGAGATAAAAGTTTCTCACCCGTTGCGAACGCAGGAAAAGGAAGGGGAGAGTTTATTACTGTGAGTTCTCTCAATAGACCCATCTTGAAAGTCTACTTTCATCCTTTTGTTGTGACCGTAGCTCATGGTGCCTCTTGCAAAAATCCTTGAAGGGCGAAGCATTCGTGTAAAAATTCCCTCATAAGTGCCGTAAATCAAGGCACGAATGCTTTGCCCCTACTGATATAGCAGTCGCCAAGGCGACTGTTGACTCTCGCCAAATACTGAAACCAAGACCCATCAATATGCATCCCTTCTGCCCTCTGCCTTTTGCTATACATTTCGACTTTTGCAAGAGACTCAATGAGCGAACGCTCGTTTCACGACTTCTTCGTGAAGACTTTCTTGGCAGCTTTCGGACTCCTTTATCTGCACTGGCAGCACAATAGAGAATTCTGTTCCCTCTCCTGGTGTTGAAAAACATTTCAAGTGTCCACCGTGTTTGTCAACAACAATCTGAAAGCTGATTGACAAACCTAACCCTGTCCCTTTACCCACCGACTTGGTTGTAAAAAAGGGGTCAAATATCTGTTGTTGCATCTGAGGCGGTATTCCAGGCCCATTATCTATGATGCGAATAAGTACTGTGTTGTCATCTTGGGCTTCTGTAAGAATCCGGATTGCCGGTTTTTGCGGAGCGACTTGAGGTACAGATGTTGAGGTATTCACACAGCCGCTTCTCGTTTCCTGTTCAAGGATAGAATCTGTTTCTCGTGCTTCTTCTAAAGCATCGATTGCATTGCTGAGAATATTCATGAACACTTGGTTGAGTTGCCCTGCATAGCACTCGACTGGCGGCAACATTCCATACTCTTTGATAACCTGAATTCCTGGATTTCCGGCTCTTGCTTTTAAGCGGTGCTGTAACAGAAGTAAGGTGTTATCAATACCTTGGTGCAAATCCACAGGTGCCCTAGCTGCCTTGTCCAAGCGAGAAAAGTTTCGCAACGACAGCACCAACTGACGAATCCGTTCTGCACCAAGCTGCATTGAATCCATAACTTTCGGTAAGTCCCTGCTGAGGAAATCTAAGTCAATTGCCTCGACTTCGGCTTGAATTGCGGGTGCTGGGTTGGGATACTGCTGTCTGTAGAGGTCAATGAGGTGTAGCAGGTCTTGAGTGTAATGAGTTGCGTGGGGGATATTACCGTAGATAAAAGAGACAGGATTGTTGATTTCATGGGCAATCCCAGCCACCAATAACCCCAAACTCGACATTTTCTCGGTTTGGATTAATTGAGTTTGAGTCTCTTGCAGTTCGTGTAAGGCTTGTTCTAGCTGAGCGGCTTTTTCTCGCAATTGTGCTTCTGATTGTATAAGGGCAGCTTCTGCTTCTTTTCGTTCTGTAATGTCGCGGGAGTTAACAACTAAGCGGGTGGGTGCATCCATCAATAGATTGCTGTAGGTTGACTCCAAATAGCGCCATGAGCCTTCCTTGTGCCGGAAGCGTAGTTCTATTGAAAACTCAGTGGTTGGGTCTTGAACGACTCGTTGAAGGTCATCTTTGACTAAAGAAACATCGTCTGGATGCAGAAATTCAAAGGTATTTTTGCCAATCAACTCCTTTGGCTTGTAGCCCAAAATATTTTGCAGCGCAGGGCTTGCATAGCGAATTGTGCCATCTGCTTCCAAAATGGTGATCAAGTTAGAGCTGTTTTGCAAAAGCGATCGCCATTTGGCTTCATTCTGTGCCCAAACGGCTGCCTCTCGCTTACGTTCCTCTTCAACACCAATGGCAGCAGCGATAATCCCCATCAGCTTTTTGTCGGCTTCACTCGGCACAAAATTGTTTTGATAAAGCACACACAGTGAACCAACATATTCACCACTGCATCTGACGGCTTTTCCTACATACGTTTGCAACTGACAAGAAAGAATCAAAGGATTGTTTTGAGCATAATTTGAGTTTTGCAGGTCGTTAAACACGAATACTTGTTCGCCGCCCTGCTGAATAACCTCCTTGCAGATTTGGTTTTTCGGTTCGCTAACAATACTAAAATCCGGTGGTGTACGCCATTGACCGAATGACCAAAGTAAGCCTTGATGCAGTCGATTGTAGAGTGCCCAAGTCCCAGCCAGTAATTCTCCTGCTAGTGCGGTTAGGCAATTAATATTCTCATCGGGGTCTGCACCCAGCCGAGAAAAGCATTCATAAATTCTTGAGAGTTGTTCTCCAACCTTGAGGTTGGTAATGTCGCTTAAGTTGCAAATGATTTCCTCCAGACAACCATCTGAGTTGATCATTGGTACAGTATTGACCGACAACCAGATGCGATCGCGATTTGTCGGTCGATAAACACCTAAAACTAAGTTGCGTATCGCCTTACGGGTTGAAAGCAGCAGCAATGCTTGTCTTGCCCGTACTGGTGCCGACTGAAGCTTGAGTTGGAACGGTGTTCCATCTTCTTGGATCACATGCCAATCGGGGTCAAGTGGCGTTTGACCAACTAACTGAGTGTATGTTAGTCCCAGCAGATTCAGTGCTGCCTGATTCACTGAGCGGATTTCACCCTGCCCTCCCATAACCAACACACCAAGGGGTAACTCTTGGAAGGAAGTTTCCAAAGGGGTGTCACCCTTAGCTGCGAGGGCAGCATTTTGCTGATCAAGTTTTAGAGGTAACATAGCTTCCTATCAGGGGGGCTGGGTGAATATCTGGAGTCTTTTTCCTATTGACTCTTGTGTAGCTTTTTCAGATGTTGAATTGGATACACCCTGAGTAAGAACTTTCTACTTTATGTCTTCTTATTTTGATTTTACGAGCTAAAATCTTTTCTGCTGAAAGGTAGATGCCAAATTATCAAAATTCCCACTCTAATTAAAATAGATTAACATCTCTGACGAGAATAACTGAAGGAATTTTAGAATTTTTTTATCAATAGTAGAAGTAAATGCAAATCTCCAAACTAGCTCCTAGCCTACACCACACTGACCTAGCTTTAAGAATTTGCTTGGCTTTACGTCCTCAACATTTCTTAACAAAAAAAGCTTTCTTATACGCCCAGAGCCAGTTTGCCTGTTAACAACTTGGTTGTCAATTCTGTAAAATTCCTAGACGAAAATAATGTCGCTTCTATATACGAAAAAGCAGTAACAAGGAACAAGAAGTAATAATCTTATACCTCATTACAACGTTGGTAAACCACACCCGATAGGATGATGCCGTTAGGGATTATAAAGCCTAACAGGGCTACTTAAGATAAATCAATAAATTCAGTCCTGGAATAGTCCGAGAAAGAGTCCATAGGAGAAGCGCAAGATAAAGAATTCCTAAACCCCATTGATACCAAACCAGAGTAGTGATGATGCCAGGAAGGTGTTCATCTCGCAAACGGATATCATTGAAGCCAAATTTCAGCAAGTTATTGAGGCTGAAGTCATAGTAATTGAGCCAGTTCCAGCGACGATCCCAAAGGATAGGCATATAGCGATCGCGAAAAAAGGGGAACCGAGGCACCACAGGTAAGCGTCCGATTAACAAACGCAACTGGCGCAAACTTCCGTCTTCAACAAAGTAAGTCACATCGATCAAATCGTGATAGCGACCTTGTTGATAGAGTCGCCACAATAGCATTAAGGGAATTGGCACAAGAATTCCTCCTAAACACAAAAGTGTTAACCAAGGTTGTTCACCACTGCGAAAGATCGCAATCACTCCAGTGAACGTTAGTAAAGCGTAACTCCCTAACATACAAACCGTTTCTAAGTACGTCGGGAGAATTGGTTGAGGAAATCGCCGCCGCCAGCGATCGAGTAGCCAGAACAGGAAACCAAAATAAGCGATCGCACAGCAGCCAACCCCAAACACTAGCCAAAAACTCGTACCATACTCACTCAACAGCAGCAGGAAACCTAAGGCTACCCAGTGCAATGCATCGTTTACCCAATAGGAATGACTTCTATCGTCGCCTCTACCCCCCAAAATACGACTAGCGAGTTGCTCTCGCCGCAAGCGTTGGGTAGTGTACTCCAATCGATTGGCATCAGCAATTTGCTCTTGTTCTCGAAAGTTCCGCACTAGATTACGAAGAACGTCCTCATTACCTTGCAGCATTGGGATATAGAGAACGCGACCAATTTGACCCGCATCGCCAAAAATTTTCGCTTGGTCAGAGTCAAACGTTAAACCTGCAACATCTAGGTAAGCATCTGGAGCAAACCGCGCATTGCTAAAATCCACTTGGTCAAGGAGACTGACACCCCGCAAGAGTACAGGTTCCTGGAACTGGCTTTCGCGAAAAGTGGTGGACTTTTCCAACGTAACGTCAGTGAGAATTAACGAGTGAGCAAACAGACTTTTGCTCATCAATAAGCGATCGCGCCAGTTCGCTTGAGAAAAATTCACATCTTGAAGCCACTCTATCCGTGTGAAGTTCGCTAGGCGTTTAAACTCTGCCCCACTAAAACTTGCTTTAGCCTCAAAAGTAGCGCCTGTAAAGTTAGCAACACCTTGAAAATGTGTCTGATTAAATCCAGCTTTGGCAAAGAAGGTGGTGTTACAAAAATTCACATCTTGTTTAAACGTTGCCTCTGTCAAATCGGCTAATCTGCCGAAGCGAGTGTGCGACCAGTTTCCTTCCTGAACAAAAGTAGCGAATGGTGCTTCTAGCCGATGGAGAAAGAACGTATTGGCAAAATTAACGGTACCTGTGAAGCGGGTATGTACAAGTTTAATGGGTCCTCGAAAAATTGTGATTGGGCTGTCCTGTTCAGTGAGTTCAGTCAAAAAGCGATCGTCACGTTGTAATTGTTCTTGTTCAGTGGGTGTCAACAACGGGGATAGTGCAGGTGCATAAAGAGGCGATCGCAACCCCACGCGACTAGCAGTAAACTCACCTTGAATCAAGGATTCACTCAAATCTATACCAAGAGGAATTTTTGAGCGATTAATTTGGGTTTGCAACTGCTGGTAGAACTGGTCACGAAAATCAGCATTGTCATTAGTCAAGTCAATAACTAGCTGCCGAAGGTCAATCATATAAACCCCGTCACTAGGAAGGGGCGACTTAATTCGTTCTTGCAGCAGTTCAAACGTAAGAATCGTTCGTTCTGGTGGGGTTGCTGCCCATGTTGGTGTAGAAAGCAAAAGCAGGAGCAAAATCAGGAATAATCCAACTCGATGAATTTTTCTAACTAAAAGCATCAGTTTTTCAAGGGAAAGGGGAAAACTCTTAGAGAGTGCAAGCACCTTTATCAAACAGAACCAACCTAATGCTGAAGCATTTATTAACAAAATTTTTACCCTTATTAGTGGGAGCAATGCTTATTGCTATAGGAATCACGCAATTTACCACAACTCAAGCCACCACGACTTTCTCTTACGCTGTAACTGACCTAGGTACCCTTGGCGGTGACAAAAGTGTTGCCTATGACCTAAATGACTCAGCACAAGCTGTAGGTTATTCAACCGTTAATATTGGATCTAGAACGAACGCCGTATTGTGGAGCAACGGCACGCTAACTGACTTAAAGCAGTTTAGCGGTATCCCTTATAACGATGGTGTAGGGATTAACAATGTAGGACAGGTAGTTTGTAATATCCAGTTCGGTTCACATACCGGTGGACGAATTCCCTATATATGGCAAAACGGTAACGTAACTAACATCTTTCAAAGTAACCAGAGCGGCTATGCCACTGCAATTAATAACGTAGGACAGGTAGTTGGCTGGGATGTTAGTCTATCAGCCTTTATTTGGCAGAATGGCTCGACGACTTACCTCAATTCTCTCGGTGATAACACCAGCAACAATAATGATAGAGCTTCAGACATCAACAACAAAGGACAGATAGTCGGCTATGCATCTACCAATAATGGCAATCAGTTGCACGCCGTTTTGTGGGAAAACAATACGGTAACTGACTTGGGTACCCTTCCTGGTGGTAGTAATAGCGAAGCCTTAGGCATTAATAAAGCGAGTGCGGTAGTCGGTTGGTCAGAAACCAGCAGTGGGATTAAACACGCTGTCTCCTGGCAAAATAATCAGATAACTGATTTAGGAACTTTTGATGGTAACGCGACTAAGGCAACTGACATCAATAATCGTGCAACAATAGTCGGTTATTCATTCACCGTCAATAACTACTCTAATGAGGTTCCTCTGCACGCTTTCGTATCGAGAAATGGCAGAATGGTAGACCTCAATAACCTATTGGCTGCAAATTCTGGATGGGAACTTAATGTGGCTCATGCGATTAATAATCGAGGGCAGATTGTGGGCAGTGGACAAAAAGACGGTCAAACCAGAGCTTTTCTCCTAACGCCTGTTAGAGTTACTCGTTAGGGAACAAAAGCATAGAACAGTAGGACTTACGCAAAATTATCCATCAAAGGCTAGATGTAGTAGGGTGCGTTAAATAACGCACCCGACAAGTAGATTTGCTGCGTTTGAAACTAACTTTCCTGTCTGAGCAACAGAACTATTCGATGAGCAGAGCGATTTTGCCAGTGATTGAGCCAGATTCTAAGACTTTATGAGCCGCTGCTGCATCTTTTAGCGGGAAAGTTTGGCTGAGGTGAATTTTGAGCTTACCTTCATCAATCCAACTTGCACACTGCTTGAGAATCTCGGCTTGGTGTTGTTGGGCGGCAACAAGTCCTTGAAACATTGGAGTCAGCATTAATTCCAGGCTGATTCGGAGATTACGCGATCGCGCTATTTTCCAATTAGCATGAGCAGGGTCAGGCTCAAGAATGGTCACCACATCCCCATATACCCGCACGGCTGGGAATGTATCGTAGAAAGTTTTCCCCCCGACCATATCAAAGGCAAGGTCTACTCCCTCTCCTCCAGTCCAGTCTAAGCTAGCTTTTACAAAGTCAGTTTGCGTGTAAAGAATTGGATGGTCAGCACCTAACTGACGAACAAATCGTACTTTCTCCTGAGAACTGACCGTTGTGCAAACTTCAGCACCTTTGAGTTTTGCCAGTTGAATCGCGACGTGACCAACACCTCCAGCCCCGGCATGAATCAGGACTCGTTGCCCAGATTCCAGCCTTCCTCTGTCGTAGAGAGCTTCCCAAGCGGTAATGAGTACTAAGGGCGCTGCCGCCGCTTCAGTAAAGGAAAGCGAAGTTGGTTTGTGGGCAACCATTCGCTCCTCAACCACGGCAAACTCTGCATAATTGCCAGTACCAGATACGCCAATCCCACCAGCACAGAAATACACTTCATCGCCAACTTGAAAGTGCTGGACACCGGAACCAATGGCTTCTACAACACCCGCACCATCGCAACCTAAGATAGCTGGCATTTGGTCAGGATAAAAAGTACCTCTACCACGTAGTTTCGTATCAATAGGGTTAATCCCAGCAGCGTGAAGACGTACTAGGAGTTCAGTATCATTTTGAATTTTAGGGTCTGGGACTTCCTGAAGTTGTAGAACTTCTGGTTCGCCAGCTTCTGTCATCAGAACAGCTTTCATCGGGTCTTTGTGTTGGTAAGACGAGAATTTTCTAATAGAAACTCTACCGCAACTGTAGGAATGCATAGCCATAACTAAAGAGGGGCAACCCTAGGAGGATTGCCCTAATCGTGTTGGTGTTTCAATAGAGAACACCTATTCAAAAACTACAAGTCTTCAAGTTTATTCTGAACTCTTACACGTTCTTGGAGGAGACTTCGGCGTGCTTGTCCAGTCGAGCTTTCACATTGTATTCAGCACTACTGCTATCGTATCCTGTTTCAGCCGTGCCTTCTGTTGGGCCACCAACTGCTTTCCAACCAGCCAATCCGCCTCTTAGTTCGGAAATTGCTGTAAATCCAGCCTCACGAAGCTTACTAGCAGCTTGTGCTGTTTGTTCGTCAGTGTCACCGTAAACATATATTTCGCGCTGAGGCTCTAAGCTGGAAGTCACTCTATTGGGTAAATCGTCAAGTGGCATTGTGATTGCACCCAAGATCCGGGATGCGTTAAAAGCAGTGCGCTCGCGTACATCCACTACTGTAAAAGCAGGTTCACCCCATTCGAGACGAGATTTGAGAGCCTGAGCACTTGAAATAGGGGTTTCCTGAGCTGAGGGAGTAGGAGTCACCTCAGGAAGTTTGTCTTTGGCGTTGAGAATAGTTTTTTCGACTTCTGACATAAAGATTTATCAACCTTAAATTACATTAACTGCAATTTATCAAGGTCTCCTTACTTAACCTTCCTTCTTGAGACGGAGGGTTTGAATTATCTATCTTGAGGAAGAATTAATCATTAGTTGCTGTTAGTAAAAATGCTAAGCGATTGGACACAAACGTCAGCATGTCCTGGTTTAATCTGAAGCGAAGCTATGTCTAAAGGAAGAGAATAGCGATATAAATGAAGGTTGTCTTATGGATCCAGCAAATAAATATAAAAATAGCAGATAAGTCTAGAAAGACTTAACGTAATTCAAAGCCAAGATTATTCAGTGCCTCACGTAAGCGATCGCGTCCTGTCAACGAGCTAGGAGTGGCAACCCGTTTGGATGAGTGTTCTGCCCAGTCACCTGTAACATTCATCTGTTGCTCAGTATAGAAGGCTGTCATCACTTCGTTGTAATAAGCGATCGCCTCATCCTGCTCACTTAGCTTATAGTTTTCGTGATGTAATACTGCTGACTGTGGTAAACGAGGCTTCACTGCTGCCGCCACAGTTGGATCAGGATAGCCCACGCACATCCCAAATACAGCAAAGACATGAGGCGGTAAACCAATTGTTGCTGCAACTTCCTCAGGGTGGTTACGCATCCCACCAATGTAGACAATTCCTAAGCCAAGCGACTCTGCGGCAACGGCAGCATTTTGCGCTGCCAACGCCGCATCAACTGTCGCCATTACAAATATCTCTAAGTAGTCCAAGCCCTCATGCGATAGTCCCCGACTTTCGGCAACAAAAGCAAGGCGAGCCAAATCAGCTAACCAAACTAGAAATAAAGGACACTGCCGAATATGCGCTTGGTTTCCCGCTAACTCGGATAACCGATTTTTGCGCTCTTGGTTCTCGACTGCAACTACACTCCACGTTTGAAGATTAGACGAAGTAGCAGCAGATTGAGCTGCCGCAACGATGAGTTCTAGCGTTTCTTCCGGTAGAGGGTTAGGTAAATAAGCACGAATCGAGCGATGGGACAGCAGTGTTGTCAGAGAGTCATTCCACTCAATCTCTGGAGCAAAAAAGTTATCACCGTAGCGCGATCGCAACAGTTCAGTTGGGTGAGGCATAATTCCCTTTTAGAGATAAGTACGTCAGTATTAATATTTGTCGTTGAGGCAAGGCAGAGGGCAGAGGGCAGAGGGCAGAAGGAATAAAAGTTTTTCTCTCATCATCGAGGTATGCAATTTAGATGCGTCTCAGCTTATCTTTTTTCCAACAACAAACAACAAACAACAAACAACTAACTACTACTCAAGCAAGTCCGGTTCTTCACGCACAATCCTGTCGTAAAGCGGCTGAAAGCTAAACCATCCACTTGAATGTGTCCCAATTTGAGTTTGTGCAAGACGCGCATTTTCAGGGTCAATGGAAATGGGTTTGCCTGCTGCCTCCGCAAGAAGTTGAGCTTGGCAGGAACGCTCAAAGGTAATGAACCACCAAGCGGCTTCATCAACCGAGTGACCAACTGTAAGCAAGCCGTGATTTCGTAAGATTACCGCTTTGCGATCGCCTAAAACCTCAGCAATCCGCTTACCTTCTGAGGTATCCAGCACAACGCCTTTGTAGTCATCAAATAAGCTATGGTCTTCGTAGAATGTACAAGCATCTTGAGTCAAGGGGTCAAGCAGACGACCCAAGCTTGACCAAGCTTTACCGTAAAGTGAATGAGCGTGTGCAGCAGCGATAATATCAGGTCTAGCATTGTGAACTTGGGAGTGGATAGCAAAGGCAGCTTGATTGACAGGACGATTCCCCTTCACCACCTCGCCTGTATCATCCACCAAAATCAAGTCAGAAACACGAATATGACCGAAGTACATCCCGAACGGATTGACCCAAAAATGATCGGTAAATTCCGGGTCACGCGCTGTGATATGTCCTGCTATGCCTTCACTAAATCCAAATCGGGCAAAAAGGCGGAATGCAGCAGCAAGACGCTGTTTGCGGTGGAGGCGTTCTTCCTCAACTCGCTCAAATACGGGTGGCATTGGTCGATCAAACTGAGGCATAGTTCTCTTCGTCCTTACAGGGGGCGTTTGAGTATCCAGAGCGAAATGACCGGACACTGTGGGATTCTGGGGTAAATTGGTGTCGCCAGATGCAGCCAGTGTCGTTGCCAAGGAGAGGGATAGATACTGATGCACTCTGGGATATTGTCTTAACCGCATGTATATCACCATCTGGGGGTAGGAGATGGTAGATATCACCAGGTTGAAGCGATCGCTTTTCAACAACCTCTAATTCCGCGTGTCCTTCTGACTTACCATTATCCAAGCGGCGATAAACGGCAAATACTTGTCGTTCACAATGCACAATAACTTTACTCTACTAAAGAACAGTGAATGGGTCGGAATACTGTTCTTTGTCATTAAGCTCGTAAAAGCCTCGCACGATTAGTCAAAAAAAGCAAGTTTTTTAAGTGGATTTTTAACCATTCGCTTGCTCAAAAATCAGTTGCTTATCTTAGTCCCTTCTCGCTAGAAGATTATGTATTTTATGTATTCTGTGGGGAACTACAGAGCTATGGCTAATACCTAAGTTTCACGAAGTACGATCCTCTGACAGAGGCTCTAGGACTTTGGATGCGATCGCATGAGCTTCGGCATCGGGAACCCCCAGCGTTTTAAGAATCATCTTCGCGATCTGTTCAGGGTAATTGGGTTCTGTATGCCCTTCCAAAATGCTAC
Organism: Symplocastrum torsivum CPER-KK1; assembly: GCA_019358875.1. Lineage (GTDB taxonomy): Bacteria > Cyanobacteriota > Cyanobacteriia > Cyanobacteriales > Coleofasciculaceae > Symplocastrum > Symplocastrum torsivum. The sequence continues at coordinate 68,891 of JAHHIF010000005.1, forward strand.
GCATTGCCATCAGTCCCGTTCCTAAAATCAGATCAATCGTTGCGTGTACATTGTCAACCTGAAAACGCTTCAGCCGTATTCCCGCCTCTAGGTCTGTCATCACCCCCCTTTCAACCGTTTCACTTAAGGGGGCTGCCACTAATCCAATGCGAACAATTACCCATCCCCAGGTGGCATCTCGCATCGCTTGATGCAGAAATTGGCGCAGGGCGATCGCCATTCGTTCAGCCGGGTCAGCAATATCAACAGACTGCGCCCAAATCTTTTGATTCATTTCATCACTCAAGGATGCTGCAACCGCTTTCAGCACATCCTCCCTCGTCTGGAAATAGTTGTAGAACGTTCCCCTAGCAACACCAGCTTCAGCGTGGAATGCGTAAAGAAAACCTGCCAGATAGCGCTTACCTGATAGATTCCATTCCTCATTCATGGCTCTTCCCTCGTGTCGCGGCTGTTGTCCATCATGGTGGTGCGGGCACTACAGCAGCGGGACTCAGGGCAGGAGTTCCTACGGTTATTATTCCGTTCTTTGGAGATCAGGGCTTTTGGGGCAACGGGTAGCAAAATTAGGGGTTGGGACAGAGCCAATTCCACGTAAACAACTAACGGCACAACGTCTTGCACAAGCGATTCAAACGGCTGTAACCGATCAAATGATGCGTCAGCGTGCAGCAGCCTTGGGGGCAAAAATCCGTGAGGAAGATGGGATCGCTAGTGCAGTTGCCGTCATCCAGGAAATCGCAAATCTTAGGGTTGCCTAATGCAGTTCTTTAACTTTTGCCGTATTAAGCCAGTGGCAGAGAAAGCCTTCAAGCCAAGATTCAGATTCACCCCCATACAGAGAGTATTTCTGCATCTGTTCTTCACGAGACTGTACCCCTGGCAATGTCAACATATGAGCGCCGAGTGTCGTCCATTTGTCGATCATTTCCTTAGTTATTTCAGGATGAAACTGTACGCCATATGCCGTTTCTCCATAGCGATAGGCTTGGGATTCAAAAACTTCACCCTTAGCTAATAGTTGTGCGCTTCTAGGCAATTCAAACCCCTCACCATGCCAATGATAAACATAGCGAGGAACGTCAAAATAATTAACACTTGTGTCAGCTGGCAGGATTGGAAAATAGCCAATTTCTGTCATTTCTTTAGGATGCGGTGATACAGATGCTCCAAGTACCCGTGCTAGTAATTGTGCCCCTAGGCAAATTCCAAAAAACGGCTTACTAGAATCAAGAGCGATTGGTATCCAATCCAGTTCAGTGCGGATAAACGGCAGCGTTTCGCTATCATTAGCACTCATTGGCCCTCCGAAGATTACCACAGCTTCGTGATTATGCATTGTGGCTGGAAGTTCTTGTTCTATAGCCGGACAACGGATATCAAGCTCATAACCGTTCTTGATGAGAATTTGCCCAACAAGTCCAGGGTCAGAGGTTTGTTGATGGACAATGAGAAGAATTTTTTTCACAGTTGTACGATATAGCTTGCAAGCTCAGCATTTTGGGAGCATCCCAATCGTGCAAAGACATTTTCTTGTGGGACAAGCCGGAAAGCCTGTCAAAGCTAAAGGGCGGGCAGGATGCCCACCCCACAATAAATTATTTCTGCAAAAATAGGATCAGGACTTACGCAACTGGCACAATGCGAAGGCTTAAGTCCCTAATTTTTTGATTGGCAACCCAATTCCCAATTCCCAATTCCCAATTCCCAATTCCCTTCACTCCCAAGCGCCTAACTCACTGCGGCTGGTGTGTAACACAGAAGCGATTTGGTTGCGACGGGTTTCAAAGTTAGCTGCCATACCAATGAAAATGATGCCAACAATTAAACCCACTACCCACTTGATGAATGGATAGCGGGAGATGAGAACAATTAGCTGATAAGACGCTGTTAGTAGAAACGTTGCAGTCCCAACAAAGAGAAACGCTCGTACTCGTAAGGTTAATCCCGCAAAAATCGTAATTATGCTGATGATTCCCGGAATAATTCCTGTTTCTTGATGAAAGAGTAAGGCGACTAGGCAAATTGCACCACTTCCTAGGATGCGAAGATAGTGACGCAGTTGCCTTTGCTCTTTTCGCTTCAAGTCTGAATCAAATTGAGCAATATAGAGTAAGGATAAACCTAAAACTGTTGCATACCACAAAGGGTCAGTTAATTGTAGCCGCTCAAACCAACGTGCGATCGCCCAATCAATCAGCAGTACACTAATATAGGTCAAACGAATATTGGAGCTGCGTTTGGCAATCCAGGCATAGTATCCCGCTACTAGGAGTAAACTTGCATCAGAAATCGCCTCAGTTGTCAAGCAGGCAGTAAGCAGTGGGAGGAGTATCGCAGAGTGTTTCCAAGGAGTCGGATGCCATCCCCATTTATGCCAAGGTAACTCGAACATTGCATACGCTGAACCACAAGCCATCAGGGCAAACCAGGCATCTAGCACACTGAGTTCCGTCCAAAGTAAGCGGGCAGAGACACCTGTAGCGGCGACTTCAATCACACCAACATACACCCATTCTTGAGCTGCCTTAACATCAGGATTTCGGCGTCCCTGTACTAGGGCATACCCACCAAGAACCAGGCTGAGAACAATTGTTGTTCCTGCTAAACGTGGTACAGTTGCTACAGATACAGCAGTGATTACGGCAAACACTAGTAGTAAGCTTGCAATTGCCCAATGGATGTGCGCTGTGCTTTTGAGTTCTGCCATACTCAAGCGCCAAAGACGCTCAATGCGCGAGTGCCAAAACCAAGCCAATAAGCGATAAGCTAATGCGATCGCAGTTGCGACTCCGGCTAAAATTGTCAACGCATCGACTAAACTGCCCCCTTGTGTCTGTAGCATCTGGTAAATCACCAGTTCATACCAAGCCAACGAGATACCCGCCAGGGAGAAATACGTCAGTGGCTTCCACTCCTCCCGCCGCCTCCCAACACCAACTCCCGTTAGGGCAGCACCGAGAATTAGCAAGCCTGTCCAACTGGTAAAATGACCCCAACGCAACCCAATCCCTAGAAGCGCATACAGCAACGGCAATATCTCAATACTCCGTAAAGGCACAGGTTGACGTTCCTGGGCAAGCCACCAATCACTTGCAATCAGTGTGACGAGTCCTAGGATAATATTGGCAGTTGCCAGTTCTAACGTCGCACCCCCACTCAGCAGAATTGCTTGGGCAAGAACAATTTCAGCTGCCCAACTGAGGCTATAGACAACAGTATTGCTAGGTTGTTGCCAGTAACGGCAGAAAATGGCGACTCCAGTTAGGGTAGATGCAGCGAGGTACTCCCAGCTAGAGGGAAACAACGCTAAATAACTGCCAATGCTATGAACTGTTAGCATCAACAACTCATAGCAGCACAAGCCAACTGCCCAATTATCAGATGCCTCAGCATACAGGGCGGCTATCGTGCCGGAACGTTGCTGGAGTACGTTGCGTATCAGCCACAATACCAGAGTTGCGATCGCACCTACCAAAAACCAACCCGCAACCGTTAGCCGTGGCAAGCCTGGAACGCCCTCCCAAAGCAAGACTCCGATAAAACTCAGTGCAAAGCCAATCGTGATTCTTGTCGCTAGCGTTTGGCGCAGATAGCGCGTATTGACTAACATTAGCCCTGTGGCAAAACTCAAACCAATTAGCCTTACTCCGGGTATCCATAGCGTTAGGGCTTGCGTTACAACCAATGCGGCAACACTTAGCCACGAAGCTTGTCTTCTTCTCGGTTCAGCCGTGCGAGTGGCAACCCCAGTTAGACACAGTGGTGTCAACAGCCACAATAACCCCGCTTCCTGATTGACAGGTGTAGCAAAAACTCCAGAAGGATAAGTATCATTCAGCAGCAATGTATAGCTCAACCCAGACAGCACAAAACCCAGATGCCATGCACTGCGTCGCCAAATTGGGGAATCGGAAAAAACGCTGTAGCTCCACTCAATTACCATAGCGATGAGTAAGAGGCTTGCCCATACTGTTTGGCTCAAATTGGGGAATAGCCAGTCAATCGTAGAAGCGATGCTGAGCAATCCCGTTACATGAGTTAGGTAGACTAATTCTGTGCGAGTAGGAGACCAACGAACGGTAACTGTCGCTAAGGTGATAGTGGATAGCAAAAGATTAAGCGATCGCACTGTAGGATTGAGCAGACTCACTAACGTCAGCAATAACCCAAAAACGAAGGTTAGCTGTTCTCCAAAACTCGCTACTTCCCGTTTTTCGGCGCGATAAATCCAATCCGTTAGCGCCACCATTGCAACCAAATAGGGAAATAGCGCCAAACCTAGCAAAGCATCGGGGACAGTTTGAGAATTCGTCAGTTGGGTGAAAAACGTAACTATTCCTTGTTGCAACTCTGGCGGTACCAAGCGCCAAACTAACCAATGTGCCTGTAAGCCAACCGCGAAAATCGCAATGAGTTCACGATTTCCCCAAAACCGCTGCAAGCGATTCGCGAAAAACCACAAAGCTAATCCACTCACAGCCGTTGCTTGCCAGGGAAAAGATTCTCTTACCGAAACTAACCAACCAATGAGTAATAAACTTCCACCAATACCTTCCCAGATTTTGGACTGAAAGGAAGCTGACTCTGGCGTTGTCTCCAATTGCCCCAATCGTGCTAATAGCCAACCACAAATACCAATCGCCAAGCCCAATTGGGCAACTGGTAACTGAATTACAAAAATTGCACGTCCTAGCAGTACAGCGAGAGCATAGATAACAATCAAACTGCCGATAGGAGTACTAGGGAGCGTTTTCTCGCTCCGAGATGCCCCTAAATCAGAGTTAACACGGAGGGCTTTAACTAAATTCTCCCCCCTTTTTAAGGCCGGAGCTTTAGTGAGGAGCTGGGGGGGATCTGAATTTAACGGGGAAGAGTGTGAAAGTTTGCTTGAAACTGAGCTTCGCGTTGCTGTGCGAGTGTCGGAGTCGGCTATTATACTGCGCCCCTGACTATCTGCTGTTATCAATTTTTCAGATTGAGGGAGTGTATGACGTTTGGGTAGAAGAATTGCAGTTCCCACCATCCCCAAATAGACGGCTATCAGGGGAAATCCCGACCACTGCCAGCCCCAATGCAGGTAACTCAGCCATAAAATCAGAAAGGCGTTAGGAGCGAAACGCGAAGCATTTTCCTTAATGTCTTGGTTGAGTAGTGTAATTGTCGTAAGGGTAAGAGATGCGATCGCAATGACAATCCATTCCAAAGGATTACGCCACAAGCCAAAGCTATCCATCGCCCAGAAGTTCACGGGTATCAGTAGCAGTGTAACCAGTCGCAAGGTTTGAGCCGTCAACTGTAAATCTTGCCTACCTGCCCAAAAGCTTCCAAACCAGAAGATTACGGTGTATGCCCACAACACGCCATACTGTCCAGCTGCCGGGAAATTCTGCCATTGAGTAGCCGCCAGTACCCCAGAAGACACCACCACCAGAAAAACGCCCAAAAACAGTAGCCACCGGACACTCAATTCGTCCTTCAGGGAGTGCCACATCCGGGAAAGAGGCGACTCCGTGCGTGTTTTAACAGTGGGTGTATCTACTTCATCCGTGTCTGATGTGGCGACTTGAGGCACTGGCGCAGGAGTCGTAACGGGTTCCGGCAGAGGAGAACTTAAATACCTGCGGCATAACTCCCTTACTTGAGCATCACTAAGCAAACCTAAACGCAACCAAACATCCAACCCCTCAAGCAACTGTGGTTGCGAGGCTTTCACGGTGAGTTCAATTCTGAGCGATCCGTCGAGTTGAGATGTCATAACTTCACGAGAACTCAGTTGAGAAGAGGGGGCTGCACTAGGTTGCTGTAGTACCTATCTCCGGAAGCTTTGCAACATATGCAAGCAGTCTACTGCTTTATTTCCGAAATAATGTTGATATTTTGTATCGTGTGTGAACCTTGACTAAGCCCTGGGTTACACAAACAAAACTTGCCTACACTAGTCCTCTCTTTATGGATTTTCTGCTAACTACGCTCAGTACCTTCCGTTGATAAGGCGATCGCTTCGTGATTCACTTACCATTTTGCGTAGCTAAAAGAACTAATAAGGGCTATCGTGTTGGGCAAGTGCGGAACCGTAGTCAGCTTGAAAACCATAAAACTGGGCAGCCTATCAAGCCGGATACCAGAACTGGACGGTTCATGGATGCCAGCGATAAGCCGTTTAAGGGTGTTCGTAAGGAAGAATAGGCTCTTATTTTTCCTAAAAAGGGGTAGCGATCGCACAAAAGCATTACCCTTTTATTTATCTATATTTAATAGTAAGAAGAAAAATAGTTGGGGATTTAAGTAATGGTAACACAGACACAACAACGTTATTACACGCCAGAAGAGTATTTGGAATTAGAGGAAACGGCTGAAAACAAAAGCGAATACCTTGATGGAAGGATAGTACCAATGGCAGGAGCATCCCTCAATCACAACCGCCTTATCCTAAATTTTTGTCTCTACTTGAAACCCGCTTTGAGGGGGCAAGGTTATGAAGTATTCATGAGTGACGTTCGCCTGTGGATACCACGTTATCGTGTTTATACTTATCCAAATGTTATGGTCATTCAAGGAGAACCAGTTCTTCATGAAAACCGCAACGATACGGTTACTAACCCTTTGATGATAGTTGAGGTTTGGTCAAAAAGCACGAAGAATTACGATCAAGGGGATAAGTTTGATTATTATCGCTCTATTCTTGAGTTTAGAGAATATGTTTTAATTGACCAGTACAAGGTTAACGTTAAACATTTTGCTAAAACCTCTGAGGGTAAGTGGCTGTTAACAGAGTATGAATCGGCAGAGACGGTGTTATCTCTTTCTGCATTAGAGTTCCAAATTCAGTTGAGCGAAATTTATGAGGGGATTAAGTTTGAGAACCGTGAGGAATAATTAGTATCAGACAGATAGCGCCTCAGCTAATTTTGTTGTTGGATAAAAAATACCCAAAAACTTAATAATGAAGCTGAGAAAAGAGGTTATTCTCAACAGCACCCAACATCTTTAGTGTGGATTGTTGAGCTTCTGTTAAGCCAACAACGCCTGTAATATTAATCCCTTCATAAGGTCGAGGGACTTGCAGTGTTTTGATACACTTGTTTGCACTAGTTGTAGAATCTTGAGGAAATTTTTGCCATAACTTAATAGTTTCATCTTGGCTACAACTAGCGAGGATGTTACCATCTGGACTAAAGGCAAGGAATCTCACCCATTTATCATGTCCTTGCAGAACTTGATAGCGCTGTGCGATCGCATAATCTCTCAGTGCTTCACCTCCACAAGAGCAAGCTGAGTGTGAAATATCCCAACATTTCACCACCGCATCTGCACCACTACTGGCAAAAGTTTGCCCATCCGGATTAAAGACAACTGACAACACAGGGCCAGTGTGTGCCTCCAAGGTTTGGTAACATTCTCCTGTATTGAGATGCCAAAGCTTCACCATTCCATCAGCACTGCCACTAATGAGGAAATGCTTGTCTGGACTAATCGCACAAGTGCGAATCCAACTTCTATGTCCTGATAACGTTCTTACACATCGACCCGTGTGGACATCCCAAAGCTTGATGGTTTGGTCTTGGCTACTACTAGCAAGCAGTTGCCCATCTAGACTAAGAGCAATTGACCAAACTCCACCATTGTGTCCAGTGCAGGTGTAGTGACATTGACCTGTGCGAGTATTCCAAAATTTGATGGTTCCATCGAGGCTACCCGTATAGAGGGTTTGTCCATCTGGGCTGAAGATGACAGAAAACACCGCATCTTTATGTCCTCTCAGCGTTTGCAGACATTGTCCCGTGTAAGCATTCCATAATTTGAGCGTGTGGTCTTCGCTACCACTAGCAAGGACTTTACCATCTGGACTAAATGCCACTGACCAAACCCAACTCCTATGTCCTTGTAAGCCGCCAAGATACTGTCCTGTATTAATATCCCACAATCGAATTATCCTGTCTTGACTACCACTGGCTAGAGTCGTGCCTTGAGGGTTGAAAGCAAGCGACCAAACTCCATTACTGTGTCCCTGCAAGGTTTTAATACAGAGGTTGCTGCGCGTCTCCCATAACCGCACAGATTGGTCTTCGCTACTACTGGCTAAAAGGTAGTTATCAGGACTAAAAGCAACTGAGGAAATCCAACTTGTATGCCCTCTCAGGACTCTCAATACTTCACCCGTGTGGTAATTCCAAAGGCATACCGATTGGTCATCACTGCCACTAGCAAGGGTTTGTCCATTGGGACTAAAGGCAACCGTTCGGATTTGTCCAGAGTGTCCTTTTAGAGATTTGACGCACTTCCCTTGGCTAACATCCCAAAGTTTAACCGTGCGATCGCGACTACCACTTGCCAGCGTGCGACCATCAGGACTAAAGCCAATCGACCATATCCAGTCCGTATGTTCTGCAAGAGTTTCTAAGCATTCACCTGTATTAACGTCCCAAAGTTTAACTGTGTGGTCGTAACTGCCGCTAGCAAGAAGATAACCTGTGTGATGTTGAATCTTAACTCCCCCCTTACTAAGAGGCATCTGATTTTTGCCAGAGAGATTCTTGTATGTTCCTCTTGCAGAGTATTCGGGAGCAAATGCTATAGAACGGACTTCATCAGTGTGTCCGGATAAAACACTCTTGAGTTCACCTGTTTTAATATCCCAAATCCTGACCAAGTGGTCTTCACTACCACTAGCGAGAAGAAAACCATCAGGACTAAAGGCAAGGGAAAAAACGCGATCGCAAAATCCTTGTAGCGTTAGTACACATTGCCCAGTTTGGACATCCCATAAATTCACCGTGCGGTTGGCACTGCTTGCCAAAAAGCGACCATTTGGACTAAAGGCAACAGACCAAATCCATCCCTCATCAACCTTACAAGTCAGTAGTTGTTTCCCATCAGCCACTTGCCAAACGTGAATTTCATGATTGACATCACCCGTTGCTAACAACCTGCCATCGGGACTAAAGGCAATAGATAAGATTTGACTAAACGTTTGTGTAAAAACCGACTTAGCTAGATTGGCATGAGCAAAATTAACCTGATGGAGTTCACTTCGACCTAGGTAGGCTTGCCAAACTGTAAGATGGGAAAAATCCCAACCACTCAGGTTTGATGAGAGCTTGCAAAGCAGGTTGAGAATATTCCCGCCAACATAACCTGTTTCCTGAGGAGACTTCCGGCGTAACTGAGAGAGGATTTGCCGAAATAGCTCCTCCAGGTTCTCTTGGCTATAGGTATCAAGCAATCTATCCAAAACAGGCTTGAGAATTAGGCGAGTTTGAGTGTCCCGAATATAATCTTTTGCCTGAGCCTTAATTAAAGCATGGGTCTTGAACAAGCGAGGATGAAGCTTTCCCTGTCGCCATTCCCGACTCCCTATCTCTCTACAAACGTGCCAAATCAAGTGCTCAGTCATGTATTCCATGACAACAGGTTGCAGAGTGAAAAGGGTCTGACTCTTTTCAATAAGCGTAGGCATCGCTTTGTCAATGAGACATCGTCTTTCTAGGGAGGTTAACGCCTCTAGTAAGTCAGCAAGAGACACCTGTGGAACAAAATCTGCCCGCAATTCTGATAATGAAACTGGCTCTCGATCAATCGCCAGCCAATACATCACCTGCTGCTCTAAATCTGATAAACGGTCAATCTGACGCGCCAGCAAATCCCGAATATCCCCAAAAACCGAGGTACCCTGCCCAAGCACCTCAAGAAACTTGCTAATGCTGCCATCAAAGAAATCCTTAATTGCCCCCGCTACCATTTTTAAAGCAAGCGGGTTACCTGCATAGTGTTTAGTTAAAATTCTCCAGTCGTCCGCAGAACCAGAAAAATTCCCTTTGAGGCTAAAAATTTCCTGTCCCACACTTGCTGGTAAACCAGTAAGACGAAGCGATCGCACTGGCAGTGTCTCCCCTTCTTCAGCGGCAAGACATCTGGGTTTCTCGCGACTAGTGAGTACGAGCGTACTTTGATGATTCGTTTCCCCAATACACTTTAAGAGCTGACCATAACCTTCATACCCAGGTTGATAGCCACCATTGCAGTCACCTGGTTGCATGATTGTCTCTCCGTTATCAAATACAAGTAAGCAACGGTAGGAGCGTAAGTAATTTAGGAGACGCAAGATGCGACCATCAAGGGTGTTTGGTAAATCAGTTTCCTGTTGATTGGAAAGAAACTGGATGAGATCAGCGAGGAGTTCTAAAACAGGTGGCGCATTACGGAGACTTCGCCAAATCACATACTCAAATTCCCCCTGAATCTGTTTGGCTAGCTTTACCGATAAAGACGTTTTGCCGATTCCACCCATACCGAATAAACCAACAACTCGGCAGCGATCGCAACATACCCATTGTTCAAGTTTGGCTAGTTCTTCTGTGCGTCCGTAAAAAACCGAGACATCAGTGGCATCTCCCCAGTCTGTACGGGTGGTGATTGGTGATTGGTAATTGGTGACTAGGGATTGGGAAGAGAAAGCTGTCTCAGGAGAGGGTGCAATTGAAAATCCTTTGGCTTTTCGCTTGAGGACTAACTGAACATTACTCTTGGTTACCTTTTCCCCAAAAGCTTGAGAAAGCAATTGCCAAAGTTGGGAGCCTGTTTGCTTGACATAACCCACTTCATAGCCAGAGTTTTTTGCGATCGCCTGATAAGACTGTTCTTCCCAAGCATGACGAAACACTGTCACTTGCAGCTTGCTCAAACGTTCTTCGCTTAAGGTTTTCTCAACTATTAGGAGTGCATCTTCAGTATTCATCAGTAAACACTAGCCCTATCCAAGCATTCAACTAGCTACACAAGACACAACAGAATTTTGTTTACCCTTACACTCCCTACCCTCAGCAAGTCTCAATCTTAGTTCTCTAGACACTTGCAAAACTTGATTAGACGTGTATCGTACAGGTTTCGGAAAACCGCCTACTGTTACTTAGATGACATTCTGAGGACTTTGCCCTGAGTATTGTCGAACTTTTATCGAACCTTTATCGCACCTTTGAGAACCCTGGAAATTGAAGGACACTGCTAATCTTTCTTTAAACCAAAGCTGATACCAAGTAGCACTCAGCTATCAGCCGTCAGCTTTGATCTGGTAGTCCGTACCTAGGTGCGCTGTTTGAGCAACTTGATAAGGCAAAAGCAACTAATGGTCGGTGGTTAGTCAATAACAGATAACGGTCAGTCGCAAGGAGAGTCTACTAGTGAGTACGAGAAGGTATTTGCACTTATCCCGCCGTCAAGTCATCCGTGGCATTTTAGCTACCACAGCCTTTGGAGTGACCTCAAAATTTGGCACAGGATGCAGTTCATCAACCGGAAGTCAAGCGGGTGCTGGGGCAGGTGGAGATGGTGAACTGATCATGGGATTCATTTATGTGGGGGCAAAAGATGACTATGGCTATAACCAAGCCCATGCTGAAGGGGCAGCAGGTGTTGCGAAGATTCCTGGAGTAAAAATTGTCGAGCAAGCCAGTGTTCCGGAAACCACTGAAGTTCAGGAAGCAATGCGGAACATGATCGAGGAAGATGGCGTAACTGTATTGTTTCCCACCTCCTTCGGCTATTTTGACCCCCACATCCTGGAACTGGCTAAAGAGTATCCCGAAGTGCAGTTTTTCCACTGTGGTGGACTCTACCAGGAAGGAATGCCAAAAAATGTCGGGAGTTACTTCGGCTACATTGATGAAGCTCAGTACGTGGCAGGTATCGTCGCCGGACATACCACCAAGACTGGCAAGTTAGGCTTTATTGCGGCTAAGCCCATTCCCCAAGTTTTACGGAATATCAACAGCTTCACCCTAGGTGCCCGTACCATAAAGCCAGAAATCACCACACAAGTTATCTTCACCGGAGACTGGGCATTACCCGTTAAAGAGGCAGAAGCAGCGAATAGTATGGCTGACCAAGGAATTGATGTTCTCACCTGCCACGTAGACAGCCCGAAAGTTGTGATTGAAACAGCGGAGAAACGGGGGATTTTCAGTAGTGGCTATCATGCCAATCAAGCGACGCTAGCCCCCAAAGGGTATCTGACAGGTGCCGAGTGGGACTGGACAAAAGTTTACTCTGAGTACGCCGAAATGATCAAAGCTGGCAAAACCTTGATGAATGGTGGCATCCCGAACATAGTTCGAGGCGGGTTGAAGGAAGGCTTTTTAAAGATGTCGCCGTATGGTTCAGCCGTCGCCCAAGCAGCACAAAAGGGTGCTGATGGGGTGAAAGCCAAGTTTATGGATGACACCATGGTGATTTACCAAGGTGCGCTGAAAGATAACGCGGGCAAAGTTGTTATTCCTGCTGGTAAGAGTTTCAAACAGCAAGATACTGAACTCGAAAAAATGAATTGGCTGGCAGAAGGAGTCGTCGGAAAGGTTTAGTTGTTGGTTGTTGGTTGTTGGTTGTTTGTTGTTGGTTGTTTGTTGTTTGTTGTTTGTTATTGGGTGTTCGCTTTATGATTAACCGTCACAACTGGCGTAGAACGTTAGAGGCTATTTGTATTCCACTGGCGGCACTCTTCTTTTCCCTAGTTCTATTTGGTGTGTTTTGTGCAGCGGTGGGTGCGAACCCGTTTGGGGTTTATGCCTCGATTTACAAAGCAGCATTTGGTAGTTGGCGTGCCTTTCAAAATACTCTGATTCGGGCAGCACCGTTGATGCTGACTTCCCTGTGTACAGCACTTCCTGCTCGTTTGGGCTTGATTATTATTGGGAATGAAGGCGCACTGGTGATTGGGGGAATTGGTGCAGTTGCCATGGGACTTGCCTTTGGTAACGCTCCTCCCTTAGTTGTCCAGCTTGCAATGGCGCTGGGTGGTATCATCTGCGGGGGATTGTGGATTGGTGCTGTAGGTGCATTGCGTCACTACAGGGGAGTCAATGAAACCATTAGTAGTTTGCTGTTGAACTATATTGCGATCGCTCTTTTGAACCATCTAGTTGGTGGCCCAATGCGCGATCCCAGTTCCCTCAACAAACCCTCTAGCTACCCGCTTGCCGAGGTCAATATGCTGGGAACCCTTCCAGGCACCCGCGTTCACTACGGACTGATCTATGGCTTAATTGCCTGTATCATCGCCTACTTCCTCATCCAACGTACCACCTTTGGCTTTGCCGCCCGCACCGCCGGAGGCAACATCCGTGCCGCCCGAATCGCCGGACTCCCTGTTGGCAAACTTACAATGGCAATCTGCTTCCTCGCAGGTTCCTGTGCTGGTTTAGCAGGCATGGTGGAAGTAGCCGCCGTACATGGACGCGCTAATGAATCCCTCAATTCCAACTACGGCTACAGCGGAATTTTAGTTGCCTTCATCGCCCGACATAACCCCCTCGCCGCCACATTAGTTTCGATTTTGGTGGGTGGTATTCTCACCAGTGGTGGAATCTTGCAACGGGCGCATCAACTCCCGGATGCCACTGTCCTAGTATTCCAAGGACTAGTTTTCTTAGTCGTCATGTATAGCGAATCACTTTACGGACGTTTCGCAATCTTTAAAGAACCAGCAATAACCGTCAGCAGCCAGCCATCAGCCGTAACAGTCTAAAGACGTTGTTAGTTTTTTGTCTTTTGTTTTTAGCACGACGAAATTGCATTCTTTCTAACAACCAATAACCAACAAAGGAGGAACCAAGTGGCAACAGAAGCACTAGGCTGGTGGGGCGTACCCCTAGCGATCGCAGCCGGAACAATGCGGGGTGGCACTCCCTTTCTCTTTGTCTCCCTAGGAGAATGCCTAACTGAGAAAAGCGGCAAAATCAACCTTGGATTAGAAGGAACACTACTAACTGGAGCAATGAGTGCCTACGCCATTTCTTATCTAACAGGTTCCCCTTGGCTAGGAGTCATTGTCGCTGGACTTGCAGGTATGGTTTTAGGCTTCATCCACGCTTGGCTTACCCAACAACCCAAAGTTAATGATGTTGCTGTCGGTATCGCCATGATTATCTTTGGTAGTGGGATTGCCTTCTTCTTCGGCAAACCCTTTATCCAACCCAAAGCCCCACAACTTCCTACGATTGATTTGGGGGGATGGAGTAGTATGCCAGCTTTGGAATCAGCTTTAAAAATTAGCCCACTTTTCTTACTCGGTGTTGCGATCGCGCCTTTGCTAGCGTGGTTCTTTAAATCAACTCGTTGGGGCTTATTTATCCGGGCTGTTGGGGATAGTCCTGAAGCGGCTATGGCAATGGGAGTCTCGATCAGACGAGTACGGATGCTCTGCATTATCGCTGGAAGCTGTTTAGCCGGAATTGGTGGAGCTTCACTGTCCCTCTACTACCCCGGCATCTGGAGTGAGCGCATCTCCAGTGGTCAAGGACTGATGGCAGTAGCATTGGTAATCTTTGCCCATTGGAATCCGATGCAATGTTTATATGCCTCATTACTATTTGGTGGCGCTCAAGCACTTGGTCCTGCGCTCCAATCTGTCGGCGTAGACTCCTACTACTACTTATTTAATGCCGCACCCTACATCCTGACGCTAGCAATCATGATTATCACCTGCTCACCAAAGCGAACGCTAACAGGTGTACCAGGAGCATTAGGTACTACTCAGTAGTCAGCTTTCAGCTAATAGCTTGCATCTAAACGTGATGTTTGGACTCAACTTTGTATGAATCGTCATTTGTTCTTGATTGTTCTTTGTAACTCATCACAGTTCTTGCAGAAATTAATCGTTCATTATTAATAGTCAACAGTGAACAGTCAACAAACAACAAATAACTGAACAATGTCAGATACGTTAAAGCTTGCAGTGAATGGCACGTTGATGCATGGATTGGAACTCAACGGTAATCTTCTCGCCATAGGTGCAATTTTTGGACGAGAAGCAACCACAGAACCCGCTTATCGACTTTGGTCAATTGATGACCAGTATCCAGCAATGGTGCGAGTTTCGGATGGAGGGGCAGCGATCGCGGTTGAAGTCTGGTTAGTTCCTGCTGCCGGACTTGCAACGATTTTATTGCAAGAACCACCAGGATTATGCATTGGCAAGGTTCGCTTAACCGATGGCGAAATCGTATTGGGGGTTTTAGGAGAACCAATCGCTTGTGAAAACAAGCAAGAGATTACTCAATGGGGTGGTTGGCGTACCTACATCGAATCACTGGAAATCAAGCAATCATCACCCTTAGCTCAAACATAGAAGAGGCAAAACATGAGTGGACTAGGCGGTTTAAATAAGTCACCCGATGGTGTCGTTATCGGTTTAGTGCAATTGCAACTACCGAACGTGGTTACGCCTGACGACTTAGCCGCACAATGCGATCGCATTTGCACCTTAGTTGCCAAAGCAAGACGCAATCTCCCAACAATGGATTTAGTCGTCTTCCCAGAATATGCCTTACACGGTCTGTCGATGGACACCAATCCAGAAATCATGTGTCGCATAGATGGAGTAGAAGTCCAGGCATTCCAAAAAGCTTGCCGAGATAACCAAATCTGGGGCTGTTTCTCAATCATGGAGTACAATCCTCACGGCAACCCCTACAACAGCGGCATCATCATTGATGACAAAGGCGAACTAAAACTCTACTACCGCAAACTCCATCCTTGGGTACCCGTAGAACCGTGGGAACCCGGTAATCTCGGCATCCCTGTCTGCGAAGGACCGAACGGCAGCACCCTAGCCCTAATCATCTGCCACGACGGAATGTTTCCAGAAATGGCACGAGAATGTGCCTACAAAGGCGCAGACATCATGCTCCGCACAGCAGGCTACACCGCACCCATCCGTCATAGCTGGAAAATCACCAACCAAACCAACGCCTTCTGCAACTTAATGTACACCGCTTCCGTATGTATGTGCGGCACTGACGGCACCTTCGACTCAATGGGTGAAGGTATGATTGTCAACTTCGACGGCACCCCAATCGTCACAGGTAGCAGTCGCCCCAATGAAATCATCACAGCAGAAATCCGACCCAAACTAGTCCAAGAAGCACGGCATCTCTGGAGCGTAGAAAACAACATATACCAATTTGGTCACCGAGGTTACGTCGCCGTCAAAGGAGGCGCTCAAGACTGCCCCTATACATACATGAAAGATTTAGTCAATGGCTGCTACCGACTACCTTGGGAAGACCAAGTAGCTCACACCGACGGCACCTCCTGCGGCTTCCCAGCACCCACAAGAGACTACCAAGGAGAAGAACTCCCGACGAGCGATCGCGTATCAAATGCGATCGGCTGACATCTAACCTGAAAATAGGTGGTAGGTGTTAGGGGAGAGGGATTTTCATTGCAATGTTTATGTACTCCTCTTCCCCAACCTCACCCACATTCCCCAACCCTTGCAATAACCCAAAAAATCTTCTATTCACCCGCGAAAACACCTTGTGCAGGGGGTCTGGAGGAGGCACTCCGTCCCCCAGTGGGGGGGTTTGGGGGGGGACCTCCCCCCAATCCGGGTTTTTCCCAGAAACCACAAATACCAACAAACCATTGGAAAGCAAGGTAGTTAAACCTTACCTAAAACTTATTCACTACCTACAGAGGTCAACTATGGGATGTTTCATTGAAGCCGAACCTTATCCTTACCCCTACAACGGAGACTTACGTCCAGAAAACACAGTCCTGCTAATCATCGACATGCAAGTCGATTTCTGCGGACACGGTGGCTATGTTGACAAAATGGGTTACGACCTCTCCCTAACTCGCGCCCCCATCGAACCAATCCAGCGAGTACTAGAAATAGCAAGAGCAAAAGGCTTCCCCATAATCCACACCCGCGAAGGACACCGCCCCGATCTCTCCGACTTGCCAGAAAACAAACAATGGCGATCGCGTCAAATCGGAGCAGGCATTGGCGACCCCGGCTCCTGCGGCAAAATCCTAGTACGCGGTGAAATGGGCTGGGAAATCATCCCCGAACTCGCCCCCCTCCCCGGAGAAATCATCATCGACAAACCTGGAAAAGGCTCATTCTACGCCACAGACTTAGACCTAATCCTAAAGAGGAAAAGCATCCAAAACATCATCCTGACTGGTGTTACAACCGATGTCTGCGTCCACACCACCATGCGCGATGCCAACGATAGAGGCTACGAATGCCTACTGCTATCCGACTGCACCGCCGCAACCGACTACGGCAACTACCTCGCCGCCCTCAAAATGATCAAAATGCAAGGAGGTGTTTTTGGAGCTGTTGCCGACTCAAACGCCTTTATTGAAGCAGTTCATAGCTCTCAGCCATCAGCAGTCGGCACTCAGCTAGCTTCGAGTCGCCCATGAGCAGAAGTCAGACGTTCTCCACCTTACAACAATAGTTTTGAACTGTTAGTTATTAGTGACCAAAAAGCAGAACCAACAAACAACAAACAACAAACTACTGACAACCAGATGAACACCATAACAGCCAGCACTCCTATACAGATAGATAAGCCATTAGAACTAGAAGTGGTGAACATGACCAAGCAATTTGGTACCTTTACCGCCTTAGATAATGTGTCAATGACACTGAAGCCAGGAACCTTTCACGCCTTACTTGGAGAAAATGGAGCCGGTAAAAGTACCTTAGTGAAGTGCATCATGGGTTTCTACACCCCTACCTCAGGTCAGGTGCTGATTGATAAACAAGTACGCACCATCAATAGTCCTCGTGATGCTCACCAGTACGGCATCGGCATGGTTTACCAACACTTTACCTCAGTTCCAGCGATGACCGTGGCAGAAAATCTTGTGCTGTCTCGCTTCGATAGCCCCAATCTAATCAACTGGAAACAAGAATACGAGCAGTTAAATGCCTTCATGCAAACCGCTCCTTTTCAAGTTCCTCTAGATGTCCCGATCGCACAATTAGCCGCAGGGCAAAAGCAAAAGCTAGAAATCCTTAAACAAATTTATCTCAAAGTCCGCATTTTAATTCTGGATGAACCAACTTCTGTCCTTACCCCACAAGAAGCAGATGAAGTCTTAGGCTTACTTCGTCAAGAAGTAACGGCTGGAAAGTTGAGTGTATTAATCATCAGCCACAAATTTCGGGAAGTGATGGCATTTTGTGATGAAATTACCGTACTACGAAAGGGCAAGTTTGCAGGTCGTGATTTGGTGAAAGATCTCACCGTCTCAGACATGTCTGAGATGATGATGGGAGAGAAACGAGAGCCAAAACAGGTTGAAAAAACTAAACTCAAAGCCACAACTCCTGTCCTAGAAATTCAAAGTATTCATGCCGACAAAGACAATGGTTTAGAGGCTGTTTCCGGCGTAAACCTGACCGTCCACAGTGGTGAAATTGTTGGTATTGCAGGTATTTCTGGTAATGGTCAACGGGAACTGGTTGAAGTACTAGCCGGCCAACGTCCGGCAACAGCAGGACAGATGTTGGTTAATGGTGAAGTATATACTGCAACGCGATCGCAAATGTATCGCCATCGCATTTTCGCATTACCAGAGGAACCCCTACGCAACGCCTGTGTCGCGCACATGAGTGTTGCTGAAAACATGGCACTGCGGACATTTGACCGTCCCCCCCAAGCCAAAGGATTGCTACTGATGTTCCAGGCAATGCGACAGATGGCTCAAGGTTTGATTGCTCGATTTTCAGTGAAAACGCCTTCAACAGAAACACCAATTGGCAACCTTTCGGGAGGCAATGTGCAACGTGCTGTCCTAGCACGAGAACTCTCTGCCGAGTACATTCAGCTATTGATTGCAGCTAACCCTTGCTTTGGTCTAGATTTTGCGGCGGTAGAGTTCATTCACACTCAGATTGTTGAAGCACGAAACCGAGGCGTTGCCGTATTACTTGTAAGCGAAGATTTGGATGAATTGCTGAAACTCGCTGACCGGATTTTAGTCATTAGCGATGGCAAGTTTGTTTATGAAAGTGCGACAAGTAATGCTGATTTTGCCACGATTGGACGCAGTATGGCAGGACACTAATGCAACAAGTTTTAATTCTCAAAGACTTACTCAATATCGCAGTACGGCAAGATGAATTATCCTGGGAACCTTTCCGTATAGGGGTTGATATCTACCGACTCTATAAAGATGGAGAAAAAGGTGCAGCCGCTGCATTATTACGCTATAAACCCGGAGCAAGTGTTCCCCAACATGACCATATCGGTTTTGAACACATCTTTATTTTGTCTGGTTCACAAACTGATCAAAACGGTGAACACCAAGTAGGAACCCTTGTAATTAACCCACCAAGTAGTAATCACAAGGTTATTAGCAAAGACGGTTGTATTGTCCTAGCAATTTGGGAAAAACCGATTTCCATCACCAGTTGTGAAACCACCAACAACCAAGAACCAACAACCAACAACTAAAATGACGATCCCCCCTAGCCCCCCTTAAAAAGGAGGGAACCGAGCTGTTCAAAGTCCCCCTTTTTAAGGGGGATTTAGGGGGATCGAACACTCTTTGATACTTCTTAGATATCCTTTAACCACAACAATGGCTTCAATCTCTGCTCAACCCTATAGTTATGAACTCCCTCTTAATGGGGGTTTAGCGTTAATCATCATTGATATGCAGCGAGATTTTCTCGAAGCAGGAGGCTTTGGCGATGCTTTGGGCAATGATGTAACGCGACTCCAGGCAATTGTTCCAACTCTCAAGCAGTTGTTAAAAGCCTTTCGGGCTAAACAACTCCCAATTTTTCACACGATTGAATGCCATCAACCTGATTTATCCGATTGTCCACCGTCAAAGCGGAATCGAGGGCAAAGCGCCCTGAAAATTGGGGATACAGGGCCAATGGGAAGGATTTTAGTTTTTGGCGAACCGGGGAATGGAATCATTCCAGAATTAGAACCCCTACCTGGTGAAACAGTAATTACTAAACCAGGGAAAGGTGCCTTTTACCAGACAAATTTAGAAGCCTTGCTACACAAACAGGGAATCACTCACCTGTTGGTAACGGGAGTAACAACAGAAGTTTGTGTTCAGACTACTATGCGGGAGGCAAATGATCGCGGTTTTGAGTGCCTTATGGTTGAAGATGCAACTGAAAGCTATTTTCCAGAATTTAAACAATCGACACTGGCAATGATGACTGCTCAAGGCGGGATTATCGGTTGGACGGCACCTGCGGCAAATGTTCTACAAGCACTAGAAGTCTTAAGAGTTGTTGGTTGTTAGTTTACCTGAGTCAGGAGAAATGGCTGAACTAAAGCCACCCTACGCATGAGGGTGGCGAGGCGCAAATTGCAAAAATTGTATTTACTTTGAACGACTTGAATTCCTACTGGTTTCGCTTGCACGGGCAGAGTTGGGGCTAAGTTCTAAAAGTGAGCTAGTGGATCAGATTGGGCGTAGGGTTCTTATTGTTTCTCCTAATCCAGCAGCTAAGGACAATATAGAGGAGCCAGCACAGAGAGTAGATTAGCGATCGCCCGAACAACAGTTAGACTTCTCCAAAAGGGCAGCTTTTATGTAATCAGGCAAATAATTAAGAAGCTGAGCGATCGCTTCTGGGGAAAGATGTTGAGTGCTGAGGGTGTGAGTCATGATTCTCTGGAAATCTTTGCTGCTCGATTTTACATTGAGCGATCGAACTCCCATCCATATCCGCGATCGCCCTTCGACTCAGAGGATAGACGATCGCATTCAACAGCCATTGTGCACAGGATTTGCGACAAAAACGAGACGACAGCCAGTTGAATTCTATGTACTATATTTAGCCTTGATAAAAGTCTTTAACCCGTTAGGGGACAAACCTCAGTCGGGACTAGACTTTTGATTGTCATTCCTCTAAACTACGTTAAATCGGTAGGAATAGGTGATTAACTGAGGAAAATGCTAAAAGCGTGAGCAATCAACCGAGCGGTACTGGGTAAGTTACTCCCACTCGATTACAACAGGCGGCGCAAGAAGGATTTAAGTCAAATGTCACTGAAGTTAGGCGAAAAATAGAAACCGTAGTAGCGTGGCAAGCTAAAAATGTTGGGTCAACCAAAGACTAAAAACCCAAATTTATGACCCTTCTCAGATTTTTTCTACCCAGTAAATTAAGCTTGCCACGCTAGTAGGTTGGGTTAAGCGATAGCGCAATCCAACCTACAAAGGTGTCAATGTGACTTAAGGGGAGTGCCATTCGATTGAAGTCAGTGCTGAATCTTCGCTATTTAACCGATTTAAGTCTTTGGCATTTAAACCCATCACTCAGTTTTTTTAGGAGGAAAAGCATGAGAAAGAAATCCATCAAAGGAAAATTTATTAGGACAAAGGCAAAGTTTTTGGTACTTCTTGCCTCATTGTTAGCGATCGCAATACCACTGCTACCGTTTTCACCAACAGCCGCTCAGACTTCACCTAAAATTCAATTTGTCTCGCCAGACTGGGTTACCGCTAATGCCAATGACCCCAATCTTCGTATCCTTGATGTCCGAATTAATCCATTTGACTACTTCATTGGACACATTCCCAACGCAGTTCACCTCGCTGAAAATACCCTGCGGGGACCGAATGGTGTTCTTCCCGTGCAGTATTGGCAACCAGAGAAAATAGTGCAGACATTATTCCAAGCTGGAGTGACAGACAATAGTCGCGTATTAATCTACTCCGATGGGCGAGATGTCTTAGGTGCAACAATGGTCGCCTACGCTCTAGAACGATTGGGACATACAAAGGAGGTAGCAGTACTCGATGGTGGCTTTGCAGGGTATGAAGCCAGTCAACCTGTAACCAAAGAATTTCCTAACTACAAGCAAGGGAAACTAACGCTACGAGATAACAGTTCGATTCGGGTAACTCTAAATGAAGTGAAAAGCTTGATTGGCAAACCTGGAGTCACCTTCATCGACCCCAGACCGCCAAAGGTATTCCAGGGTGAGGAAAATATTTGGGTACGCAACGGGCATATTCCAGGTGCAAAAAATATTCCTTGGCCTACCTTTACCGTCGGAAACGCAGCTACCGATGAAGGTAATTTTCACCAGTTGAAACCCTTAAGCGAAATTCAGAAGCTGTTAACTGACCGAAGGATTACTCCAGACCAAGACATCATTGTGACGTGCAGCACGGGACGCGAAGCAACGCTACAATATGTCGTCCTTAAACACTTGCTAGGTTATCCCAAAGTGAGAATCTACGAAGGTTCGTGGACTGAGTATAGTTCTCAGCCGGACTTACCAGTAGCGACTGGTCCAGAAAAGGCTGCATAGCAACAAAATGCTATTTACGAGCAGTTTGTCGGTCAGATAAGTTGTTGTGCATTTAAATTGCAGTTTGGAATCGCTAAAAGGCTTAGCTCTATCGGTTCGCACGATTTTGGCTTTAGACTTGCTCAATACCCTCCTCCGCTATATCAAAAGTAGCTGGTGGAGGATTTGTTTCCTTCATCAGTTAACCTCTAATTGCCTGAAGTATTTGGAACCCATGGAGGTCTTTAACCATGAAACTCAGTATTTTATCAATCGTGGGACTACTAACCGCGTTCAGTTTAGTTACCTCCGTTATCGCTGAAAGTGCGAATCCGGAGAGTATTGTTAGTTGCGGTCCAACTCCGAGTCCTGATCGCAAACCGCCAAATCCAGACCAACCCACTACCTAAGCCAATGGCTATTCAATGTGCCTGGTGAGAGGCAGGAGACGCAGGATGAGAGGATTATGCAATGGCTAGACCCTCCTCTCACAAACCATCTAAGTAAAAGGCGATCGCTTCTTTTTAAGCAATTGCTCTTGAAAATCTCGTGTACATTAAAGAGCTATTTGTCGCGTTTAAATACTTGTTGTCCCGGTCAAACCCTCGTACAGCAAAGGCTTTAGCCTTGACACTAGCTGCTTAAATTAGACAAAAATCTCTTCTTTGTAGTACAAGCATACTACAAAAATACTACAAATTTTATTTACTCAGTCTTATATGCGGATGAAAGGACTTGAACCTTCACACCTTGCGGTACTAGAACCTAAATCTAGCGCGTCTGCCAATTCCGCCACATCCGCGAACATCGCCTTGGCTATCATAGCAAAAACTTGAGCATTATATGAACTTAAGTCAAAAGACGACAACGCCCTGCTTAAACGCTGCCGTCCTGGTTAATCAAGCTTAGGTTCTCACAATCGAAGACCTGCTTAGGTTTGAGGAGGCATAATCACTTTATCAACAGCGTGGATAACACCATTGCTTGCCTCAATATCTGGCTGAGTCACTGTCGCATCGTTCACTTTAACGGCACTACTGGCGCTATCCACCTGAACATTGACGGGTGTTCCCTGAACAGTGCCTACTTCTCCAGGCTTGATTTGGCTAGAAGTTACTTTACCCGGTACCACATGGTAAGTCAGAAGCTGCACCAACTGTTCTTTGTTTTCCGGCTTCAACAAGTTGTCTACTACCCCATCTGGCAAAGCTTCAAACGCAGCATCAGTTGGAGCAAAGACTGTATAAGGCCCTTGTGCTGATAGCGTTTCCGTTAAATCTGCGGCTTCAACGGCTTTGGTGAACGTTTTAAAGGAATCATTGGTAGATGCTAACTCTACAATTGTTCCGCTCGCTGCGGCATCAGGAGAGGCTGTAACGGCTGGACTATTTGCAGGAGGTACCTCAGGAGCTTCAGCAACAGGTGATTGGCTGACATTAGCCTCTGGTGTATTTTGGCTACAAGCAGATAACGCAGCGACACTGCTCAAACTCACAAGTCCAACGAGAACGATCTTGGAAATACCGTTGATACGTTTCATATGGGATTCTGGGGTGCAGATAATGTTAAGAACTTTTAACAACCCTAACTACTTCTTAACATTAATGCCCTCAGCCTTCCGGAGGGCGATCGCTTCTACCCCCAGACAGACACAGAACGATCGCTTTCTCATTAAGTGATCGCCTAAAGTCTATTTCTTCATAATGCTCAACAGCTAAAAGCTTCCTGCTTCACCCCATCAGCAGGGACTCACCACCATCAATCCACATTTCTGTTCCCGTGATGTGGCTAGAAGCATCCGAGGCTAAAAATAACACTAGCTGTGCTACTTGTTCAGATGAACCCGGTTTACCGTCCGTTAGCGGAATTTTTCCTTCAGGAAATTCCACAGGTTCGCGAATCTCGTCTAAATCTCGTTGCTCGGTGCTTTCTTCAATATTCGTTGTAATTGCTCCTGGGCAAACAACGTTAACACGGACGCGGTGTTCTGCAAGTTCCAGAGCAACCATTTTGGTAAAGGCTACCTGAGCCGCTTTGGTACAGGAATAAGCAGTAGCCCCCGTATTGCTGAAGATGCGCGTACCGTTGACGGACGATGTCACAATAACTGAGCCACCCTGTTTTTTCAGATAAGGTACGGCATACTTGACAGTCAAAAATGTTCCTTTGAGATTGACGTTGATTGTCTTGTCCCACTCATCAGGTTCCAGTTCCTCCAAAGGTGCCCAAACGCCATTAATTCCAGCGTTGGCAAACACAATATCAAGACGCCCCCATTGATTCACAATCTTTTGAACCGCTTGTTGCATCTCATCAGGCTGTGAGATATCAGCCCCTACTGGAATGGCTTCTCCACCAGCATCTTTTATCTGAGTAACGGTTTCTTGGAGTTCATCCTCAGTTCTACCCAGCGCCGCAATTTTTGCCCCTTCTTTCGCCAGCAGCAGTGCGGCTGCTTTGCCAATGCCGGAACCGGCACCCGTGATCAACGCGACTCTTTCTGCCAGTTGCATCGGCTTTTTCTCCTTCGATTCTCTAACCTGATGGTTAAACATCGAGAGAGGCTGAACATCCCTCTTGTGAGGGAAGTCTGGAGGTGTCGCGTTTAGAGTGTGTATACTCAACTACTGGCTGTAGCAAGAGCCTTATCGTGCTAGTTCCTCACTCCATATAAACGGTGTCAAACGGGAGTAGAGTCTCAAGTCTTGCAATAAAATCAAAAAGTTTTAAAGAGTCTAGCCATGTCATTCCACGAACAGAACATCGAAGCCTTTATTCAGTTGTTGAAAAATCAGCGATCGCTTTTTTCGGCTCAACATCGGGCAAGCCTGGATAAACTTGCCGCTACTCTTCCCGATGATGAAGAAAAGATATCAGAAGCGATCGCTTCTTGGTACGAGCAACACCCAAAAATTCTTGACGCTCAGCTAGATACCCTCAATACCCTGCTTACTAACGAAATCAACGTCAGTAGAGCGATTGCTAGAACAGACTCCAGCGCTAGCGACGAAGAGGAAAATTACCGAAAAAAGCTGATTGACGCGATTAAAACAAGTGCCAGATAAAACCAAATAAGTCTGCCTAGGCAGACTTACTTCCATCGAACAGCGACTCAACGAATTAAAGTATTCGCTATACCTCGACTTTTACACCTTTCCAGAAAGCGATATAGCCTTCAATGTTCTTCGCCTTGTCTTTTGCCGTTGGGTAATACCAGGCAGCATCCTTGTTCTGTTGCCCATCTACTTCAATGGTGTAATAACTGGCTTGTCCTTTCCAAGGACAGCTAGTGTGGGTACTGCTTTCTTGAAAATACTGCTTGTTGATCGAGTCGGGTGGGAAATATTGGTTACCTTCCACGACTTCGCACTTGTCGCTCTCGGCGAGAACTGCACCATTCCAGATTGCTTTTGGCATTGTTACTTTACTTAATAAACTTTCTAACTACTATTATGAGGCGATAAGTACGAGTAAAACTTAGTCGTGAGCTTATGGATATTTTAATTGTTGAGGATGAACCAGAAATCGCCAAGCTCATCCAGCTAGCTTTAGAAAGAGAAGGGTTTTCCTGCCACTGGTGTCGTGATGGACTAGAAGCCTTGCAGGCGTTTGGGAAGCAGCAACCCGATGTCATTATTTTGGATTTGATGCTTCCTGGTTTAGATGGTTTGGAGCTATGTGCGAGAATTCGTCAAAAACCAGGTGCAAAAGACCCCTATATTTTGATGCTGACCGCTAGAGGGGAGGAAATTGACCGTGTAATCGGTTTATCGACTGGTGCGGATGATTACATGGTCAAACCGTTTAGCCCGACAGAACTGGTTGCGAGAGTTCGGGCACTACTACGGCGTAGTCTACGACATGGCGGACAGCATCTGGTTTACCAGACTCAACATTTTGCTGTTGATGTAGATCAACGCATTGCGACACGCCAACTCGATGCTGGCAAGTCAGAAGCCTTAGACTTAACAACGCTAGAATTTAACCTCCTAGCAACGTTTATCAGTCAGCCAGGTCGTGTCTGGAACCGGACTCAGCTCATCGATAAACTTTGGGGTAATGACTTTTTTGGGGATGAACGGGTGGTAGATACGCATGTGGCACGGTTACGGAAAAAAATAGAGCCTGACCCAGCTAATCCAACATTTGTAAAGACAGTTATCGGTGTCGGCTATAAGTTTGAAGATGTAGCTGTTGCTTAAAGCGATGAGTAAGACTGGTTTACGTAAAACGAAGTCTTTGCCCCTGGTATCACGCCTCTTCCTCTCTCATCTCCTAGTCATGATGGTGGCAGTGAGTTCTCTTGTGATCATTGGCAAGTTGTCTTCCCCGCGTTTCTTTGTTTTGCATCTGCAACAACTCGAAGGTAGAGGGGTTACTTTACGCTATGCCCGTACCAATTTAATAAAAGGGTTTGAAACCGCTTGGAATCGCAGCACGTTCTGGGCAGTGATTGCGGGTGGCACAGCGGCGGGTGGACTCAGTTATTGGGTTTCTAAACGGATTGTGCAACCTTTGACTCAGATTGAGCAAATTACTCAAAGGTTTGCCGCAGGACATTTGGATGAACGACTGCCGCCGAGTGAAATTCCCGAAATCAATCAACTGACGACCAGTTTTAACCGTATGGCAGTCAGTTTAGAAGATGTGGAACATAGACGTAGAGAACTAGTAAGTGACCTCACTCATGAATTGCGAACTCCGTTAACTGTTCTTCGTGGTTATCTAGAAGAACTTGCAGATGCCCGGATTGAGCCAACCCCAGGGGTTTATCAGCAACTAGCAAAAGAAACTAGACGCTTAGAACGCTTAATCAATGATTTGCAGGAACTTTCCAAGGCAGAAGCTGGCTATCTACCGATTCATTTGCAAGCGGTTAACTTGCGTCCGTTGTTGGAGTCGCTAGTACAAAAATTTTCTGACCAGTTGCTAGAAGATGGGCCATTATTACGATTGGAATGTCCTGACCAACTACCGAGTGTACTCGCTGACCCTGATCGTGTAGAACAGGTTCTGGTTAATCTTATTGGTAATGCCCTAACTTACACCAAAACAGGCTCGATTACTGTTCGGGCTTGGACAGAAGCTGAAGGAGCAACTAGCCGCTTACCTCAACTGTGGATTGCGGTGACGGACACGGGAATTGGGATCGCCGCCCAAGATTTGCCCCATGTTTTTGAGCGTTTCTGGCGTGCTGAAAAGTCTCGAAATCAGCACACTGGAGGCACTGGTATTGGTCTTGCAATTTCTCAACGCTTGGTTGAACTGCAAGGTGGGCAGCTTGAAGTCGAAAGTCAACTAGGTATAGGCAGTACATTTCGGTTTTACTTGCCTTTGGCGTAAGTTGACTGGATTGGGATAACGACAAGTGAGTACCATAAACATTTGCTGTACCAAATATTTGCTTATTTTCTCTCCCTATTCTTGCCAAGCCGCATCGCTGTAAAATGAGGCAGCAAGCTGTTGTTTCTGATCTTCTGATAACCAAGATGACTCTATTCCATGAATAATCAGCATTCGGATATCATGGCGAGAAAAGCCTAGTTTTTCTTCTAGTAGTTGATACTCTTGGGCTAAGGAGTTATTAAACATTTTTGGGTCATCGGTATTGATAGTTACGACGATACCCTGCTCAAAATAGCGTTTTACTGGGTGCGCTTCCAGAGATGAGACTACCCCAGTTCTTAGATTAGAAAGGGGACACATCTCTAGGGGAATTTGGTGTTCAGCTAAGTAGTCAAGCAGAGACTCATCTTCCTCAGCGCGAGTTCCATGTCCGATGCGATCGCATTGTAAACTGCGGATAGCTCCCCAAATACTCTCAGCTCCTGCTACTTCTCCTGCATGGACACTGGTACAAAAGCCGAGATGACGTGCCTTATCGTACACTTGGGCAAATGGTTCTGGTGGATACTCATGTTCTGAACCGCCAATCCCAATCCCAATAACGCCCAAGCTCTTGATCTCACTGACTTCTGCCAGGGTCACAGTTGCTCTCTCTGGTCCAAAATCTCGAATCAAATCGGCTACTAATGCCACTTCAATGCCTGGAACTTGAGTAAGTCCTTTCCGGATGGCTTCAGTTAACTCCTGGGTTTTTAAGCCATGCCGAGCAAAGTCACCTGGGGAATAAAAGGCTTCTACATAGCGAATATTTTGCTGCTCTAGGTCTTGTGCAATGGCTTTTGCAATAAAGGTAAAGTCTTCGTACTCTCGGAGAAACTGGTTTTTCCAAAGCCAAGTGTCAATAAAGTGAGGAAAATCGCGGTATTTAAACCGTTGTTGGAGTGCTTCAAGGGTTGAAACTGATGGGTCACCTCCATATTTTTGTACAAGTTCCCACAAGGCTTCATGGGGAATTGCTCCCTCTAAGTGTAGGTGCAATTCAACTTTCGGGACTTGCTCAAACCAGGTCTTTCCTGAACGTAAAGCCATATTAGTAGCTTGATTCATCTTAAAAGTGTAAGCATTTCTACTGACTTGGAGTAACAATAAAGTTTTACTCTGTAGTCGCGTCAAGATAAGCACTAAGAAGAAAAGCTATCATAAGCCAGAGCGTTGCCGTTTTAGCAAGTCGATAATATCTTTTCAATAATTTAATAAGCCAATGTGCATTCAAATTGCATATAGGAATAAGCCTAACTGCTTGCTACTCCTAAGACGAGGGAAAAAGCGATCGCATATACCAAGGACTGACATTGAAATACGGATAATTCACCCAGTCCCGCTCCACAAATAGGCTGGAAACTCGACAAGATTTAAAACTCAAGACTGACCATCACGACGCCCCAGTTCATAGACACCACACCCCATACAGGCAAGGATACCCATACTAATTGCCCAGCTACGACCTAGACTCAGTTCAACGCCCCAGTTACACAAGCTACCAATAAGTAAAAAAGGCACAATACTCAATAGTGATGCGTATAAAGCATTTTGTGCTTCTCTACCCTTACGAGTTTTCTCAAATTCCTCCACTGAGGTATAGAGCAATCGTTCAGCAAAGTTAAACCAACGATTGAGTTGCTCCATCACCCACTGGGTCAAGGACGAGAAGCTTAAATACAGTGCCAGCGACCATAAGGACGCACCTGCGATCGCACTAGCATCTAGATCGAATCGGAACGGGAATAGTTGAGTCAGCATCGGTTGAGGGACAGGCTCAGTTGCAGTAGATTGAAGCCTATTCAGGCATCTTAACAAAACTACAGGATTCTGAATACTTACAAAGTCTCAAACCTGTCTAAGAGTAGAAATTGAACACTTAGCAAACCTTTAATAGGGTGTTGACAGAGCAACACTCTAGAGTATGATCTTGCGAAGAATTAAATTTGTGTGAGCAAAAAATTCACGAAACAAACTCTTACTACTCAAAACACAGTAGAGGGTGTGAACGATTGCTTGGGTGTCAGCTACTGAACCATAGCCACCACCAATCATAAGAGTGAACAAATGCAGCAAGCGTCTAAACCCCAATGGCATCCAAATCACAAGAGGTTACTTCTAAGCCTTCTATTTTTGCTAGGGCTGACTATGAGCAGTTTTATTACGCTAGGAGGGGTAAGGCACGAATCGGTGAGTGCCTCAGAAGCTAAGTCAGTTCAGGCAGCAAACTCCAATTCCTGGAAAGGAGCTTCCTTTCCTGTAGAAAATTTTCAAGGCTACACCTCTGGTTTCGGCTACCGTCGCTCGGCTACAGGCGGTTCTGGTAGGGAATTTCATCGAGGCTTAGACATGGCAGCGCCAGACGGAAGTTACATCCGCAACTGGTGGACGGGTCAAGTTGTAGAAGTTTCTGATAATACGCTGTGCGGCACTTCAATCAAAATCCAGTCAGGAGAGTGGACACACATCTACTGCCACATGAAAGGACACGTTGAAGGAGGGTCAAGTGGTCGTTACTTCATTGACCGTACTGGTGGTATTCAAATCTGGGAAGGTCAACAAATACTAGTTGGCGCAAGAATTGGTCGAGTTGGGATGACAGGTCGTACTACTGGACCTCATCTACATTGGGGTCTAAAGTACGCTGACCAATATATAGACCCAGCGACTGTGCTTCGGGCAATGTACACTGACCAAGGGAGCGCTGGGAACGTTTCCAGCAACATGCAACAGCGAGACTAAACAGAAAGCGGCGGGAAACTCCTGCCTTCTACGAAGGTGAGGAATAGCCGTCCGCCGCTTTGTTATTTGTTCTTTGCTCTTTGTTGTTTGTTAAAGAATACGAATAACCAATAACCAACAACAAATAACGCTTTGATCCACGTCCTTGCTGACAAGGGATGAGTTAACCAGAAACGACTAACTTTTCCCCTTGTAACTGGCTTTGCTCATTCATGATTTCCAGCAACTGGTCACCGTCAATTGTTTCTTTCTCAATCAACAGCTCAACTAATTGGTCAATGACAACGCGATTGTCACGGATGATTTGACGAGCTTTGTCATGGCAGTGTTCAACAATTGTGTGGACTTGGGCATCAATCCGGGCAGAGATTTCCTCTGAGTATTCCGCCGACCTCGACATGAAGCCGCCCCCCAGAAAGACTTCTCCTCCTTGTGTTTCTAGGGACAGAGGGCCTAAGTCACTCATGCCAAAGCGCGTCACCATTTGCCGTGCCAAAGACGTTATGGTTTGCAAGTCACCACCAGCACCTGTTGTCACTTCGGCATCGCCAAACACTTCTTCCTCTGCTGCTCTACCCCCTAAGGCGGCAGTGATACGCGCTAGTAGCTGGGCACGGGAAACTAACCCCTGTTCTTCATTGGGAGTAAACCAGGTAAGACCACGGGCTTGTCCACGAGGAATTAGAGTGACCTTTTGTACAGGGTCATGTTGGGGTAGCAAGGTGCCAATGACAGCATGTCCGACTTCGTGGTAGGCAATCAAGCGCTTGCTCTTGCTGTCCACTAAGGGGGTGCCTTCCATCCCTGCGACAACGCGGTCAACAGCGTCGTTAATCTCCAACATGGTGATCGCATCTTTGCGACGTCGGGCGGTGAGGATTGCCGCTTCGTTGAGTAGGTTGGCAAGGTCTGCACCTGTAAATCCAGGAGTACGCCGTGCGATCGCTTCTAGGGAAACTTCTGGGGCAATCTTTTTATTACGAGCGTGGACTTCCAGGATTCCCTGCCGTCCTTTGAG
Source organism: Symplocastrum torsivum CPER-KK1 (assembly GCA_019358875.1). GTDB lineage: Bacteria > Cyanobacteriota > Cyanobacteriia > Cyanobacteriales > Coleofasciculaceae > Symplocastrum > Symplocastrum torsivum. Next base: position 100,103 of record JAHHIF010000005.1, read on the forward strand.
GTCAGGCGCATCGACCATCACTTGCCGATCAAAGCGTCCTGGACGCAACAGGGCGGAATCAAGAACATCAGGACGGTTAGTCGCTGCGATGATGATAATCCCGGTATTCCCTTCAAATCCGTCCATCTCCGTGAGCAACTGGTTCAGGGTTTGCTCTCTTTCATCGTTCCCTCCACCGATACCTGCACCACGCTGTCTACCAACTGCGTCAATTTCATCAATGAAGATGAGGCAGGGAGCATTTTCTTTGGCTTTCTTGAACAAGTCACGGACGCGGGAGGCACCAACACCAACGAACATTTCAACGAATTCTGATCCGGAGATACTGAAGAAAGGCACTCCAGCTTCACCTGCGATCGCTTTTGCCAGGAGAGTTTTTCCCGTACCCGGAGGCCCAACTAAAAGGACACCTTTAGGGATTTTTGCTCCAACAGCCGTGAAACGTTCCGGTTGTTTGAGGAAGGTAACCACTTCTTGCAGTTCTTCTTTGGCTTCTTCGATTCCGGCAACATCATTGAAAATTACGCCAGTTTTCGCTTCCATTTGGAACCGTGCGCGGGATTTGCCGAAATTTAAAGCTTGTCCTGAGCTATTGCTAGAACGCCGCAGGATCATCATTAATCCTGCAAGTAACAATAAGAGCAAAAATAAATTCGCAACAAGCCCCAACGCAGCAGAGTTATCTGCCGTAGGCTCTACATCAAATTCAACCTTGTTGTTGCGGAGTCTCTCAATTAGCTCAGAATTTTGCTCCAGCAAAACCACTTCTTGTGGAGCGTCACTCTCTTTCTGCCCCACTAGCTTGACTTTAGCAACCCTTGTCGCTGGGTCAATTTCTACTCTAGTAACTTCACCCGCATCAACCTTTTGCAACAACTGCCCATAGCTGAGAGACTTCTGCTCAGTCTGCTGCGCTTGAACTGGAGTACCTAGCATTACTCCTTGAAAAATCAGCAAACTGGCGGCAAGACGCCAGAAGTTGCGTGGCGCGACTTTTGGCTTCTGTTGCTTCGAGACAAGCGCCTGCGTCTCTCCTTCCTTTCTCAAATCACTGGTTGGTTGGTTTCCCATCCATGCCCTCATCCAGGAACTGTTTTTCATTTTTCATTTCCTTGTGCGTCCTGCCTTGACTCAACTCTTATTTAAAGCGCGTTACGCTCCGATCGCCTGACGTGGAGTTGAACTATCTAGTTTCTAGTGTAACTTTCTCAATTCTTGCCGTAGCTTTCCATCCGGCAATGGATTGATTTGTGATACTAATCCCAAGTTTTAAGGTCAAGGGTAATTTTAATTTTGTTGACTGTTCGTTCACGCTTGCTGACAACACATGGGGTTGTTATGGGTGAGGAAGCAACGTTTGCCAAGTTTTTGCAAAACCTGTTATATTAAGTGTAGTCGTAATGAGTACGCCTTACTTGCATGATTATTCCTCAAGCCTCATCTATGGGGAAAGCAGGAACCAACTGACTAAAGTTAAGCCAAAGTATTTTTGCTGTTTAACGTGGAGACTGTAAGTGAAATGGTGAAGATTGTTGGAATTGGCGGTAGTTTGCGACCTAACTCTTCTAGTTATCAAGCTTTAGATGTAGCGATTCGGCGAGTGCAAGCCTTAGGGGCTGAGACCCAAGTGCTTGACCTACGCCAGATGCAGCTTCCATTTTGTAATGGTGAAAAAGAATATCCAGACTACCCGGATGTCATTCGGTTGCGTGAAGCGGTTCAGGAAGCCGATGGCTTAATTTTGGCAACACCGGAATACCATGGCAGTGTTAGTGGTGTGTTGAAAAATGCTTTGGATTTGATGAGCTTTGACCAGCTATCTGGCAAGGTTACAGGGCTGATTAGTGTACTGGGAGGTCAGTCTAACAGCAATGCCCTGAATGACCTACGAGTAATTATGCGTTGGGTACATGGCTGGGTAATTCCAGAGCAAGTTGCGATCGGTCAGTCTTGGAAAGCGTTTGATAAAGATGGCAAGCTGTTGGATGACCAACTTTCACAACGGTTCGATCAGTTTGCTGAAAGTTTAGTAGAAAATACCCGTAAGCTTCGTGGGGTGTCATAAGACGTAGCTTGTTGAAAGATGTTAGAGGTTTAGATTCCCGACTTCTCTAAAAAGTCGGGAATCTCGCTTTCACAAATCATCTAGGACGGCTATGTACGACCCCTTAATGATGGTGATGGTGGTCGTCGTGGTGATGATGGTGGTGAGAAGCCTGCGCTGCTGCTTGTTGAGGGTTCACTGCCAAAGCTTGCTCAGATAACAACGCTTCAATTTGAGGATTTGCCCAATCTGCTGCCATCTTTAAGAAATCAGGATGATCGTTAACGCAGGGCATCTCGACGTAGGTAACATGAGGGCTACGTTTCTTCAGATTGTGGACGATGTGATGGACATCCAGCAGAGTTTCATGATTTTCTGTCGCAAAGCCAATCGGCATCATGACAATTGCGGTTGCGCCCAAGTCAATGAGATTCTTTGCCGCTAACTCGGTGTTAGGCTGAGTCCAGTCAATTAGAGGTGTTTGGTGGTTGAGCCAACCTACTGAAATTAAGGGATACTTGTTAATCAGTTTTTCTCGTACTCGCTCATAAAGCGCCTCACTTTCCATGATGCCAGAGGTAAAGCCTTTGGCTTTGTGAGGACAACCGTGGTTCATCAGCACAATACCCGTTTGCGAGGGCAAGTGGGCTACAGCTAAATCGGCGGCGATTTTCTCCTCAACCAGTCGAGCTAGTAGGTCAATATAATCCGGTTCGTTGTAGAAAGAAGGGATGTAGCGCTGTCCCTTAACCCAGTGTGCGCTTCCATCAGTTAACTTCACAAGAGCATTGTTCACTTGCTCGACAGCAATGCCACTGGTGAAGATGGAATCAACAACCAACAAAGGATAAATCAGGAGTTTGTCAAACCCTTGGGCTTTAATTTCCTCTAGGACTTGTTCAGGAAGGAAGGGAGCGCAGAAGTTAAAGGCTTTGAAAACTTTAATGCGATCGCCCCATTTTTCTTGCAGGTTTTTTTCAATACCCGCTCGTTGCTCCTCAAAGATTTTGTTATGGGGAGAGATAAAGTTATCATGTTGGTGTCCCCACTCGTGGAAGTCAAAAATCGCTAGAAGCTTTGCTAGTGGTGGATAAATCCAGGTGGGTACAGGGGCAAATTTTGCGGTAAGTAGATTTAAGGCTTGTTCGTTGTAGTTAGCAAAGTCTTCGTAACTCTCAACTTCACCGTAGCCCATGAGTAAGACAGCAACGCGATCGCTACCGCCAGTGGGTAGATCTGTTACCTGATGTAGTTTTTCGGGAGTGGCAACCACTTCACGTTCCTCAATAGATTCAACTTTATATAGCTGAGGCATCTTAGGATTGTTTTCAGATGCACCCCGGCTATCCTTTAGCCTAGCATCCCCTCTAGGGGGATGAAGTAGGGGTTCCACAACTGATTAATTAAGCTTTCACCCCTTGAAATGCATATCAGCTTAATTCAACTTGTTTCGCACTCGCCTCATTGAACAAGCTGCGCGATGATATCGAAAACTCAAGCTCAAGAACTAGTTGCAAGTCTCGCGACTTTTAGTTAAGTCAAATTGTCCAACTTAACTTTGAAGGGAGGTACAGCAATGGCAATTAAATTTAAACAACTCGTACAGGCACGTCAGGCTCTCAAAACATCTAATAACCTTGGAGATTTCGCAATTCTTAAAGCTGATGCTTTTGGTGCAAGAGTCAATCCAGAAATAGCGTCTAAACTGCAACCGCTTGTCGGATACCACCCACCAATCGATTTAGAGGAATTAAGCCACTACCCTAAGGGTAGCTTTGGCTGGGAATACGCTCATCACATGAAGGTGAATCATCTAAAACCCTTTAATGTGAGTCCTGAACTAGAGGAGATTGCTACACGCAATGTCTTTGCCCTGAGATATGCCGTCACCCATGATATTTTTCATGTTTTGCTGGGATTTGACACGAGCTATGCTGGGGAAATTGGAGTTCTTGCTTTTGCTGCTGAGCAAAACTACAGTTCATCTCTAAAAATTAGCTTAAGCTTAGCGAAGGTACTTTATCCAGTTGTGGCTCCCTCTCAAATCAAGGAGATTTTTGCCAACCTTCATAAAGGGCAAGAACTGGGAAAGAAAGCCGAATTTCTTCTGGGATTTCGCTTTGAGGATTATTGGCAACGACCTCTGAGTGAAGTCAAAGCGATGCTAGGGCTGACGTAAGCTGCCGGAACTACTCTCCCTGCTTCCCCTGCAACCCGTTTCCTCACTCTATAGCCAATTTACTTACCGTCGATAGGGTCCAGGATTGAGTAACGGCGCTTCAGTGATTCTAATGATATAGGGGTGGTAGTTGTTGGTGTCGTAAGAACCCACCCAAACTCGATAAGTGCCAGCTAGCCACTGACCTGCTACACCTGGGTTTTTACCTTGATAATCATCATTACACCAACTACCACCAGGGCCACTAATCAAAAGAGTTGTGTCCTCTGGACTGTTTACTTGCAGGCTTAGATAGTTAAAAAACGTTGTCAAAACCACTGTATGGTCAGGCGCTTGATCCACAAAACCCATGCAGGGGCCAGTGGGTGTCTGGGCACGACCAGCAATATTTCTTGCTGGAACAGCGCCACCGCTGATACCCCTGATTACTACAGGGTCTGGGGAAAATTTTGGTCCCAGTCTAACGTTCTCGAAGATTTGCTGCGACTGGGCTGGTAGGGCTTGAGCTAAGGCTCCGATGAATAGCCCACCAGCTAGTATTGCAGTCAGATTAGCAAAGTAGGCGGCAAGGTTGATTGAGGTTACCCAACTAGACATACCGACGAAATTTTTCCCTCGCTGCTGTTTCACTGGTTTGTGTATTTTAGTGGCTATGAACGGCGCGTTGATATTGAATATGAACGGCTCTAATCGTAGCAGTGACGGGATAGTTGTCGATAGTGTTCCGAACAGCCTTTTATTCAATCGTGAAGGTGTTCATCGATTATTCATGCCGCCAAAGATAGTGCCTTTTGCAGGCGGGTTTTGTCGATCCCTTGCTGGTGGAGAAGTACCCAAGATTCAACGAGATCGGGCCCATTAACATCGCCTGTAAGACCAGCACGAAGCGATCGCATCACTAATCCTTTCTTGACATTTTTCTCTTTGGTGACTGTTTTAATAATCTCCTGAGCTTGCTCTGAACTGAGTTCAGGATAATTATCAAGAGTATCAAGGATCGCTTGAACAACTTCACTAGCACCCTCTTTTTTCATCTGAGCAGCAGCTTCTTCGCTAAACTCAACTGACTCAGTAAAGAGCATCCTCGACATCTCTACCGCTTCTGGCAAGCGAGCCAAACTTGGTCCAATTACCGCTGCCAACTGTTCTAACCATGCGCGATCGCTTACTGGATCAAATTCAAAACCAGCCTTCTGCCAGTAGGGAATCAATAACTCCACTAGCTGAGGGGCTGGCATCGCATGGAGGTATTGACCGTTCAACCAGTCCAGCTTTGCCCAGTCAAACTTTGCCCCTGCTTTGTTAACCCGCTCAAAGCTAAACTGATGCGCCGCTTCTTCCAGAGTAAAAATTTCCTGCGTTGAGTCCGGTGGCGACCAACCCAGCAACGTCATGTAATTGACTAATGCTTCCGGTTTGAAGCCCATTTCCTTGAAGTCAGAGATCGAAGTCACGCCATCACGCTTCGAGAGTTTCTGTCCCTTTTCGTTCAGGATTAAGGGTGTATGGGCAAACTCCGGTACTGCTGCCCCTAGCGCTTCGTAGAGCAAAATTTGTTTCGCTGTATTCGCGATGTGGTCTTCGCCTCGGATGACATGAGTAATCTGCATATCAATGTCATCTACTACTACGGCAAGATTGTATAGTGGCTGACCAATAACAGAGGACGGTGGTGATGGATCTGTGCCAATAATCTGTTTCTTGATAACTTCAATCTTCTTGGACAACTCATGGCGTTTATCCGCAAAAAGTAAGGATTGGGAAACAAACCAGATTGTGTAGCCGAGTCCTACTGACTTAAAAATAGTCGGTAGTAAAGGAATATCATTGATTGCACCGAACACATTCAGCAGCAACTTGCCAAGAATAACTGCCGCTAAAATAATGAGGACGAAGGTAACAATAGGCTTTTTCCTCAAGAAAAAGAAGATATCGTCACTTGGGGGGTCTGGTTCCTGCTTCTCAGAGCGGGCAATCACCATATCACCCCCAAGGTCACTGCCTTTCCATGTGACTTTTCCGCGCACTAAGTCGTTCCAGACAATCTCCCGGTCATCATCAATAATGAAGCGAATGACTGACTTCCGACCTTCGGCTTCAAAAGCTGCACGTTGCTCCGATGTCAGGTTACGATGCCGATTATCATAGCGGGGTGCTTCTTTTCTCGCTTTTTGGGCTGCCCGCATTTCCTCTAGTTCAGCTTCTGTGTCGTAGCTACGATAAGCTAGTCCTTTATCCAGAAGTGTTTGAGTCGCTTGACGATACAGGTCAAGGCGTTTGGATTGGAACGTAGGGCCCTCGTCCCAGTTCAGTCCCAACCAGGCGAGACCATCAAGGATATTTTGGGTATATTCAGGACGCGATCGCGTTGTGTCTGTATCTTCAATACGCAGAATAAACTGACCGCCGTGGTGACGGGCATATAGCCAGTTAAAGACGGCTGTTCTTGCCGTACCGATATGTAAGTTTCCAGTTGGACTGGGGGCAATACGGACTCTAACAGTCACGAGATAAATCTCTTTTGAGTTGGTTACTAGTTATTTAAGCTACCACTTTTGGGGATAGCTGGTTGCCTAGGAGCTACTTTCTACGGGACTGACGGGGCTCGAACCCGCAACTTCCGCCGTGACAGGGCGGTGCTCTAACCAATTGAACTACAGTCCCAATTTTCAAGCCTTTACCAGTATTCCAAGCTTGAGGAGATTTGTCAAGCAGGTTTTCCAATAATTTTTTCGTTGACCTGAGACAAGACGATTACCCCTCATCCTCGTAAGAGATACTTTACCGTTTCGACTAGCTCTTGGGGGTAAAAAGGTTTGGCAATGTAGGCATCGGCACCTTGCTTGATTGCCCAGTAGAGGTCAAATCGTTCGCTCTTATTGGTACATATAACTACAGGTGAGTTCTGTGTTCTCTTATCAGATTTGAGCCGACGGCAGACCTCGTAGCCATTCATTCTCGGTAGGATGATATCTAGAACGACTAAATCTGGACATTTCCCCTGAACTTGTTGGAGAGCTTCGACACCATCACCGGCAAAACTAACATTCAGCCCATTTGCTTTAAGCAGACCTGAAATCATCTCTCGTTGTGTAGGACTATCTTCCACGACCAGAACTGTAGCCATAACTATTTAACATAAAAGTGTCTTATTGGCTTTAATTACATTTCTTACGGTTGAAATTAGCGTCAATCAGTGGATGGAACTTTAGTTTTGTCTTACTCTTCCTTTGGAGCGAATCGAGCAGGAGAGGGGAATGGGGAGGGGCGTCTTTCAAGGGCAAGTTTTTTAAGAAGGCGAAAGAAGAAAAAGCAAGGAGATTTGTATGAAAGAATTTGGACTGACGAAGGATAGCCGCTTAGCTATAGTTAGCTTGCTCTCCGTCTTGGTTATGCTCCTTTGCTGGGTTATTTCGCCAGTATTTCCAACTACAGAGCCGAAGGCAGCAATTTTTGAGGAAGTTTGGGAAACCGTGAACGATAACTTTTACGACCCAAACTTTAACGGCGTAGATTGGAGAGCAATGGGCGAGAAGTATAAGCTTCAAGTCATGCAAGCCCAATCCAGCGAAGACGTTGTGGCTGTGATTAATCAAATGCTCTCTGAGTTAAAGACTTCTCACACCTACTTCTACACCCGCAATGAGCCAGCCTACTATCAAGTTTTAGGGATTTTTGCACCTAGGAGTCCTGACTTCCGGCAGCAGCTAAAGAAATTTTTCCCTACAAGCAAGATTGAATATAGTGGCATTGGCATCTTTACTAAAGACATCAACGGCAAAACCTTTGTTAGCGCCGTTCTCGATGGAAGTCCGGCAGATAAAGCAGGGCTGCAAGTGGGAGATCAATTACTCAGCGTTGAAGGAAGCCCCTTCCAGCCAATCCAGTCTTTTGCCGAGAAAGCAGGTCAAAGTGTCACACTAAAGATTCAACGCTCAGCTAATCCCAGCACTCAACAAGAAATCGCTGTTACGCCGACGATGCTGGATGCAACCACCATGTTCCTGGATGCAATGCAAGCGAGTACTCAGGTGATTGAACGGGAAGGTAAGAAAATTGGCTACGTTCACATCTGGTCTTATGCAGGCGACCAATATCAGCAGCAGCTTGAGGAAGAATTACTTTATGGTCGTCTTAAAGATGTAGATGGGTTTGTTTTGGATTTAAGACATGGTTGGGGTGGTGCGCCTCAAACTGCTCTTAACATCTACACAGCTAAAGATCTTTCAGTGACCAATATTCCGCGCAACGGCACGCGAAATACTTATCATTCTCAGTGGAATAAGCCAGTGGTCATGTTGGTGAATGAAGGTAGTAGGAGTGCCAAGGAGCTTCTAGCGTATGGCTTTCAAGAGTTCGGGATTGGTTCCGTAGTTGGGGAAAAAACGGCTGGGGCGGTGGTTGCTGGTCGTCCTTTTCTGATGCAAGATGGCAGCTTACTATATGTCGCCGTTGCCGATGTATATGTTGGCGGGAACCAACGTTTAGAAGGGAACGGCGTTATACCCGATATCGTTGTTCCATTTTCTCCAGAATATGCTCAGGGAGCAGATCCACAGAAAGAGCGGGCGATAGAGACAGTCCTAGAAGCCGTGAAGCAATAGGGACGCAAAGCTTTCATTGGTGGTCAACTCTTAAGCTAGGCTTTGCGGTTGAAACCGCAGCTATATAAACACGCACCTGCAAGAAAGCGCTTGCGCTCTTGCTAGCGCACCACGCAGGTTTCAAAAACTTTGATTTTTCGTTAATCCGTGCAGGTAGGGTGCGTTATGACGCACCCTACTTACAATTACTAGTAGCGTAAAATCTATTTTCAGATTTCTTCATGGTGTGCATCGCCTATGGTGTCTTGTAAGAAATTAACCAACCAGTTTTTGAGGTGATAAGTAGCGCGGCAGTCGTCTTCGTTGTAGCGTTGGATGAGATCAAGTAAAGAGCGATCGCCTGTTTTTAACCACTTATCATACAAACAGACACATTGAGAGCCTGTCACTCCTGCATCACGCCACTCAAAGCCTAGCCATCGAGCCAAGTGTTTCAGAGAATAGCTCTCTACAGGCAGTGTTACAGCACTCATCACACGCTGATGCACATCCACAAATCGGGGAAGTAGGGGTCTTATTTCCTGAAAGGGAGTACCGTAGAGCTTAGCTAAACGCTTCACGGTTTCTACCTCATAGTCAGAAAAATGGAAGATTGGAGCATTCGGGTAGAGCCAAACTAAATCTAGAAATTGTTGCCAAATAGAAGCTTCATCGCTTGGGTGTTCTGCTAGTAGGGGATGGAATACCTCGGTTTGGTTACGCCTGTCGATTACTAAGACACCTAGCAAGTAGTCAAGTTGCAAATCTGGCTCAGCTTCAATATCAAAATAAAGCTCAACGGAGGCTGTCGGTAAGCTGTTGATATTGATGAAAGACTTGGCTGTTGCGGCGTTGGTGTTTCCTACATCTCCTAAGATTGGGTAGTGTCTCTCACGGAGAAGCGCTCGCTTTTGGACTGTAGATTGAGCTTGCAGCACTAAATCCGAGGCAATTTCACTTCCTACGGCGGGTTCTAGGGTGCTAATGGTGGTTTCAGCTAAAGATTCTACTGTGGTGACTCCAAGCGCTTGTAAATCCCGGTAACGGCTGGGTGTTACTCCTGGTAAGAGGGAGATGTGTTTTTGAGATTGAGCGATCGCATAACAACTGCTATACCAGTGGCAAAGACTACACCGTTGTCGGGAAATAAACACTTCTGGCGCTTCTTCCTGTAACAGAGTTTCAAGGCATTCGGTGAGAACCTCTTGCATCAATGGTAGCCAGCGTTCTAGTTGGACTGTAAAGGAATCGTGGCGACGCAAAATCAAGTGTGCGGTTCTCGGTATTGCACGCTGGACAGTAGCTAGAAGTTGGGCGCTAAAAGCGGCAACAATTTGATATTCTGGCTTGGGACGCCGCCCTAGCTTAATGCTAGTGGGAACATACATCCAATCCCCAAAAATAGACTCCCCTGGCTGTTTAACTAATAAATCAGGACGACTCAGCAGCGTAATACCATCAGCCGTTTGCATCAGCAGTACAGCTTGAGAAATCCGCTCAACTCCCTGCTGCATCAATTCCAACGTTGCCTTTGCTCCAGCTTCCCAATCTCTGTGAGGATACTTGGGTGAGGTATGAGGTGCGATCGCCAAAACTGCCTGTCGATGAGCAAAGCTATCCTGTCGTAGTTTAAGAATAAAGTCTTGCTCTTTGTCTTGCTGGCTAAAGTCTCCATAAATGTCTAGAAACGCCCGACGCCGACAGCGTTTGTAGTATAGGAGTAAATCGTCTGTTACCAACATAGCTTCAAGCCAGGAGAAGTCAGCTTGCTCAACGGCTGACAGCAACTGGCATTCCCGACAACGATTTTTGGATGATAAAACTGTTTCATCAAAAACAATCTAGAAATAGGTAATGCATATCTTCCGTTGTACCTTGTAGAAACCTAGTCTGCTACGTACATGGCTTGATATCGCCTAACCTATATCCTTGTGCCAATAGCGCTGTACCATAGGCGGCGGCTGTTTGATTAGGTGAGAGGATAGGTACTCCAATCTGCCGCGCACGAATTGCCCTCCAACTAGGGTTTTTTGCCCCACCACCAGCCGTGTAGACATGAGTGAGTTGAGTTGCACCTAGCTGTTGTAGTAACTGATATCCCCGTGCTTCGATTCGGGCGATACTCTCAAGTAAGCCATGCAGGAATTCTACTGAGTCAGCAGGGCGTGGTTTTAGATTCGGTGGGAGGTGAGGGTCATTGATCGGAAAGCGATCGCCTTCTTTTAGCAAGGGATAATACTCTAATGGACTCTCTTTCTCAACTGGAATTTTACAACTGAGGCTTTCTAATTCGGCATCACTGAAAAAGTGCCTAAGTACTGCTCCACCTGTATTTGAAGCACCCCCAACTAGCCATAAATCTCCTAAACGATGGCTATAAATTCCATATTGGGCATCATCTACACGAGTATGGCTCAACAACTTTAGTACCAAGGTAGAACCGAGGGAAGTCACTGCTTCACCCGGAGACATTGCTCCACTCGCAAGAAATGCGGCAATACTATCTGTTGTCCCAGCACAGACTATGCAGTCTCTTGGTAAACCTAACTGGTTTGCAATTTCAGGTAATACGTTAGCAATGGGCGTACCAGGAGCAACAATTTTAGGTAAATGTATTGAGATTTGCAGATTTTTTAGCCAATCTGGGTAACATAAATTCTCTACATCGTAACCTAGCTTCAGAGCATTGTGATAGTCACTGATACCGAGTTGACCATGCAAGAGAAAAGCTAGCCAATCCGCCTGATGTAGAAAATAAGAATTTTGAATTTTGAATTTTGAATTTTGAGTTAACCAGAGAAGTTTTGCAAGGCTGGAAGTGGCGCTTAGGACTGTATGGTTTGGGGGTGCGATCGCTTTTACCATTTCCATTACTTCTACCCCTCGCCCATCGTTGTACATTAGGGGTTCAGTAATGGGTTGTCCTGTTGCATCACATAGCACCACAGTGGAGGAAGTTCCATCAAAGGCGATCGCTTTTATTTCCTTTCGTATTTGCAGAGGAATTTGCCCAATTAAGGTAAATAAAGCTTGCTTCCATACAATTGCTGTAGAGGTTAAGGCTTCCGTGCTACCTAATACCAATTCAAAAGAATATTTAGCTTCAGCTTGAATGACACCTGCGGCATCAATAATTACAGCGCGTGTGCCAGAAGTACCAAAATCAATGCCAAGGTAGAGGTTCATTGCTAGTTACACTTTCACGAATCCTTAAGCTAACAAGTCATCAACGGTAACACTGAAACCCAGTAATATAATTTGAGTACTAACAACTTCACCAGATGTAAATATAAGTCGCTGACTTTGAGTATTGACAATAATCCAACGATTTTCAGGAAATACTAGCCAGACTTCTTCCCCGCCAGAGTGCAAATATTCTTGAGCTTTAGCAATAACATCTTCAGCAAAATCCGTAGGTGAAACTATTTCAGCACTCAACGGAAAACTCTGTGGTAGCACCTTAGCATCACCATATTGTGTAACTAGTTCTGGGATGAGATAAGCAACGTCAGGAGAAAGTCCCTGCTTATTTGTGCGGCAAGGTGCTTCTGTATATACTTCCCCTCCTTGTCCACTAGAATCCTTATAACTTCTCCAGTAAAAGTATAGATTTCCTTGAATTCGACTGTGCTTGAGCGTCATCCTGCTTTTTTCAACAACTTCCTCATCCACCCAATCCATTGAATGTTTATCAACCAGTTTTCCATCCACCCATTCAGTGCCAGAGGGAGGATTTTCCATCCAATCTTCTAGAGAAAAAATTTGTAAATTTTTAGATATAGATTTAGACGTTACCATTACTGTCTATTCTTCTTTAGGTCTTTTACTGAACCTTATCGCTTACTTCAAAGTCTACTATCAGGTTTATAGCAGAAAGCCTTCAGCTATCAGTAGTCGTAGAGACGTTCCTCCGGAACGTCTCTACAAAGTTTATGGGTTGCGAAAAAGGACTGACAAGAGCAGGCTTAGTTTGTATAGCACTAGACTTTAGTCTCAGTACTTCTGCAATGGGTGAACAATCTTTCAACGACTACGGATCGACCCAACGACCATCGGCTTTAATTAAATTAATTAGTTCCTCAACACCTTGGGTTTCTGGAACTTTTTTAATTTCTTCCCTGCCGCGATAAAGAGAGATAAAACCAGGTTGCTTACCAACATAGCCATAGTCAGCGTCTGCCATCTCACCAGGGCCATTAACAATGCAACCCATAACGGCGATATCTAAACCTGTAAGGTGCTTGGTAGCTTCCCGGACTTCGTGCAGCACATCTTCTAAGTTAAACAAGGTACGACCGCAGGAAGGACAGGCGACATACTCCACCATCGTCTTCCGCAACCCCAGCGCTTGCAAAATGCTATAGCAGACAGGAATCTCTTTTTCCGGTGCCTCAGTCAGGGATACCCGAATCGTGTCACCGATGCCATCCGCTAGCAGTGTGGCAATCCCGGCAGTAGACTTAATCCGTCCGTATTCACCATCACCCGCTTCGGTTACACCCAAGTGTAAGGGGTAATCCATACCTAGTTCATCCATACGTTTTGCCATCAAGCGATAGGCGGCTAGCATCACAGGGACTCGTGAGGCTTTCATGGAAATGACCAAGTTGCGGAAGTTGAGGGATTCACAGATGCGAATGAATTCCAATGCCGATTCCACCATACCTTCTGGAGTGTCGCCGTAGCTAAACAGCATCCGTTCTGCTAAAGAACCATGGTTAACGCCGATACGCATCGCTTTACCCTGATCACGTAGGGAAACGACTAGAGGTTCCAGGGTTTCGCGAATTTTTTCGCCAATTTCATCAAATTCAGCTTGGGTATATTCAGTGCGATCGCTTTTTGGCTTCTCAAACACATATAACCCTGGATTAATCCGCACTTTATCAACGTGCTTAGCCACTTCCAGCGCAATCTTCATGCCATTGTGATGCACATCGGCAACCAGTGGCACGGGTTGATAGGTAGCAGCAAGTTTCTGCTTGATTTCTGCTAAAGCTTTCGCGTGTCCGATACTTGGTACAGTGACGCGGACAATTTCACAACCAATCTCATGTAAACGGCGAATCGCAGCAACAGAACCATCTATATCTAATGTGTCTTCATTAATCATCGACTGCACTACCACAGGGTAGCCACCACCAATGGTGACGCTGCCAACTTGAACAGGACGGGTTTTGCGTCGGCGGATAGTGGTATCTACTCCTGGTTGGGTAGGTGCAGTTTGCGGAGTCGGAAGGGTTTGCATAAACTGTTGGCAGATTACTGTAGCGAGAATATCAGGTATTTTTCTCTATTCTCTCAGAGTGCCATAGCGAGGTCGAGTTTGGGTTAAGGAGGGAGAAAGCTGAATTTGGGCTAGGGTAAATCTTGTGCGATCGCTCTTTAAACTTGTTACAAAAGTACTTACTCTCCCTTGAAAAGATTTTGCGATCGCAAAATCTTCACATTGCTTGGCGCTTCTTTCCCATCCCTTTATGGAAACTAGGCGACACTCTGAGCCAGTCTAGAGAAGCTGTAGTCAAGAGAATAGAACTGCTATGCGGATAACTACCTATATTGCCGCTACTTTGATAACTATTGCCATCACCAATGCTCCACTTTCAGTACAAGCAGAACCGATCCCCCAAGCAGGACTAGATTATCTAGAAAGTTTGAATTCCCTTATAGAGAACAGCAATCAGTACCAACACACCCTGACTGATGCAGAAAAAATTGTCGATGGAGTTGCAGTTTGTGAAGGCTTAGATGCTGGCTGGGACATAGACGAATTGAATCATCAAATATTAAAAAATCGAGTAGTTGAAGGGAACCCGCATAACCAAGACATGACGGAATATCAAGCCGCCGTATCAGTCTCTAGTCTTTACCATCTTTGTCCTAACCATAAAAAGCAATTACAGTGACAAAGAAGTAGATTTCAGAGGATTCGATATATAGCAAAAGGCAAAAGGCAGAGGGCTTTTATAGCAATTCTCATTTCAGTGAAGTACATCTAATTTTCTTGTCTATTCCCAATTCCCAATTCCCGAAGTCTGTACCTCATCCACATGAGACTCGCTATATGTTTATTACTAGTACATTGATGGATGGTTAGTTTTTAGCAGTTAATGTATTGCTCCAATTCCCAAGAGGTAACTTGAGCGTTATGAGCATTCCACTCTTGATACTTAAAGTCGAGGAAAGTTCTTGCTCCCTGTTCTCCTAAAGTGGACATCAATAAAGCATCTTGCTCTAAAGATTGCAGTGCTTCTAAAAGACTTGTCGGCAGGGTTTGTAAGTCAGGAAATTCCGTCCCTCGCACAAACATATTTTCATCTAACCGCTTACCCGGTTCTAGATGTTTTTCCATACCTTCCAATCCAGCCGCTAGAATTCCTGCCTGGGCAAGATAAAGGTTAGCAGCACCATCAATCAAACGACACTCAAAGCGTCCACCTTCGGGAATACGAATCATGTGAGTGCGATTGTTGCCACCATAGGAGATGTAGCGAGGACTCCAGGTGCTGCCAGAAGTCGTCATTGTTGCACCCAGTCTTCGATAGGAGTTAATTGTTGGATTACACAAGGCTGAGAGTCCACGTCCATGCGCTAAGACTCCTCCCAAAAACTCATACGCTAATTTAGAAAGCCCTGCTTCATCAGTAGCGTCAGCAAAAGCATTACTTCCATCGTTCCACAAGCTCATGTGGAGGTGAGCGCCATTACCTGTTAAATCACTAAAGGGCTTAGGCATGAAAGTAGCGGTGAGTCCACGCTGTTCTGCCAAGGTTTTGACCATGTATTTAAAAAACACATGACGGTCAGCCGTTGTTAGAGCGTTATTGTAAGTCCAGTTGATTTCAAATTGACCATTAGCATCCTCGTGGTCGCATTGGTAAGGCTCCCAGCCTAGTTGCTCCAGGTAACCGACAATAGTAGAGATGAAGTCAAACTGGCGCATCAAGTTCAGTTGGTCGTAGCAAGGGCGTGCTGCTGTATCCAGCGAGTCAGCGATTTGATAACCCTGTTCACTCTTTTTGAGCAGGAGAAATTCCGCTTCCACTCCAGTTTTGTAGCAGTAACCCAGTTCTTCACACTGTTTGAGGACTTGCTTGAAGATTACTCTCGGTGAAGCGGCGAAAGGTTCTCCATCAAGATACACGTCACTGGCTACCCAACCAACATTCGGTTGCCAGGGCAGAACGGTTAAGGAATTTGGGTCAGGGATAGCGGCAATATCATTAGCATCAGGCCCTAATCCGAGATTGGAAGCAAAGGCAGCAAAAAAAGCCCCATCTGATTCAACGGCGGCAATCTTAGCAGCAGGAACTAATTTAGCGCGGGTTCCTCCCAGGAGGTCGGTGTAGGAAACCAGGAAGAAATTTAAGTTCAGTTCTTTTGCCAGTTCAGTTAGCGATTTGCCTCTAGTCAGGGTGGTCGTCACTGCCGATACTCCAAATGAACTCTGGCTCCGAGTAAACCAAATCTTGTTATGACAAATTTGTATCTAGATATACCAGGTAAAGCCGGGTATGAAGCTTAACGGCTTGCAGGGCTTGGGTTGTAACCATCCTTCACGATTCCCATTGCGGAAAATTTAGAATTGAGCGATCGCAACACTCCAACGTTTACGATGAAATCAGTAGTCTTTGATGCGTGTGAGCTATCTCACAAACGCGATCGCAAACAATCACTTTTGCCTAAAACCTATCATCACAATCCTCTCAAAGATTTTCGCTGATACTAGATCTACTGAGTTCAGTTCTTATGGTGATGCATCTCCCAGTTCTTCTGCTTTGTGTAATATCTGAGGGATTTGCAAGCGCACATCATGAGGGCTGTCTGCCCCCACCCCATCACTCCCTATTTGGCAGTAAGCTAATCTGTTTGAGCATTCGTTTAGCATACTGCCTTGTCACATCAAATTCCCTGATGACTGCTGTTGAGAGAACTCCTTATGTTTGACACCACACAGATACTGATTGATCACTTTGTTCAACAGATTAAAGAAGGCTACCGTCGCACCTACGGAGGCTGGAAATCTAACTATGCAGAAATTATCGCCTGGGCAGGCAGTATGGCGTTGGAGAACATCGCCAATAGCGATGCTCTCTATCACAATGTTGAACATACGGTTTTAGTCACCTTGGTTGGACAGGAAATTCTGCGAGGCAAGCATATCCGTGAAGGTGGTATTTCCTGCGAAGACTGGATGCATGGCATTATTTCCTTGCTCTGCCATGACATTGGATATGTTAAAGGAGTCTGCCGACAAGACTCCATTAGTGAAGGGCTATATGCCACAGGTATAGGCAGCGAAAGGGTGAAACTTGCTCCTGGTGCTTCGGATGCTAGCCTGACTCCTTACCATGTCGATCGAGGAAAATTGTTTATTGACGAGCGCTTTGGCGGCAACCTACTGATTGATGCCGACGAAATTAAGCTCAATATTGAACTCACTCGTTTCCCTGTACCCAAGGATGAAGACCATCAGGATAAAGTTAAGCTTCCTGGTTTGGTGCGAGCCGCTGATTTAATTGGTCAGTTGAGTGACCCACGATACTTGAAGAAGATTAGCGCCTTGTTCTATGAGTTTGAAGAAACAGGGGTGAATCAAGCTTTGGGTTATCAGAATCCCGGAGACTTACGCCAAAACTATTCCAAGTTTTACTGGGGTGGAGTTTATCCTTACATCAAAGAGGCTTTACGCTACTTAGAGCTAACGCTTGAGGGCAAACAAATCATTGCGAATCTCTACGCAAATGTATTTGTGGTAGAGCATGAACAACCTTCTGTGCAAGCGACAGCAAGTGTAGCTTGAGTGTAGCTAATAAGTGCGTGGAAAAGGCGATCGCGTTTTTCTAATCTGCTACCATTAACACTATGGAAAAGGGTGCAAAAGTTTAGTATTTCCTGAACTTATGCACCCTTTTTAATGGGGATCTTCCATTCGTAGTATTGTTTTTTCTATTTGAGATAAATAGTCTACAAAATGATCGCTCTGGTAGCTTTACTCTCAAGGAACTTTCGCACTGACTGGATGACAATTTACTGAGGCTGGAATTGGGCAAAGTCACCAATATAGGGTTTAGGTAAAGGAAAGCTGTAGCTACCAACTTTACTCGTCGTGACACCAAGTCCCACTAATGCCTCAACCAGCTTCACCGCAGCAGCAACGCCATCAATCACTGGCACCCCCGTTTCTGAACTCAGCCACTGGGCTAAATCAGTCATACCAGCACAGCCAAGGAGAATGCACTCGGCACGATCTTGGGCAATCGCATTTTTCACTTCATCCCTTACCCTACACGCCGCATCTGAACCTACCGCTTCTAATGCCAAGACGGGAATTTCAGCAGAACGAACTTTACGGCAAAAGCGTTCCATTCCGTATTTCATGGCTAACTGCTCAATAATCCCAATCGAGCGCGGTAGGGTGGTAACGACAGAAAAACTCGTGCCTAGCATAGCTGCCGTGTACATTGCCGCTTCGCAGATACCAATAACGGGACTACGTGCAACTTCTCGTGCTGCATCCAAACCCGTATCATCAAAACAGGCAATAACGTAGCCATCATAGCCTTCTGCCTCACCCTGGCGAACGAGTTCCAGCATTCCAGGTACAGCATACGCACCATCGTAGTGACCTTCAATGCTCACTGGCCCTTTATTAGGGTTCAGCGTAACAATTTCTGTCGTCGGATTGGCGACTGCCCTTGCCGCAACCCCGATTTTCTCTGTCATTGAACCCGTAGTATTCGGGTTGATTACCAGAATCTTCACTCGATCAGGCTCCAATTCTTGTAGGTGGTAGGTGGTAGGTGGTAGGGCGAGAAGGCAATGTACAAGGAATCCAAAACCTTTAACGTTTCTAAGTCTTAATCTGACTTGTACGCTACAACCTACAACCTACAACCTAATACCTAACACCTTGAACTCGAAACGCGACAATTGGCAGTAAGCTGTTTACTGCATTTATGGCGATTCAAGATGGCAACCATTAACGATAACTACCTCAAACTCAAAGCAGGTTACCTGTTTCCCGAAATTGCTCGACGGGTGAATACCTTTGCAGAAGCTAATCCTGACGCAAAGATTATCCGATTGGGTATTGGCGATGTCACAGAACCGCTACCAGAAGCCTGTCGCACAGCGATGATCAAGGCTGTTGAAGAAATGGGCGATCGCGCTACCTTTAAAGGCTATGGTCCAGAACAGGGCTATGCTTGGTTGCGGGAGAAAATTGCAACTCACGATTTCCAGGCGCGAGGGTGCAATATTGAGGCTGATGAAATCTTCATCTCCGACGGCTCGAAGTGCGATACAGGTAACATCCTCGATATCTTTGGGCACGACAACACCATCGCTGTCACCGATCCTGTTTATCCGGTGTATGTAGATACTAACGTGATGGCGGGGAATACCGGAGCTGCGAATGATAAGGGTGAGTTTGAGGGCTTGGTGTATCTACCAATTACTGCCCAGAACAACTTCACCGCAGAGATTCCCTCCCAAAAAGTTGATTTGATTTATCTATGCTTCCCCAACAACCCAACGGGCGCAACTGCTACCAAGGAACACCTAAAGGCGTGGGTAGACTATGCCAAAGCGCATAGTTCGATCATTTTCTTTGATGCCGCTTACGAAGCCTTCATCACCGATCCGGAACTTCCCCATTCTATCTATGAGATTGAAGGGGCACGAGATTGTGCGATCGAGTTTCGCTCGTTCTCCAAGAATGCAGGCTTTACCGGAACCCGTTGTGCATTGACAGTTGTGCCAAAGACACTCACCGCAAAAGCTGCCGATGGTTCCGATGTAGAACTGTGGAAACTGTGGAATCGCCGCCAGTCCACCAAGTTCAATGGCGTGTCTTACATCGTTCAACGCGGTACTGAGGCAGTCTACTCCGAGGAAGGACAGGCGCAAACTAAGGCGCTGGTTAACTTCTATATGGAGAATGCCAAGATTATTCGAGAGCAACTGACGGCTGCTGGATTATCAGTATACGGCGGCGTGAATGCGCCCTATGTCTGGGTGCAAACACCTAATGGTCTATCTAGTTGGGATTTCTTCGATAAGCTGCTGCAAACAGTAAATGTTGTAGGAACCCCCGGTTCGGGTTTTGGGGCAGCAGGTGAAGGCTACTTCCGAATTTCGGCATTTAACAGTCGGGAAAATGTAGAAGAGGCGATGAAGCGGATTACGGAGAAGTTTAAGGTTTAGAGCAGATCAGGTTCAAGCATCCATTCTTGCTGCCTTCGTTAAACTCAATCTATCAGTCTCATAGGTTGTGGTGGGCGATGCCCACCCTACCTGACCACTTAACATAAAGCTGCAAAGTATACGAAAATGTTCACCGAAGAGACTCTCAAAGCAATAATTGCTGGTGGTGAAACTCTCACCGTCGAGTTCAAGAGTGATCGAGGACCTCTACAAGACAAAGATCTATTAGAAGCTGTTGTTTGTCTTGCTAATACGAAAGGTGGCAAGCTGCTCCTTGGTGTTGAAAATGACGGACGTGTAACAGGTTTACATCCGCTTCATTTGGGATCTGCCCCTCATCTTCTTGCTGCGCTCGTTGCCAATCGCACAGTACCACCTCTGGTAGTAGAGGCAGGATTTGTTGATCTCCCTGAAGGACGTGTTGCGATATTAGATGTACCAGCCGTTCCACAAATGGTATCGACCAGTGACGGACGAACTTTGATTCGTCATTTGGATACACGTGGCTCCCCACAATGCAGACCTCTCTACCCAACAGAAATAAATAGCTGGTACGCCGATCGTGGTCAACGTGATACGACTGCACGGCTTATGACAAATGCAAGGTGGGAAGATCTCGATCCTCTTGAGTTCGTCCGTCTACGTCGTTTACTGAATGAATATCGAGGCGATGCATCTCTTATAGATCTGTCAGACCAAGAGCTAGCACGTGCTTTAGGCTTTGTGCAGAGAGATAACGCAGTACCAACGCTGGCTGGTTTGCTTGTGGTAGGTCAAGAAGAAGTCTTACGTGAACAAGTTCCTACTCACGAAGTTGCATTTCAGGTGTTACGTGGGCAAGACGTTGCTATCAACGAATTCTACCGTTGGCCGCTATTGCGGGTATTTGAACGGATAATGGAAGCTTTTAGCCTTCGCAATGAAGAGAGTGAACTGACAATAGATTTATTTCGTGTAGGTGTTCCTGCTTACGATCCACGTGCTTTTCGTGAGGCAGTGAATAATGCTCTGACTCACCGCGATTACAACCGAATGGGAGCTGTGTATGTTCAGACTCACGACAATGCAATCGTGATAAGGAATCCGGGTGGTTTGATGGAAGGTCTTCGATTAGATAACTTGTTAAATACTGGCCCTGTTCCGAGGAATCCACTACTCGCTGATATTTTTAAGCGTTTAGGGCTTGTAGAGCGCACTGGGCGAGGAATTGGGCTGATATATTCTGGGCAATTACGAACTGGGCGGTTACTTCCGGATTACTCAGGAACTACTAACCTTATAGTCGCTGTCCGTCTACCTGGTGGAGAATCTGATCTCGACTTCGTAAAAATCATATTGTCAGAGGAAAAACGACTACAGAGATCTTTCAGTCTTGATGAATTACTAATGCTCAGTCTTCTTAGGCGAGAGCGAGAACTCAACCTATCGGAAGCAGGGCGTTTAATACAAAAAGGTGAGGATGAGGCTCGTCGTGTGCTTGAAGGACTAACGGAAGATGGTTTGATAGAAAGGCTGAAGACATCACGGCAACGAGAATATATGCTCAGTGCTTCTATGTATCGGCAAATGGGTAAGCCTGAAGCATATGTTCGTCGTAGAGGCTTTGAGCCTTTACAAATGGAGCAAATGGTTTTGCAATACATTGCTAAAAATGGACGCATTACACGAGCAGAAGCAGCACGTTTATGTAAGATAACCTTAGGACAAGCATCCTATCTCCTAACTAAGCTTGCTCATCGAGGAGTTCTACAAATGATGGGCACTGCTGGCATCGGTCGTGGTACACATTATGTTCTTCCCAAAGCTGCAATGTCTGAAGAGACTATGGACAATACGTCTATGGATTCTCAACAAATGCTTAGTTTAAACAATACTACTGATATCGATATATCAACATACTCTGAGGATGTTCTTTCCAAAGCTACAATGTCTGAAGAGACTATAGACGATACATCTATGAATTCTCAACAAAAGCTTGGTTCAAAGAACACTAATAATATAGATATACCCATATACTCTCAACTAGAACTTGACCTAGAGAACACTCTTGATAAGTAGGAGAAAACTGTCTATGTAAACTCATCCTAGTTATCCACATACAGGACTGTATTACCAGTTGCTCAGAGGCATTTTCAGCCCCTTTAGGGACGAGAAGATATCTAAGCCCCAGTAACGGAGCGATCGCCTAAATAAACATAGAGAAAGTGCGATCGCCTGCGGTGAGGCTGTATCCTCGCAAACTCGTCAATTTATCGGAGAGTGATGGAACGATAAATGCTTGAAAATGAGGAAGTAAGCACTACAGCCTCTGAAGTTTTGTATTACTCGTCCCTATACCTGAATCAATTAAAGCGATGGAAAAACCGATTGTCTGGCTACATGGTGACTGCCTTAGCCCCAAAGGGCCAGCGCTGCAAACCTATCCCGATGCTCCAGCAATTTGGGTTTGGGATGAAAAGTTACTCGAAGAATGGCAGATTAGTCTCAAACGAATTGTGTTTATTTACGAGTGTTTGCTAGAACTACCAGTGACGATTCGGCGTGGAGATGTAGCAGCGGAAGTTGTCGCCTTTGCTAAAGAACACGGTGCGGATGGCGTGGCAACAGTAGATAGCCCTAGTCCTCGGTTTGAGACAATTTGTGATGATATTGAAGCAGCATTATCGCTAGAAGTAGAAGTGTTGTCACCGGAGCCATTTGTCAAATACGACGGATACATTGACCTCAAGCGTTTTTCTCGCTATTGGCGTGTAGCACAGCAATATGTTTTTGAGTCGAAGTAGTTTTGTGAAAAATCAACGTGTTCGGACAGGCGTTCCACAGGTTGCAAAGCCAAGCGCCTTCATCGCACCAATCGCCTTTCTTTGGGCAGTGACAACTCCAGCTCAAGCAGTTCCTATACCAATTGAGCAACAGGTTCAGGATGTGGTGTCGCATCTCGTTGGAGTGATGGATACTTCTGCACAAGCTGCGGCAACTCCTGGCGCTCCAAATGTTCGGATGACGACGTGCCAAGTGAGTGTGGAAAATGCTGATACTTCACTCAACCCTCGCTCGTCAGTTTTCCTCTACCAGGAACAAGCGCTTTCTGAAAGTCTTAACTCTCCTTATCGGCAGCGATTTCTACGCATTGCTCCAAGTACAGGTGGAGAGAGTGTTGAATCGTTAGCCTTTAAACCGCCAACTCCAGAGGCTTTGATTGGATTATGCAATCAACTGGAGGCAAAGCGAGTTGTCCAGCAAAGTGACATTGGTGAAGCGGCGTGTAGCGTATTTTTGAAGCCGGAGGGCGAAAACTATATTGGTGAAACGCCTGCTGAGGGTTGCGCTACTAATGTCAGGGGTGCCGTAAGAATCACCAATAGAATTGTGCTGCATCAAACAGGGATGGATACTTTAGATCGTGGGTTTGATGCGAATGGTAATCGAGTATGGGGGGCAAAAGACCAACCTTATCAGTTTCGGTGGGTTGACAAATAACTTCTGATAAATTTAACAGCTTTGATTCCAATTCTAGGGGAACTTCCCTTGAAACATACTTTGCTTGAAGCGATCGCATATCTGAAATTCAAGGCTGCGTCTCTTCAATCAGCATTGACCTAGTTGGATAAGCGTTAAAACTTGGCGTTAAGTATTGACATAGAACCAGCAATGGTTTCTCCTGTAACCCGGATTGACCTCTCCCCCAACCCCTCTCCTACAAGGAGAGGGGAGCAAGAATAAAACTGCGGTTCCCCTTCCCTCGCGAGAGGTGCGGGGTTGGAGGGTTAGATCATTTCACAAGCTTTAGCAATACGCGCCAATACACTATCAAGATTTTGTCTCACGTCTTCATTTTTAATTCGCAACAGCCGCAATCCTCGTGCTGACAAAGCGCGATCGCGTTCTGTATCGTATTCAGCTTGTTGTTGATGAATCTGTCCATCTACTTCTATGACCAATCTGGCAGCGTGACAGTAGAAATCTGCAATAAATCCATCAATAATCTGCTGACGACGGAAGTGTAACCCATTCAACCGATTAGCGCGAAGGTGTTGCTAGATAATTTTTTCTTCCTCAGTCATTCGGTGACGAAGTTCCTTCGCACGTTGTACTTTGACTAAGGTGACTTTTTGCCCAATTAACGATGTTGTCAGTTGACTCCTTTTTTGGTGTTGGGGATTGCTGGGGAGTAATGTTATTCATTAATAAGATATGAGAATAAATTTGTATCTTCGATTGGGCGGGATTGACCTCTCCCCCAGCCCCTCTCCTACAAGGAGAGGGGAGCCGGAGCCTCTTGTTCCCCCTTCCCTTGCAGGGAAGGGGGTTAGGGGGTTAGGTTTTTCAGGGATGTAGCAGAGTGCGATCACCTGGAATCAAAAGCCTATAAAATCTTTTAAATCATATAAGATTTCAGCCATTAAATCTTCATTGCGAATTTCCCAATTGCTAACCCGAAAAACTTGCCATCCCTCTTTACGAAGTTTTCTATCTTCTTTTAAACGTTTTGAGTAATTTTCTTCGTTTGCCTGCCAAATATTATTTTGTTTTTTTCCATAGTGACCAATATCATCTATTAGAATTGCATATCTTTTGTTATTCCAGAAAGCCACAAAATCAATACGATATAGTTCATCAGAATGCTTGGAACCCGATGATCGTAAATCTTTTTTAGGTTGAGAATGCCATTGAATCCACGCCTGTGGTAGTAATGCAGGAATATCAGATATAGCCATTTTAAAGGTTTTTGCATATTTAATAAGAAAATCCTTCTCAAATTGTGTTTGATTCATATTTACTAAAGCTTTCTTTAAAGCTACATTAGTAAATTCATCAACTCCAAAAGCTATTTCTAGTTTCCTAAAATTAAAATTCGGATATACATCCTTTATCAAAATGCCCATGCCAGATTTTAGCTCAAACTGTAATTTTTGAATTCCCTTCTCTGAAAAAATTCTGAAATCAGGTTTAGCAATACCAAATGGCAACCCAGCCGGAAATTGTTGACAAAAGAAGTCTGATTTTGATTCCGATTTAATATTATCTGTTTCAAAATCAAAAACAGATTTTTTGCCTGTATTTAAAATAATAAATTTATATTTTTCTTGTTCAAATTTAATTCCTAACCCACTATGCTTGAGGCTATTATTTATATCCTTTACTGCATCTATATGTTTATCTGATTGAAGGTCTGCTACAGAAGTGAGTAACTCTATAATAACCCGAATGATTTTATCAGATGGTAGTGAGGTGTTACTACTATTACTTTCATTCAGTTCTGTTAAAACACTTATTACCCAACTATCCCTTGTACTTCCATCATGACGATAGTCTAACTCGCAACTATAAACAAAAAACTCTGTTAGTTCTGAACTAGATCGATAAATAAAGTTAGACCATTGATATTTATTCGCTGTACCATGACTTCCGCAAATCATTTGTGCTAAGTCTCTGATAGTTCGCGGAGATAACTTCATAAACTGATCTTAATGTTTTAGGAGGAGTAACAGGGTGGGCATTGCCCACCCTACTTGGATTATCGACCTACCGCCGTTGGCATCCCCAAAATATCTTCAATTCGTGGCATTTCTTCCAACGGAATCACACGACCTTCATCCTCAAAATTAGCAATTTGATCAAAGTTCAAATACCGATACAAATCACCAGCAAAAGGATGAATTTTCTTCGCCACAATGTCCATATATTCCTGCAAAGTTGGAATACGACCAAGCATGGCACAAACGGCTGCTAATTCAGCAGAACCGAGATAAATTTGTGCGCCTTTACCCATGCGGTTGTTGAAGTTGCGTGTTGAGGTAGAAAACACGGTTGTGTTATCTCCTACTCGTGCTTGGTTGCCCATACACAAACTACAACCAGGAAGTTCCGTTCTCGCACCTGCTGCGCCAAATGTGCCGTAAACTCCCTCGTCCTTTAGTTGCTTTTCATCCATCCGGGTTGGGGGACAAATCCAGAGACGAGTCTTGACGGGTGGTTCACCTTCCAACACCTTAGCTGTTGCCCGATAGTGACCGATATTGGTCATGCAAGAACCAACGAACACCTCATGTACGGGATCGTTAGCAACTTCAGATAGCAGCTTCACATTATCCGGGTCATTCGGTGCCGCAACGATTGGTTCCTTGATTTCATTCAAGTCAATCTCGATAATTTCTGCATACTCCGCATCTGGATCAGCTTCCATCAGCACTGGGTTTGCCAGCCATTCCTCCATCTTGGCGACGCGGCGCATGATTGTCCGAGCATCTTGGTAACCCCGCGCTACCATGTTTTTCAACAACGCTACATTAGAGCGTAGATACTCCGAGACTGTCTCCACACTCAGCTTAATTGTGCAACCCGCACAAGAACGTTCCGCACTCGCATCGGTGAGTTCAAAGGCTTGCTCTACTTTTAAATCAGGCAACCCTTCAATCTCCATAATCCGCCCGGAGAAAACATTCTTCTTATTCTCCTTGGCTACCGTTAGCAGTCCTTTTTGAATTGCCACATAGGGAATCGCATTCACGATATCCCGTAGCGTTACTCCAGGTTGCAACTCACCTTTGAACCGCACTAAGACAGATTCCGGCATATCCAAGGGCATTACACCCAACGCCCCTGCAAATGCGACTAACCCAGAACCAGCGGGGAAGGAAATTCCCAAGGGGAAGCGGGTGTGAGAGTCGCCGCCAGTTCCCACAGTATCCGGCAGTAGCATCCGGTTCAGCCAGGAGTGGATAATGCCATCGCCCGGACGCAAAGCGACACCACCGCGAGAGGAGAAGAAGTCAGGCAAGTCCTTATGGGTTTTGACATCCACGGGTTTGGGATAAGCTGCTGTATGACAGAAGCTTTGCATCACCAAGTCTGCACTGAAACCCAGACAGGCGAGTTCTTTGAGTTCGTCACGAGTCATCGGACCCGTGGTATCCTGAGAACCGACCGTGGTGATCAGTGGAGTGCAGGCAATACCCGATCGCACACCCGGTAAACCACAGGCTTTACCCACCATTTTCTGAGCTAAGGTGTAACCTTTACCAGTATCGACGGGTGGTGTGGCACGAATGAAGATCGGGCTAGGATCTAAGCCAAGCGCAACTCGTGTTTTATCAGTTAGGCTACGCCCAATCAGTAGTGGAATCCTTCCACCAGCTCGTACTTCATCTAGCATAGTTTCAGGCTTGAGCGTGAAAGTGGAAATCACTTCCCCTGCTTCATTGGTGATTTCACCTTTATAGGGATGGATGGTAATCACCATTCCTGTTTCCATCTTTGTGACATCGCACTCGATGGGTAGTGCCCCGGCATCTTCAGCCGTGTTGAAGAAAATCGGCGCGATCGCACTCCCCAAAATATACCCCCCAGCCCGTTTGTTCGGCACAAAAGGAATATCTTGCCCAATGTGCCACAGCAAGGAGTTAATTGCTGATTTGCGGGATGAACCCGTCCCGACGACATCCCCCACATAAGCAATGGGATACCCTTTCTCCTTTAGCTGGGCAATGGTTTCTATGCCTCCTGGCATCCGAGATTCCAGCATCACCGTAGCGTGTAATGGGATATCCGGGCGAGTCGTGGCGTGGGGTGCTGGGGATAAATCGTCAGTATTCGTCTCTCCCGGCACCTTAAACACCGTAACGGTAATGGCTTCCGCCAATTTTGGGCGTCCGATGAACCAGTCAGCGGCTGCCCAAGAGTCAATTACCTGCTTAGCATAGGGATTAACATCAGACAGCGCCAGCACATCGTTAAAGGCATCAAATACCAGTAGCGTTTTACTCAAGGCGGCAGCAGCTTCCACTGCGAGTCCAGTATCCTTGGACTTGAGCAGATCGATTAAAGACTGGACATTGTAGCCACCAACCATTGTCCCTAAAAGGCTGACAGCCCCTTGAGGAACAATTAGAGGGCTAGTCGTCTCGCCTTTAGCGATCGCCGTTAAAAACGCGGCTTTGACATAAGCGGCGGGATCGACTCCAGGAGGAACGCGATCGCGCAGCAGTTCCATTAGCGTTTCTTCTTCCCCAACGGGCGGATTTTTCAGCAATTCACATAATTCGGATGTCTGTTGGGCATCTAATGGTAGGGGGGGAACACCCAAAGCTGCCCGTTCAGCAGCATGTTGACGATAGGATTCAAGCATTAAAACAGTCTCCAGAGGTCTATCTGCAAAGTTTTTGCCATGTATGGCGTTCTCAAGCATAAGGTTACTGCCACCCTAACGAACTTCGCTGTTGACAGTGAACGCCTTCATACACAGAATGCATGGCTTACTATTTCAATTGTTACAGTAGGTTGCGCTACTGACTGTTTGGGACGTTAAATCTGCCCTAACCTTTATGGCGACAGCTATACTACCCTTCCCGACAGCCACAAAAAAAAGGCGATCGCTCACTGTTGATCGCCTTTGGTTGCGCCTGAAGTTAAAAATGGCTTGGCTTAGCCCATACCTTGAAGAGAAAGAGGCAGGGTTGCCGTTCATTGCGGAAAAAACTGTTTACAACTACAAGGAAAGCGCCATTTGCTTGGACTCCGCTTCCAGAAGCTGAATCAAGTTTTGGTCACCATTCGCTTTCGCTACCTGTAGCCGATGTTCCAGACTGCGACGGATGTTTTGCAAGTGCAGGTTCGTCCACTCATCTATGACTTGTTCACGCTCGTTGCGGATGATACCTGTTTTAGCTGGTGTTGTAGCGATTAGTTGACTTGTACCGTAGGGAACCCCACGATATTTTAGATTATGGATTGGTAGAGGGGTGGCAATGTGTCTCGGATAGTGATAGCGCCAATTTTGACCCCGATACATTCCGCCAATCTCACCTTCAGTGACTTCCAGTGTTGATGGTGCCTGGTCGTAGTTGACACCCCGATAAGATAGTTTCATATTCTTGGTCTCCAATAGCTGTATTTGATTTAAAAGGGTTTTTGTTCAACTGTTGCCCTGAGGCTGAGGTGTGAGGTGCTACTAGATTTAGACGATGCCGTTTGGCTTGTCATGCACCTGGAATCGCGATTATCGTCTGTAGGGAGCGCCACGATAAGTCAACTCGACAGGTGCTACAACTCTGCGGCGACTTTGCTTAGGAGTGTGAGTTCTCCAAGCTTGTCCTCGGTACATACCACCAATCTCGCCTTCAGTTACTTCTAGCGTTGAAGATTCTGCTTCGTAGCTGACACCACGGTAAAAAAGTTTCATTGCTGTTGCGCCTCCGATGTGCTTTCCTAAAAAGTTTGTGTGTGAGGTGAGGAACGCAAAGTAAGCGCTTTTCAAAGCTAGCCTTAGGCATGGCTTTGTTGCTTTCTTGTGCCTCAGGGCATCTGACTTAGGCAGATGTCCCAGAAAAAAGGTTGTTCAGAAATTTATTTCTGTATCTATTTTTACAGTTTTTCTTTTGGTTGTGTCAAATATTAAGAAACTCACACAAACCACTCGAAATAAAGCCTATGAAGAATTGATTTTCGCTTCAGCCTGTGCATACCTAAGAACAAAGACAGCTCAACTCCTCTCAAATAGATAGAGTTATCCCGCAAAATGCCGTGTGTACCGATAAGGTGAAATTTTGGACAGCCGAGAATGACTCCTACGACAGAGGATTTAGGATTACTAGCGGCAGCCATAGCAGAAAGCCTTCAGCTATAAGCTTTTTAGTTTCCCTTGTTGTCTCTAGGTTCACACACCTCCCGCAATACCTCATCTCTCCAGGAAACTGCTATAGCTTTGCACATCACATGGCAAGTTGCCGAGCACGCGAAAGGCAAGCTTGCAATCACTGTTTCGCGATCGCACTAACAGAATACGGATCTTAGATTGGATAACATTTTATATGAGTTTGATGAATGGAAGTACCTGGCAAAAATCCCTCATTAGCATAATTCCCTATTTATTGGTGCTGGGCATTCTTGCAATAAGTCTACTATCCTTAGCTAGTCATATTAGCTGGACTTTGTACCTAGAACTATTTTCTCATTTCAAGCTGCAATATCTAGGTATAAGTTTAATTTTATTTACTTTATTAGCTATTACTCGAAAGAAGTTGTTAATACTGATTGGCTTGTTTCTTGTTGTCATTAATTTGACAGAAGTTGCCTCTTGGCATTTGCCTCCAAGGTTAGGAAGTACTAGCACTAGTAATCTACGTGTTCTCAGTTCAAATATAAATATCAAAAATAATAGTTATTCAAAACTTCTGTCATTTGTTAGGAAAGAAAAACCAGATATTGCAGTGTTTATGGAGGTCAATAACGCTTGGGTAAAACAGCTATCATCCCTAGCCGACATCCTCCCTTATTCTTTTACAAAGCCTAATCCCTATAATTCTGGGATAGCTGTCTATAGTAGAATGCCCTTAGAAAATGCAGCGATTAACCTTTTCGGTACTTCCGGCAGTCCAAGTATTGTTAGCAGCTTAAAAATTAATGGCAAAATTGTTTCTTTTATTGCGGCTCATCCACCGCCACCCTTTAAACCAGATTCTTTCTACTCTCGAAATAAGCAATTAGATGAAATTCGCAAATATGTCCAAGAGCTAACAACGCCTGTGGTAGTAGCAGGGGATTTGAATGTAACGATGTGGTCACCGTATTACAAGAGATTTGTTAGTAAAACAGGACTTCATAATGCTCGTAAAGGGTTTGGGGTTCTCCCCTCGTGGCCGACAAAGGCTACCTACTCGCACTACTCTAAGTTTCCAGCTTTTGTATACCAGTTGTTATCAATTCCGATTGACCACTGTCTAATCAGCCCAGACATCAAAGTTTCTAAGATTCACACGGGACGGAATGTTGATTCAGATCATCTACCACTGGTTACTGATTTGGTGATTCCCAAAAAATAAAGCGATCGCTTTTATAGCCATCAGCAGTCAGCTTTCAGCGGTCAGCTTTCGGTCAAATGGCTCTAGTTAAGGAACACTCTTCTCCCCTTAATGTCCTAACATTAGTGGCTACTGCTATATCACCTACGGTATGCTTGGCTGGCACGGGCTATGGGTTTTGTAAGCAACACAGCACCTTGAGCGATCGCTAACTTCAAGTAGTGGGTCAAGCCCTTGGAAAACCTTGGTTATCAGTTACCGCCAGTCTCAATCATGAATCGCGTTCAAGCCCAATGACAAAAAAAAGCTAACAAAGACTACCAAAGTGCTACCAAGAAAAGCCATAATGCCGACAAACACGGTTGTACACAGATGTCTGCGAAGTACTTTTTTCTCTCCGACGGCTGGACTGTCGGTCGGGTTTGGGAGTTTGGTGGACTTTGGAACATAAACGCTTGGCGACGCCCTCCTGAAATCCAGCAAATGAACCTTTGTATCCTAGAGCAAGGGGAAAAGTTGTGGCTCTATCGGGTTGAAGAAGCTGTTCTCATGGTTGAAGTTAGACCAACACCCGACGCCTCAGCTGAGTCAGCAAAAACAATTGGTCAAGTCGTCCTGAAGCGCCTGATTACTGCTGACCAAGCAATAGAACGATTAGCAAGCCCACAGACTTTATTCAACCCTCCTTCTGTAGAATAATGTAAGGACTATGTAAAGAAGGTTAGCGAAGTTCTCCCGATGTGGGATCACAAATCTCGCGTCGCTTGCAATCAACTCTAACAATAGTTACACTTCTTTAAACAATCTTCAGTTTCACGGATGCCTTGTCCGACAATCTACGTTGTTTTTCCTAGGTTTATTTACAAAGTCTAGGTTTGATGACAGCGATTTCTAACATCTTCAAGAAGAGAAGCGTCGAAGTAGAAACTCTATTCACGAGGAGGAGCGTAGTCAATGGGACTACCTTGGTACCGAGTACATACAGTCGTCCTGAATGATCCAGGTCGCCTGATTTCTGTACATTTGATGCATACTGCTCTTGTGGCAGGTTGGGCTGGTTCAATGGCCCTTTATGAATTGGCAATTTTTGATCCAAGCGATCCAGTTTTAAACCCAATGTGGCGTCAGGGCATGTATGTCCTGCCTTTTATGGCTCGTCTGGGTGTCACGGAGTCTTGGGGAGGTTGGAGCCTTACGGGTGGAACGGCAACAGACCCAGGCTTCTGGTCACTTGAAGGCGTTGCGGCTGCTCACATTGTTCTTTCCGGTCTGTTGTTCCTAGCTGCTGTGTGGCACTGGGTTTACTGGGACTTGGAACTGTTTAGAGACCCCCGCACGGGTGAACCCGCTCTGGATTTGCCAAAAATGTTTGGCATTCACCTGTTCTTATCAGGTCTGCTTTGTTTTGGCTTTGGGGCATTTCACCTAACAGGGCTATTTGGACCTGGAATGTGGGTATCTGACCCATATGGTGTCACTGGTAGTATTCAACCTGTAGCACCATCCTGGGGACCAGAAGGGTTTAATCCCTTTAACCCAGGCGGTATTGTGGCTCACCATATTGCCGCTGGGATTGTTGGCATTATTGCAGGTTTGTTTCACCTAACGGTTCGACCACCAGAGCGGCTATTCAGAGCCTTACGGATGGGGAATATTGAAACCGTACTCTCTAGCAGTATTGCCGCTGTGTTCTTTGCCGCTTTTGTCGTGGCAGGAACGATGTGGTACGGCAATGCCGCCACACCAATCGAACTGTTTGGTCCAACCCGCTACCAGTGGGATAGTGGCTATTTCAAGCAGGAAATTGAACGGCGCGTTCAAACTGAGCTTGCTTCAGGAGCAAGCTTGTCAGGAGCTTACTCGACGATTCCAGAAAAGTTAGCGTTCTATGACTATGTTGGTAACTCTCCCGCTAAAGGCGGTTTGTTCCGTACAGGTCAAATGAACAAGGGTGATGGCATCGCTCAATCTTGGTTGGGTCATGCCGTGTTCAAGGATGGTGAAGGACGGGAATTGTCGGTTCGTCGTCTTCCTAACTTCTTTGAAACATTCCCCGTCATCCTTACCGATGCTAATGGTGTCGTTCGTGCGGATATTCCCTTCCGTCGGGCGGAATCAAAATATAGCTTTGAGCAAGCTGGTGTAACCGCTAGCTTCTATGGTGGTGCGTTAGATGGTCAAACATTTGATGACCCAGCGGAAGTGAAGAAGTATGCACGTAAAGCTCAGCTTGGTGAATCCTTTGAATTTGACCGCGAAACCCTGAACTCTGACGGTGTATTCCGTACCAGTCCACGGGGTTGGTTTACTTACGCTCACGCTGTATTCGCCTTGCTGTTCTTCTTCGGTCACATCTGGCATGGCTCTCGGACTCTCTTCCGGGATGTGTTTGCTGGTGTTGAGGCAGATTTGGAAGAGCAAGTCGAATGGGGTCTGTTCCAGAAGGTGGGTGACAAGTCTACCCGGAAAAAAGAGGCTGTTTAGAACAGCAATTTAGTAAGAGGTAAAAGGCAAAAGTTAACCGATTCTCTTTTGCCTTTTTACTTTTACTTTTGTGTTGCAAGGTAGACTAGTAATAAAGCAGATAATCAGGAATTATTGACATGGAAAGCATTGCTTATATCTTTATCCTGGCTTGTGCAATTGGTACGCTCTTTTTTGCGATCGCCTTTCGTGAGCCACCTCGGATTGAGAAGAAGTAGTTCACGGCGAGGAGCTTGCTCCTTTGGTGTCATTTGGCTCCTAGAGCCGCTGTTTTAGCACAGGTGCAGTTCTGCACCTGTTAACGTTTACTATAAGCTTACAGCTCTGTTGGATGCCCTGAGCCGCAAAAGTCCATCGGCTCCTCTACATAAGAGGAAACTGATTGAGACAAACCTCGGCTCAGTTTTTCGCATTTATTGACAGCCTCCTGACCAGAGCCTTCTCGTTGATTTGCTGCCTTTGAGTCCACAAAGCTAAAAAGGACTTTTCCCTATGCGATGCCCCTATTGTCAGCACACCGATAGCCGTGTCCTTGAGTCCCGTTCGACGGAATCAGGGCAAAGTGTACGGCGACGGAGGGAGTGTTTGAGATGTAAACATCGCTTTACCACCTACGAACGGATTGAATTTGTACCACTAACCGTTGTTAAGCGAGATGGCAGGCGGGAATCATTTGACCGCTCCAAGCTACTACGTGGAATTGTACGTGCTTGTGAAAAAACTGGCATCCCTCAAAGACGCCTAGAAGTTTTGGTGGAAGAGATTGAAGCCGAACTACAACACCGGTTTGGACGAGAAGTCAACAGTAATCAAGTGGGTGAATTAGTCCTGCGGTACCTGCGCGGCGAGAGTGAAGTCGCCTATGTGCGTTTTGCCTCAGTCTATCGACAGTTTCAAGGCATCCGAGATTTTGTTGAGACATTGGATCATCTCCAAAGTGATGCTGAACTCATCGAAACTACCCAAGCCTCACCAACTGCCGTCTCAGAAGCTGAGCAACAGGAAGCCCCAGAGTCAGTGATGACACCCTCGTGAGCTATCAGGTGAACCCGTTGTTCACTTAAAATCAACCGTTGCTGTAATCATTATCAAGCTGACAAATAAGTAATCCAGCTTGAGTTATAATTACCTGTCTGGACTTTATTAAATATTTTAAAATAGGGTTGAGACAAAGCGATGTAGGTGTAGGCGGCACAAAGCCGAAGTGCGTGTACATCGACAGGAGGCATAGTCATTACGGAGATAAAACTAGGAATTACAACACACATGCTCAGTCAGAAAACAACCGCTACAGATATTGGCTTCACTCACGAAGATTTCGCCGCCCTCCTTGATCAGTATGATTATCACTTTAGTCCTGGCGATATTGTCGCGGGTACCGTATTCAGTTTGGAGCCGAGGGGCGCTCTGATTGACATTGGTGCGAAAACCGCTGCATATATTCCAATTCAGGAAATGTCAATCAACAGAGTTGACAACCCTGAAGAAGTCTTGCAGTCAAACGAGACGCGGGAATTTTTCATTCTGACTGACGAGAATGAAGATGGACAACTAACCCTCTCTATCCGTCGCATTGAGTATATGCGAGCTTGGGAGCGAGTGCGGCAGCTACAGACGGAAGACGCTACTGTGCGCTCTCTTGTCTTCGCAACCAACCGTGGAGGAGCGTTGGTACGGATTGAGGGGCTGCGTGGCTTTATTCCCGGCTCTCATATCAGTACTCGTAAACCGAAGGAAGATTTGGTGGGAGAAGAACTGCCGCTGAAGTTCTTGGAGGTTGATGAAGACCGTAACCGTCTGGTTCTCTCACATCGTCGTGCGCTGGTTGAGCGCAAGATGAACCGCTTAGAAGTAGGTGAAGTGGTTATTGGTTCCGTTCGCGGCATCAAACCTTACGGTGCCTTCATCGACATTGGTGGTGTCAGTGGCTTGCTGCACATTTCTGAGATTTCCCACGATCACATTGATACGCCTCACAGCGTCTTTAATGTCAATGACGAAGTAAAAGTGATGATCATTGACTTGGATGCTGAAAGAGGTCGGATTTCTCTATCTACCAAGCAGTTAGAGCCAGAGCCAGGCGATATGATTAACAATCGTGACCTGGTCTATGACAAGGCAGAAGAAATGGCAGAGAAGTACCGAGAGAAGATGCGTGCTGCTCAACAGCAACCAGCCGTTCTCGAACTCGAACCCGAACTCGAACCCGAACTCGAACCCGAAGCCGAACCTGAGAGTGAGATTGAGATTGAGCTTGAGCCTGAGGTGATGGAAGAAGAGATTGTTGCGGCTATCGAAGAATAATCTTTCAGTTGATTATTCGTGATTGAATCATCAAGATATTGTAAAAAGAGGGAGTTTCCCTCTTTTTTTTGTAGCTATGTCAGGGAGATAGGAGAGTAGCACTTGGTAACGATTCGCTGTCGAGATGTCACGTTTCCTAATATTCAGGCGATCATTTTTGATAAAGATGGCACGTTAGAAGATTCTCAGAACTTTTTGAGAGAACTAGGCCACAAGCGATCGCGTCTGATCGATGCTCAAATTCCTGGCATCGGAGAACCATTGCTGATGGCTTTTGGCATCAATGGTGACACCCTCGACCCAACAGGTTTGATCGCAGTAGGTAGCCGCCGTGAAACGGAAATCGCGGCAGCGGCTTATATTGCTGAAACAGGTCGAGGTTGGATAGAGTCACTTGCGATCGCGCATAGTGCCTTTGAAGAAGCCGATCGCTATCTCAAAGACACGGCTAATACTTCACCCCTGTTTGCGGGTAGCTTGGATGTGCTGAAAGTTCTCTATGACGCTGATTTGAAATTGGGAATCCTCTCAGCCGCGAGAACCGCCAATGTCCAAGCCTTTGTCAAGCGTCATCAGCTTGAACCTTACATCCAGTTATGCCAAGGCGTTGATGAGGGTCCGAGTAAGCCTGACCCGACCCTATTTCTCCAAGCCTGCCAAAGCCTAGGTGTTGAACCCGCGTCAACCCTAATGGTTGGGGACTCTGCGGGTGATATTGAAATGGCACGACGTGCAGGTGCGGCAGGTTGTATTGGCATTTGTTGGGGAACACCCGCCGCCGCACATTTAGAAGCCGCAGATGTTGCGATTTCCCAACTTGATGAAATCCTAGTGCTGGAATAGCGGCACGGTTCGGTGCCATCCTCCTACAGGCTACTAGCGAGCGGCTGGAAACTTTACTGAGGGTAAGTTAGTAAAACTGAGAAGTATGCTACAAACACCATCCAAACCCATCACATTAGAAGAATTTCTGAGGCTACCAGAAACGAAACCTGCCAGCGAGTACATTAATGGACAAATTATTCAGAAGCCAATGCCACAGGGAAAGCACAGCACGATTCAGGGTGAACTGGTTACAGCTATCAATGGTGTCATGAAGCCTCAGCACATTGCACGCGCTTTTCCAGAACTGCGGTGTACTTTTGGCGGACGCTCAACGGTGCCTGGTGTGTCTGTGTTTGTTTGGCAGCGAATTCCCCGTGATGAGAATGGGGCAATTGCTAACATTTTTCGATTAGCCCCTGATTGGACAATTGAAATCTTGTCACCTGACCAAAGCCAAACGAAAGTCACGAAAAATATTCTGCACTGCCTGAAATACGAGACTCAAATGGGTTGGCTAATTGATCCGGAGGAACAAACGGTGTTTGTTTATCGCGCAAACCAACAGCCAGAAGTGTTTGATGAACCAGAACAGCAACTTCCTGTGCCATCGTTTGCCAGTGAGGTACGGCTGAGTGTAGGGGAATTGTTTGGTTGGCTATTGGAGTAAATCCAATTCGGTAATGGTGCGTCACGACAAACCTAAGGCACTCTACCAAATTACTCAACCCAACCGACTAACGCCCCCACTCAACTACACCTTAAGCAGACTTTATGTTTTCTTCCAAAACCTCTAAATTCTTGAGCAGACGAATGGCTGATTGATACGCTTCCTCGGTTAATTCCTGCCGTTCTTCGCTACTCTCTACTAAGTCATCTACGACTAATCCTAAGAAGCCAATCATCGGGTTAAGACGAGTCCGAATCTCATAAGAGGTTTGGACTAAAACATCATTAACAGCCGCGTTCGTCACACCATCGGCGTTTCGATCAAATTGCATCCAATACAAACGAGTGTAGTAACCGCCTTTTTTGAGGAGTTCCTCATGCGTGCCAAGTTCTACCACTCGTCCTTTATCCATGACAGCGATTTGATTGGCTTTCTGGATTGTCGAGAGTCGGTGAGCAATCACAATTGTAGTGCGATCGCGACAGAGTTCATCAATTGCCTGTTGCACCAAGCGTTCGGAAACGGTATCTAAGGCACTTGTTGCCTCATCCAAGATTAAAATGTCAGGGTTACGCAAGAGGGCGCGTGCGATCGCCATTCGTTGCCGTTGTCCCCCTGATAGCATCAC
Organism: Symplocastrum torsivum CPER-KK1; assembly: GCA_019358875.1. Lineage (GTDB taxonomy): Bacteria > Cyanobacteriota > Cyanobacteriia > Cyanobacteriales > Coleofasciculaceae > Symplocastrum > Symplocastrum torsivum. The sequence continues at coordinate 137,824 of JAHHIF010000005.1, forward strand.
GCCGCGATCTCCAATTTCTGTATCAAACCCTTGTGGTAACTGAACAATAAACTCATACGCATTAGCACGTTTTGCCGCCTCAACGATTTCATCCTCTGTAACATCCTCTCGTCCATAAGCAATATTGTTACGAACTGAGGTATTAAATAAGAAGGTATCTTGGCTGACAATCCCCATCGCTTGCCGAAGCGATCGAATATCATACTCCCTTAAATCTTTTCCATCCAAGGTAATACGACCCTTAATCGGGTCATAAAATCTTGGCATCAAATCTGCTAGCGTTGACTTTCCCGCACCAGAAGCTCCTACTAAAGCAAGAGTTGTCCCTTTTGGTACCCATAAATTAACCTCATTAAGTACCAAATTTTCATGTCCAGGATAGGCAAACGATACATCTTCTAGACGAATTCCTTGCTCTATTTTTGTATATAAGCTCTGACCATTAGCCATAAACGGCTTATCATTTCGCTGCAAGAAATCTGCAACAATTGCTGTACTAGGAGCCGAGTTAGCAAATCCACTTCTTTGTGTATTCAACTGACTCACAACTGGCAGTAACCGAAAAAGTACAGCTAGATAAATCAGTAAAACAGTCGAGAGAGATTCTATCTCCTGCAAAAACAACGTTTTTCCCAAATAGACAATTGCTAAGATTGCCAAAATCCCTGCCACTTCATTAATCGGTCCAATAGCGGCAAAATTAGCTTGTGACTGATAATCTGCTCGTTCTCGTTCGTCAATCAGTCTTTCGATGCGTTGATATTCAACCTTTTCATTCCCAACCGCTTTGATGAGACGTATACCTGTCAGTATTTCTAGTAAAGCTGTGGAGTAAGCACCTGACTTTTCCGAGAGTACCTTCCCAAATCCTTTAGCACGTCTCACAAAATACTGATTGAGCAAAGTTACTAATAATAATAAAGCTGTAGAAGCAATAGTTAATTTCCACGATATTGATATTAAAATGCCAATAAATACCAAGATTGTAACTGAGGTTGTAAAAACTTGGATAGCAATTCTAATTGCCCCCGCAGCCCGACCGACTTCTCCTCCGATTCTATTGATAATTTCTCCAACTTTTATTTTTGCATAATAATCTAAGTCAACTTCCAGTAATAACTGAATTCCTGCTTTCCTAATATCATTAACAAGTTTCCTTGAAAGAAGACTAGAGGTCAGGAGGTTAACATAATTAGCAATATTCTTGAGGACGATAGCTAGAATGACAGCCAACATCATTAAGGCGAGGTGATTGCCACCTCGATCACCGTTAAAAAGAGATAACGCTTTTTGAATGATTGGCGGTCCTCCTTCTAGATTAATGTTATCTTGACCTAGAAATCCTAAGACTAAAGGCACAATTAGCGTTATTCCAACACCATTAAAAAGAGCGCTAGAAAAGCCAAGAATTATAGTAAAAACAATCCAGCTAGGATAGCGTAGTGCATAACTCAGAAGTAGCTGATTAGGGGACATATGGTAGTGCCTGGTGTGAAATACAATACAAAGCTTTCAGATAAACTTATAGCGGGTTTCAGTTGGATGAGGTAGAGATTAGGGGCTTGAAACCTAGAGAGAGCAAGAAAAACAAAAAAGCTGATATCTGACAGCTTTCTACTATATTTAGTTAAGCTCTACAAGAACATCCGAAAGAATTGCCGCCATTGTATCAATACTATAGTGTTCGATACATCGCTTCCTCGCTTGAACTCCTTGAGCATTTGCAGCATCTAGGTTTTGAAATATCCATTGAATTTTTTGGGCAAGTTGTTCGGGAGAACTTGGATCAACGAGATAACCTGTATCCCCTAAAATTTCTGGGATGTCACCAACACGAGTAGATAAAATTGGCTTTGCCATCGCCATCCCATCAGTCAATTTGAGAGGAAACTGCGCTCTAGTTTCAGGAGAATCTCGCTGGGGAACGACAATAATGTGAGCAGAAGATACAATCTCAGGCATCATCTGCACTGAACACCGAGGTAACTGGATTATCCAATGTCCCCAACGTTGAATTAATTGCTGATCATAGTCATCATAAGGACTGCCACCAACAATCACTAGTCTCAAATCAGGCTCATTCAAGTAATCTAGCGCTATCAAAACATCTTCTAGACCTTTATAAGGGCGTGGCGCTCCAGGAAACATTAAAATTCGGTATCCTGAGAGGTTGAAGCGAGTTCTACTAATTTCAGCGTCATAGCGTTCTGGGTCAAATAAAGAGATATTTTTACCATTCGGAACAATAATTCCCCCAAAACGCTTCTGAAGAAAACTAGTATGTACTGTTACAGCATCAGCTTTGCTAATTAACTTTTCCATCCATTGCAGGTACAGTGGATGATCAGGTCGCCTCAACGCTCCTTCTTTTTTTAGCAAGTCTCTTGCTAATTGCTTGGGTGTGGGATAATACTGCCAGTCATCTCCGCCATACCAGCTCAATTCCCAATCATCAATATCTAAGATGACTGGTAGACGGCTAAACAATTTTTTCAGTAAGGCTAAGCCGAAGCTAGCTGGTTGAGGTTTAATCGCGTAGATAAAATCTCCATCAATTTTATTTAGAAGTTGAGCAACTGGTTTAAAAAATTCCGGATACTTGCCACCTGTTACCGAATAAATAGGTAAGTCTGAAGGAACGGCTGTGTATAGGGGTTGGTCAAATAGAAAGCCAAGCACTTCAACTTCATAGTTAAGTTTCCTCAAAGCCTCACTGAGTAAAGAAGCCCGGATTATTCCATCATTTGCTGATAAATTCCATACGAGTAGCGACACCTTTAATCTGTCTTTCATTAATCTCGGCTATTTCAGAAATTAGGTAGATGTCAGCATCCAGATAAATAATTTTTTCAAAGATGATTCCTGCTAGAAAGCTACTGTGTTCGCAAGCCTAAGAGCTTATTCCCAAAAAAACTTCCTCTCCTTCCTCCAGGAGGGGTAGAGAGGATCGATCCAGAATAACACCTTCCGAACTTAGGATTGACTTCACAAAAAGCTCTAAAACAAAACTTGTATTAGTCAGTTTTACTTAATCTAATCAAGAATCTTTATACGACCTGTTTGGATATCGTCAAAGACACGATTGATTTGATGGCGTTCTTCATCAGTCACCCTGTAGTCAGAAAGGATGGTGGTAACTAACTGTAGATGCTCTATACGGCTTAATTGACCAGAATTAAGAATTCTGTCTACGATTTGCTTGAGCGTTTGAGGAAATTGACCCTGAATATCTCCTGCCATTAGTGGCTGGTCACATAATAACGTTTTGGTTTTCTGGCTGTTGTCTTTTATTGTCTACTAAAATAACTGGCTTGGCACGAGTGCTACATCAACCTTTTCCCTTTCTCCCTGACCATTTCCCCTTCTCAATCGCGACTCCTAAGCTCTAGGCGCAGAACGCTGATAAAGATGGGCGACAAACTGATCTAACTTCATCGTTCCCACTAGTTGCTGTGTCTTTTCCAACTGGAACTGCCTGTCTAAAACCTGCCGGACTTGCCTTCTTTCCCCGTCTGTACTGGGAGGCGACCAGACAGGGTCAGCGCTATCTAGCCAGAGAATACGTTGATACTGAGTTGGTTCAGATGAAAGAGACTTTTCTAAAGCAGGTGCTAGCTGAGCAGACTTCTGAGCCAATAACATGACTGGTAACGTTGGTGGAATATAGTAAGCCAGACGCAGGACATGACCCCAAGCCGTAGAGTTCATCATCACTAAAGTTGGTGTCGTAGAATCCTGAGCAATGATGTCAGCTACTTGGTGGAATATCCGGCGGTGCCGAGTTCCTAAGTCAGCGATGCTGGTACTCAAATATAACAGCAGCAAAAGGGCTGCTGTCAGTCGTTGCCATTGCCCAGTTGCTCGTTCTATCCACATAGTCAGCAATAACAAGCATCCCGGCAAAATAAAAATCATCGACCGTCCCCAGCCAAAACTGATTGTGAACTTGCCGCTGATGATATCTACGACTAACCCCAGCAAGAGTGGAAAAATCCCTAAAAGCAAAGCTATACACACAATTCGACGCTGATTTTGATGCCAGAGGCTGATACTACAAGCGAAAAGCACCAGCACTGATACCCCACCAGCAACAGTAGCGCTTACAGGTGGAAGGCTACTAATCCAGTCTCCCAACACCAAATGAATTCCCAGAGTTTCAACGACATCCTGAAAGTGTCGCAATCCAGTTTCAACGATGCCAGTGGCAGTCGAAAATCGTTGTAAGTCAGCATTGTGTAGCTGCTGTCGGGTTCCCCAAAGTACCCAAGGAATTGTCAGGAAGACACCTGCACTGAGGCACCCTCCAGCTAACCACCACCGTTGTCTGTCCAGAAATAGCACCAAGGCGGCTAGAGCAAGAAGCCAATAGGCAAAGAAATAAAACGTCATCAGTCCAGCCGCCACTGAACCAATTAGAAGTAGTGACCAAAGGAGTTTTGTGTTGTCAGAGAAGAAACGTTGACGCTTCAGTTCTGACTTTTGAGTGTCAATTAGCTGTAGCAGTGCCCAGGCGCTCAGGATTGCCCAAAGCACGAGTGAATTGTACATCCGCACATTTAAGGAGTGAAATATATAGTAGGGATTAATTCCTATAAGTGCAGCAAACAATAGACCTCCCTGTTGTCCCAGTAAACAACGACCTAAACCATAAGCACTGCCAATTGCCACAACACTCAATAAAGCTCCGAGGCTTCGTGTTGCGACTTCTCCATTCCCGAACAGGTGCAACCAAAGATGTTGAGCGAGGAAAAAGAGGGGGGGATGCGGTTCGCCACCCGCTAATCCTCTCAGGAGGTTTTTTAGAGTTTCCAAGATGTCATGAATACTGCTTTGTGGTGGCAGACTCAGCAAGGCGGTATAGTCAGCTAAAACTACTGGCAAATCCTGAGGAGGTTGATAGGCAATTTTTTGACCTGTAGAAAGGAGTAGTGACAGCACCTCGTCATACCAAAATTCCCGGCTTCCTAAATTGAGTATTCTTGTCGGAATTGCGATCGCAATAATGATCAACAGTATTGAAGAAAACCGTAGGGATAGTTTGTGGTGTGGGTGGGACATCTCACACGTCTAGCCGTGAGTAGAGCTATGGTAAAAAGTAAGTGCTGCTGAACAGGTCTATCTAGAGTATCCAGTGTTCGTTGGTTACTGGTTGAGCAGAAACGATTTATTTACAAGGAGACGCTATAAAAATGCAGGTAATTCTGCTGCCAGCACTTTCTGACAACTATATCTTTTTACTCCATAACCCTAAGCAGAACGTTGCAGCAGTTGTTGACCCCGCAGAGGCGCAACCAGTGCTGCGGCGTTTAGAAGAACTTGGGGCTGAACTGGTGATGATTTTTAATACTCATCATCATATGGATCATGTCGGCGGTAATCGGGAACTGATCGAATATTTTCCGAATGTCTACGTGTGTGGAAGCGCCCAAGATCGAGGGAGAATTCCTGGGCAACAGGTGTTTTTGCAGGAAGGCGATCAGGTTGAATTTACCGATAGAATTGGCGAGGTGATATTCGTTCCCGGACACACCAGTGGACATATTGCCTACTACTTCTTTCCACGAGTAGAGGGTGAAACGGGTGATTTATTCTGCGGTGATACCTTATTCGCAGGCGGTTGTGGCAGATTGTTTGAAGGTACACCAGCGCAGATGGTGGATTCCTTGATCAAGCTGCGGGCTTTGCCGGACAACACGCGAGTCTGGTGCGCTCATGAATACACGCTGAAAAATCTTCAATTTGCCCTTACTGTAGATCAGGAAAATCTAGATTTACAAACTCGATATACTGAAGTTCAAGAGGCTCGTCGCCGTTTAGAGGCAACTATACCCTCGCAACTGGGGATTGAAAAGCGTACCAATCCATTTTTGCGATGGGAGCAACCAGCACTCCAGTCCGCCGTCAAAGCGACAGAACCCGTACAGACATTTGCGCGGCTGCGAGGCATGAAAGACCGATTTTAAGTTGATGAGGTGACGAGAAAGGGATTGGCTTTGGGAAAAACTTCTCCCAATCCCCAATTTTTCATTCCCTTGTTCTGCCTGGTTGCGATCGCGTACCAGATTTTCGTACTATGAAGTGTTCTGGAACATTATTACTCCCTGAAGAAGTCCGTACCCGAAATAAAGACTATGGCGAAACGTGTGCAATTAGTTTTAAATCAAGACGTTAGTAAGCTGGGAAAAACTGGCGACTTAGTTGAAGTCGCTCCTGGCTATGCTCGTAATTATCTACTTCCCAAGAAAATCGGAATTAGAGCCACCCCTGGCATCCTCAAGCAAGTTGAGCGGCGTAAAGAACAAGAGCGTCAGCGTTTGCTCGAAGAGAAACAGCAAGCTGAAACCCAGAAGACGGCACTAGAAACCGTGGGTCGCTTCACCATTCACAAGCAAGTGGGTGAAAATGAAGCAATCTTCGGTACTGTTACCGCTCCAGAAGTCGCTGAAGCCATTCAAGCGGCAACAGGTCAGGAAATAGACCGACGGGGTATTACTCTACCGGATATCAGCCAACTCGGTGTCTATAAGGCAGAAGTTAAGCTACATCCAGAAGTCACAGCAGTAGTTGAAATCCAAGTAGCTTCCAACTAAGTAGGTCGGTATTAATATTTGTCGTTGAGACAAGGCAGAGGGCAGAGGGCAGAAGGGAAGAGGATTTTATTCTCTTAACATTTGTTGACATACCTTCGCTTATTTGTTCCTACCTACTTAGTGCAGTGTCTAACGGACTAACTACCCTTTAGTTCAAGTTGACCCGTTTTTTCAGGTCAAGTAATGGGGTTGAGCGAGGTGCTAGAAGCCGTCACTCAACCCCTTAATTTATTAAGCTAGGTTAGAGGCTAGTGTGCGTTTCAATGCATGACGCAGTAGACAGTGAAAGGGTAAGTGTGAAAAAATCAACCCTTAACCTTTTCCCTTTCCCCTTTGACCTAAAACGATAATTTGATAATGCCATTTAAAGGTTCATTAGCTTCTCCATTCCCCTCGTTGCCTTGAACATGGCTCAAGAACTGCAATTTTCGACATTTAGCAACTCCCTACCCCCTCAAAACATTGATGCCGAGGAGTCGATTCTCGGAGGGATTTTATTAGACCCTGAAGCCATTGGTCGAGTGGCTGATATACTTCCGGCTAACGCTTTTTACATTACTGCCCACAAAGAAATCTACAAAGCCGCTCTAGCGCTCCATAGCCAGGATAAGCCAACAGACTTGATGAGCGTTACCACCTGGCTGTATGACCACGAATTATTAGAGAAAGTTGGTGGTCAGAGTAAATTAGCACAGCTCGTTGAGCGCACTGTCTCAGCGGTTAACGTTGACCGCTATGCGACGTTGGTGACCGAGAAGTACCTCCGCCGTCAACTGATCCAGGCAGGTAATGAGATTGTGCAGTTGGGTTACGAAACCTCAATCGAGTTGGAAACTGTTCTTGACCAGTCAGAGCAAAAGATTTTTAGCCTTACTCAGACTCGCCCTCAGCAAGGTTTAATTCCTATCTCTAAAGCCCTAATTGAGACATTTAACAGTATCGAAACCCTTCATGAAGGAGTAGCACTGCCTGGTATTCCTTGTGGGTTCTATGACTTGGACACTATGACTGAGGGGTTTCAGCGTTCTGACCTGATTATATTGGCTGCCAGACCATCGATGGGAAAAACAACCCTAGGATTGAATATTGCCCACAATATTGCTGAGAATCAAAAGTTATCGGTGGCAATTTTTAGCCTGGAGATGTCTAAAGAACAGTTAGTGCAGCGATTGCTCTCAAGTGAGGTGGGAATTGAAAGTAATCGGTTACGGGCTGGACGAATCAGCCAAAATGAGTGGGCACCGTTGAGCAATGCGATTAGTACCCTTACTCAACTACCCATCTTTATTGACGATACCCCAAACCAAACGGTGATGCAGATGCGATCGCATGTGCGGCGTCTTCAGGCAGAACAAGGGGGTCAATTGGGATTAGTTTTAATCGACTATTTACAGTTGATGGAAGGGAATAGCGATAACCGTGTACAGGAACTGTCCCGGATTACGCGAAGTCTCAAAGGGCTAGCCCGCGAACTAAATGTCCCAATCATCGCCCTATCTCAGCTAAGTCGGGGGGTCGAAGCTCGTAACAACAAACGACCAATGATGTCCGATTTACGTGAAAGCGGTTCAATTGAGCAGGATGCGGATTTAGTTATCATGCTCTACCGCGATTCTTACTACAATCCCGATTCACCTGATCGAGATATCGCAGAAGCAATCATTGCCAAACACCGAAATGGTCCCACTGGGACTGTCAAGCTGTTATTCAGACCTGAATTGACGAAGTTTCTCAACTTAGCCTCTCCCAATCGGGCATGATTTAACGCAAAGGCTCTTATGCAAAGGGCAGAAGGCAGAAGGTTTTATTACTAGTACATTGTTGTTTGAGGAGAAAGGGTAAAGGGTAAAGGTTGTTCCCTTTTACCTTTCACCCTGCCCCTTATCCCAAGAGGGGACTCCACCTTCCCCTTTTCCCTAAAACCGATTAGTTAAATAGGCAACGCGAGATGCTCAAGGGCAGCTTAGCTAATTCTTAACAGTTCAACATCAAAAATCAGCGTAGCGTTTGGAGGAATTACACCACCGGCGCCACGGGAACCATAGCCTAATTCGGCGGGAATAATTAACTGACGACGTCCGCCAACTTTCATCGAACCAACGCCTTCATCCCAGCCTTTAATGACCTGTCCAACGCCGAGTTTGAACGAAAACGGGCGATTGCGATCGCGTGAACTATCAAACTTGGTACCATTCTCCAGGGTACCCGTGTAGTGAACGGTGACAGTTTGTCCCGTTTGGGGTGTTGCTCCGTCTCCCTCCTTAAGGTCAACGTACTTCAGACCAGAAGGCGTCGTCATAGTGGCGCTATCTGTAGTCTGTTCGCTGTCTGAACCAGAATCCATCGCAATAAGTCTTGTATTATTAACATCTGGGTTAGCACTTGTATCGAGTGCAACCACGGCGGCTTGAGTTGTGGTCAGTTCATCAGCACTTGCGCTGGCTTTCCCGGTAGTAAATTGCCCTACAAGCAGTAGCACGCCACACGCTAAGACAACCCCTAAACTGATTAAAATTTCCCTCAAAATTTCTCCTCCAAATTGTTTCTTCAACGCCAGAGTTTATTTTCTAAATCTCGCACCTGACGTTCTAGACGGTCAATGCGACCACGCAATTCATCGACTTCCGCTTGGCGAGGGACACCTAAATCTTGCAACATATTACGCATCTGTCGTTCCATCTGCACCTCAAGATTACCTTGGTCTGACTTGAGCTGTTGCATCATATCATCGACAAATCCCTTCGCTTGCTCAGGATTAATCTTACCTTCCCTCACCCATTCATCACTAACCTCACGCATTTTCTCTGCAGCCATTGAAGTCGTGCCAATACCAACCATCAATAACTGCTTGAGCCAATTGTTATTATCCATACTCTTTTCCTATTACTCGGCACTTAATTGGGTAGCTGAATGTAGACTGTTTCCCAAGGGGGCGAAACATCCTTGCCTACAGTTCTATTCTGTGATATCTCCACGGGTACCTGCTGCTTTCCCTGCGCTTAGATAGATCATGACACAATAGATCTCTTAGGACTAAAGCTAAGGTCTCTACAGATAAGGTAGGGATTGCCCACCCTACTGCTATCAATAGCGTTCAAACCTTCAACCGAAGGCAGAGGCAGAAGGTTCAGTTCTGTTCAGAAGGGAATTGTGACCCTTGCTCCCTTCAGTCGCTTTCCGGGCTTGGGCTATCGGCATCGGGATAAATTCCTTCTACCTTCTGCCTTTCTTGGTTCAAACTGTAAGTCCTGTCTCTATCTTCGTTGACACTATAAGTCTCAAACAACAAAAGCAAATTATTACCTACTATGGTTATTGAATGGCTCAGGGTGAGCGTTTCTCCGGAACTTCGAGAAAGATATATTCAAAAAGATGCTGAAATCTGGACATCCATGCTTGCCCAGCATCCTGGATTTTTAGGCAAAGAGGTCTGGATTAATCCAGAAACCCAGAATGAGGTTATCCTAATCATCCGTTGGGCAAGTCTTGAAGCGTGGAAAGCCGTTCCAGCAGAGCAGTTGGCACAAACTGACCAACAGTTCAACGAGGAATTTGGCTCTCAACATCAGATTATTGAGGCGGCTGAGTACCAAGTCCGAAAATTTCCCCAGGGTTAACACTATGCACCCGCCACAGGAGTGGGATGTTTAACTGAACGCGCTACTTACCTACCGATGCTAAATTGTCCTCGCTGTCATCAATCTCTCAATAGCAAAGCAGTTACTTGTTCCCATTGCGGAACGGTTCTCAAAGCCTATGGTCATCCCGGCATTACCTTGCATCGGGCAACAAGTGATCAGCCGTTGTGCGAAACTTGCAGCTATCAGGCAGACGATACCTGTACCTTTCCCCAACGTCCCTACGCCAAGGAGTGTACTCTCTACGATGACATTACCCAACCTAAGGTAGTCGCTAACCAACGTTATACTCCTCGTCAGAATCCACTGCAATCGCTCAAGTTCTGGTGCCAGCGAAATCCGGCTTGGTTGGGTTTGTTGGGATTACTAACCGCGAGTTTTCTACTTACACTACTTGCCGCATCTCGATAGGCTTAGGGCACACTAACAGTGGCTGAAGTGGCTTCTGTGGAAGGTGAGCTGTCTCTTTTAAGAGGCTGATTAACCGGAGTTTTTTTTTCCTTAAATACGTCTAAATCAAACCAGAAGGTTGTACCAACACCAACTTCGCTGACTAAGTGTACCCGGCTATGATGTTTCTGAATGATGTTTCTGACGATTGAAAGACCCAAACCCGTTCCTTCAAGGGTATGAACTCGGTTTTCTACACGGAAAAATCGGTCAAAAATCGCCTCTTGGTCTTCGGCATCAATACCAATTCCCGTATCTGAAATTTCTACCCGCACTTGAGCTGTTTCGTGGTGATGAGGGTCTGATTCCAGCAGATAGGCACGAATCATCACTCGTCCGCCTGGTTCCGTAAATTTTAGAGAGTTGCCTACCAAGTTCGCAAAAACTTGAAGCAACAAATCGTAGTGACCTAGAACAGGTGGTAAATCTGGGGCAATATCTTGAGCGAGTTCAATGCCTTTATCACGCGCATTTAGCTGATAGGTGCGTAGCGTCTGCTCTACAGGCTGAACGATATCTACGGGTTCAAAATGATAAAGCCGACACGATTCAAGGCGTGATAAATCTAAAACATCATTGACCAGACGAGTAAGCCTATCTGTCTCGCGATTGGCGGTTTCAAGGAACTCCCGACGCTCTGTTTCGCTGAGGTCTTCGCCATACTCGTGGAGGGTTTCGATAAATGATTTGATGTTAAACAGAGGCGTTCTCAGTTCATGGGAGACATTGCTGATGAACTGGCTTTTTGCCTCGTTTAGTTCTACCTCGCGGGTAATATCCTGTACGGTCATCGCAATGCCCTTGACACTCTCTCGGTATTGGTCGAGGACACTGGTTAAAAGGATGCGGACGGTACGAGGCGTTGGTTCATTAAGCGTGATTCGGAACTCTTCGCCTTCGCGTTCTCGTTCTGCGGAAGTTTGCCCAGCCGCAATTTGATAAAGCGATCGCGTTAGTTCCATTGTTACGGCGCTAGGCAGGTGATGCAAGACATTTTCACCCACAACGTCTGTCCCTTCCCAACTGAAAATCCGACGTGCTGTTGGATTGACCAAAACAACATCGAAATTGGTATCAATTAAGACAGCGCCATCAGCAATAGTAGAAACGAGGGTCTCTAGTTTGGCTTTTTCAGCCGTCAGTTCTTCAATATTTTGCTCTTCATAACGCTCCAACCGCTCTGCCATCTCGTTGAAGCTGAAAATCAGTTCACCCAGTTCCCCTTTTAAGGGCAGGTCGATCCGCTGCTTAAAGTTGCCAGTGGCAATATTTTTGACACCCCTTAGCAGTTCCTGAATTGGCTTGGTGATCATCAGGGCGTTAAAGACTGCCCCTAAAATCACCATCACCCAGATCGAGATAAAAACCGCGATCGTCACGTCTCGTGTCAAATTTGAGGAGGCAACCACCGTAGGATTAGGGTTGATCCCGATCGCTAACACCCCTAAGTACTTCCCTTCTTGCATCAGAGGCACAAAGACATCGGTCACTTCCCCATCCGGGGTTAGGTGCTGTCGCACCATCGGGACTTCAGAGTTCTTGGCGTAGTCTTCAGGTAGCTCAATCCAACGTTGAATCGTTAGAGAATTTTGCACTTCCGATTCCGAGAAAGGAATCCCAAAGAAAATTTGACCCGCCTCATCTGCGTAAATCATGTAGCGCACACTGGAGGTGCTGCTATAGAAGCGGTGGGAAAAGCGAGCGACTTCCGTCAGATTGTCTTCTGCAATCAGGGGTGCAACATTGGATGCCAACAATAAACCTAGATCACGACCAAAACGAGTGTCGTTCATTCTAGCGTCCTGTTGAATTGTGTTCACCGCCCAGAATGTCAAACCACTCATGATCAAAGAGACGACAAGGGTTGCCGCCGCCATGAGCCGGGTCTGGAGAGTAAACTCTGACCACCAATGTGCGATAACTTCTCGGATGGTTTTTAGCAAAGCGAACAAGGGTGATTCACTACAATCAACAGGAAAACTACAACAGCCTACTTAAAGGTAGATACTTTAGTCGAGACAACGCTGCTTAAAAAGAAGCGTCCCCCAATTATATATATATGCTTAGCTTGAAGCTGATGTTATATCAGGAGAACTGATCGCATCAAGGTCGTTATAATCTCAAACGAGTAAGGGGAAAGCGGCACAAAGCTAGCTCCTAGAGAGCCACTACGCTGAGACTTTATGAGCGCTATGTGTTCAACTTCACCCATCTTCGCTAAGGGAAACCGTTGCCTATCCTTTCTCTAAGTAGACTAACTGGGTAGGGAGCCAGCACCGCTGACACGATGACCGATATCTTTACGGTAATACATTCCTTCAAACTGGATACAAGCGATCGCCTCATAAGATGAAGCGATCGCCTCATCAAACGTCTCACCTGTCGCCGTCACACCAAGCACCCGACCGCCATCAGTAAGCAACTGTTGCTGCTTTAGCTTAGTTCCTGCACAAAAAACCGTTGCTCCTAGTTCCTCGGCTTGCTCAATTCCAGTAATCACATCACCCTTCTTATAGACTCCGGGATAGCCTTGAGCCGCAGCAATCACACAAGCGGCTGTCCCGGATTTCCAGGTTATCGGCGGCATTTGCTCCAGTCGTTGCTGGCTACAAGCAAGAAGCAGCTCTTCTAAAGGAGTCTCCAACAAAGGTAGAATCGCTTGAGTTTCCGGGTCACCAAAGCGACAATTAAACTCCAGAACCGTCGGATTACCTTGTGGGGTAATCATTAATCCTGCGTAAAGAACCCCTCGATAGTCAATCCCTCGTTGACGTAGAGCCTCAACTGTAGGCTGAAGGACTTCTCGCTCAATACGTTCCATCAAAGCCGGAGTAACAATTGGGGCAGGGCAATAAGCTCCCATTCCACCCGTATTTTCCCCAGTATCCCCCTCACCAATTCGCTTGTGATCTTGAGCCGGAAGTAAAGGGCGAACGCTCACGCCATCTGTTAGAGCTAAAACAGAAACTTCTTGACCCGTTACGCACTCTTCAATCACCACAGTTTTAAACCCATTTTTGAAGAGTGATTCAACAGCCGCTTGTGCCTCTTCAACAGAGGCAGCAACGATGACACCTTTGCCTGCCGCCAAGCCATCTGCTTTCACAACAATTGGGGCCCCTTGAGCCTTTACATAAGCGATCGCCGCTTCAGCTTCAGTAAATACCGCAAACTGAGGCGTTGGAATGCCCGCCGACTGCATCAACGTCTTAGCCCAGTATTTACTGGACTCAATCCTCGCTCCTTCTTTCGTTGGACCAAAAACCGTCAGACCTTGTTGTTGGAGATAGTCTGTGATTCCCAACGAAAGGGGAAGTTCGGGTCCAACAACAACCAACGAGATATTGTGAACCAGAGCAAACCGGGCAATTCCCTCAAAATCATCCACACGTAAGGGAAGATTCTGGCAACCCTTTGTAGTTGCTGTGCCACCGTTACCAGGAATACATACCACCTGCTGAATACGTTGAGATTGCAGCAGTTTCCAGGCGAGGGCGTGTTCACGACCCCCATTGCCAACCACCAAAATCTTCACTTTAGCCTTGCGCTCCAGAAGAATTGAACTTTAAGGGGAATCACGACCAACTACGGTCTGCAGCCGTCTGTTTTATCAACAAATTCAAAGCGTGCAGAACGCCTGACTCAAAAGTCCCAAGCTTTATGAGTCGAGCAAATGTCCTCCATTATGCCATGGGATTACCAGTTGACCCAGAAAAGGTCTCAAGTTAGCTGGCTATTGCTCACTCTGAAACACAGCAAAAGTAGCTTCCTGGAGAGATGAGGTACAACGGGAGGCGTGTGAAATAAGAGACAGAGCCTGGAAAACAAAAAAGCTGATAGCTGATAGCTGACGGCTTTCTGCTCTAATTACTCAGGGCTTTTTGCTGCTGATAGCGCTCCTTAAACTGGCGCTGTTGTTTGTTGTGATCCACAATCGGGGCTGGATAATCAAGAGCGTAGCGCTCCATGGGTGGTATATCTCCACTGAGCAAGTATTCTGTATCCACAGAGCGCAATTCTGGGAGCCATTCTCGAATGTATTCACCTTCTGGGTCAAATTTCTTGGCTTGACTAGCTGGGTTAAAAATTCGTACAGGTTTAGGGTCCATACCACTGGAAGCACTCCACTGCCAGCCGCCGTTGTTGGCTGAGAGGTCGCCATCATACAAGTTCTGCATGAAGTATTTTTCTCCCAAGCGTGGGTCAATCAAGAGGTCTTTGGTGAGGAAGCTAGCCACAATCATCCGACAACGATTGTGCATCCAGCCGATTGTCTTCATCTGCCGCATCGCTGCGTCCACAATGGGATATCCAGTTCTCCCTTCACACCAAGCTTGGAAGTACTCTGGGTTATTGTCGTAGGGGAAGTTTTTCAGGGTTTTGCGGAAGGCTCCTTCTGCTAGTTCTGGGAAGTTATACATCGCATGTTGATAGAACTCCCGCCATGCGAGTTCCTGTTGCCATGCCTTGATACTGGCTTCGGTTTCATCACTACGGCTAGCTTCTAAAGCCGTTAGAGTGGCTGCCCAAACTGTACGAACGCCAATGACACCGAATTTTAACGCGGCACTAAGTTGGGATGTACCGTGAACACCAGGAAAGTTGCGCTGTTCTTTGTACTCAGTAATGGACTGACGACAAAATTCCTCTAGTTTTTCCTGAGCGGCTGTTTCGCCTGGTGCTGTCACCAGTTCAGTATCCCAAGCAAAACCCAACTCTTTCGCTGTTGGTAGCTCAAGAGTTCCAGCTTGTTGTGCTGTCTCCTTTTCTTGTTGGGTTAGTCCTTCTACATCGGTGAGGGTTTCTACAGGCTGTGCTTTTGGTTTGCTACTCCAGTTGCGCCAAAAGGGTGTGTAAACTGTGTATGGCTGGTTTGAACCAGTCCGAATGTCTTCTGGTGGGTGTAATAGCTGATCCCAATTGTTATGTACCTGAATGCCCTTTTCTTTTAGGGCAATCATGACAGTGCGATCGCGTTCTTTGGCATAAGGCTCAACATCCCAATTCCAGAAAACAGCCTTAGCATTGAGAGCTGTTGCTAAAGCTGGGATCGCTTGAGTCGGTTTTGCTCGAAGAATCAACAATTGGCTACCCGCTTTGCTGTAGCGTTCTTTAAGTGACTGCAAGCTGCCAATCATGTAAGTTACTCTTGCTAGGGCAACATCATCCCGTTCCAGAATATCCGGGTCGAGACAGAAAACTCCCACCACTTTTTTAGTTTGTCGTCGGGCCGCAGCAAGTCCAATATTGTCTGATAAACGTAAATCGCGCCGATGCCAAAACAGAATTAAGTCAGACATGCAATCAATGCTTCAGTTAATTAGCTTCTTTTGCCAGCTTAGAGCTTACCGATATTTTCTCGCTACCCATTGAAAAAGCTGAGGATTTGTCCCGGATACCCTCTTGCCTTTGCTGTAACTTGCAACAGCGTCATTAGCTGTAGCGCAGTTTCACTGTCATATTTAGCCGCAGTGAAACAAAGTCTGCACTCTAGAAAAGGTCTGCCTTTAGCTCTTGAGTAGCAGTGGTCAAAGCCAGGATTTGAGGCTAGGTTTGTACTTCTTAATTCTGTCAGGGTGACCACGGCTGATCGAAAAGTTGACGGCTTGCACAAGCTATGACCTGCCGTCTTGGTGTTTGGAGGAGTGAAGGAGACATAATCCGTGGCAAACCGTCACCTGTTTGCTTGGCAACGAAGCTTATCGATTGCCTTAGTTTTAGCTGTACTTGGTTTTGTAGCTGGCTTTGGTTGGAGAGTCGATCACTCGACGAATCAGAAGACTGTATTACCAGTCAGCACGGGGATGCAGCAAGACAAAGCAGGGCTAGAAACCTCAAAGGCTAAAGCTATAAAAGTGCAGCAAGATGCGGCACATCAAAAAGCGATCGCTAAACTAGCACAAGAAGAAAAAGTAAAACGTCTCAACGCTGCTATCCCTGTCCAATTTCAAGGAAAAACGATTCGTGAGGTCAAGCTGAAGGGTAAAGACAATTCCAATACCCAAGTCAGGCAGACAAAAGCGATCGCACCACCCAAGCTAATCGCACTAACGTTTGACGATGGTCCTTGGCCCCAAATGACCTCAAAAGTTTTAGATATTCTCAAAAAACAAAACGTCAAAGCTACCTTTTTTGTGGTAGGAAAGCAGGTAGAAAAGCATCCACATCTAGTAAAGCAGACTGTAGCAGAAGGTCATGCGATTGGCAACCATAGCTGGAGTCATCAGTATCATCATTACAGCCCGTCAGCCGCCGCTCACGAACTCGATAAAACAGCCGCTTTGGTTCATAAACTAACGGGTGTCAAGACATCTCTTTTCAGACCGCCTGCTGGCATTTTGAATAATGGATTAGTGGCTTCTGCTCACCAGAAGAAATATGCTGTCGTGATGTGGTCTGTAGATTCAAAAGACTGGCGTTCTGGACGTACTACCAAGCAAGCACTAGTTGACAATTCGCTCAAGGAAGCCAACTCTGGGGGAATTGTCTTGCTGCACGATGGAGGAGGCGATCGCTCAGAGACAATTGAGGCTTTACCGCAATTAATTACGCAACTAAAAAAGCACGGCTACACCTTTGTAACCGTGCCAGAACTTCTAGAAAAGGGGGTTAGTTTTTAGTTTTTTGTTGTTAGTTATTTGTTAAAAAGTACCAATAACCAACAACTAACAACCAATTACTGAACTGGAGTTAACTCTCTTTCTGCCACAGCGTCAGCGTTAGCTTCTGGGGTATCAGCTTCCGAAGGCGGTACAACTTGCCAGAACTGCGGCAGGTATTCCGACCAGTAAGCCAAAATAGTCTTAGCTCTGGGGCTGCCAGTACGTTCAGCGTGGGCTTGGATTAAGTCCTTGAGCTGTAGCTCACCAACAGAGCTAGTAACCCGTTGAATTTTAACAATTTCCGGGTTGACTTTTGCAGGGAAACTCCCATCTTTATCCAAGAAGTAGGCTAGACCCCCGGTCATCCCAGCACCGACATTACGACCGACATTGCCTAAGACAACGATTACACCACCCGTCATGTATTCACAACAGTGGTCACCTGCTCCCTCAATTACTGCCTGACCTTTCGAGTTACGAACACCAAACCGCTCACCTGCGCCCCCGTTGGCAAACAAAGTGCCGCCAGTCGCCCCGTAGAGGCAGGTATTGCCTACAATCACGTTTTTGGCAGGGTCATAAGTCACTTCTGCTGGCGGCTTGATGATAATCTCGCCCCCGTGCATTCCCTTACCAACGTAGTCGTTGGCTTCACCTTCTAAGATGAGTGTCATTCCAGGGAGGTTGAAGGCACCAAAGCTTTGACCAGCAGCCCCTTTGAAGTTGAGGGTAATTTGCCCTCCGAATCCGGTATCTCCGTACTTTTTGGCGATCGCACCCGCAATGCGAGTTCCTACAGTTCTGTCGGTGTTTATGATGCCGACATCCTGAGTTACAGTGCCTTGGTTGCTAATCGCGTCCTGGATGGCGCTATCTGTGAGTAGCTGATCATCCAGAACTGGACCATTACTATGGACAGGTTCATGCTTCAGCCAACTGCGATCGCTTCTGGTGTCCGGCAAATTAATCAGACAATCCAGATTTAAAGCCGCTGTCTTGGTTAGATTAACACCTTCCCGAACTTTCAACAGGTCAGCGCGACCAATGATTTCTTCTAGTGACCGATAGCCTAGTCGTGCCAAAAGCGATCGCACTTCCTCGGCTACGAAGAAGAAGAAGTTGACTACATGCTCTGGAATACCTGTAAAGCGCTTACGCAGTTCTTCTCGCTGAGTGGCAACACCGACTGGGCAGTTATTCGTGTGGCAAATCCGCGCCATGATACAGCCTTCAGCAATCATCGCGACAGAACCAAAGCCATATTCTTCTGCGCCCATCAGCGCCGCCATCATGACATCCCAGCCTGTTTTGAGACCACCATCAGCGCGGAGCAAGACGCGATCGCGTAGCTGATTTTCCAATAGCACCCGATGTACTTCTGTTAGCCCTAATTCCCAAGGTGAACCGGCGTGCTTGATTGAGCTAAGGGGAGATGCACCCGTACCGCCATCATGACCAGAAATCTGGATGACATCAGCATTCGCCTTAGCAACCCCAGCCGCAATAGTCCCAATGCCAATTTCCGCTACCAGCTTCACAGATACTCTGGCTTCAGGATTAATCTGGTGCAGGTCAAAGATCAACTGCGCCAAGTCCTCAATCGAATAAATATCGTGGTGAGGTGGGGGAGAAATTAGCGGCACTCCTGCCTTAGATCGCCGTAGCATCGCAATATAGGGGCTAACCTTCGTCCCGGGTAGCTGACCTCCTTCTCCAGGTTTAGCACCCTGAGCCATTTTGATTTCAAGCTGCTTGGCGTTCATCAAGTACTCTGGCGTTACACCAAAGCGACCTGAGGCAACCTGCTTAATCGCAGAACTGACTGTATCGCCATTTCTCAAGCCCTTGAGGTGGGGGAACAGTTGCGAATGTCCTGTTTCATCGACATCATCAAGGACTTTGAACCGCACGGGGTCTTCGCCACCTTCACCGGAGTTGGATTTACCCCCAATCCGATTCATGGCGATCGCTAAAGTCTCATGGGCTTCTCGTGAGAGTGAACCAAGGGACATCGCACCCGTACAGAACCGATGGACGATTTCCGCCGCTGATTGTACTTCTTCAATGGGGATAGAAGTGCGATCGCTCTTGAAGTCCAACAAATCCCGAAGTGCTGTCGGTGGACGCTGCTCGAATAGCTGCGTATAGAGCTTGTAGTGGTCGTAGTTCTTCCCATCTGCGACTGCCTTGTGCAGCGCCTTAGACGATTCAGGGCTGTTCATGTGGTACTCGCCCCTGGGCTTGGCATTGATAAAACCGTAGTTCTCCAGCTTCTTGCTAGTTAATTCCGGGAATGCCCGATGGTGGAACGAAATAACTTCCCGCGCCAAATCCGCAATGCTCAAACCACCCAACCGCGATGTTGTTCCGGCAAAAGCAAGGTTCAACAAATCCGTACCAATACCAAGTGCCTCGAATATCTGAGCCGCCTGGTAAGAGGTTAGTAGAGAAATCCCCATTTTTGAGAGGATTTTCAACAGACCCCCTTCCACCGCCTTACGGTAGTTTTTCTGAGCCTCTTCTAACGAGACAGTCTCAATCTTGCCTCCTTCCATTAGTTTCTGAGTCTTGGGATTAGAGATCCACTGACGTACAGATTCCAAAGCTAAGTAAGGACAAACTGCAGATGCACCATAGCCAATTAAGCAGCCAAAGTGATGAGTATCCCAACACTGAGCCGTATCAACAATCAGTGACGCTTTCATCCGCAGTCCTTGGCGGATGAGATGATGGTGTACTGCACCCACTGCCAAAAGTGGTGGAATGTAGCTGTAGTTCTCGCTGAGACCGCCACCCGTTCTGTCACTTAAAATCAGAATCTTCTTCCCAGCACGCACAACCTCAGCAGCTTGCTCGCATAGCTGACACACAGCCGCCTCTAACCCGCTTGGACCCGCTGGAATTTCAAACAAGGTTGATAGCTCAGCCGTTTCAAACCCTGAGGTTTTGACCGCTTCCAACTCTGCCTCATTGAGGACTGGTGTCTCCAGCTTCAACAGTCGAGCATACTCAGCACGAGCATCTAAGAGATTCCCTCGCTCACCTAGCTGCATACTCAACGACATCACCAAACTTTCCCGCAACGGGTCAATCGGTGGGTTCGTCACCTGAGCAAAGCGCTGCTTGAAATAGTCATAGAGCAAACGCGGCTTATCCGACAGTACAGCTAAGGGAACGTCATCTCCCATGCAGAACGTGGGTTCCTTGCCTTGAGTAGTCATCGGCTGGATGATCATCTCGACATCCTCCGCCGTGTAGCCAAAGGCAATCTGCTGGCGCAGTAACACGGATGTCTCTAGCTTAGGAGCTGATTCAAAGGGTTGAGGCTTCAGCTCGACTCGATGCTGCTGTAGCCACTGACCATATGGCTCTTGGGTAGCCACCCGTTGCTTGATTTCCCAGTTTTTCAGAACCTCATGGGTTTCTAAGTCCACGGCAATCATCTGCCCTGGTCCCAATCGACCCTTCTCGACAATTTCTGCTTCGGGTAAGTCTACGACCCCTGCTTCTGAGGAAACGACAACATAGCCATCCTTGGTAATGCTGTAACGAGCCGGTCGTAGCCCATTACGGTCAAGCGTGGCTCCCACAGTCTTACCATCACTAAATACCAACAGAGCAGGACCATCCCACGGTTCCTGAATCCCACTGTAGTACTCGTAAAAGTCAACAATTTCTGGGTGTTTTTCCAAATCCGGCTGATTGAGGTATGCCTCTGGCACCATAATCATCAACGCTTCTAGCGGGCTGCGACCGGAGTGTACGAGTAACTCCAGCACGTTGTCTAGCGTCGCTGAATCACTATTATCGGGATTGACAATCGGCTTCAGGTCATCCAATTCTGTATTTGATGCTGACTCACGCCTACTCTCTACCGCTCCGCTATCTGAAGGCATACTGAGTGCTGCCTCTTGAGTCCTGATTTCTGACTCCTGAGTCCTAACTCCCCACAGAGGATGAGTTAAGTCAGCTTCACGCGCCATCATCCAGTTGATATTACCCAACAGCGTGTTAATTTCGCCGTTGTGTCCCAACAGGCGCATTGGCTGCGCGAGTGGCCACTTTGGCATCGTGTTGGTGCTAAAGCGCCGATGATAAACGGCAAAGGCACTTTGATAGTCTGGATTCTTTAGATCTGTATAGAAGTCTCCCAAGACGGTTGAGCGCACCATGCCTTTGTAGACAATCGTGCGATTGGAGAATGAGCAAATATAGAAATCCTCAGACCATTGAGCTGTGCCTTGTGCCTCTAATGTTTTGTGAACTCGACGCCTAGCTTTGTATAAAGCACGCTCTAGCTCATCCCCCCGCAAGTTTTGGGAACTCACGAATACTTGCTCAATTTGGGGCTGGTTTTCTCGTGCTTGGATGCCGAGGACTGATTCTTTTACAGGCACTACCCGCCAGCCCAGCACTCTCAGATCGTTTTGTCCTAATACATCCTCAACTGTTTGACGTGCTTGGTTGACCAAAGCCGCATCTTGAGGCAGAAACACCATACCGACACCAAGTTGGTCGGTGGCTGGCATATCAATTCCTTGCTCGATAAACCAGGGTTTGAACAGTTCCCAAGGGATAGCGGTCATTAAACCTGCACCATCTCCAGAATCTTGATCAGCGCTACAACCACCTCGGTGTTCTAAACACCCTAATGCCGACAATGCCTGCTCAACAAGTTCATGTGTCCCTGTACCTGATTGAGACGCGATGAAGCCAACGCCACACGCATCCCGTTCTTCTACCAACCAGCGTTGACCGGGAAAAGTCTGGTTGCCCTGATTCCACGGCTGAACGTGTTGGTTCTGTTTGATGCTCCTGTTGTCCATCGAATGATTCACGGTTTTTACGGATACAAATTTACGGATTGATCGCTGCTAGCGCAGCAACAGATTCATACGGCACTTCTACAAAGTGAAAATTTTAGAAACAATTTACGTTACACAGGGGTCTAGATAAACACACTTAGGCTAGAGTATCGAATGAACTACAGGACAGTAGCTGACACCAAAGCTACATCCTGATTAAACAAGGGATGAAATTTGACTCACAAGCTTATGAGTGGAAAGGCTTGAGTGCTTTAGATTGTCTAATGAACGTAACTCACCGAGCTGGTAGCGAGAGTGGCAAGTAGAGTTGGGGAAAAGAAGAAACTCTTAAAACCCCAATTCCAACGCTGGTTTCCTGCCAGATTGACAGAGTAGCAATATTATAGGAAATGCTCTACGCTAGCAATCCCCGCTTTCTAAGTTTCGCTACTGTAACTTTTACTACAGAAAATAATGGAAATTACTGTAGTTCAGGCTTAGTACTTGAGCCAAGCTTAATAAACAGTTTTCTTGGCAAGTCCGTGCCGCTGGCAAGCTCTGTGCTGTAAGCCTAGTGCAAGAAGCCAGAAGATTAGGAGGCAGAAGGCTTTTATGAAAGAAAGCTTACTGTGCAAGCTTTTTAACTGGATAGTTATTTCCGCCGTGCTGCACTAGATAGGTTTTACTGCCTTGGTTAGGACAGCAAGCACCTACCATGTCCTCCTATATTCTCAGATTTCCCAGTTGGGCAAATGAAGTTTGGACTGCGTGAGTAGTTTTACTTCTTATTATGAAGCTCTAACAGAGAAGGCGGACGTTGTAAAGTCATTATTTCTTGATATGCTGCCCAAGGCTTAATTTATTGACTTCTACAGACCAGAATCTTGGTCAAAGAGACAGCTAGATGATCAAAAGAGCAAAGCCACCCAAGCGGATCGGCGATCACGTACAGCCCTACACAACGACCCGCTTGTCTCCAAACAGTACTGCTAGTTCTAACGCTAATAGGCATGAAAGTGGAAAATCAGTTCCCATTGCGGTGCGATGCCGTAGAAGTCGAAGAGCAGCACGGCGGCAACGTGCTAATTCTATGTCTTGGGTAATGTTGTCCAAACGTACAGCGATCATTTTATTCCTGACACTGTGCGGTTCATCCTTTGGGTGGGCAAGTACGCGAGTCGGACACACCAAGCCCAAGCCACTGCTTTCATACAGCAGTGAAGTGATACTGAGTCAGCTAGCACCTGTAGTAGAGAAGCCTTTGGCTCCAAAACGGGCAGAGTTTTTGTCACCCGCCTCAACCCCATCTTCTCTAACCAAGGCGCTACTTACCCAAAGCCAAGTGCTTGATGATAATGCGATCGCACCGCGTCGAGCCGAGTTTTTGGCACAGGCATCACCTCAGGTCATTAGGCAGGGTACGCAAATCTCCTTAAATGGTCGGACGTTCAATGTAGCTTGGCAGCAGTGGCAAGTCGGAACGTCAGTTCGCTTTGGCATCAGTGACATCGGTCTGATGCAAAGCTTAGGCGTAGAGTTGCTGAGTACAAAGGATGTAACCCGACAGCCAGTGCAGTGGTTTTCTTCTCCACAGAGTACACCGCTTGTTCTTGCTAGCCAGTTGATGGGTTCCTATCGCTACCTGGATATTACGGACTTGGCTAAAGTGGCTGGTTGGCAGTTGCAAGTTGAGGGTGCAGCAGTAGCTTCAGGCGATCGCTTACGCATCTCTTCAACTCCTGCAAGGGTTAAGGAGATTCGGCAGGCACGTCAGCCTTGGGGGTCGCGTATTGTTGTTGATTTAGACCGTCCAATTCCCTGGCAAGTCAGTGACCAGCGTACCGCAGGTGTAATCACCTTGGAAGCGTCAGCTAGCCCGTCGTTGGTAGAGCAATTCAATGCCCCACCACCTCCAGAGAGGCAAGATGCGGAGGATGCCGCCCCTGTTTCAGTTGGGGCAGACGGTGAGAATGCCGTTATCCGTGTCGAACAGGGTCAAAAGCAAACGATACTTCGCGTTGATATCCCAACGGGTAAGCGCCTGCAAGTCTACTCCTTACCGAACCCAAATCGTTTAGTCATTGATCTTCGCCCCGATGCTTTGGTAGAAAAAGAGATTTCCTGGGCACCGGGAATTCGCTGGCATCAAAAATATGTAACTCTCAAAAATTCTCGCTTCCCATTGGTCTGGTTGGAAGTTGACCCCCGAACATCAGGTGCGAGTTTCAGACCAATATGGAGCAACCCCGCAACCCAAGTAGGAACCGCGCCTCTGATCCAAACGGCTCAGATGTGGCAAGCATTTGCCGCGATTAATGCTGGTTTTTTCAATCGCAATAACCAATTACCCTTAGGCGCAGTTCGCCGTGATGAACGTTGGTTTTCCGGTCCAATTCTCAATCGTGGTGCGATCGCCTGGAACGACAGTGGTCAATTCAAATTTGGTCGTCTGACGCTTCAAGAAACTTTAGTTACCTCAGCAGGAAGTCGTCTACCAATACTTTTTCTTAACACTGGCTACGTTCAGACAGGTTTTGCCCGTTATACGCCGGAGTGGGGTCCAACCTACACCCCACTCATTGATAATGAAGTACTGTTTGTTGTCCAGAATGACCAAGTAATTAGTCAACTGCCTGGAGGTATAGCAGGGCAGCAATCCTTCCCGATTCCTCTTGATGGCTACCTACTAACTCTACGCGGCAGTAGTCCCGCTAGTGCTTCTCTTAGTGTTGGCACACAAGTCAGCTTAGAAAGCCTTACTACACCCGGTGACTTTGGCTCTTATCCCCACATTCTGGGTGCTGGCCCCCTTCTGGTACAAAATCGACAAATTGTTCTGAACGCCAAAGCTGAACAATTTAGTGACGCTTTTATCCAACAATCAGCCATTCGCTCCTGTATCGGCACCACGGCAGCAGGCACACTCATAATTGCTGCTATCCATAATCGTAGTGGTGGGCTGGGTCCAACCTTAGCCGAAACAGCTCAGTTAATGCAGCTTTTAGGGGCAGCTAATGCTCTTAATTTCGATGGTGGCAGCTCAACTGGACTTTATTTAGGAGGTCAACTCTTAGACCGCTCTCCCTCCACAGTTGCTCGTGTTCATAATGGTCTTGGTATTTTCCGAGCGCCTTCTCCCTAGAGGTTGAGTTCACTAGCTACTCTCTATCTAGAAAATAATAGTAGGGAGTAGAAGTGGAAAAGAGGAATTTTCATTCTTTCGTTATGTGTGTAGTGCCTAGGGTCTAGCTAGTAAAGAGCAGGGGAAGGGCGAATGTGTTTTTTCAAGCTTCCCCTGCTCTTTACTTAAATTTCCCCGATTACTAAGTCGGCGATCTAATGCCACAACTTACAGGAAGAAACATCAGTGATTCTACTTATCTTTTTCTAGATGAAGCTGTAAACGTCTTCTCCCGTAATGCAATCGGAAGTTTTGTAATTTTAGTAACGCAATAACTGATGTTTTTGAAGTTTGCTTAAAGTAAAATCTTCATACCCTGCATAATGTAAAGACTTCTTGTAATTGACTCACTTGAACCGTTTACTGGTGACAAGAACCAGGGTTCATTTGCTATGTTTAGTTGTGGTTGGATTATTGGTTTGTCTCTTATCTGTCAAACACCAGTTTCTAGTAAAAAACTTTCCTTCAATTGTGTAGCCGTTCTCAGGAGAAAAAACTAACATGGTTCAGTCCCAAGAAGTTTCTCAAGTTCCAGCACTTTCCCTTCCTGCCTCTTTATCTGCCGATAGCGTCGCGGCTACAGAACTGCGCCCTTGGGGATCATTTACTGTTCTGGAAGAAGGGCGAGGCTACAAAATCAAGCGGATTGAAGTTAAGCCGGGTCACCGCCTCAGCTTGCAGATGCACTACCATCGGAGTGAACACTGGATTGTCGTCTGCGGTACGGCTAAAGTGACTTGTGGTGATAAGGAAGTAGTCGTTCATAGTAACCAGTCCACTTATGTTCCTCAGGGACATACTCATCGCTTAGAAAACCCAGGTGTCATTCCCCTGATCTTGATTGAAGTTCAGAACGGGGAATATCTTGGAGAAGATGACATTGTTCGGTTTGAAGATGACTATGCTCGCAGCAAGCCGGAAGGTAAGTAAGCGGCTGTACATCAAACCTTGCTTATCTGAAGGCTTCCTTGTGGTTGACGGTTGACAGTTAACTAGAACGCAAACATCACTTAGTACTCAACCGTCAATTGAATCAGCCAGTAGGCAAATATAGCTTGCGAGTGCTGTAGCATTAGCTAGCTGTACTAGTTGTGTACTCAGCTAATGATTAATATTAGTAAAGCTGCTCTTGCTGAAATTAGACGCTTACAGGCAAGGCGTCACAATCCAGAAGCCATATTACGATTGGGCGTTCAACGTGGTGGGTGTGCTGGTCTCTACTACACCATCGATTTTGATAAACTAGCGAATTCTAGCGATCGCGTCTTTGACTGTGACGGCATCTCGGTAACGGTAGATGCAGACAGTCTACAATACATTACTGGTTTAACATTGGATTATTCAGAAGACCTGATGGGAGGAGGATTTCGTTTTCATAACCCAAACGCGCTAGAAAGCTGTGGTTGTGGCAATTCCTTTCGTGTCAGTACTTGAGTCGCTGATACACCCCTGAGTTTGCTGTTTCCCCAATAAATTGACATTGGCACTAGAATGTCGATATATTTAGAATTTGTGAATAATTAGAACTTTCAAGGGAGCTATACACTCCGTAACTCATGCCCACTATCCAGCAGCTCATTCGTGACGAGCGAGCGAAAGCTAAAAAGAAAACAAAATCGCCTGCGCTGAAACAATGTCCGCAGCGCCGTGGTGTCTGCACAAGAGTCTATACAACCACACCCAAAAAACCAAACTCCGCTCTACGGAAAGTGGCAAGAGTCCGTTTGACTTCTGGCTTTGAAGTGACGGCTTACATTCCAGGTATTGGTCACAACCTTCAAGAACACTCAGTTGTGATGATTAGAGGGGGTCGTGTTAAAGACCTGCCTGGTGTTCGCTACCATATTATCCGGGGAACCCTGGACACGGCTGGAGTGAAAGATCGCAAGCAAGGGCGTTCCAAATACGGCACAAAGCGTCCTAAACAAGCTTAAAGCTCTTCCAGCATCAGCTTGACCGTTTGCCTAGTATCCTATCGATGTGATCAGGGTTTCGGCTATGCTGAGTAACAATGGTTCATTTTTTCCCAAGAGTTGTGCTGAAATCAAGCGCAACTCTTGTAATCTGAGAAAGTAATGTCCGTAGATTCACCAGGACATACAACTCTCTCTGACCTAGCCTAAGGCGACTTCAGCCCATTACATTAAGCGTGGAGGTCTGTCGAAGGGCAAATTCCTCAATTGTTGTCACTATTGTCTCTTTAATTTAAGGCTTAGTATGTCTCGTCGCACAGTTATTAAAAAGCGCCCCGTTCCTCCAGATCCGGTCTACAACAGCCGCTTGATCAGCATGATGGTACGGCGAATTATGCGTCATGGCAAGAAATCTATTGCCAATAGCATTATCTACGATGCGATGAAAACCATAGAAGAACGTACAGGTGGCGATCCTCTAGAAACCTTCGAGAAAGCAGTGCGGAACGTGACACCGCTCGTTGAAGTGAAAGCTCGTCGTGTTGGAGGTGCAACCTATCAGGTACCAATGGAAGTTCGCTCTGATCGAGGAACAACTTTGGCACTGCGCTGGCTGATCCGGTTTTCTCGGCAACGTCCTGGTCGTTCAATGGCAAGTAAATTGGCAAATGAGCTAATGGATGCCGCTAACGACACAGGAAATGCGATTCGTAAGCGGGAAGAAACCCATCGGATGGCAGACGCAAACAAAGCTTTCGCGCACTATCGATACTAATTACTGCTTCTGAGGCTTGAGCGGGTCTTTAGTAGACCCATGTTTACTCATGCCGAAAGATTTAAAGAAAGTATACAATTGTAAATAGATAGCAACGTGTAAAGACGGTTGGCACCAGACGAAGGAGGTAGCTGTGGCACGTACCATCCCCCTTGAGAGAGTACGCAATATCGGGATTGCAGCCCACATTGATGCGGGCAAGACAACAACAACCGAACGAATCCTGTTTTACTCAGGAATGGTTCATAAAATCGGTGAGGTTCATGAAGGAACAGCCGTAACAGATTGGATGGAACAAGAGCGGGAGAGGGGAATCACCATAACTGCCGCAGCCATCACCACGAGTTGGCAAGACCACAAGATCAACATTATTGATACACCGGGTCACGTTGACTTCACAATTGAAGTTGAGCGTTCGATGCGAGTATTGGATGGTGTAATCGCGGTTTTCTGCTCAGTTGGTGGTGTCCAACCTCAATCTGAGACTGTATGGCGGCAAGCAGACCGTTACAAGGTGCCACGCATCGCCTTCATCAACAAGATGGATCGGACTGGTGCAAATTTCTTTAAGGTATATGATCAACTACGCGATCGCTTTAGAACTAATGCAGTCGCCATCCAAATCCCCATTGGTAGTGAAAACGATCTACGGGGAATTGTAGACTTGGTGCGAATGCGAGCCAAAATCTACAACAATGACCTCGGAACGGATATTGAAGATACTGAAATTCCTGAAGAAGTCAAACAGCAAGCTCAAGAGTATCGCGCTAAGTTGATCGAGTCAGTTGCTGAAACTGATGAGGCACTAATTGAGAAGTACCTAGAAGGTGAAGAACTCACTGAAGAGGAAATTCGCAAGGCACTTCGCAAAGGAACTATCGCCGGAACAATTGTCCCTGTCCTTTGTGGATCCGCCTTCAAAAACAAAGGTGTTCAGCTGCTTTTGGATGCCGTAATTGATTACTTACCAGCTCCAATTGATGTTCCTGCAATTCAAGGAACACTGCCAAATGGCACAGTTGCTGAAAGAGCAGCGGATGATGAAGCCCCGATGGCAGCCCTAGCATTCAAGATTATGGCAGACCCCTATGGTCGTTTAACCTTCCTACGGGTTTACTCCGGAGTGCTGAAAAAGGGTAGCTACATTCTTAATTCCACCAAAGATCAGAAAGAACGTATTTCTCGCTTGATTGTCTTGAAAGCGAACGATCGAATTGAGGTGGATGAACTCCGGGCTGGCGATTTGGGAGCAGCAGTTGGACTGAAGAATACCTTCACAGGCGATACAATTTGTGAAGAGGATTCACCCGTTATTCTGGAGTCTCTGTATATTCCAGAACCTGTCATCTCTGTGGCAGTGGAACCGAAAACGAAGCAGGATATGGAGAAGCTCTCTAAAGCGCTTCAATCCCTATCGGAAGAAGACCCAACATTCCGTGTCAGTGTTGACCCAGAAACTAACCAGACCGTAATTGCCGGAATGGGTGAATTACACCTAGAAATTCTGGTAGACCGGATGCTACGTGAATTTAAGGTGGAAGCCAATGTTGGTGCACCACAAGTTGCCTATCGGGAAACGGTTCGCAAATCTGTTAAGACTGAAGGCAAGTTTGTCCGCCAAAGTGGTGGTAAAGGTCAGTACGGTCACGTCGTTATTGAACTGGAACCAGGAGATACTGGTAGCGGTTTTGAATTTGTCTCCAAGATTGTCGGCGGTGCGATACCCAAAGAATTCATCTCTCCGGCTGAGCAAGGGATGAAAGAAGCTTGTGAATCCGGTATCCTAGCTGGGTATCCTGTCATTGATCTGAAAGCTACTCTAGTCGATGGATCTTACCACGATGTAGACTCTTCGGAAATGGCATTTAAAATTGCTGGTTCAATGGCAATTAAGGATGCCGTTATGAAGGCTTCGCCAGTACTGTTAGAGCCTATGATGAAAGTTGAAGTTGAAGTGCCTGAAGACTTCCTTGGAGATGTCATGGGTGACCTCAACTCCCGCCGTGGTCAAATCGAGGGCATGGGTTCTGACGATGGCATTGCCAAAGTCACTGCCAAGGTTCCACTAGCAGAGATGTTTGGTTATGCTACGGATATCCGCTCTAAGACCCAAGGTCGCGGTATCTTCTCGATGGAGTTTAGCCAATACGATGAGGTGCCTCGCAACGTGGCTGAAGCCATCATCGCTAAGAGCAAAGGGAACGCATAAGTAGAAAAGGAACACGTAATTCATGGCACGCGCAAAGTTTGAACGGAATAAACCCCACGTCAACATTGGTACGATTGGTCACGTAGACCACGGCAAAACTACGCTAACCGCTGCAATCACAATGACACTAGCCGCGCTGGGTCAAGCGCAAGCGCGGCAGTACGCTGACATTGATGCAGCACCAGAGGAAAAGGCGCGGGGGATTACGATTAATACCGCCCACGTTGAATATGAAACAGCAGCGCGCCACTATGCTCATGTGGACTGCCCAGGACACGCTGACTATGTGAAGAACATGATCACCGGTGCAGCTCAAATGGATGGAGCAATCCTCGTCGTTTCAGCTGCTGATGGTCCAATGCCCCAAACACGGGAACATATCTTGCTTGCCAAGCAAGTCGGTGTTCCAAACTTAGTGGTGTTCTTGAACAAGCAAGACATGGTGGACGACGAAGAACTGCTGGAACTAGTGGAACTAGAAGTCCGTGAACTTCTCAGCAGTTATGAATTTGATGGAGACAATATCCCCATCGTTGCCGGTTCAGCGTTGCAAGCCGTAGAAACCATGACTAGCAACCCGAAAACCGCGAAGGGTGAAAATGAGTGGGTTGATAAAATCTACGCTCTGATGGATGAAGTAGATGCCTACATCCCAACACCAGAGCGTGATGTGGATAAGCCCTTCCTGATGGCGGTAGAAGATGTCTTCACCATTACCGGTCGTGGTACTGTTGCTACAGGTCGGATTGAGCGTGGCAAAGTCAAAATCGGCGATAAAGTTGAGCTGGTTGGAATTCGGAACACTCGTGAAACAACCGTAACTGGGATCGAGATGTTCAAGAAGAGCCTTGATGAAGGGATGGCTGGCGATAATGCCGGAATACTTCTCCGAGGTATCGAGAAAAAAGACATTGAGCGTGGAATGGTAATTGCCAAACCCGGTTCAATTACCCCTCATACTCAGTTTGAGTCTGAGGTATATGTCCTGAAGCCCGGAGAAGGTGGACGGCATACTCCCTTCTTCTCTGGCTACCGCCCTCAATTCTACGTGCGTACCACCGATGTAACAGGTACAATCAGTGCCTTTACCGCTGACGATGGTTCTCAACCTGAAATGGTGATGCCAGGCGATCGCATTAAAATGACAGTAGAACTGATCAACCCCATCGCTATTGAGCAGGGAATGCGCTTCGCTATCCGTGAAGGTGGTCGTACCATCGGTGCGGGTGTCGTTTCAAAAATTGTGAAATAGCACTGTTCAAGCTTAAGTAGGAGCAGAGGAGCAAATGCTTTTCTGCTCCTATTTACTCTGTGCTTAATTAAGCATAAGATTGGGGATTCGCGCCTGGAAAAATGTAAACTTAGCTTTCCATCCTTTCTCAATCCCCAATCGCCAATCCCTAACCACCAATCCATATAGAACCTGGACAACTAAAAAATGGCAACGATTCAGCAGCAAAAAATTCGCATTCGCCTTAAAGCCTTTGATCGGCGGTTACTAGACACATCTTGCGAGAAGATTGTAGACACCGCTAACCGGACGAATGCTACAGCTATTGGTCCTATCCCTCTCCCAACACGGCGTCGTATCTACTGTTTGTTGAGATCGCCTCACGTTGATAAAGATTCACGGGAACACTTTGAAACCCGGACTCACCGCCGGATTATCGACATTTATCAACCTTCTTCCAAAACCATTGACGCCTTAATGAAGCTGGATTTACCTGCGGGTGTTGATATTGAAGTCAAGCTATAAAGCCGTCTGAATACAGCTTAAGCGAGGTTCTGCCAACAAACGTGACGCTTTAACGGGTTTTTCTGGTTATTGTGCCAGAAGAAATCCGTTAAAGTAAGTAAAGAAGCGCACTTACCGTTTTCACCAAGGCACAATGGCATCCTCTTCCTCAATTGCTGTTAGAGAAATCCCCTTATTTCCACTGCCTGAAGTGGTTCTCTTTCCAGGGCGTCCTCTCCCCTTACACATCTTTGAGTTTCGCTACCGAATCATGATGAACACGATTCTAGATAGCGATCGCCGTTTTGGGGTGTTGATGTGGGACCCCGTCCAAGGTCAACCGGCTGCTGTTGGCTGTTGCGCTGAAATCATCCACTTCCAGCGTCTACCGGATGACCGGATGAAAGTACTGACCCTAGGACAGCAGCGATTTCGTGTATTAGAATACGTCCGTGAAAAACCCTATCGGATTGGGTTAGTAGAATGGATTGAGGATCAGCCACCAGAAACTGATTTGAAAGCAATGGCTAGGGAAGTTGAGCAATTGCTGCGAGATGTTGTACATCTTTCTGCTAAGTTGACTGAGCAGAAAATTGAGTTACCAGAAGACTTACCTGATTTACCCATTGAGTTGTCTTACTGGGTTGCCAGCAATCTCTATGGCGTTGCCTCAGAACAGCAGACACTTTTAGAAATGCAGGATACTGCTGCACGTCTACGGCGCGAAGCTGAGATTCTTACCTCAACCCGCAATCATTTAGCCGCACGTACAGTTCTCAAGGATGCCTTTAATTAAGGAACTGATGCATCAGTATTGCAGGGTTCTGTAGCTCTTTATCACTAAACTAAAATTCAATACCCCTAAAAGAGACACGAAAAATCGTGTCTCTTTGATTTTGTATTGAAGAGACTAAGCTTCAATTTTAGAGGTAGGTATGTACGCGACCTTACTACAACTCTTACCCTCAAGTCTCTAGAACGTCTGATGAGCTAACTGTCACAACACTATAGCTACCAAAAATTTTGAGAATTTCTGTATGCGGCGCTAATTCTGAAAGGGTAGCTTGAATTGATGATTGAGAAGCATCGGCTTCCAAATCAATGAAGAAAAGGTATTCACCAAGCGATCGCTTTGTCGGACGAGACTCAATGCGGCTTAGGTTAATCTCTCGACTTGCAAATACTTGAAGCGGTTTCACAAGCGCCCCCGGCACATTAGCAGGAACACTAAAAGCTAAGGAAGTA
Source organism: Symplocastrum torsivum CPER-KK1 (assembly GCA_019358875.1). Classification (GTDB taxonomy): domain Bacteria; phylum Cyanobacteriota; class Cyanobacteriia; order Cyanobacteriales; family Coleofasciculaceae; genus Symplocastrum; species Symplocastrum torsivum. Next base: position 170,967 of record JAHHIF010000005.1, read on the forward strand.
TAGCTCCCACCAGGGGAAGGCTGTAAACCCATTACCCAGAAACGGGTACAGTTATCGGGATAGTCAGTGATGGCAGATGCCAGAACGGGTATTTTATAAAGCTGCGCTGCCCGTTGAGAGGTAATCGCTCCTGCTGTATTATCTTTGTCCAGATACTGTAATGCCTCCGTTGTCGAATTAGTCGGTATCAGTTGCACTGAGGGGAGAAACCGCTCTAGCCATCCCTGACATTGTGCCAGAGCTTGTGGATGGGAATAAACCGTTTGGATAGCTTCTATCGTTGATGCCCGTGATAGCAAAGCGTGTCTTATTGGCAAGACTAAAGCCTGTTGAATTTGTAGCTTATCTAGTTGCCACAACATATCCAGCGTCGTTACAACGCTGCCTTCAATCAAATTTTCCACTGGGACAACAGCGAGCTGAGTTTCTCCTTGGGCTAGTGACTTCAATGTTTGGGCAATACTGGGATAAGGACATAACAACGACTGACTAACCGCTTCGCTTGCAAGCGTGCGGACATAAGCTAAAGCTGCGGCTTCAGCGTAAGTACCAGGTGGTCCCAAATAGGCGATCGAGATAGACATAAGTAACAGTCAACCTAAGTGATAGATCTAGCTTGAGAGTTGGGAGTTGTGTACTTGTGTTACAAGGCATCTCTTGCGAAGGACAGTTTTTGCTACATCGTTCCTAGCACCTATCGCCTGTAGCGTTGTCCTTTATACAAGCAGTTTAATCATCCCTTTAAAGCTTCTTGAGCAACATGGTGTCAATCCCTATCCTTCGCAGGAAATAAGCTTGTGGAGTCAGTCTGAGGCTCTTTCACAGCTTCCGTAAGGAAGAGGGAGCCTCACCGTGTAAATTTCTATGATCCTGAGAGGATGAGATTATTGAGACTGTCTCAGCAAAGCGCCGATTCAGAATACTAAAATAAGAAATCCTTCTCAAATCGTTAAAAAACTGTAAAAATTAATTAACTTTAAGTAAGAAGCTTATAAGCTTACTACTTCCCTTATGAACACCCAGTTTGTTGCATCCCAATCAGTTGAAATTGCTGTACCGGAACAACCTGTTCCCATCCAGCACTACTTGCGTCAGCCTCAGCGGCTGGTATATGCGATCGCAGACTCGAATCGGATCGAGCAACTGAGTCAGGACAGTTTTCGTTTGACAATGCGTCCCCTGGACTTTATGTCGCTGAAGTTTCAGCCAACAGTAGATTTAAAAGTGTGGGCAGATGCCGATGGTACCGTTCATCTAACCTCTGTACGCTGTGAAATTCGAGGACTAGAGTATATCAATCAACGCTTTGCCTTGGACTTGAAAGGGAAACTTTACCCCTATCAAAAAAATGGCACAACCCAGCTTAAAGGCAGAGCAGATTTAAAAGTCAACGTTGATATTCCGCTTCCTTTTTCCTTGACTCCTAAGCCAATTTTAGAAACCACTGGCAACGGTTTGCTCAAGAGCGTTTTGGTAAGGATTAAGCAGAAACTAATGCACCAACTGTTGTTGGACTATCGACACTGGGCAAGCCAAGATGTACAAACAAGAAATTACCAGCAAACCCAGAAGTTGTCACCGGCTGATAATCCAATCATTTAATCAAGCTGGGTAGGCACATCTACCCCATTTCTTGTAATCAAGCATTTTAGATAATATTACAACTCGGCTTCTACCCGACAGGGGCTAAACGATAATCGATGTTGGCGTGTGGGGCCTTGTTGTTGAAGGGCGGCTAGGTGTCGCTGTGTACCATAACCTTTGTTTGCTATCAAGTCATAGTCGGCATACTTTGCCGCGAAACGAGTCACTAATTCATCTCGCCAAACCTTGGCAACAACACTAGCCGCTGCAATCTCAAGCGATCGCTCATCTCCCTTGACCATTGTTCGTTGGGCAACTGGTAAATCAGGAAGAGCGTGTTTACCATCAACTAGGCACAAAGTAGGCTGCACTTTCAACTTGAGAACAGCCCGTTTCATCGCTAACAGTGACGCTTGAAAAATATTAATCTGGTCAATTTCAGCGCTGGTGGCATAACCAATCCTCCAATCTAGCGCTAAGTATTGAATCTCATGAGCTAGCTTGACTCGGCGTGGATGAGATAGTTGTTTACTATCTTTAACACCCGCGATCGCAAGTTGTGACAGAGCCGAGGCAGGTAAGATTACGGCTGCCGCCACTACTGGCCCAAATAGAGCGCCCCGCCCAACTTCATCGACACCAGCAACTAAGCTTTGCGTGTCAGATAAATCTGGCAGATCACAAACATTATCTTGCCACGGCTTCCCCTGGACAACGCCGGTGTTGTCTTTTTTTGCCTCTACCGGCATGACCAGACCTCCTTCTCAACATGAAGCAAGCAAAACACTTGATGAATTTTGACATCTAGACATAGCACTGCTGAAAAAATCACAAAGCAACCAACTACTACTCACGATTCAAATGAGCTTACTACCTGAAACAAGCTCAACAGTCTAGAAATAAAGCTTTTGACTTTTGACTTCCGCATAGCAGCACTAGATTGTCTACAATAGCGTTTCGCCCTTACTATAAGGCACTCGAATCATCACCCTCTACAGCTGAAGATCGGCGGCGGCGGCGACGAATAATTGGACGGCTGCCGTCTAATTCATCGGTTGGCTCTGTTGATATTTCTGTCGTAGATACCTCAGTCGGTGAGGTTACAAGTACCTGAGCTGAACTTGGCGATTCATCTAGAGTTGCTGCCTCACCTGAAGGTGTTACTGACATTGGAGAAGTCTCGCCGTCATCAGTAGCCGAAGGTAGTGTAGAAGCTTCACTAGCTGATTCTACAGATGCCTCGTTTAATGTCTCAGCGTCGTTGGATTCTCCAGGCAGTACCACAGAGAGAATTACCGATTTTGGATTTTTGACCTCTCGGTTTAAGCGTATCAAAGGAGAGATTCCCATCAACGCATAAACATCTTGTTCCTCTGGGGTCATCTCAATAGCAATAACCTCCGGTGGTTCGATCTCTCTAGGAGCCTTGATCAGTTGAGGTTTTGCAATTCGTTCTATTGGTGACTCTGTTACCAAACCACGTCCTGTTACTTCTACCTCCTTTGGAGTGGTTTGTACACTGTCGCGTGCCACTTCGCTAAGGTTATCCGGCTCTAGCATTGGCTCCGACCTCGATTGAGGTACAGAAATAATGCGAGGGTTGACCTTCGTCGGGATGAATTCTTCCTTGGCTACTGGTTCATCTAAACGACGGCGACGGGTACGGCGGTTCTTATTATTGGCTAATCCTCGCTCTTGGTAGCTTGGATGATGCACAAGGTCATTTTCCTCGTTATCATCAACTGGAGCAAAATCGAGCGGATCAGAAAGATCGGGCAGCCGCGTTTCTCTAGCCACCAACGGGATAGCAGAAGGCTCCGCAAGCTCTCGGACTTGGCGATCAGATTCACCTGGGAGACGCACGAGATGTCCTAAACCACCACAGGTAGGGCAGGGTTGACCGAACAACTCGTAGATATTCTGACCTTGTCGCTTGCGAGTCAGTTCAACTAAGCCAAGTTCGGAAAGCTGAGCAATTTGTGGTCTAGCTTTGTCACCCTTCAGTGCTTTGTTGAAGTGTTCTAGCACTTGCAACTGATCGCGCCGTGCGTCCATATCAATGAAGTCAACAATGATTACACCCGCCAGGTTGCGTAGACGCAGTTGGCGGGCGATTTCTGTGGCGGCTTCGCAGTTTGTCCAGAGAACGGTTTCCCGTGCAGTTGCCGATCGCGTAAATGAACCAGAGTTAACGTCAATTACCGTTAGGGCTTCTGTTGGCTCAATGATGATGTATCCACCCGAAGGCAAATCAACTCTTGGTTTAAGCGCTTCTCGAATCGCTGCATTGACACGGAAGTAATCAAGAATTGGTAGGCGATCGCGATGATGGTCAATCAAAACCCCTTCTGGCGAACGTCCTCCACTCCAACTGACCAAATGCTGCTTGACCCGCTTTACTCCGGTATGAGAATCGACGACAATCCGATTCACATCTGCCGTGTACATATCGCGCAGGACACGCTGAATAAAATCATCATCTCGGTTGAGTAATGCGGGTGCGCGGGTGGAATTTGCCTCTTGCTGAACCGCTTCCCACTGTTTTTGCAGCGCTTCCAAATCTTCAATAATGGCTTCTTCCGCTCTGCCTTCCGCTTCCGTCCGCACTAACAATCCCATACCAGCCGGTTTGAGCAGTACAGCCAGCGCTCTAAGACGGTTACGCTCACTGTCACTCTTTATCCGCCGGGATAAATTGACACCCCGTCCGTAAGGCATCATGACTAAATAACGACCGGGTAAACTGATGTTCCCGGTGAGCCGAGGACCTTTATTGCCTGTTGGCTCCTTCATGACTTGTACTAAGACTTTCTGCTGAGGGGTCAGCAGTTCGGTAATCGCACCAGCACTGCGTTTCAGCCGCAAGGGACCCAAGTCAGTGACATGAATAAAACCATTCCGCTCGGAGTCCCCGATATTTACAAAAGCCGCATCTATCCCAGGTAAGACATTTTCAACAACGCCGAGATAAATGTCACCAACTTGGTGACTACCTGTAGCCACCACTAGCTCTTGAATCTGATCTTCCCAAAAAACGGCAGCAAGTCGATGTTGCTCCGCAATAATAATTTGCTTTGGCATTCAATTTCCTCAAAAATTGGCAGCACACTTAGGCACTAAGGCTTTCTCCCTTTGCTTTGGCTACCCAAGATAACTGTGTATGTGAAAACTTTAGCTTCACTTAGAAATGAAATAACGAGAACCGAATGAAAGTGACCATCGAGTGACTAACTGCACTGCCACTCTTTTTGGTCAACTCCTACGCCATGCAATTGGTAGCCAATGCCATGCCGTTCTATACAGGTTGACATTTCTCCGCCACCAAGCCTAGCGGCTGTAGTAGGCGAATCCCAACATCACTGCTGAGTTTTCCTGCTTCCTTGAGTTTACTCAGTATCTGAAGGTGTTCCCAGATACTACAGGTCATTCTCTCCACAGGCTTAAAATCCCGTCTGCCCCACGGTAATCATGTCTTGGATGCTTTTGCCGAATTCGTGCTTACTCATTAGAGTGGCATGGCTTTGGAACTCTTGATGCGTCTTATTGCACTAAATCCGGCATCTTTAATGATTGAGAAGATGATAGCACTACATCCCGTCTGCGATTCATCTCACTGCTAACCTTTAGACAGTTATAACAGGAGTCTGCTTGCGGTTCAAAGATAACACGCGAGTAGAAAGTTTCGAGGAGCAATTAGTTGCATGGCAGCATTTATATGCTAGTTTACACGGGCGGAACCCGGTGCAACGTCTATCCACAACGGCTTTGATGAATGGTGTATCTGAGGGCAGTGTTAATCAGATGCCACTCAACTCAATCAATTAGGTAGTTGCGACCGTATTGCTCCAACGGCAGTCGGCTGATCCCTCAATCACTACTTTACTTGATTTGAGATTCGATTAGAAGTGGTGGCTTGAGATTGCCGAAGTGAGTGAATTGTTGCGATCGCATGTTGAGCAACCTGATCAATTTCCTCTGTCGTATTAAAGCGCCCAATCCCAAAGCGTATCGAGGCATAAGCCAAAGACTCAGAATGCCCCAACGCTAAGAGAACAGGGGAAGGAGCCACCGTCGCCGACGAACAAGCCGCGCCAGAAGAAACGGCGACTACTGGTTGTAACCCCAACAACAGCGCCGAACCATCAACACCTTCGACACTAATATTAAGATTTCCTGATAATCGTTGAGTTGGATGACCATTTAGGTAGATGCCCCCTAAAGGACTAAGCGCATTCCAGAAATGTTCCCGTAATTGCAAAAGGCGTTGAGACTCCGATTCTTGTTCTTCTAATCCCAGTTCCACTGCTTTGGCTAACCCAACAATCTGAGGTGTATAGAGAGTGCCAGAACGCATCCCTCGTTCATGTCCTCCGCCATGAAGTTGAGGTGCTAGTTGAACTCTAGAGTTACGGCGACGGACATAAAGTGCCCCAATACCTTTTGGGCCGTAGATTTTATGAGCCGTCAGCGACATCAAGTCGATGTTCATCGCCTCCACATCCAAAGGAATTTTACCAAGAGCTTGAGCCGCATCCGTGTGAAATAGCGCCTGATGCTGGCGACACATTGCCCCAATTTCCGCCAATGGCTGCAACACCCCAATTTCATTATTTGCTGCCATCACCGACACCAAAATCGTGTCAGGACGCAACGCCTGTTCCAACTTGGCTAAGTCAATGAGTCCATCCTTTTTTACAGGCAGAAACGTCACTTCAAAACCCAGTGTTTGTAAATATCGACAGGGGTCGAGAACTGCACTGTGTTCCGTTTCTACGGTAATAATGTGACGACCTTTACTGAAATAAGCCTCAGCCACACCTTTAATTGCCAGATTGTTCGCTTCTGTGGCTCCACTCGTAAAGACAATTTCCTCTGGTGTTGCCTGGATAGCATCTGCCAAAATAGCTCTAGCTTGTTTTACAGCAGCTTCTGCCTCCCAACCGTAAGCATGGCTGAGGCTAGCTGGATTACCGAAATGTTGAGTAAAGTAAGGCAGCATCGCCTCTAACACCCGTTCATCCAGGGGGGTTGTAGCGTGGCAATCAAGGTAAATAGGTCGATGAGTCAAATTTTGCATCCAAAGAGTTGCTGTTGATCGATCGGTTTTACTGTATTCGCCATATCTTAATAGTCAAATCATTACTGCTACTAGCAAGGAGCTGACCATCTGAACTAATTGCTACAGAAGTCAATGTGTAGCTATAACAAGGTTTTGATTGCTAGTGTAGCCTTACCAATCTCTTCACTGAGGAGAAAGTAGGACTAGATGCGATCGCACCACCCTGCAATGAGATGTTCCTCAAATAGACACGCTACCGCATCGCCCAAATCTTGATGACATCGTTACGGCAACCAGTCGCGATCGCTTTTCCATCGGGACTAATCGTGACGGCTAAAATCGCCTCTAGATGACCCGTATAGGTGTGAACGTTTTTCCCTGTCTTCAAATCCCATACCTTAACCAATTTGTCATTACCGACACTCACGATTCTTTCCCCATTGGGACTGATGGCAACGGATGTCACACCACCAGCGTGTCCTGTCAGTGTGTGAATTTCTTGACCTGTATCAAAATCCCACACCCTAATCGTTTCATCGATACTGCCACTGATGATTGTTTTTCCATCGGGGCTAATTGCCACAGATGTCACACTGGCGGTATGACCTCTCAGCAGACCTTTGTCTCCCACTTGAATCGTGGCATCAGCACAACCACTAACGATGTTTTGTCCATCTGGGCTAAATGCAACCGAATAAACCCAATCGGAGTGATGGGTGAAGGTACGAAGTTCCTGCCCAGTTTTCAAGTCCCATAATTTAATCGTCGTATCTTTGCTGCTACTGGCGATCGCTTTTCCATCTGGACTAATGGCAACAGCATAGACAGCATCCGAATGACCGTTAAGGGTACGGATTTCTCTAGCGCTGCTTAAATCCCAAACCTTAATCGTTTTATCCAAACTGCCACTAACAATCGTTTGTCCATCCGGGCTAACGGCGAGACAACGAACCCAATCAGAATGACCCCTCAGCAGGTGCTGTTGTCGGGCAGTGTGAAAGTTCCAGACCCAAATCGCTCGGTGTGAACCACCACTAACTAACGTTTGTCCATTGGGAGTTATCGCTAGAGAATACACAGAAGTGCCAGGTGCAACCAGCCATGCTGCTAAAGTGCTAGGTGCAAGTCGCCATGCAGATATAGTCTGTTCTGGTTCCATCAATATGCTCTGCTATCTATGAATCACGGCAACTCGATCCTGGAAATGACCATGCATTGCCAGATATTCCGCTGACACGACAAAAATGAGAAAAAATCTTCTGCTTTCTAAGCTACAGCCTTCAGCAGGGAAAATAGGTCTATAGATGTACGGAGTTTTCTACTATCAGGTTGAAACTGAAGGGTACATAGTCTGCTTTAGTGTTCATTATGTCCCTTATGTGACAGCATCCTCCTAAAAGACTGCTAATGTTCTGCTGTTAGTGCTGTTAGTAGGGACACTACCCAGTAAAGAGTTTTAAGTTGTTATTCCCAAGAAGCGATATGAATCCTGAAATTGAAGAAAGCGGCTATTCTGAATACCCCAGTGACACGGATATGCCCAAGATTCTAGAAGGCAAAGGAGAAACTGAGCGTTTACTACCTGCAACGGTTTCTGTAAGCACCTCTAGTAACCAGTGGCAGGAGTATGGTGAACGTATCGCTGCGTTTCTCCAAGATCTGCCACGTTACGTCACACAGTTTTTTTCAAACTACAAAGGACCTCTGGGAACGGTTGGTCTAATCCTGGCTGTTGTGATTACAGTCAAAGTGACACTGGCTTTGCTAGATGCGCTTGATGATATTCCTTTGATTGCCCCGACTTTGGAGCTGATTGGCTTAGCCTACACAACTTGGTTCGTTTATCGCTACTTGCTCAGCGCTGCCAGCCGCCAAGAACTATCTCAGGACTTTCAGAATCTCAAAGAGCAAGTTTTTGGTACAGGTAGTTAAGAGGCAAACAGCCTGAACGTCCTACTCTTGATCATTCACGAAACTTAAACCCAACAGGGGGAGAATCATGGCATTTACAGGCAGGAACTAGGCTCATATTTGCCTGAACCTGCCTTTATTTCCTCAAGTAGTCGGTGTCGTCCGCCTTGATCATTCATGAAATCTCTAGAATTCACTGATTCAAAGCAAGAGCGAAAGGCTTTAGCCCAAGAGACACAAAGTGCTTCAGTGCAGCGTGTGCTAAGTGCGATCGCTTTAGGTAGCAACCTGGGCGACTCCTTGACTATTCTTAACAATGCCCTCAATGTGTTGGCTGATACAGCAGGTATTACTCTAGAAGCTCAATCTAGCTGGTATCAAACAGCGCCTGTCGGACCACCCCAACCAGATTACCTAAATGGTTGCGCCCTACTGGACGTTCAGCTAACGCCACAGGAACTGTTAGAAACCTTACTGAGCATTGAAGCCTTTTTTGGTCGTGTACGCCGAGAACGCAATGGGCCAAGAACTCTTGACCTCGATTTACTCCTGTTTGATGATTTAATCCTAAACAGTCCTATCCTTCAACTCCCTCACCCTCGGATGAGAGAGAGAGCGTTTGTATTAGTTCCCTTAGCAGAAATTGCTCCGAATTGGGTCGAACCGATTTCTGGAAAAGCGATCGCACAACTTGTCCAAAATTTAGACTGTTCTGGAGTCTACCGCTTGTAAAGGTTCATTAGTGTTTCATGCTTTAGTTCAACATCTAACCTTCTAATCTCTCCTATGGCTTCAGGTCGCGAACCCCCACAACTGCTAAAACAACGCCTAGTCTACCAAGGTCGTAAGTTTAATTTTGAAGTTAGCTCCCTCCGTCTGCCTAATCGAGTTGAGGGAGATTGGGAATGTATTCGTCACCCTGGTGGCGCACTTGCCGTTCCTGTGACACCCGACGGCAAACTGGTGCTGCTGCGACAGTACCGCTTTGCTATTCAAGGGCGGATTTTGGAGTTTCCTGCGGGTACTGTGGAACCCCACGAAGACCCGGCTGAAACGATCAAGCGAGAAATTGAAGAAGAGACAGGCTACCACGCCAACAAATGGCAAAAACTCGGCGAATTTCCTGTCGCACCAGGTTATTCGGATGAATTCATCTACGCTTTTCTCGCTCAGGATTTGGAAAAGCTTGAAGCACCTCCTAGTCAGGACGCTGATGAAGATATGGAAAACGTTTTGATGACCCCAGAGCAGTTAGAACAAGCAATCCTTGATGGTGAAGTGATAGATGCCAAGACCATTTCCAGCTTTTTCCTGGCACGTCCCTTCCTCAAATAAAATAAAAAAGAGATGTTAGACACTCCCAGACTGCAATCTCTGCCTGATGCCTGAATCCCACGTTTTATAAACGAGGGAGTGGCTCAATCTACTGAGAATCGGTATAGATAAAAATACAGCATTGAAAATTAAAAAAAGGATTCTTCAGCCTTTAATTTTTCATCCAAATTTCGCACTCTAGGCTATAACCTTTCCTAAGGTAGTTCCAACTGAGGCAAACTCACAACATAGCGATATCCTGACTCTAAAGAGCCTTCTATAGAAATTTGTCCCTTGTGGAGTTCCGCTAGCTTGCAGCTCAGTAAAAGCCCTAGAGCTTCACGGGAATCATGATTCCAGGGCTTCTGGTTTTGTTCCTGCGTCAGAGCTAAGGTTGCCCACGCCGCAGGGCTGGAGTATAGCGGATTATCAGGTAGCTGGTAATCACTCGCTGTAAATTCACTGCTTTTGAGCTTGTCCATCGTTAGTGAAGTTTCTAAAATATCAGACCCAGTAGCGCTGTCTGTTGTTGATAGTGAAGCGATACCCTCGTAGATTCTTGGTAAACTGTCTCCTAGCCAGGGATGAAACACCCAAACGGCAATATTCAGTTTGTCGTTTCTACGCGAGACATGGATACGAATCTCGCTTCCTGTCTGTGCTGAGTGAATCACGCTAAAGACCAGATGATAGAGTATTTGCCGCACCTTGTTTTTGTCCAGCAACCAGATACGACTTCCAGGCTCTACCGACAACCGTATTTGTTGCTGCCGTTGGTTCGCTATCTTGAACAAGCTATGAATGGCTTGCTGACAGAGCATATCGATATCTACAGAGGTGAGATCGAGTTGCTCACTGATTTCATCCAAAACATTAAGGGCAACAATTTCATCAACCAGCGAGACCAAATGCTGACCACTGTGATGGATAATTTCCAAGTATTCTTTTTGTTTACTAGTTAAAGGTCCATAGACTTGGCGATTGAGTACACTTGCCATCCCCATAACAGAGGTTAATGGGGTACGCAGCTCCTGTGTTAGCTGAGTTAGTAGCTTGACCTTAAGCGAAACCATTGAGGAGAAGTGATCACAAAGACTATTCACTCCCCAGCTATCAGCTATAAAATTAGGCTTCTGCTCTTGGTTGTCAGGTTCTGTGAGCGACGGTTTAGATAGCCGTTGAAGAGAGCTAGTAGGATGCTCTTTCAAAACATGGTTCCGCTCATATTCACTCATACACCAACGAGCTGTAATCGCCAAAAATTCTTTATCCCTGGTGGTAAAGTCGCGAGGCTCCCAATCCATCACAGCCAATGTACCCAAGCATTGACCATCAGCGGCAAATAGTGGCGCACCAAGGTAAGCAGAAATACCATAGTGCTGAACGAGCAAACTACTGCTAAATACAGGGTTAGTCCTTGTATCGTGAATCGCTAAAACCTGATGAGTCTCAACCACATAAGTACAAAAGCCCTCTTGGCGCGGCAACTGGCGCAACTGTGCCAGTGGATTCATTAATCCAACTGTTGATAAACCAACTGCTGATTTAATCTGTACCTGATCTAGCGTCATAAAGCCCAAGATGCAGATTGGTGCATCTAAAAAGCGAGCGGCTATCTGAGTTGCTTCATCAAACAAAGCGACTGTCTCAACGGCGAGCAAATCGAGTTCCTTAAGAGTCGTGAGTCGTTTTTGTTCTCGTGCGCCTGGTGTCAACCCATCAAGCCGACAAAAGATTCTGTTTTCTGGGTTTGCCATAATAACCCTTACCCCCATATCACTGCTTGCATCACAACCTCAGAAAGCCTGAAGTGTGAATCACTATATATAGCGTTCCCTAGTAATGTTCAGAACAAACATTATTGATGCAAGAGTTATCGCTTGGTTGAAGAAGGCAGACGGCTTTTATGGAACCAATTGGAAGGGGATTCAGACCCTACCCAATTGGGAGCCTCCAATTCAAAGATTTGGAGGGGGCTTGATACCCTTGCTCCCTTTCGGGTGCCAGAAGGCAGATGGCAATTGGGCATAAAAGCAAGCCGAAAAGCCCTCTGCCATCTGCCTCCTGTCTTTCTTTGTCAATTTTCACTTTTGGTCGTCCAAGCGGGGTGAGAGAGTAGAGATGCAATCACCCGCACGCCTCGTAGCTGATTGGAAAGAGGTAGATGACCTCTGGGCGCACTGAGATCCCAAGTAAACTCATTGGGGTATCGAGTCCAATTATTTCCAGTCTTCCAGCCGATCTTAGGCCATAGCTTTTCCCAGTTTTTGCTCAAAGAAAGCCAAAGCTCCCGCTGAACAGAAAAGCCAAATTTACCTTGAGAGTGAATTAACCAAAGAGTATTAATGGTTTGCAAGTCAGCAATTGGAAAGTTGTCTACTTCCGAAAAGTACAGCCACTTTCTTTGAAGGGCGGTTGAACCTGCTAGCTCACAGAGTTTTTCTAAGGTAAGTCGGTCAGCGGCAAGAAAGTCTTGCTTAACGAGCAGTTGTTGCAGGGTTGTGTAATCAATGCCGTCTTCGGAACGCAAAGGCACAACGCCAGTCGGGAAATGGTTTTGTAGAAACTCTCTTGTGCTTGGGGTGTCAGCGTCATAGAGGGCTTGGTAGACAACACCAGCCGTAAGGTTAGCAGGGTTTGACTGCTCCTTTAAAAATTCCATCAAGACTTCTAAGCCAGCAGCACCCGTGCTGACCAGTTCTGGAATGACCTGAAGTTGTTTTTTTTCAGAACTAGACTGGAGCTGGCGCGTTAGCTCGGCAATCTTAGTAGAAGCTTCTGATACTGAGGCAGTCGTTTGGTCTGTCATGCAGCGACTTGTTGGTTAGTTGTTAGTTGTTGGTTGTTAGATAGGAATAAGCAACAACGGAGAACTAATAACCTCTTTTCCCTCTTCCCATTTCCTTTTGCTTACTCAGTTGAAGTATGGAGGATACGGTCAATAAGTGCGGTGGTTGAGGTTGGAATTTCCACTTTCACTAATTCGATCCGTCCCCCATAGGCTTGAACAACAGGTGCTTCTGGTAGCGTTGACTGGCTATAGTCTCCCCCTTTTACATAAATGTCTGGCTGAAGTGCCTGGATTAAACGAGTGGCTGTGGTTTCAGAGAAAATCACGATACCATCTACGGGTTTGAGAGTTGCGAGAACTTCTGCCCGTTGTGCTTCGGGAACGAGGGGTCGGGGAGGAAATCCTGGTTTGTTGGGCTTAATCGTTTTTACTGACTGATCACTATTTAACCCCACGACGAGCGATCGCCCCAAGGATTTGGCAACTCGTAAGTAGCGGACATGACCCGCGTGCAGCAGGTCAAAGCAGCCGTTCGTAAATACTAGGGGTCGCCACTGGTCAGGGGATGCTGCGATCGCATATTGTAATTCACTTAAGCTATAGAGGCAGGGAATCATTGGGTCATTTGTCATCAGTCTGGAGGAGTCACTTTTTCTCTATACATTCACTGTCTTACCTTTGGGTGGGATATTGATACCCCTCTTGATAAGCAAAGCGAATGAGTTGAGCGCGATTCTCTACTCCTAGTTTATTAAGAATGCTACTGAGATGAGTTTGAACGGTGCGAGGGCTGATAAATAAGCGATCGCTTATTTGCTTATTCGTTAACCCTTGAATCACTTCCCAAAAAACTCGCTCTTCTGCGGGTGTCAACGGTAAGCGGATAGGGGTTGGTGTTGTCTCGGCACTCGTGATTAAGGCTCCCTCTTCTGGGATTGGAGCTGAGGATTCATTCTCTAGCTGGGGAGGGGAGGTTCCAACAGTCATCTGCATCAACCGGACAATCTCCGAATGAATTCGACGCGATCGCTCCAACTGGGCTTCAATTTTGGCAACTAGTTCTCTAGGGTCAACAGGTTTGATTAAATAATCATCCGCTCCAATTGAATGACCATGAATTCGGTCTTCTAATTCTCCTTTACCCGATAAAAAGATAAATGGCATCAGTTGACCAGAGGGAGTAGCTCGTAGTCGGCGGCAAAATTCTAGACCATCCATCTCTGGCATCATGACATCAGAAACCACCAAGTCAGGTGGATTTTTGGCAAAAGCGACTAAGGCTTCAACTCCAGAACTAACCTGTTCAACTTGGTACCCTCGATTTTCGAGGTAGCGTGTCAAGACAGTTCGCATTGTTCTATCGTCGTCAACCACTAAAATCTTTTTCATATTCTTCCGGAGCCACCTTTCCTGCCAAATCCCAATTTAACTAGGGAGAAGCAATTTATCTTGTGCGTTTGGGATTAGGGTTTTAGAGAGAAGCAATGAGCTAAGCACCATAACTTTACTTAGCGTAGCCGCTCCTCCAAGAGATAGCGGTAAGTAGTCTCAACTAGTGCCTGACTTAGTCGGGAAAGAACTAACGCTCGTGAAGCGTCTGCTGCACCAATACCTGACGAGGGCTGGGCGATTCAATAAGGAAAGGTCGCCTTAGCTAAATCAAGCACCCTGCTCTTGAAGAGTGCGATCACGCTGACTAACGCTGAACTGAGTCCGGCGAGAGCTAGCGCTGCCACTAACGTCTACTTTAGATGCCCTACTTCAGCATAATGGCTGATTGCAAGCCGTGCCTAAAAGCTGTACCTGTTTAGCAAGGCTTTGTATATTCCCTTGTCGTTGACGTTTTGACAAAATCCTTAGCTGCACCAAAGCCTTCAAAACTGAGGCATATCTAAGTCAGAGCAGCATCTGATTAAAGACGGATACTCTGTTTGAATGGAGTTCAGAACGGAGGAGTTCAGGAGTTCAGTGGGGGCTTGTGACCCCTGCTCCATATGAGGTCGCTCCTATCTTCAGTTCGTTCTAAATTCAGAATTCTTCTGAACTTCTGAACTTCTGAACACAGCCACTCCTGTATTCTTCTTGGTCAGGGAGCCTTATCATTAAGCAACCTTTGTTTTTCACGGCTAGCTTATAACTAACGACACAGAACAACAAATTCTGTTACAAATCCTTAAACAAACTCAATTTATTCAAACATTCTGTAACAGTTCTTTGATATCTAGCCTCAAAAGCCAAACGTTTCACTGACGGATAGCTAAGTGTTCCTCGCATTACCAAAGATGACAAGGCTTCTACGCCATTATTTAATGTTCGTGATGATGTACAGCGTCATCGTGATGACTTATCTGCAAAAAAGCTTAATTCAGCTCCTCCTTCTGTAGAATATCTGCTAACTTTCCTGAATAATTACTGCTGACGCTAACCTTGACTTAACCAAACTGCTCTATGTACGAGAAAATCACACCACCCGATACAGGCTCTCGCATTACCTTCAAAGATGGTGAACCCATCGTTCCCGACAATCCGATTATTCCCTTTATCCGTGGAGATGGCACAGGTGTTGATATTTGGCCTGCTACCCAGAAGGTAATTGATGCTGCTGTCCAAGCAGCCTATGGTGACAAGCGCAGCATTAGCTGGTTTAAAATCTATGCTGGTGACGAAGCTTGTGAGAAATATGGCACTTATCAATATTTGCCTCAAGATACGTTACAAGCGATTCAAGACTATGGCATTGCGATCAAGGGGCCATTAACAACCCCAATTGGGGGTGGTATTCGTTCATTGAATGTCGCCCTACGGCAAATTAATGATCTCTATGCTTGTGTCCGTCCCTGTAAGTATTACCCAGGAACACCTTCTCCCCACAAAACCCCTGAGAAGCTCGATGTGATTATCTATCGGGAGAATACAGAAGACATTTACCTGGGCATTGAATGGCGTCAAGGTAGCGAAATTGGTGATAAGCTGATCGCTCTGCTAAATGAAGACTTGATACCTGCCACGCCAGAACACGGGAAAAAGCAGATTCCTCTTGACTCTGGAATTGGTATTAAACCAATAAGTAAAACTGGCTCCCAACGTTTGGTACGCCGTGCCATGCTGCACGCTTTACGGCTACCGAAAGGCAAGCAACAGGTGACTTTGGTGCATAAGGGCAACATTATGAAGTATACCGAAGGAGCTTTTCGTGACTGGGGGTATGAGCTTGCTGTCAACGAGTTTCGGGCGGAGTGTGTTACGGAACGGGAGTCCTGGATTCTTAGCAACAAAGAGCGCAATCCCGATATCACGCTAGAAGAGAATGCCCGTCAGATTGAACCGGGCTACGATGCCCTGACACCAGAGAAACGTGCTGATATTGCTGGTGAGGTGGAATCTGTCCTCAATGCCATCTGGGACACTCATGGCAGTGGTCAGTGGAAAGAAAAGGTGATGGTAAATGACCGGATTGCTGACAGTATTTTTCAGCAAATCCAGACTCGACCGGATGAGTACTCAATTCTCGCCACAATGAACCTGAACGGAGACTATATCTCTGATGCCGCCGCCGCGATTGTGGGCGGCTTGGGGATGGGGCCAGGGGCGAATATTGGTGACACTTGTGCGATTTTTGAGGCAACACATGGTACTGCCCCAAAACACGCAGGGTTAGATCGGATAAACCCTGGTTCTGTGATTCTGTCAGGGGTAATGATGCTGGAGTTTATGGGCTGGCAGGAAGCGGCTGATTTGATTAAGAATGGATTGGGTGGTGCGATCGCTAATCGAGAAGTAACCTACGACTTAGCCCGCTTAATGGAGCCTCCCGTTGAACCCTCGTTAAAGTGTTCGGAGTTTGCCGAGGCAATCATCAAGCACTTCCATAGCTAAAGCTAACGTGCGTTCAAGTTGCATTTCGCTCTTGAGAGTTCAAGGGAAAGAGCTGAGTAGGGTAAGGGCGCACAGCTGTGCGCCCCTACAGAGGTTACTTCCCCTGCTTTTAGAACTGGTGGGCAACTTTCGTCGCAAAGGTCTAAGGATTGGAGAAGGTGTTAATCTGACCTCCGCCAATATATTGCCCTGGAACTGGATTAGGAGTGGTGAAGGTCGGTTGACTCAGTTGACTTGGTTGTGAGCCTGGACTAGTCAGCGTTGAGTTAAATCCAGGGTTAGTCATTCCGTTAACTTGAATTGGTGGTTGGGTAGAGTATTGCCCATAGCTACCCGCCGTTGTCGGTACTACGGGTGTCGTTGGTATTGCCCCTGGCACATTGGTAGTTGGTTGGGGGGGCACCAGATAGGTAAAGGAGTTTGGGGGCGTTGTAGGGGCAACAGAGTAGCCAGTTGTTCCAGGTACAGTTGTTGCTGGATAAGTCGTTTGTCCTTGATAGGTTGTAGTTGGTGAGGCCTGTCTCTGGATATTAGTGGGTGTCTGAGTCTCGTTAGTCGCACGAAGAGCATTAGTAGCAGCAACTCGGTCAAGGGCACTTTGTAGCGGGCTTACCGAGACTGTACCTGGGCTAGTGTTAAACCCCAAGGGAGAATCAGCCGTTGTGCCTGTCGAGGAAGACGGTTGATTAGTTGGGTTCCGATTCGTAAACAGGACACTCTCAGAAACTGAACTAGGATTTAAAAGTCCTTGAGCAGATTTAGCAAAGGGATTAGTCGTGTTTGCTGTCTGCTGCGGCTTGAGTGACAAGGTTTGGCTGTTTGAGGCAGGATTGGAGTCAGTTACTTCTGTCTGAGGCAGGGTTTGAGTAAACAATCCCCCTGTATTTGAGCTTTGAGGCTTCTGGTTGGATGCGGTCGTTAACGATAAAGCCTTTGTCCGATTAAATTCTTCCAAAAACACTGAAGAATTATCGATGTCAGTTGTAATGGCGGCGAGTTCTTCAGCAGGGAGTGTTGGTTTAACGTCTGGAGTATTTGAACCAGTCACTGAAGCCCCGCCAAGGATACTGAACGACTCTGGGTTTTTCCAGTACTCCCACGTAAAGAGCAGCACTAACAAAAGCCCTGAAGCTGATGCCCAAAATGCTGGTCGTTTGAATGGCTTTAGTCGAGCTTTGAGATAGCGGAGGTAAGCAGGATGGTGATTAGGAAATGACATCGCACAAGCCTTCAGCTGAACTCTACACAAATTGTAGAGTCTTTGACACGCGCACGCCTAAAGATGTGGGATTCTTATTTTGACTGCTGACACTTATTGCTTTGTCTATTGAGCGGCTTTGAATAACAAAAATCCCCCGGCTCCTAAACCAAAGAAATTTGGTAACCAAGCTGCCATAAAGGGAGAGAGGATATTGAGCTGACCAAATGCTCCAGACATAAACCCTAATAAGTAGTACGCAAAAATTACTATCACACTAATACCAAAACTTGTGGCTCTACCAGCGCGTTGAGGACGAGTTCCTAGCGACGCCCCAACTATCCCAAAAACCAGGCAGACAAAGGGAAAAGCGAATTTTTGTTGAAGGCGCACGTTGACCTTGAGGAGCCTTTTCTCATCGGCACCTAGCTTGACAATCTCTCGATAATCCAAAATCTGGGCAATGTTCATCTCATCCAATCCACGGCTTTGAGTTGCCAAGTCAAGAGGCGCTTTGGGAAGTTTGAGCTGTTGATTTTCAAAGGGTTGAATGTTGCGGTAGGAAGCGTTGGGAGAGATGAGATAGATCGTGCCGTTGAAAAAATCCCAAGCATTTTGAGTCGGATTCCAAACGGCTGATTTAGAGGTGACGATTTTGTTAAGCCCTTGCTGAGACCACTCAAGTACGGTTAAACCTTTCATTTCCTTGCCATCAAACTGGTCGGCATAGAATAAACGCCTCAGTGCGCGAATTTTTTCACCATCGGGCTGAGTGACTTCTCCATATTCGGGATAGAAAATATTGTTTTCCTTGAAGTCTGGCTTTTCCTCATCGAGGGCTTTGTCTAAGGTAGTAGAGGCTTGATAGTTAGCAGCAGGAACCACTAATTCGTTGAACAAGAACGTCATCCCGGTGACGACTAAGCTCAAAACTATGGCAGGTACGGCAAGCCGATAAACACTGATTCCACAACTGCGTAGAGCAACTAACTCACTATCACTGCTCAATCGAGAGTAGGTCATCAGTGCGGCTAAGAGCATTGACATCGGGAAGGCATAGGAGATAAACTCCGGCATCTTCAGCAGCATCACTTGTACTGCAATCGCCAGAGGGATTTCTGACTCGGTAACTTTCCTCACTAAATCAAAGAGGGTACCTATGGCAACACCAACAGAAGAGAATGCCCCAATACCAAACAGCAAGGGCTGAATTAGTTGGGCGGTAAGGTACCGATCCATGACTGATAAGCCAGGAAACAAGGAAATAAAGGGCTGAGATTTACCGAATGTCATTGCTTAAGCGTCGGGCTTTTTAAGGTTGTGAGTTGACGAGTTTGGAGTGTCAAATCTTCATCGCTGAAACTCATCACCCAGGTAATACTGCCGTACTAAAGGATTGTTGTAAAGTTCTTCAGCACTGCCAGAGGCGAGGATTTGCCCATCTCGCATGATGTAGGCTCGATCAGTAATTGCTAGGGTTTCTCGAACGTTGTGGTCGGTAATCAAAATCCCCATTTGGCGATCGCGTAATCCGGCTATGATTTTTTGTATTTCTGCTACAGCAATTGGGTCAACCCCAGCAAATGGCTCATCCAAGAACAAAAATTTTGGCCCTTCTACTCCAGAGGCTAAGGCTCTTGCCAGTTCAGTTCGTCGCCGTTCTCCCCCAGACACTTGATTTCCTTGAGTATTCGCGACTTTTTCCAAGCGAAATTCTTGCAGTAAGTTATGCAGCCGCATCCGCCACTCCTGACGCGGTACCCCCGTTTGCTCTAACACGAGTTGAATATTATCCCGTACACTCAGGTGCCGAAAGATACTAGCTTCCTGAGCGAGATAGCCAATGCCCAGATGCGCTCGCTTGTTCATTGGCAACGTTGTGATATCTAGATCATCCAACCAGACTGTACCCAAGTTGGGTTTTTCTAGTCCTGTTGCGATGTAAAACGTTGTCGTTTTCCCAGCACCATTTGGTCCGAGTAGCCCCACCACTTCCCCTTGAGCGACGGAAACATTGACACGATTGACAATTGTCCGCTTGCCATAGGATTTATGGATATTCTCTAATACGATTCTCAAGAACGCTACCTCTTTAGGCTCTGTTAGTTAAGCGGATAAGCGGTTGTGCCTCTCGCGCTTGAATGCTCCGAGAGCTTCTGCCTACCCGTTTACCCACGTTCTGATAACTAACAAAGTTAACGGTCAATAGTCAACCGTTAACAAACAACAAACTTGGGTTATTGCCCCGGTGCAGGTTCACTGACAGGAGTCTTGAAAGCAGGCTTGGGATTGAAGGGGGGAGTCACAGGTGGTGCTACAGGTTGTGCGGGAGCTTCTGGGTCAGCAACGAGATAAATGGATTCTACTTGCTGCTGCGCTCTAGGCAGTGCTACGAACCGCCCTTCATCAATTAAGTAGGTGATGGTTTCGCCGCGCAAGCTATTGCCTTGCTGCAAAACGTAGACATTGCCACTAAGGATGATGCGGCGTTCACGGCTAAAGTATTGCGCTTGAGCTGCCGTTGCTTGGATTTGTCGAGCGGGATAGTCCATTTGTACGTTGCCCCGTGCAGTGACAACGCCAGTTTGAGAGTTGGCTTCCTGAACATCCGAGCGAACGGTGAGGGCACGTCCGTCACCTGTTTGGGCTTGGGCATCTTGGAGGTGAGACGGAAATGCGATCGCGCCTACTAAAGTCGCTGGCAGTAATAACGCTAAACTCAGACGTTGCTTCAATTTGGAAGTGAGTAGAGAGGAGGACTTCATTGGTCTAAAGAGTTGGGAGTTAGGAATTATGCGTTATGAATTAACAACTTTTAACTCAGAACGCTTCATGATTCATCAGTCTTTAGTCATCCTTAACCTAAGGACAAAATACCAGAATTTAGATAAAGTTGTTCAGCTTAGAGCGATCTGTAAGCCTTATAGACGCTCAATCGTTACTATAAGTTTCTAGCCACTCCAAAAGAACTAGGGTAAGAGAGTTAATGAGTGAGGCTGATTACTCAAGGTTATACCCATTACCTATTGCCTAGTTGCTTGTCTAGTCAACTCGCGAAATTTTTGGCAAACGACCAACAGCATTACCACTTACCGATGTAGCATCATTAGTTTCAGCTACTGCCAGTTGTTTAACAAAATCAGCGACTTGCTCTGCTCCAGTTTCTTGCAATGCCTTCAACAGCTCAATACTTTGCGTCATTAGCTCAGTCACATCAACCCCCTCATAAACTGGCTGATAGTCTCCGAGGCGACCGATTCCCTCACCCAACAAAATTACAGCCCCTCGCCAGTTGAGATTACCTAGATGGTAGCAAGCAACAGCAATTTGTAAAATCCCCTGGTAAAACTGCTTATCCGGCTCAAAGGCTTCCATCCACAAGGCTTCTAGGGTGTCGTGACAGGCGTAAAACTCCTGCTGATTGAATTGTTCGACACCCTGCCAAAATTCTTCTGGTGGTACGACGGGCATCATGCCATGCTGTCTCGCACCGATTGAATTTCTTCCATCGCAATATCCTGCTTGTCACCCGAAAACTCGTTTTCCGGTGTCAGGAACAACATACAGTGGCACTCTTTGCGCTCACGCATGGGGATACAAGGACAATTCCAATAGGCAGCTTTCACTTCGGCTTCTTTGTCCTCGTAGTGGCGACAAGGGCATAAGGGCGCACCGAGTTCGTCCTTGTGTTTGGCAAGTCCTTCAATAACCACAGCCGTTACGGAAGGGTCAACACAGAAGTAGGTGCCTGTACGCTTGGCATAGGTTTCTGAAAAATTTTTCATCGCCTCCAGGTTTTTATCACTGGAGAGGTTAGAGGTTTTTGATGTACTCATGTAATAAGGTTCGGCAGATTAGCAGTCAACGTCTTTGCATTGTATCGCAAGGCTTTTACTCAGCAGTAGTCAGGGCATCTACGCCATAGGAATAGTTAAGGAAATGTGTCTAACCTGAAAATAGCAGGGGGAGAAGAATTTTCATTCAATCTTTTCCCTTTTCCCTTCTGCCTTCTGCCTTCTGCCTTTTGCCTTTTGCTATATATTGAGGCACTGCCGACGCTAAGGTTAATGGCTAATTCAAGGGTTGCTGTAATTGGCGTTGTAAAGGTTGTGCGGTGTCGATGACAAGACCGGGTTGAGAAGGTTTTATCGGTCTTTCGGAGTTACCTTCAGATGAAACTGAATTCCACAAAACCCAACGGCTGCCAGGAGGTAGGGAGTTGAGACTAACAGGATTTTGTGTCAACCAAATTAAGGGGCTGTTGGGGGGATTACCAGCAGTCGCCTCTTCTCCTGCATTAGTTGCAGCAAGCGCTTCTAAGACAACCTGATTACCGTGTAACAAGCCTGTTTGTGCTGTCCATAGTTTGACCTGTAGCTGACTTTTGCAAGCGTAGAAGTACATGGAGGCAGCGGCAATAACGGCTTGCTCAAAGTCTTCACCACGCCACAGCGCAGCACTATCGAGACAGATAATAACTTCTTGAGAGCCAGTAAAGATTTCTAGCTCACGCACTTGCAATTCACCATAACGCGCACTGGTGCGCCAGTGAATCAGACGAGTTGGGTCACCCACTCGGTAAGGTCGCAATGCTCTTGTGAGGTCTTCTGTTGCGGAATGAGAACGGCGATCGCTATAAAATTGGGCACTATCATCTTTCCCAATGTTATCGACTAAAGGACAGTTTGTAAGGGGTAACACAGTAGGATAAATCACTGCCACAACTGGCGCATCCCAAGCACGACGACACCAAAATAAACCTAGAGGTGTTGCTGTTCTTAGCTGTACCTCGTGCCAGCGATAGATACCCCGTTTTCGAGTCGGATGATAGTAAGTCCAGCGATAAACGCTTTGAGGGGCAATGGCTTCTACGGGTTTCTCCACTGGCTTTCCTAGTTCGGCTTGGAGAATATCCTGAACTTGCAACAGGGTTTTGGGCTTGGGGGTTGGATTTTCTATCTCTAATTCAATTGTTAAGTCGTCACCTACACTGACAGGTGGAATCGGGTGTCGGCGTACTTGAATGGATTTAAGCGATCGCGCTGGTAGAACAGCCGCCAACCCCAATAAAGCAAAAATAATCCCACTGATTACATACAGCCAGCCTGCCATTGTATTGGTTGCTGCCCCAAAAAAACACAAGGCAACGCCTCCCAAAAGCCAACCTGCATAGGCAGGTGTTACCCAATGAGTTTCTAGCCAGTCAGTAGTGCGATGAATGATTCCCATTGCCTTAGACTTACCCCTGCTGCCCTATTTGCCTTAGTTAAACTCCAGCCTAACAAGTTATCGAAATCAATACTGCACACCTCTCCATGCCAAAACTCTTTGACAATGAAGCTGAGATCAAAAACTATCTTATTCAGGCGGCATCTGAACCTGCAAATCTCAAAGTCACGGCTGATGGGAAACGCCTCAACTACCGTAACCTGGGCATTAAAATTGGTGTAACTTGCTACGTTTTAGATCAAAGTCGGGTTTTAATTTTGGAGCGATCGCCTTTGGTAAATTTTGGCGCTTGCTGGGGAACGGTTTCCGGTTACATAGATGACCTTGAAATCATCCAGAACTCTAGTCAAATTTGCCGCGATCACCTGATTCAGGAGTTTCAGGAGGAAATCGGTTGGACAATCAGCGACTCCATGATGTTGAAGTATTGTGGAACTCATGCCTTGATTCAGTCTCAGCTAAAAATTCACTTCGAGATTTTCTGCTTGCTAATCGATGAACCACCAGCCATTACATTAAATCAGGAACATAAACGCTGTAGCTGGGTAGACTTAGAGACAATAAACGAGCTTCGTCCTATCCTAATTACCCAATTTTTGGAAGGTTTAGAGAAAGTTTCAAAGGAACCGTAACTTACTTAATTGTTTGGCTCAGTGCCAAAAATTAATTTTCCAGTATCATAAACTGGAAGTTTTTCATTTTTAACTAAATCAACCTTGTCTTTTAGGTCTTGATAAGACCAATCATTATCAGGATTCCAGGCACCAGGGCTGTTGAAGCTAAATTGAACTTCTTTTTTGTAATGCTGTTCTCCTCCTGGATAAATCTTGGAGCCATCCAAATCAACTTGAACATAATAAATAGTTTTAGATTGCTTCCAAGGCTTTAAAGCTGAAACAGTAGCAGTTTGCTTATCATTCAAACTAACTTTTATATCCGAAGGCTTGCGACCTTCTTTCAATAGTTCACTAATATCAATAAAATATCTGAAGGATAGATTTTGAACCAGTCTTGCCGGCCAAGCAGACTGATTGTGGACAATCGCTCGAATTTCAGTAAATTTATCTTTACTAACGTTGACTTTTGCCTCTACAAAAAATTCATCGTCTTTCTTTTCGGGTTCTGGAAATTTTGCTAAAGGTTGTCCGCCATATTTGGCATACATTTTAGCTACAGCTCCTGTGAAGCCAGCATTATAATCTGTAGCGACTTCAGCCATGACAAAATTAGCGCGATCGTCTTTATAATTGTCATTCTTATCGGGTCCACCAACTAGTGCCCCGTAAAGAATATGCCGTGACTGTTCTGGGATACTTTTACTATTCGCCCAAGAACCATGGGCTGTTCTGTGATGAGGCTGAGTCGGAGGATTATTCTCAAAACCAACTACATAGCTTCTTTGCTTAGGATTTGATCCAAGCATATAGTTAATTTGTTTCTCAGCAAACGAATGGTATTTTACTCTTTTATAAGGAGTTTTAACCCAATCTCCGTAGATAAAGGCTAAAAACGCTGTCTTCGATGCATACCGAAGAGAACCCCATTCGTCTAGCCAAGCTAAACCTCCCTTAGTCTCGTAAATTCTTTTCCACTGGCATCGATCAGCCCAATAATCTAACCAACGTTCAGCATCTTTTGTATATTTTTCTTTCCCAGTTATCTTGGCTAAAAGCACATAACTTCCATAAGATTTATCATCCCAAGTATGAGTCCAATTGTAAGAATTAATTGAGTTTGGGCTATCACTTAAATTTGTGTAGTATTGCTCAGCTTTATCAAGATATTCTTTTCCTTCGGTTGCTTGATAAAGCCATGCGGCTCCCCAAACTAGTTCATCATCATATCCACTTTGAGACTTATAAAAATCATTAGCATCAGTAATACAATCCGAATATTTGCCTCTATAAGTTTCAGCAAAGTCATAGAGTTCTTTAGCGTGCCTGAGTAGTGTATTTGAGTAGGTTGTATCTGTCTTTTTAAACACTATAGAAGACGCTGCCATAGCAGCCGCCATCTCTCCGGCTAAATCTGAACCAGGACAAGAGGCATCTATTTTGTAGGAGGGACGCTCCATTTGCATCACTTCAGCGGGTCCCCACCAAGCATGATCTAAACTTCCTTTTCCCACCTGACCCCAAACTACATCTGGAGAAGAGTGTGTTTTGATAAAGTAGTCATTTACCCAGCGGAGATTATCCAACATATAGTTATATTGGCCGCTCTTCTGGTATGCCTCTTCGTATTCGATGACTCCCCAAGCCAGTAGAGTAGTAGAACTTGCCATGGGAAAGCTAAACTTCATATGATCTCCGGCATCATACCACCCGCCAGTTAAGTCAATTCGTTGATCGGAACCGTCTTTTAAACCAGAGTCGCCCCGCCATTCAACTCGATTGTTTTTCGGTAATTTTCCCGACCGTTGAGCTTCGTAGAAGTAAATAGATTTTTGTAATGCTTCCCCGTAATTATACGTTGTTTCAGCAATGTATTCTTTGACAGGAAGATTGAAGTAAGTGTAGATAGAAGCTACAATGCAATTAAATGTTAAGGCTATTACTGTAATAATAAAAAGAGTGGTTGCTGTAACTATAGTTCGCTTCGTTAACATTTTTCATTAAAATTATTGCAAAAATTATCTAAAGGCGAAGAGCGTAAAGTATCCAACTAAAATTATTAAGACGAACTACCAATCTAAGTTTAATTGCTTTCCAATCTCTGTTCGGATTCAGGTTGTAAGCTTGTTTAATCCTGAATGAGATATTTTTATTATTCTCATTAAATTCACTTGATGTAACTAAAAAGCTTATCTGTTCATCAATTCTTTTTTTCTCTAGCTGTAGGGTTCGAGAGCGCTTTAACGTTTAAGCACACCATACAAGCCCTTTATAGATACATTCTCTTTGTTAGACACAACTAGTTGCTCTAACGGTGACACAGACACATTAATAATCTACGAACCAACGCTGTGGCTGTCCGGATGCCTTTGAGATTTACGGAAGAGTAAAAGCTGAGCGACACGCAGCAGCAATCATCGCTTCATCTGGGGAGCATGTCAGCGCAAGCACGTAGTACTCATGTCGGTTAGTAGAGCGTAAGCGTTACCCAACCGACAAACCTTAGAGTTGGGTTGAGGAACGAAACCTAACTTAGAAGAATTTATTAGTAGCGGCATTTATGAGCATCTAAGCAAGTCACCTTTCCCCAATTAGCTACGGCTCAACACTCAAGTTTATTAAAGATAGTTAATCCCTAGATTGCTGGCTCCGTGAAAAAGTATCATAAAAATAATTACTTCTCGACTCAAATCTCAGCAACCAGCACTTACTGAGTGAGCGTTCTCAAGTTTTATCCTAATCCTAACTCCAATAGATAATCACAACTCCATAAGCAAAAAACTAGGAGTTGGAAGTTAAAGTTAGTAAGCCTATTTATAGAGCTGGATGTTACTGTTTAGTGCAACATCCTCTTCTTCAAAATCGGGCTATTTCATAAACTCAGGTGTCACTAGCAGAAAAATAATTGCGAAAGCAATTATCGCGAAAACGAGTTCTGGAGTAAGGAAGTCAGGCTGGACAACCAGATAGAGGACACCAAGGGATACCAAAATAAAGGGTATGTTCATTTTTGCTTTCCTCTAGTCTCTAAAGACAAATGTATTTTCCTGCCAATTTTACAGCTAGCGTCTCTAGGAGAGCTAACGATAAGGCGCATGGGTTGCAAGGTCTTCCCATCCCTCAAAATATCTCAAAAAGACAAGGAAGTCAGCTTATTGGTTGTTGATTGTTGGTTGTTGGTCACTGTGAATTGCTCCAGTGAAGAATCTTGCAGATCTGGTCAACTAAATCCATCGCCTTGAAGGGCTTTGTAATCACACCCGTTACACCTAGGTCAATAAACTGCCGTTGTTCACTAATTTTTGCTTTGGCTGTCAGCAGAATCGTTGGAATGTGTTTCGTTGCTGCATTAGCTTGTAACTGCCGAAACGTCGTCGGCCCGTCCATATCAGGCATCATCACATCCAGGAGAATCGCGTCAGGTAGCTCGGCTTGCGCGGTTGCTAGCCCCTCGCTACCCGAAGCGGCTGTGAAAACGTCCCATCCGGCTGCTGTTTCTAGACAGATTTGAATGATTTCGCGGATACCGTCTTCATCATCAATTACCAAGATTCGCTTGGTTGTCATAGCTGTTATCCTTGATTGCCATAGGCAGGGTGAAGTAAAAACTACTACCTTCACCCAGAACACTCTCAACCCAGATGCGTCCACCGTGCTGCTGCACAATGCTGCGGCAAATCGCTAAACCTAAACCTGTACCCCCTTTTTTTCGGGAATCAGAAGCATCAACTTGGTGAAAGCGCTCGAAGATACTTTCAACTTTTTCCGCTGGAATGCCGCGTCCCTGATCTCTCACTTGAAATAATATCGGAGGATGAGGAAGATCGCCCTCTTCTCCATTCCCAATTCCTCGTTCAACAGTTAACCAAACGGTAGAATCTCTAGGGGAGAATTTGATGGCATTACCCACTAGATTCGTCAGCACCTGAATAATGCGATCGGGGTCAGCATATAAGTCGATAGAGGCAAGAGAGGCACAAAGTTTAATCCCAGCTCGATTTGCCATCACCTGCATCATCTCGATCGCCTGATTGATCAGCTCAGCCGTATTGCAGGTTTGCTTGATCAGACTAATCTTCCCTGACTCCAAGCGCTCCAATTCAAGGATATCATTGACAAGTCGCACCAACCGTTCAGCACTTTCTGCCGCAATTTCAATAACGCGCCGCCCCTTGTCAGACTGGGTATTGACTAAACCACTTGATAGCAGGTTTAGTGCGCCATGGATCGAAGTCAAGGGAGTACGGAGTTCGTGGCTTACAACTGAGATGAATTCGTCTTTCATCCGTTCGATCACCTGGCGCTCTGTGATATCTTCCCCAATACTCAGCGTGCCAATAACATTGCCCTGCAAATCTTTTAGTAGAGTATTATTCCAGGCAATCACTCGTTCTTCACCATCCTTAGTCAGGATGACATTCTGATTATGGGTGTAGAATTCCTGTTGTAGTAAGTCTATAAAGTTGTTTTGCACCCGCTGCTTCTGGTGTTCTGGGAGGAATGTCTCAAACCAGTTTTGACCAACCACTTCAGCTACCGTGTATCCAACCAATTCCAGGAAATAGGGATTGACATAATCAACTGCCCCATCGTTATTCAGCCCTACAACGACTAAACGTACATTCTCTAAAAGGCTACGCCAACGTCGCTCTGATTCAACCAGTGTTGCCGCGATTTGCTGTTGGTACCTCATGTCGCGAGCAACCGTGGAAAGCATATTGATACTGCCGTCTGATGATTTATGAGCAAGGAGAAGCTGGTTTACTGGAATTTCTCGTCCATCATGGCTCAGAAATGCTGTTTCACCAACCCACATCCCATCACGTATGGCACTAGGAATTGCTTCATTGAGGATAATTTCATACGCCCACTCAGGGTGTGCCTGAGAGAGGGTGAAATGAGTTGAATTCTCATTCTCTCCAAAACCAAATATCTTCCGGGCAGCACTATTGAGGTAGAGAGTTCGCCCATCAATGCTTGCTGTCCCAACAATGTCAGGGGTAGCTTCAAGAATCGCTACCAGCTTCGCTCGTTCTTCTTCTACCTGCTTACGCTCAATAATTTTTTGCTGTAATTCTAAATTCGCTTTGGCTAGATCTAATGTTCGTTCCTGAACTCGGACTTCCAAATCATTGTGGGCACGACGTAGTTCTGCTTCTGCTTGCTTGCGATTAATGGCTGTCGCCAAGACATTTGCCGTTGCTTGCAGAAAGTGTACATCATCTTTAGTAAATTGCCGTTTCCGAGAGGTATGCGCTCCCAAAACTCCATAAGGACGATTCTGTCCTGGGATAATGACACTTAGACCACTGACAACTCCATGCTGATGGAGCAGACAAGGACTACTAAATCGTTGTTCTGCGCGTAGATCTTCAACGATAATGGGTTCGCTCGAAAGAAAGGTGTAGCCTGCTTGGGAATCCAACCCAACACTCAATGTTGCTTGTCCTACCAATCCTTCTTTCCAACCCACACCTGCTTGTAGGAGTAAAGAATTTCCATCGGGAAGGAGTTCTAAAACCTTGCAGTACTCTACTTCAAGGATTTGAGTAATGAGTGCAACAGCCTGATCCATCAGGTGGGAAACTTGGTTACCTGCCAAGGCTTGTTGACCTAGTTCAGCAACCGCTGCTTGCTGTTGAGCGCGAATCTTTAGCTCTGCCTCTACCCGCCGCCGTTCAGCATTTTCAATCTGTAACTCTTCATTGGCTTTAGCTAAGTCCAAAGTTCGTTTCTGAACCCGGATTTCTAGCTCATCATAAGCTCGGCGTAGTGCGGCTTCAGCAAGCTTACGATCGCTAATGTCACGGTTCACCCAAATTGTTGCGATCGCAGTACCCTGTTCGTTGTGTAACGGCACAACCACTGTTTCACAGACGCTCTTAGTGCCACCCTTGCCGGTTTCGCAGATGCTTTCTGTTTCCTCCTTACAGATGAAGTTAACCTCCCCAGTCCAGCGACCAGCGTTTAGCGTTTCATCAATAATCTTGTGTGTCAACTCATCGGAGTCTTCTGGTTTTTGCGAAATGTTGGGAGTTTTGCCTAATACTTCTGCTTTGGCATAACCGAACATCTTTTCCGCTCGCGGGTTCCAGTCAATGATGCGACCGTCTAAGTCCGTTAGGATGATGCCATCATGGAGGTTTTCAAAGATACAGGCTTGTTGCCGTAGGGTTTCCTCGGCTTGTTTACGTTCGGTTATGTCCGTATTGACTCCGATGGTAGCGATCGCCTCACCTTGTTCGTTGTACAAAGGCACAACAACAGTTTCGCATACGCCCTGAGTACCATCCTTATGGACAAAGTTAATCTCGCCGACCCATCGACCAGAATTTAGCAATTCTGCAAGAATTTCTCCAGCCAGAACGGGAGACTCTTTCAACCGATGTAAGATTGCAGGCGTTTTACCTAATACCTCAGCTTTGGTATAGCCGAATACCCTTTCTGCTGCTGGGTTCCAGTCAATAATACAACCTTCAAGGTTGGTTAAGATGACGGCATCGTATAGGTTTTCAAAGATACATGCCTGCTGGCGTAGAGTCTCTTCTGTCTGCTTACGCTCGGTGATGTCAGTTTCTGAACCTGTCATTCGCACCACATTACCTTCCTCATCCCAGAGTGCTTGTCCGCGATCGCAAACCCACATATAGGTATTGTCTTTACACAGAACCCGATACTCAGTGATACAAAATGGCGTTTTCTTGGCAAAGTGGTCTTGCACCGCTTGCATAACTCTATCGAGATCATCAGGGTGAATTCGCTTCGACCACTCATCTACATTGTTCCCGATTTCATGTTCTTCAAAGCCGCGCATCTGCTTCCAGCGGCTGGAGAAAAAGACCTCATTCGTTTTTACATTCCAGTCCCAAATCCCATCATTGCTACCGCGCAACGCCAACTGCCAGCGTTCTTCACTCTCCTGTCGTGCTTCTTCAGCAAGCTTGCGTTGCGTAGCCGCCGCCACGGCATCACTAATATCCCTATGGGAGCCGACCATTCGTACTGGGTTTCCGGCTTCATCCCACACCGCCTGCGCTCGTGACAATATCCATTTGTAGCTCCCGTCTTTACACCGCATCCGGTATTCTGCGATGTAATGCGGCGTTTTGCGTTCCAAATGAGCTTGGCGAGCTTGCATCACCTGTTCAATGTCATCGGGATGAACTCGCATCTGCCAGCCATCTTGAGGGTTTGAAACCTCATGTTCTTCATAACCCAGTATTTGGGCCCACCGTGCCGAGTGAAAGCAGTGATTGTTTTTAATGTCCAAATCCCAAATGCCATCATTGCTACCCTGTATCGCTAGCTGCCAACGTTCTTCACTTTGCCGTAGGGCACGTTCCACTCGTTCGCGCTCAAATAGTTCACGTTGGAGGCGGTCGTTAGCTTCTTGTAGTTCGGCTGTACGCTGGGCGACTCGGCTTTCTAGTTCTTCGTTGACCTGTCGCAGGATTGCCTCTGCCTCTTTACGTTGAGTAATATCTTGGGCAATCCCAGCTACTCGGTAAACCTCTCCAGACTCGTTCCGAATGGGAAATCCGCGATCGCGAACCCAGCGCACTGACCCGTCAGGTCGGACAACGCGATACTCTACCTCTCCAGCAAATCTTTGCTCAAGGCATGAAATTAGCTGTTGCCTGTCGTCTGGGTGAATCGATTCAAGGAATAATTGAGGCTTAGTGTATAAGCTTTCACAACTGCGTGCCCAGATTTGCTCATACGCAGGACTGACATAAAGAATTTCCTGGGTTGCTATGTTGCTCAGCCAAAAGACTTCATTGATGTTTTCTGCTAACTGACGGAACTTCTGTTCGCTCTCCTGTAACTTTCCTTCAGCTTGCTTACGCTCGGTTAGATCAAGAATAGTGGTGCGAGTTGCGACAAAATTTCCGGCTGCATCTCGAATTCCTGTTGAGGTGAAGAGGACAGGGAAGGTTGTACCGTCTTTCCGCATTAGCTGCATTTCCAAATCCTTGATACAGCCTTGTTCTGAGCTGTGGGGATTTTCCCGGAACAAGGTCGCATACTCGTCAGGGAGCAAATCAGTAATCTTAAGCTTCCCGATTACTTCATCGCGGCTGTAACCCAACCAACGCAGTTCTGTATCATTGATGGCGATAAAGGTGCCGTCTGGAGCTATGGAGTGATACCCACAGGGCGCATTGTTGTAGAGGTCTTGAAAATTGGCTTCTACTAGCGGATACTTCCTTAATTGGTGACTCAAGAAATCGTACACCAACAAAAAAATCAACACACCGAAGCAGGAGCCGAAGAACACGAGCAAACTTGTACTGTTAGTTTGTGTAGCCGTACTCCAGACCATTAGCAAGGCTAACCCCAATAGAGTTGTAATAATATTTTTTTCAACGGAGCTTTTCATGCCGTTTGAATTAGCTCTTTAGACATAGTTACTATTGTGTCTCTATGTACTGAATTTCGTTGAGTTATGAAGGGTCAAGATTTGATGTTAACTAAGTGCGATCGCTCAAAAACCCCTCTTTCCTCTAGTTCTCTCTGTCAAACTGGCACGAGTGATAATTTCACCAAATCTTCATATTTTTCAGTCGTCAGCTTTAAATGAAGCCACCTACTCTTGGCGGCTTGGTGGGTTGCCTCCGTTCGTGAAGCAGCGTTCTCATTGCAACCTGTGCAAGGCTTTTCTCCAAGAGCTAATAGCTGACAGCTTCGTGAAGAAATATTCTCTTTAAGCGCCTCAAGGTATCCTTGATCGCATCTGTCCTTTAGCCCTTTAGCCCTAACGATATGCTTTCACAAATTGTGCGCCCATTGGTACGCACCCAAATCCGGTTACTGGCTAACACTCAGGCAACTCGTTCAACACTGATTTCAACAATTGCTCAATGGCTTGGCTATCTGGGTGTACACGCTCAGGTCACTTCTCTTTCTACTAGTTCTGGGCAGATTCAGGTTTCTCTGACTGTCGGTAAGCCAGAGTCTTGTGAGTCTAGTGACTGGCAACAGATTCTCCACAATCTCAATGAACCTGCTGATAGTTCTCAATCTTCCGAGACAACCTATGCTCAGATGACTCCCAAGCAGCAGAGTAAACTACAACGGCTACTCGCTTATTTAGTTCAAGTGGGCGATCCAGATAATAAGGTCAACTGGGACACTCTGTATCCACAGCTAAAGACTTTAAATCTCGATGAAGACTTACTAAACGGCATTAAGTCAGCCCTGAAAGTCCCCCAGTCCCTAGACCAATTACTTGAGGGACTCGACCCCGATGTTGCTGCACTTGCCCTACCAAAAGCCGTTAGTATTGCTTTGCTAGATCGGCGAGTCAATGCGAAGGAAGACAGCACTCTCACCGCTTTGCTAAGTGCGATGAAATAATGTCCTAGAGCCAGGACAGGCTGTCAGGCAAAGTAGCTTCAAGATTACTTGGCAGAAGCGTCAGTGGTGTCGTTGGAAATGCTTATATCAGCCTTGGCGCGGCTCAACATCGCCTCTTGCAAGTTTTCATCGTTATGACGGTGTTGGGCAACCAACTCCCGTGCGTGTTTTTGAGTAAGGCTGTCGGCTGTATTGGGATCATCGACCTCAGCTTCAGCACGATTCAACATTGACTCTTTGAGTTGTTCATTGTGGTGACGATGCTGAGTCATTAATTCTCGTGCTTGTTCTTCTGTACTCATGTTCTGTTTCCCTATTTGACTGCTACAACGCGCTTCTGTTGAAGAATTTACACGTTTATATCTAAACAGTAGCCAAAGTTACAGAATTTTTCACTATTACAAGCTACTCCGAAAGTGAGAAACTGCTGATTGAGTAATTTGCTTAATGATGGCTAAATCAGGAGGTGGCACAAGGCTATCCATCGCTAGCCAGAGAAGATACTCAATATTCCCAGCTGGGCCTGTAACTGGTGACCAAGTTAATCCTTTGTAGACCCAGCCAAGCTTTTGGGCTGATTGCAAGACTTGGTAAATCGCATCAGCATGGTCATTGGAGTCACGTACCACACCTTTTTTCCCAACACGTTCGCGCCCAACTTCAAACTGTGGTTTTACTAACAACACAACCTCACGAGGGGCTTGCAGTAGATTCCACAAGGCATCGAGAATTTTGGTCAAAGAAATAAACGATACATCCACAACACCCAGATCAGCATAGATGTTCTCTGTTTCCCCTGCTTGATTAGGGGGGGTTAGGGGGGGTGAATTACCATACAAATCCGCAGGTTGAAGATTCCGCAGATTTGTGCGTTCCCTCAAAACAACCCGTTCATCATTCCGCAAAGTCCAGGCAACTTGTCCATAGCCAACATCAATGCCGTAGACTCGCTTTGCCCTAGCTTGTAGCAAGCAGTCAGTAAAACCACCTGTTGAAATGCCACCATCCAGACAAATCCGTCCCTCTACAGGAATGCCAAACTCTTCTAAGGCTTTAGCAAGCTTCTCGCCACCTCTGGAAACATAAGGCGACCTTTCTTTAACCTGAATTTGTGCAGTGGTTTCAACCTCAGTTCCCGGCTTATCAACTACCATTCGATTCACCATCACTTCACCCGCACGAATCAGCCGCTGCGCCAGTTGTCGGGACGAACAGAGGTTAAGGTCTACTAGTAACGTATCAAGTCGTTGTTTCAAGCTTCTAATTTGTTTAGATTACAAGGGTTTTAGGTATTTTTGAGATTGGACTAAATTTATAGCAAATAGATATAAATGTATTAATTTACTCAAATTTCTGCAATAGGAGCGTCATGCTGGGTTTTGCGAACTTAAGGAAAACAGGTACCGGATGGGAATTTGAGAGCGAAGCGGCTTTAGAAGATTTTGCTTGGGATAATTTAAAGCAGCTACTAGGTCTGACTCCTCTGAAGCGGCAATACTGGGTTAAAGGTCAAATTTGTGACATTTTAGCAACTGATGAAAATAAGCGATTAGTAGTACTGGAGTTAAAAAACGGTGAAGATAGATATATTGTCCAGCAGCTAACTCCTTATTATGATGCTTTGCTAGAAGAAAAGCCATTCAAGGAAGAAATAGACTACAGTAAAGCGATTAGTTTGGTTGCTATTACACCCAGTTTTCATAAAGACAATCTTATAGATAAAAAGTATCATACTCTTGCCTTTCAATTCTTAGATTTTAAAATTATTAACTTAAATGAAAAGTTTTACCTATATTTAAAAGATATAGATACAGAGAAAGTTTTACAGCTAGAAATCCCCTATCAAGAGAGAGAGGAACCTGAAAACATACCGAATCCCCCCAGAACTCTTATCAATATTCTTAGAAAATGCCCTGAAGATGAACAAAAAGGCTTTTTGCAGCTTAGGGAAAAGCTTCTTTGTTTTGATCGACGTGTAAAGGAAATTCCTGAATCTGGTTATATAAAATATGGAAGAGGAAAAACTAAGCCTATTGCTGAGGTACGATTTGACCCCCAGAGAAATAGCTTGGCTTTATTTATATGGTTACCTTTTGTAAGTGTACATGGTAATAAAAGATTTATTGCGAGGATGAGAGTTTGGACTAACTATGAAATTGTTACAGATGTTGGTTATGTCAAAGAGAGCTTAGGAAGAATTCTCACGGAAACTGAGTGGAAGTTAGGGACGGTAACTCCCTTAGCCAAGCTTCTACCTCCAAGTAATTCTTCTCGTAGAGACGCTTATTTAAAAGATGAAGCTTATAAAGAAATTTGGATAAGGATACATGGAGATGCAAAAAAATCGTATTGGTCAGGTTCATTAGCTATACCCATTGCAAAATATTATAAGATTACAGGTAGAGTAGAGGAATCCAATTCTTTATATACATTAGTCAATATAGCTTTAGAAAAGTGGGTTGAAAAACTTTAATGCCTTAAATCAGTTGCATAAAACAAATAATTAACGGGTAGTTACAATTTGACTCAGGCGCTTCAAAATACTGAGGACACTATACAAATCCTGCTTGTTACGGGTAGCGAATAACTTAGATGTAGCGTACTGAGGCGTTTCTTCTTTCACTAATTTAACAAAGATGAAACTTCCACCAGTTGTAATCATGCCATAGTTTGGTCGATCAGGATGAGGATTACCTAACAAATAAGCGAGAAGCTGTGCAAGTCCTTCCTCAATAGAGAATGAAGCTTGTTTTGACTCAATTGCCATTACCCAGAATTGGTTTCTTAAAACTAAGGTATCAATTCTTCCTTTGATAATTACTCCTTCATCTTCCTCAGCAATATCAATCGATTGTTCGGATTTGACATCAAAGGGAGAAAGATAAAAGTCACCGATGAAGAGAATGGGGTCTAGCACTGCCATTCTAACTATATCTTCTAGTAGGGGTGGGTAATTGAGAAGATTGAGATATCCTGCCCTTACTTTATCTAAAAGTTGTTTGTCTAACTCCGTAACTTCTGGTAAATCATCAACACACTCTCGGAAAAATTGCTCATCTTCTACAAGTTGAATACCGAAGTGGGTGATTAAGTACCGTAAATCTATCTGTTTAGCTTGAATTGTTTGTACCATAATTGTTTTGAAAAATGATTAGGTTATGAATTCAACCTGCTTTGATTATCGCTAACAAGTTAACTATAAGGCTTACGCACCGACGTGATATATGGTAAGGGCGCAAAGCCTTCATTGGTGTCAACTTAAGCCCTAGCGATTAGAAAGATACTGTTGGTCAAGTAGCGAGGGGTGTGACCCCTCCCCGAAGCGGAGAGGGGCTTCCGGACTCCCCCTTCCCTTGCGAGGGTTGCGGGGCTGGGGGGTTAGGTTTTCCGAATTCGCCAACAGCCTCTTGTAAATCGCGGCTATACCAACGATGTCCGCCTGCGCGGACTAACGGAAAATCAACAGTTTTGAAACCCGCGTAGGCGGGTTTTGTCTGTGTAGCTGCGGTTTCAACCGCCCAATCCTCTTAAGTTGACACCAATGAAGGCTTTGCGCCCCTACAGATGGCGATTCAAAGGTAGATAGCGTAAGTTCAGAACTAGTTAAATTTAGCTAAAGCGTCCCTCGAAGTTCTCTACTGCATATACGGCAACCGCGATCGCATTTTTAACAGCAACATCTTTTTGTTCTAAAATGACGTTTTCGCTCTTCATACGCTGGGCAACTACACCACAAATACAAGCTGCCGCAAACTTATACACTCCTGCCATTTTAAAGAGTGTGCCGCTTTCCATCTCGTAGTTGAGTACGTTCAAACGTCGGTATTCTTCTGTGATACCCTGAAGCGATCGCATTAAATAAGGATTAGCCGAATCAGTACGTGCTTGCCCTTCGTAGAATGTATCTACTGATGCTGTAATGCCAATGTAATGCTCAACGTCTAATTCTCGTGCTGCCTTAACCAAGGCGACTGTCAGAAAAGGGTCAGCGACAGCTGGATACTCAACAGGTGCAATATCATTCGCCGCACCCTGCCGACACAATGCCCCACTACTAATTACAATACTCCCAACTGGCACATGGTCTTGAATTGAACCGCAAGTCCCAATCCG
This sequence comes from Symplocastrum torsivum CPER-KK1, assembly GCA_019358875.1. Classification (GTDB taxonomy): domain Bacteria; phylum Cyanobacteriota; class Cyanobacteriia; order Cyanobacteriales; family Coleofasciculaceae; genus Symplocastrum; species Symplocastrum torsivum. Next base: position 208,013 of record JAHHIF010000005.1, read on the forward strand.
AATAATCTGTCGAATTCCTACTTGTACCAACTCATTGACCACGATGCTAAGAGACGGCGCACCCATGCCACTCGTAGCTGATAAGATGGTGCGTCCATTGGGTAAGCGACCTAGATAGCTATTGAGTCCCCGACTCTGTGACAATAATTGCACATCCTGGAAATAATTCTGAGCAATTAGACGGGCGCGTTCTGGGTCACCGGATAATAAAGCAATTGTAGGAGGTTGCCAGCCTAGGTCATCTCGCCCAAAGCCAATGTGATACAAGCGTTTACTGGTCATACATTTGAGCTTATGCGATCGCATCCTTTCTCTATTGTGCGATCGCATCAGCCATCATCCTCCCAAATTATTTCGGGAATACTCAGCATACTTTAGAGACAATTGAACAGATGCGCTCCCTTGCCATCAATTTCCCTACGATTCAACTAGCGGCATGGTTTCATGATGCCATCTATGACTCTAAAGCTAAAGATAATGAGCAAAAGATGGCTGATTATGCCCTAGTGATTTTAACTAAACTGAATTATCCTGATTCTAAATAAGAGGCAGCGAATAATTTCTAAAAATCAATAACCTACCCTATCATTGCTGCTATACACCGAAATCCATGAGTCAAAAAACTTCCGGCGTTATTGCTGCTGGACATCCCAAAACTGCTGAAGCGGGTGTTGAAATATTGCGTAGTGGTGGAAATGCTTTTGATGCTGCTGTTGCCGCCCTTCTAGCTTCTTTCGTTGCTGAACCTGGATTGACTTCTGCGGCTGGAGGCGGTTTTCTACTAGCGCATACACAAGATAATCACAATATATTATTTGATTTTTTTACTCAAACACCTCGACGAAAAAGAAAACTGGATGAGCTTAACTTTTACTCAGTTGAAATGGATTTTGGTGGTGCAGTCCAAGAGTTTCATGTTGGGCTTGGATCTATGGCAGTTCCAGGAAATATTGCAGGGATATTTCATGTTCACAAAAGACTGGGCAGGCTACCGTTTGAAGTTGTTGCGGAGCCAGCGATACTTTATGCTAAAAATGGATTGCAACTTACTAAGTTTCAGTATTACTCTTTAGCCTCAGTTCTTAAGCCAATTGTTATTGATTACAAAGGAGGGAAGCAAATCTATAAACCGACTGGTGAGTTAATTGAGCCAGAAGGAATGTTAATTATGAAAGAATTTGCCGAGGCTTTAACTTACTTAGTTCAAGAAGGAGCCAGGGGATTTTATGAAGGAGAGATTGCTCATCGTTTAGTTAAAGATTGTGAGGATTTAGGTGGTCATTTAACCTTAGATGACCTAAAGGATTATCGTGTAGTTGAAAGAGAACCGTTACTGATAGATTACCGTGGTAATACTTTATTAACTAACCCCCCTCCTAGTTCTGGCGGTACATTAATCGCCTTTGCCTTAAAACTTTTATCAAACATAAACTTAGTTGATATTGGTTTTGGGACAGCACGTCATCTAGAAATCCTAGCTCAGGTAATGCAGTTGACAAATGAAGCGAGGAAAGATGGATATGACGATTATCTTTACCAAGAGAACGTAGCTGACAAGTTCTTGTCGGATGAACATCTAGCTAGTTACACGGCTAACTTAAAACAAAGTATCAACAAGTGGGGAAGTACCACGCATCTTAGTGTTGTAGATGGTGAAGGAAATGCTGCCAGTGTTACTACATCTAATGGAGAAGGCTCTGGTTATGTGATTCCCAAAACTAACATTATGGTTAATAATATGCTGGGAGAAGACGATTTAAATCCGCAAGGCTTCCATCAGTGGCAAGAAAATGTGCGAATTTCTTCGATGATGTCTCCAACAATAGTCCTCAAAAATAATCAACCCGAAATTGTTTTAGGTTCTGGTGGCTCTAAGCGGATTAGAACGGCTATATTACAGGTTATTTCTAATATTCTGGATTTTAAGATGCCCCTAAGTGAAGCGGTAGATAGTCCGAGAGTTCACTGGGAGAATGAGGTTTTTTATGTGGAACCTGGGTTTGTGGAGGAGGAAGTTAACAAGTTGGCAGCTTCCCCTCAGAGGCAGTTAGTGCGATGGCAAGAAAAAAATCTCTTTTTCGGCGGCGTTCATACTGTCCTAGAGACTTCAGAAGGATTGATTGAAGGTGCTAGTGATCAACGTCGGGACGGAGGAGTTGCAAGTTGTTGAAGCAGTATTGTCAGTTTCTTCGGCTCAGCTCAACCCAAATAATAAGCAATTTTTAGGGTTGACGTTTAGCGATCGCTTCACAGCGTCCCGTACTAGAATCCCAACTGCAAGAGATTTGGAACAACCTGGCTGTTGGGAGTTGCCCTGCCGAGGCTCAACGATTAGCCAACCCCATACCAAAGACTCCAAACTGTATCACCTAACTTCGGTCTAGACGCTGGGCAGTTCTCGCGCTATGATTAGAGGCTGTGAATTTTATTAAAAAACATGAAAGCTCAAGAGGTTATTCGCTCAATTGAAGCGGAACAACTTAAATCTGACTTGCCTGTTATCCATGTTGGTGACACGGTGAAGGTTGGTGTACGGATTCGAGAAGGTGGTAAAGAACGGGTACAGCCTTATGAAGGTACTGTAATAGCAATGCGGAACGGTAGCATCAATGAAACGATAACCGTGCGCCGTGTTTTCCAAGGGATTGGTGTTGAGCGGGTATTTTTAGTGCATTCTCCTCGGATTGAGAGCATTAAAATTATTCGTCGTGGTAAAGTGCGTCGAGCGAAGTTGTATTATCTACGCGATCGCGTTGGTAAAGCCACTCGCGTTAAACAACGCTTTGATCGTAGTCTGTAGATTGGTGTTGATGCACTGATTGCGCTAAACTTATTAGAGCGAGGAGTCGGGCTATTCCACTCCAGCCACCCTGTGCGCTCTTAGTTCAGTTGGTAGAACGCAGGTCTCCAAAACCTGATGTCGGGGGTTCAAGTCCTCCAGGGCGCGCTCAAAATTAATACAATAAAAAAGCCGAGGTGCAAGCGTCTGCCCGAAGAAATTGCCATTGCTGGCGCGACCTCATGAAAGTCAAAAATTTCGGGTAGACTTGTTGTGTGAGTGGCTGCCAAATGTCCCACCGGTAGACGCCTCACAGCTTCATAGAGGGGGGAGATAAAAATTTGTGGCAAAGAAGACTAAAGCAGAAGCAGAAGTTCAAGAAACAGAATCGGGCTTTAACCCGACAAAGTTCTTTCAGGAAACTAAAGATGAACTTAGCAAAGTAGTGTGGCCAAGTCGGCAGCAGCTAATTAGCGAATCAGCCGCTGTCTTACTAATGGTTATTCTCTCCGCCACCATGATTTACTTGGTGGATGGTTTCTTCTCTTGGGCATCCCAACAGGTATTTTGATGAGTTTTGCAACAGACGAACCTTACGATTCCGAACAACAGCCAGCCGATCCCCAAGCTGCCCATTGGTATGCGGTTCAGGTTGCGTCTGGCTGTGAAAAACGGGTCAAGACGAACCTAGAGCAGCGCATCCAAACTCTGGATGTAGCGGATCGAATATTAAGAGTGCAGATTCCGCAGACACCAACCGTGAAAATTCGGAAGGACGGTTCTCGACAGCACTCAGAAGAAAAAGTCTTCCCTGGCTATGTGTTAGTCCAAATGGTGATGGACGACGATGCTTGGCAGGTTGTCAAAAACACACCAAATGTGATTAACTTTGTCGGGGCAGAACAGAAACGCCGCTACGGACGCGGACGTGGACATGTCAAACCAATGCCACTAAGTCCTGGAGAAGTCGAACGAATCTTTAAACAAGCTCAGGAACAAGAGCCAGTTGTCAAAGTTGATATGGCAGCCGGAGATAAAATCCTCGTTCTATCGGGTCCGTTTAAAGATTTTGAAGGCGAAGTTATTGAAGTCAGCCCCGAAAGGAGCAAGCTCAAAGCACTACTCTCGATTTTTGGACGGGATACGCCAGTGGAATTGGAATTTAATCAGGTTGAAAAAACAGGCTAGAAATGGCAAAAAAAGTCGTTGCGATGATTAAGTTGGCTCTCCCGGCTGGGAAAGCCAACCCTGCACCGCCAGTAGGCCCGGCATTGGGTCAGCATGGGGTTAATATTATGGCGTTCTGCAAAGAGTACAACGCCAAGACCTCTGACCAAGCTGGTATGGTGGTGCCAGTAGAAATTTCTGTTTTTGAGGATCGTAGCTTTACCTTTATCCTCAAAACCCCACCTGCCTCCGTTTTAATTCGGAAGGCAGCAGGTGTTGAGAGAGGGTCGAGTCAACCGAATAAACAGAAAGTAGGTTCGATTACTCGTGCTCAATTGCAAGAAATTGCTCAGACAAAAATGCCTGACCTCAATGCCAATGATATTGAGGCAGCAATGAAGATTGTTGAAGGCACAGCTCGAAACATGGGTGTTGCGATCGCAGATTAGTAGAGAATTTCCCAAGAATGTCTTTACGGCTGGAAAATTCCTGATTTGCTCCACTAACCTAAAACACTGTAAACATAATTAGGGGGAGAAGCTATCGCTTCGTTAGACGACCCCAGGAGATACAAATGCCAAAAAAAAGATCGCGCCGACTACAAGAACTAGCTCTTAAAGTCGAAGAGCGACCCTACCAGCCCATAGAAGCCCTGACTCTCTTAAAAGAAACCGCTACAGCGAAGTTCCCGGAATCAGCAGAAGCCCATATCCGCTTGGGAATTGACCCAAAATATACTGACCAGCAGTTGCGGACAACAGTAGCGCTGCCAAAAGGAACGGGTCAGACCGTGCGGATTGCTGTGATTGCTAGGGGTGAAAAAGTTACGGAAGCGACCAACGCGGGTGCTGACGTAGTTGGTTCCGAAGATTTAATCGAAGAAATCCAAAAAGGAATGATGGATTTTGATCGGTTAATTGCAACGCCAGACATGATGCCACAGGTCGCAAAACTGGGGCGTCTTTTAGGCCCACGGGGTCTAATGCCCTCTCCCAAAGGTGGAACAGTTACCTTCGACTTAGTGCAAGCGATTGAAGAAGTCAAAGCGGGTCGATTAGAGTTTCGTGCTGACCGCACAGGTATCGTTCATATTTTGTTTGGCAAGGCATCCTTCTCAGCCGAAGACCTGCTAGTGAACCTCAAAGCCTTGCAGGAAACAATCGATCGTAACCGACCTGCAGGCGCAAAAGGTCGTTATTGGCGTAGTATGTTTGTATCGGCGACAATGGGACCATCAATTGAAGTCGAGATTAATGCCCTACGTGACCTAAAATTTGGTGACGCGGCATAAGAAGAACGTCTAGATTTTCAACCAATCCAAAATCCTCGCGTCAAAAAACTGAATCGGCTTGTGCCATAGACAGCAGGAGCGAATCGCTTAATAACCTGCCGAGGTCAATGCCCTGAGTATCCGCCGTGCCACCGGCATTTGTAAATGTGAGTGGCAGGGTCTAAAAGATACAAAGTGCAACCCCGGCATAGTGTCCGGGGTTTTGTTATTGGTTGTGCGTTGTTGGTCTAACCATCAACAAAAAACAAACCACAAAGGAGGTGAGATAAAGGATGGGTAGAACACTTGAAAATAAACAGGACGTTGTGGCTGATCTCAAGCAAACCTTGAGTGAGTCTCAACTTGCTGTAGTCATCGAATACCAAGGGCTGACTGTTGCTGAAATCACAGACTTACGCAATCGTCTACGTCCGTCAGGTACCGTATGCAAGGTGACCAAAAACACGCTAATGCGGCGTGCAATTGATGGTGATGACAATTGGCAACCGATGTCAGAATTTCTTTCTGGTTCATCTGCCGTCATGCTGGTCAAAGATGATGTGGGTGGGGCAATCAAGGCTTACCAAGACTTCCAGAAAGCCACCAAGAAGACAGAACTTCGTGGCGGTGTCATGGAAGGACGGGCATTAAATGAAGCCCAAGTCAAAGCCATTGGTGACTTGCCCTCGAAGGAACAACTTATTGCCCAAATTGCTGGTGCAATTAATGCCTTGGCAACCAAAATTGCTGTGGGTATTAATGAAGTTCCTGCTTCTCTGGGTCGAAGCATCCAAGCTATCTCTGAGAAGGAAGAAGGTGCTTCCGGAAGTGATGCGGCTTAAAAATCTTCATCCCTTAGGGATTGGGATTTTGCTTAATAATCAGTGGCAACAAATCTGCTGAGCAAAACAACTGACAACTAACAACTGACCGAATTATTAATCTCAAGGAGTTTATCCATGTCTGCTGCAACTGATGAAATTCTCGAAAAGCTAAAAACACTGTCTTTGCTGGAAGCTGCCGATCTCGTCAAGCAAATTGAAGAAGCCTTCGGCGTAAGTGCTGCTGCCCCGGCTGGTGGCATGATGATGATGGCTCCTGGTGCGGCTGCTGCCCCGGCGGAAGAAGCTGAAGAGCAAACTGAGTTTGATGTCGTTCTGGAAGACGTTCCGGCTGATAAGAAGATTGCCATCTTGAAGGTAGTCCGGACGCTAACTGGCTTAGGTCTGAAGGAAGCTAAAGACTTGGTGGAATCTGCTCCAAAGCCTGTTAAAGAAGCGATCGCAAAAGATGCCGCTGAGGATGCCAAGAAGCAGTTGGAAGAAGCTGGCGCAAAAGTAACTGTCAAGTAAGGGTAAGTGGTAAGTTATAGGGCGAGTTAGTTGCCTTAACTATCAAACCTAACTCTCACTTAGGAGTAGGCATCTTGCTTGCTCTTTTGGGAACTGCCAGAAAAATTCCATGAACCTTTTTAGGGGCGCAAAACCTTGCGCCCCTAAAGTTATTGTGAGAAAAATTTATTCTTGCCCCTATTCCTCTTCTATTCCTCTGAGCGATACGCTAAAAGTATAGTGTTCAAACTGTGCAAGCTAGCTAGTGCGATCGCATAACTAGACAGGATTTGTAAAAGCACCCATGTCAAACCCTCTCTCGAAGACAATGCAACTGGGTTTCATCACGGCTAGCTTGATTTTGGTGCTGGCAAATAGTACCGATGCAACAGAAGTTTTAGAAACCCAGACACACCTCCTTAGCCAAACACAAGTCTCCAAACACATGGAAAACCTACCCGGTTGGACAATTGAGAATCAGCAACTTTGCCGCACTTATCAATTTAAAGACTTTGTTGAAGCCATTAATTTTGTGAATCGCCTGGTTGAGCCAGCAGAAACCGCAGGACACCACCCAGACATTGCTATTTCCTACAATAAAGTTAGTATTAGCCTGACAACTCATGATGCGGGAGGATTGACACAGAAAGACTTCGATCTAGCCAAAATTATCTCCCAGTTATCCACCCAACCTTAGTAGACTTTCTTACCTCAACCTCTTTAATAAAATGTTTAAACCTTTAGGAGTGCTTGGAGTCATCTTCGCACTTGTGCTACTGACTCTTTTGCAAAGAAGTTTTACCCCAGTGTCAGCGTCATCTGCACTGGAATCACGCATTTCCAGACTAGAATCAGACAACTCTCAATTGCGATCGCAAGTTAGTCGTTTAGAGTCTGAAGTTTATAGACTAGCGGGAACACGGCCTCAACCTGAGCGAGTCAATCAGCCAGCACCAAGAATCACACCAAATCCTTCCCTATCTCCCCTTTCTACGTTGGGAGACGATCCAATGTTTAAGCGCCTAGCTACGTTGGTGGTTGAACTTAAGGAACGAATTGTTGCACTAGAAACTCAAGTTGCTGGGTCCAGACGATAAGGCTAGATGTAAAGCTTACATCACTTAACCTTGTAACACTTCTCAAAAGCTTTCTCCTCCGCCTCTTGGAGACTTTGTAAGTTTGCAGCAATACTTTTAGATGTGTTTTTATCTTTAGCTTGGGATAAAACTTGAATCGCCTCGTCAGATTGTTGCTGAGCATTCTGTACAGCTTTTTCTGCATCTCTACATGCCTGGAGACTGCTTCCTTGCCTAATCGGAACACGGCATCCACTCAGCAAAATCGTGAGAAGTAAAATTCCGACAATTAGCTTAGCCTTTTTGGTTGACCTGGCAACAATGGTAAATTCCATAAACAAAGATGTAGCTTGAGAGTAGGGCTATTACAAACTTCTTAAGGAGATATCGCTTTCAGGAAACTAATCAAAGTCTTTAAGGAGATGAGCAGAAATAAAGGGAACTATCAAAGCTCTCACTAGCAATACATTAAGGGCGCTCTTGGTGTGCGCCCCGACAAGAAAGGTGTACCTTGATGGAGTTAGTCATCTTTATCGGTCTACAAGCGTCTGGCAAAAGTACATTCTTTCGGACACACTTTGCGACAACACACGAACACGTCAGCAAAGACCTGATGCGTAACAATAAAAATCGGGCAAGAAGACAAGCACAGCTCATCGAAGCCGCACTACAAGCCGGACGTTCTGTTGTTGTTGACAACACCAATCCGACACTCGAAGATCGAGCATCACTGATTCATCTAGGTAATACCTATGGTGCCAAGATTATTGGTTATTACTTTGAATCACACGTAAGTTTGTGTCGTAAGCGCAACGAGCAACGTGTGGGGAAAGACCAAGTGCCAGATGTCGCCATCTACTCAACAATCAAGAAGTTAGTGCGACCAACTTACGCCGAAGGATTTCACCAACTATTTTACGTGCGTATTGCTCGCCAGTCGGCTTTTGAGGTTCGTCCCTGGCTGTAAGCCAATCGGCTTTTAGGCTACAGGGTGGAGAGCCAGGGGGAGAAAATTATGCGATGTTTTAGGCATCTCAGCTTAGGATGAATACAGAAAAGAGGAATACAATCCTCTACAAATAAAATAAATCGTCGTGAAACGGCATTAATTAAGGTGAATGAGGAGTTGCCGATGCAGGATGCTTAGGAACAATTTGTTCTTGACATCCTCAATGCAGCTTATCTGGAAGCGTAGGGTTTGGTAAAAATCCTTTCACGATGACTGAAGTCTGTGTAAATCTTGTGTGCATCTGCGGTTTCAATCTTTACAACCCGCTTGTCAGATCAGCTTAATTTTTTGCAAATCCCGAACGGCGTGCCGTTACAGGACAGATGCATACGTGTCTGTTAACACACGGAATGCTGTAAATGTTTTCCTCTATTTTTCAGGGTAGCAAGGGGAAAACTTCGTACTAAAGCTGTAGGTTATCTGTGAACTAACCTACCAATAACTTATTTGGCTTGTGCTACATCAGTGGCAGGGCAAACGTTGAACAATCGTGCAGGGGCGCATCACTACAGTATCAAACCTCAACACTACTACCTTGCCGTTGAATGCTAACTACTTTGAATAGTTTAAATATCAACTTGCTAGAGCAGCTAATCGATTTACTCCAAGCCTGTTTTTCTGTTGAAGAGGCGTACACAGCGATTAAACCGTTGGTTCAACGACTCTTTCCCAATGAAGTTGGTGCCATTTATGTTGTAAGTCCATCAAAAAATCAACTGGAAGCGATCGCAACTTGGGGTTCAGCACCTTTAACAAGTGATCCAATCTTTACTCCCTGTGACTGTTTAGCCTTACGACGGGGACAGGCTCACCTAGCTGAAGATACACACTATGGTTTAACTTGTCAACATATTCGACCAAATTCTCTCCCTGTTGAAACGTTTTGTGTACCCATGACTGTACACGGAGAACCCTTAGGAGTGTTGTACATTGGTTCATTACATCGAGGACGGATTACCGAAACGAAGCAACTGGCAGTGAGTGTCGCAAAACAGATTGGACTCGCTTTAGCTAACTTAAAACTTCGAGAAACCCTCAACAACCATAGTCTTCGTGACCCACTCACTAAGCTGTACAATCGGCATTACCTGGAAGAATCACTGGAGCGTGAGATCCGAAAAGCTGAGCGTCATCCCCAGAGTTTAGGAATTATCCTACTCAATGTCGATCACGTTGAGCGCATCAATGAGCAGTTCGGGTATGAAGCGGGTGATTTCCTACTCAGAGAAATCGGTAAGTTTTTGCCCAAGCAAATTCGTGCGTCAGATATTGCTTGCCGTTACCGGAGTAAACAGTTCCTGCTGCTGTTGTCGGAAGCATCTTTGAAGAATACCCAACAACGAGCTAAACAACTGCGGGAGAGTATTAAGCAGCTAAATCTTGCCTATAAAAATCAATCGCTTGGCACTCTTTCGATTTCTTGTGGAGTCGCAAGTTTTGCAGAGCATGGCGTAACAGGAAAAGCCATTATTCAGGCAGCAAGTGCGGCGTTAAACCGTGCAAAGAGGCAAGGACGCGATCGCGTTGTGATGGCATCTTTTACCCATTCTCTTTGAGATTGCCTTGAATTTTGGGTAGTTAGTCTATAAAACAAAACGTGTCTCACGAGCAACAACAACCAGCCAAGCGCCTGATATCACTCGATGTATTTCGAGGAATTGCGATCGCTGGGATGATTCTTGTGAATATGGCAGGGCTGGCAGAGCAAGTTTATCCACCCTTGCTTCATGCTGACTGGAACGGCTGCACCCCAGCCGATTTAGTTTTTCCCTTCTTTCTGTTTATTGTTGGTGTAGCGATCGCATTTTCTCTATCGAACACCAAGGAAAATCAGCCCATTCCAACGGTTTATTGGCGGATTGTCCGTCGCAGTTTGATTTTATTTGCCTTGGGGTTATTCCTCAATGGCTTCTGGAACTACGACTGGGAGACAATCCGCGTAATGGGTGTATTGCAGCGCATCAGTTTAGCTTACCTAGCCGCTGCCTTAATTGTTCTCAAGGTGCCGCGAAAGGGGCAGTGGGCGATTGCAATACTCTTACTAATTGGCTACTGGCTGGCGATGTCGTTTATTCCTGTTCCAAGTTATGGGATAGGTAACTTATCGCGGGAAGGGAATTTAGGTGCTTATATTGATCGCTTAGTTATCGGTACAGCACATTTGTACAAGGGGGATAACTTCAACTCACAAGGAGATCCAGAGGGATTATTTAGCACAATTCCTGCTGTCGTGAGCGTCTTGTTTGGCTACTTCACAGGAGACTGGTTACGCCAACAGCCAATTAAGTCGCGCACGAGTTTGAATTTGGTACTGTTGAGCCTTAGTTGTATGGGAATGGGGCAACTTTGGGGCTTTTGGTTTCCAATTAACAAGAAGCTGTGGACGAGTTCTTATGTTGTTTTTACAACAGGTTGGGCGTTACTTTTATTAGCAGCTTGTTATGAACTGATAGAGGTGCGTAAGCAACGCCGTTGGGGAAAGCCGTTCGAGATTATCGGGTTAAATGCGATTTTCCTCTTTGTCGCTTCCGTTTTGCTGATTAAAATCTTGGTCAAAACCCACATCGGAACTGGTCAAAACGCACCCACAACTTCCACCTGGATTTACGAGCATCTTTTTGTTCCTTGGGCAGGGGCGATGAACGGTTCGTTGTTATTTGCCCTGCTAACGTTGGCATTTTGGTGGGTGGTTGGGTACGGAATGTATCGACGCTGCTGGTTTGTTAAAGTGTAGGCGATCGCTTTTTCTCAAGAAGTAGAAACGCTGACTATCCGGAGCTTCGAGTTTTGAACAGAAAATAGAGTTAAGTAAGTAGGTGCAAAGATTTAGTGGTTAGCGATCGCCATCTTGCACTTACACTATTACCCATCAGGGCTGAACGAGGATGCTACTGCGAATTCTTAAGATCTAGCCTCCCAACTCCTCGTAGCTCAGAAAATCATCATTAAACCCGTTTCGGGGGAGTAAGTAGGAGCAAAATCTCAGTAATAGAAAATTTCATCCTCTAAGTACTATTGACTGATAGCTATTACTAATAGGTTTATTTCTGCTGACCTGCTAACGTTACAACCGATAGTTAAAACCTTTTGTATCTGACTTATGTCTAAAGAATTTACCGTTGGCGATCGCGTCCGGGTGATTGAATTACCTCGCTACGTTAAAACAGCCGAACCCATCCCGATGCTGCGACCTCCCAATGTCATTCAACTTGGAGAAGAGGGTATCGTTCTTGATCGGCGTCCAGGAGGATACTGGGGCATTCGCTTTTCTCAAGGGGCGTTTTTGCTGGATAGCCAATATATTGAGGCTGTTCCGGTTACCTCTCAAAGTCCTCCAGAAACTGAAAATTCACCAGAATCATCCTCTCCGACCTAAGGTAAACTTCAAGCGTGTACTTTTCTCGGATTCAATGCCTCCAATTCTTTTCCTGGAAAGCCACGAGGGGCAAAACATAAGACCACTTTGACGAGTTTATTCGTGTACTGTTGAGGCTAATGTTCATTATTGGCAGTCTGGGCGGGAATTGGGAGATGAATTTTTATGACTTCCTTGAGTCTCTCGGTATTGCCAACCCCACTGGTACTGGTTGGCTAGCGGTGATATTCACCTTTGGGTTTGCCTGCGGAGTGACTTGGCGTTTTATTCCAGAGGTACGCTCTTTTGCTTTACGAGTGGGTTGGGCTGACCAACCTAATGCACGGCGGCTTAATCGAGAACCTTTACCGAATGCAGGCGGTTTGGCAATTTATGCCGGGGTAGTCGCCGCACTGATACTGGCGACACTTTTAAGACCGATTGTCATTGAAGGCGTTTTAGCAGAAGTGCTGACGATTCTGCTCGGAAGTTCCATTTTAGTGCTAGTGGGCTTTATTGACGACCAATTTGGTCTGCCTCCTTATATTCGCTTGTTTACTCAGGTTCTCACAGCACTTTTGCTGATTGCTAGCGATATCCGCATCGAAACTCCATTTGGTTCCCCAATCGACTCACTTTTATCAATTTTGATTACAGTGTTATGGGTCGTGGGGGTTACAAATGCGATTAATCTGATGGATGGGATGGACGGATTGGCTGGTGGAATCAGCTTCATCACGGCGATGAGCCTTTTAGCCGTTTCCGCCCAGTTTCCAACTCGTGCAGCGGCGACATTGCTCTTAGCAGCTTTGGGTGGGGCAGCGCTGGGCTTTTTGCGGCATAATTTCCATCCGTCTCACATCATTATGGGTGATGCTGGAGCTTACTTTTTTGGCTACGTGCTGGCGGCGACCAGTATCATCGGCAATCTTAAAGTAACCACTGTGTTTGCCTTAGTACCTCCGGTATTCTTTTTACTTTTGCCTGTGCTAGATACTACGCAGGTTTTTGTCCGACGGTTGATGGCTGGAAAAAATCCACTGAGTACGCCAGGAAAAGACCACTTGCATCATCGCTTGCTAGCTTGGGGTTTCTCCCAGCGTCGTGCGGCGCTCACGCTTTGGGGAATTACCTTAGTGTCCAACTGGCTAGCGATGATGCTGCAAGGCATGACACCGATAGTGATTTATGCAACGGTTATTAGTATTGTTGTTCTTTTAGGGTTTACCGTTTGGCAAAGGATGCGGGCAATTGAAGTGAGAAGCGATCGCTAATTACTTCCGCTCATGTTTTTTAAGGAAGCGATCGCCATTACCAACTCATCCGACTCGACTGGCTTAGAAAGGTGCATTTGGAAACCCTCTTGCAGAGCGCGATCCCGGTCTAAATCACTGGCATACGCTGTCAACGCGATCGCAGGGATTTTACTTAAGGAGGCTTCGGGCATTGCCCTAACCTGGCGAATTAAGGTATAGCCGTCTAACCCTGGCATCCCAATATCGCTAACGAGTACATCCGGCACAAACCCTTTAAGCACTTCAATGGCTTCCCTAACCGAAGCGGCTTCCTTCACTTCGGCTTCATACTGCTCAAGGACGAACATTAGCAACTCTCGTGTATCGGGTTCATCGTCTACGAGAAGGATTCGTAACCCCTTGAATGAGACTGCACTTGACTCAACTGTTGCAGGTTCCACCTCAGCCGTTGTTAGTTGAGTCTGACGGCGTTGAGTCGGAAATTGTACGGTAAAGGTTGTACCTTGTGCGGAACCTGGACTTTCTACAGTGACAGTACCACCCTGAAGTTCAACTAAGTGTCGCACAACTGCCAACCCCAAACCTAAGCCTCCTTGAAGCCGAGTCGAGCTGCTATCTGCCTGACGGAAGCGGTCAAAGACAAAGGGCAGAAACTCAGGCTTAATCCCTTGTCCTGTATCGCTCACGACGATCAATACACTATCGTCCAGTTGCTTCAATCGAATTTCTACTTGTCCACCAGATGGCGTAAACTTGACCGCGTTTGACAAGAGATTCCATATCACCTGTTGCAAGCGAATCGCATCACCTAAGACGGGAGCGACTTCTCGATCACTGAGAAAAGAAATCGCGATCGCTTTTGCTTCAGCCGCCGGACGCACAACACTCAGAGCCACTTCGATGACAGAGGCAAGTTCAACAGGTTGCACATTCAGAGAAAGATTACCTGTAATGATGCGTGAAACATCGAGCAGGTCTTCAATCAAGCGTGTCAAAGACTTCGTGTTACGCTCAATACTCTCAACTGCTCGATCGTAGTCAGTTTCATTCAGTCTCTTGAGGCGTAACATCTGTGCCCAGCCCAACATACTATTGAGTGGTGTCCGTAGTTCGTGGGAAAGAGTCGCCAAAAATTCATCTTTCAGACGGTTAGCTGCCTCTGCCTCCTGACGTGCTGCCCGTTCTTTTTCCAGAAGTTGCGATCGCTCTTTCTCTAAACGAGCGGCTCGACTCCGAACTTCAGCTCGCTCCATTGCCAAGCGTAGAGCAACAGGCACCCGTTTGTAGCGGTTGGGAACCTTGATGATGTAATCATCCAGTCCCGATTTCATCGCTTCTACCGCAAGCTCTTCGTTCCCACTATTGGTGAACATAATCACGGGACAGTTGGGATAGCGAGATTTTACTTTCTTAAGAACAACAAGACCATCGCTCCAGCCAAGTTGATAGTCTGTAACGACAACATCGAAACTTCCTTCGGTAATTACTTCTTCCAAAGCTTTAGCATCTGTAATCTCTTTTACCTCAAGTGAGGTAAATTCTCGCTCCAATTCCCGAATCACAAGGAGGCGATCGGTAGGATTATCATCAATGACCAAGACATGTAGCATTAGTAAGATAACGAGTCTTTAGATACTGGTACATCAGGATGTACAAATAAAACTGTCTTCTAAAAATTCACCTAATCGCTCTTCAATTTGGCTGAACTTCCGGCTTGACATTAGTAACCAGCCAATACAAATTAACTGCTTTCATCATTTCTAATAAAGCCGTCAAACCAGACGATTTAGCTAAATAGGAATTAACACCTAAATCATAAGCTTGGTTAACATCTCTTGCTTCTCTAGAAGAGGTCAAAATAACTACAGGAATGCGTTTCAGTTCAGGTTGCTGTCGCAACCAAGCAAGGACTTCATGACCCGATCGCCGAGGTAGTCTCAGATCTAGCAAAATCAGCACAGGTAAGGGATAAAGTTCGCGATCCGAGTATTCCCCTTCCCCACTTAGGTAGAAAACGGCAGCATCTCCATCTCTAACGACTTGTAGTGTGATTTTAGATAAGTTTTCATGGCGGAATACACGTTGCATCAAAAGAATGTCAGTTGGGTCATCTTCTACCAGCAAAATAGTATGATTCATAGTGACTCTGATCTTACATATCTCCTTAATTTGATCCAAAATCGGCTGCCCTTTCCTAGCTCGGACTCAATGCCCACCTGACCACCCATGCGCTCTATCCCTTTTTGAACAATGGCTAAACCAATGCCCGTGCCAGCGTAGGTTTCAATTCCATGCAAACGTTCAAAAACGCGAAAGATGCGTTGCTGATGCTCTAGTGCAATGCCAATGCCATTATCGGCTATCCATAGCTGTACCCAGTCATCGTGTGTTTCAACCCAAATTTGCACTTGGGGTTGGGCATTCTCAACAAACTTGATCGCATTGGACAGCAGATTGGTAAGTACCTGAACTAAGGTACCGTAATGAGCCATTACTTTCGGGAGTACTGATCGAATAGTTACTACCGCCTGCTGTTGTTTCAAGTCAGCTTCAATCTGGCTCATCGCCCTCGACATAACCAAGTTCAAATCAACAATAGAAACTGTTAATTCACTGCGGCTGAGGCGGCTGTAAGCCAGTAAATCATTGATTAAATCATCCAAGCGTTGAGCGGAAGTAACAATGTGATGGGTATACTGCTGACCGAGTGCGTCTAAAGCATCTCCATAGTCTTCTAGTAAAGCTTCTGCTAGTCCTTGCATTCCTCTCAAAGGTGCCCTCAAATCGTGAGCAATCGAGTAAGCAAACGCCTCTAGTTCTTGGTTCGCTTCTTCCAGTTGAGCGGTACGTTCGATTACCCGTTGTTCCAGAGTTTCGTTGAGTTGGCGGATTTCGGCTTCAGTCTTCTTTCGCTCTGTAATATCAATGGCTGTACTAATAACCAAACGTCTCCCATCAGGTAACCTCCCCAAGGGAGCAGAATAGAACTCCCAGATTCGCACCTCACCGTTACGGGTAGTAATTTTATATTCTCCCTCCGAGATTCGTCCATTAAGGTTGTATAAGCGTTCAATATCTGCTTGAACTAATTCTTTTCGACGCCCATAGGCTTTTTCACTCCAATTCGCGATTGTCGGAATGTCTGAATGAGTGTAGCCTGTCAGTTGCGTCCAAGTTCGGTTAATTTGCACCACTTCGCCATCTTCCGCATGAAGCATCATGGGCAAGGGAGCATCAAGGATAGCGCGACGGAACCGTTCTTCAGACGATTGCAAGCGTTGCTCGGCGTGCTTGCGATCGCTAATGTCACGAGTTATAAGCACGACTTCCTGTACATTTTCAGCCTCGTCTTTGACTGAATAGAGATGAACTTCAATCCAACGAGAAGCCCCTTGATTATTGCTTAAAGCGGGCTCGTAATAGACAGGTGGGAGACTGACAACTTCCCCGGCAAAGGCTTTGCGGAAATCAGGCAGATGACCCATGACTTCTGCCTGTGGATCGTGCAGCAGATTGTACCCTACTACGCTATCTCGTGTTATCCCCCACATCTGTTCCCAAGTCTGGTTCGCTTGCTCCAGGAAGCCATCAGCGGTAAAGATCTGAATGGCAAATGGAGCCTGCTCAAACACACTACGGAAGCGGTGTTCTGAATCACGAAGTTTCTGCTCTGCCTGTTTGCGTTCAGTAATATCAGTAGAGATGCCACCCACTGCATATAGTGAATGAGTCCCATCATACAAGGGGAACTTAATCGAGAGGTAGGTGTGCGACCCGTCGTGCTGAGGAGCAACCTCCTCAATCGTCAGTACTTCTCCCGTATCAATTACTCTAGAGTCATTTACCTGGAAAGCATCAGCTAAATCTTTAGGAAAAACGTCATGGTCGGTTTTGCCGATCACTTGCTCACGGGTTACGTGAAACAAACTTTCAAACTGGCGATTGATGAGCATGAACCGCCCTTTTGAGTCTTTCAGGTAGATGACGGCTGTAGTGTTGTCAATAATCGCTTGCAGGTTCTGTTGGCTTTGTTGTAGTTCTTCATTGAGCCTTTGTAGTGCAGATAAAGTTTGCTGCCGCTCAGTGATATCCTCAGCGATACCTGCTAAGCGGTAAACTTGCCCAGAGCGGTTGTAGATTGGGAAGGCGCGATCGCGTATCCAGCGTACTTCTCCATCGGGTCGCACAATCCGATACTCTTGATTAAAGTCTCCCTCTCCCAAGATCTGTTTTTCAAAGGCAGTAATGACGCGATCTCGATCTTCTTGATGGATCGCCTCCGTCCAAGACATTGCTCCCTCATATACACTCTCGCAGCTTCTCCCCCAAACTTCTTCGTAAGCCGGACTGAGATAAATTACTTGGTCTATTTTCAGGGGTTTCAGCCAAAAGACTTCACGGATATTTTCCGTTAACTGGCGGAACTGCTCTTCACTTGCTCGTAGTGACGCTTCCGATTGCTGGAGCGCTCGTACACTACGACTGATAACGGCGTAAAGCATCCATCCCGTGACGATGACATAGAACCAACCTTTGATTGTTTGAAGGTATGTTAGGAGTTGCGAATTGTGGATTGAGGCAATCAGCAATTCGTCAGAAAAGAGAATCCATAGCCCACCAATGAGGACATAAAGAGCAGCGATATTGAAAGGAGTCAGTCGCCCTGTAAAGAGTTTTTGTACAACAGAAGTGCTAATCATGGCGACTCTCTCACTTATTACGCCTAGTATTTCTCTAGGAGAAGGAAAATTGTCATGATGACGCATTTTTCAATTCTCCCTAATGCTCTGTGGAGGCCCTGTCTCTAATTCCGATGAACTCATCTAGTACTGCTACGCCCAAGTCAAAAGTCAACAAGCTTTATTTCTAACGATTTGAGCAAGTTTTCAGATGGTAGGCTCATTTCGGCTGTGATGTACTAGGGTACATAGTCAAGAATCAGAGGGGAAATCTCTGTCATTGTCGTAGAAGTGCAGACGCCCAACACCGAGATACAATCCGTAGGGCTTCTCTCCCGCCGGAAAAGCTGTAACGCCAAAAAGGTATACTCCGCCAGTCCACGGGTTCCGCCTAGGACGAAGCCCAACGGTAATCGTTTTTCCGGGTGTTACAGGTGGGTCAAATGTTAATGAAATTGTTTGGGTTTCGTCATCCTTGGTTACTGCTGCCAGAGTTAACCGCTCACCTTTGTTCCGAGGTGTCCCTTCAAATGCACGACTATCATCGAGATCAAATCGAATATCATCAAATCCTTGACGTTGGTTAATTGTGACTTTCTGAAGGGGTTCGCCAGCATTTTCTGGTAATTCTATTGTGAAGTAGTAGGTCGCTCCCGATATATCAGCTTGGTTGTAGGTTGTTGTTGCCTTAACTAAGCGAGGAGGCTTCTCAAATGAAACTGTTCCATCGGCTAGTTGAATTGCCTGAATTGATGAAGTAGTAACGCCCAAAAGACTGGCGACTAATGTCATTACTCCGAATAAACTTGAAACGCGCATTGGTTTAGAGGGGCGAGGTGAATGACGAGAATCCCGACTTAGCCCTTACTTTAGTTTTAGAACACCACAGTACATCTGGCTGACCAGAGTGAGTGACATCAGATGTCTTTCTACGCGATCGCTTAACGTCTACTTCCTAAGCAAAAGTACTTATTAGTATTTATGGAGGTTAGAGGGTTTTCAAAGATTCTTAGCTAATGAAAAATTAGCTTGAATTTTGGAAATACTCTTTAGCTTTATTTCATATTTAATGAAAGATTACTTCATATTTTTTCTCAAAATAATTGGTTAAGCTAAAGATTAAGACACGATAGAGGAAATTCTATGAACGCTGATTTTGGCGTTAGTGTAAAGCGACCCACATGGCAGACGATCATAATGTTTGCCTTGGGCTTTTGGCTGAGTAGCAGTTTGATTTTGGACTTTGTGATCATGCCTGGTCTATCAGCGGCTGGTATGATGACCCAATCGAGTTTTGCAGCAGCAGGTTATTCAATTTTCTGGACTTTTAATCGTATCGAATTGCTGTGTGCGGCTCTTGTGTTAGCAAGTCTCTTAGCGCTGCGTGGTCCCTCCAATCTTTACCGTCAGGTAAGGCGCTGGTCAATCTTCTTAGCTGTCCTTCTGCTGGCAATTGCACTCATTTATACTTACATCATCACGCCGCAGATGAGCGCTCTGGCTCTCCAACTGAATCTTTTGGAGCCAACGACTGGGATGCCTGCGGGAATGCTTCAGATGCATGAGGGGTATTGGGTACTTGAAGCTATTAAGTTAGCAGCAGGTACTACTCTGCTTGGCTGGTGCTACGGCGATTTGCGTAAGCTTGCTTAGATAGAACATTATCCGGGTACAAGAAAGCTCCTCGCTGTTGTGAGGAGCTTTTTTCTTGAGCTAGTTCAATTGAAATCGCAAAACTTACTCTTGGGTGTCGTTTACTTCTGAGGGCCATAGCAGACGGATTGCCATCAGTGCAAAGCCAATAGCTGCGATCGCTTTTAGTATCCGATCGGGCAATAAGTGCGCGACTCCTTCCCCTGCCAGAACACCAATTAGGCTAGCCAAAAGCAGTGCAGCAACAGAGCCAAAAAACACAGCACGGGGAGACTTGAGGCTACCACCCAATGCGATCGCTGCCAGTTGGCTCTTGTCTCCAATTTCTGCTAGAAACACCGTTATGAAACTCAATCCGAGAAGTTGCCAGTCCATTGGTTGTTGGTTATTAGTTATTGGTTGTTGGTAGTTCGTTGTTAGACTTCTACGGGTGATTGCCTACACCGAAGGATGAAAATCCCTATCACCTATCACCTACCACCTAACACCTATTTTCAAAACAGTTGTTAGCCAGCGAATTGCACGACATCCCAGAGCAGCATGACGGAAATGAAGAGCAAAAGCGCTCCGGCTGACATTTCCAACGTTTTAGGAGAAAGCCGATTAGCTAGCCAACGACCAATAAGTACTCCAAGTAAGCTTGTTGCAATTAAGGCGATCGCAGCCCCCGCAAAAACAACCCACGGAGCATGAGATTCTGCACTCATTAGCAACGTCGCTAGCTGGGTTTTGTCTCCCATCTCTGCTAGAAAAATCGTTAAGAATGTGGAGCTAAAGATACGCCAAACACCTCGATTACGCTCCTGAGCCTGCTGTGGCTTGGCAAGAGCGGTTAGTGACAAATCTTTTGTTAGCTCAGCCTTAGACGGCGACTGAGAACGAAGTTTGTCATTTTTTGACGCTGGCTCAATCAAAGTTGGGGGTGCTGACAGGACAGGACTGGTCAAAGGCAGGGAAGAGAGTTTCACGGGAGCCTGTATCAATGTTAACTAGCTTTCATATTCTTTTCATCTTCTCAGAAATTTACATAAAATAGCAACCCTTAATGTTGCTTATCGGAACTATAAGCAGAGCATTTTCTAGCCTCTTTCCAATCAAATACCGACTTGCTGATCAAATCTGATCATCTCTAAAGAGCGATCGCCATAAACCCCCTCAATCTGCTGACGGCAGCAATCAATTGCAAAGTCATTTAACTCTGCTGGTTCCACACCAAACATCTCTTGAAAAGCATCTCCTTCTACACGACAGAAGCGAGGACGCTTGTCATAAATGCGGCATTCACGGGTTGAATGATCAAAATTCACACACCATCCCCCTTCACCCACCAGACTCAGATAAAGCGCTAACTCCTCTGGAGAAAGATACTCCTCTAAATCTGGACGCTCAGTTGGGTCAAGATGACAGCACGCACCACATTGCTTTACACAAAGCCAAGTTGCCATTACTTTAAACAGGAGCTACAAATTTAATGCCCTTCAAGCTTAGCGAGTTTTCACCTCTGGCAGATGCTGCATCGGATTTTGTTGCGTTTTATATAGTTTTGTAAACTTAATTAAAAGACTGAGAAAACTACCGGATAAGATCTAAACAAGAATTTTTTAGTTTCGCCATCAAATTCGTTGGGTCAATTGGGAGGATAAATGGATTTAAGCTTTTTAAACAACGTCAACTGGGAAGTCATTGCACAGTTGACCATGCTAGCGGCTGTCGTACTTTCGGGTCCAATCGTCATTTTTGCGTTGGCTGCTCTCAAAGGCGATCTTTAGAGAGAAGCATTGAGCTATCAGCTTTCAGCTTTTAAATTAAAGTCGTCAGCATCCGTTAACCTTGAGCGCATCTTTAGAAGGTGTTCGTCGTAGCAGTTAGCTAGTTTTTTTGCTGAAAGCTGATTGCTGATAGCTAAATTCCCAAATTATTCGCTCACTGCTAAAGCGTGAGTAGCGGCTTTAATCAACTGATAGTAGTGAGGTTTTGTAACATCAACCTCTTTCGCGTCTTCTCGCCTAGCGCCTAAAAGTCCGATTCGTTGTCCTTTCTGAATCGCTAGAACCTTCCCTTCAGCATTTCTAATTCTTAACTCACTTAAAGACTCATATAGGCTACAGGTGTAGTGACGCTCATTGTGATAGAACTCCGCTTTCTTGGGTGGCACAGTTGGGGTCAAGACAGAGGTGGGTAAGCGAATGCCAACTAACTCCAACTCAATGTTTGTGTTACCGTTCCAGGTATTTTCTTTGAGTTTGTAGGCAATATCCACTCGTGACGGGAGGGGGAAGTATTCGCCCCAGCGCCAAGCAACTGCTGTAATTTTTGTTGGTTGGTTGTCTTGGCTCAGGGTGAGCTTCAGGTGTCCTTTACCAACAATTTTTTGATCGACTACTTTAACATTAGGTGTCCAGAAAACTGGGTCAGGGTTACCAATACCGCAGGGGTGCAGCACGTCAATTTGTCGGTAGAGGTTGGAAGTAATTTGACTAAAGTCAGCCTGTACGTCAATCTCAACTAGCGGTTTGAGGTGTTCGGGTTGTAGGCACGTTCTAGCAAATTCACTAAGAGATTGCCGAAACACGTCCAAGTTATCGGTGGGTAAGGAGAAACCACCAGCAGCTTGGTGTCCGCCAAATTTTCCTAAGTATTCTTTGCAGAACTGTAGTGCTTCAAAGACATTAAATTCAGGAATTCCCCGTGCTGAACCCCGGATGTGATTGGCATCTTCCGCTTCGTAGGTGCCGATAAATACGGGGACACCGTAGCGTTCTACGAGTCGGGAGGCGACGATACCAATAACACCGTGATGCCAATTGGGTTGAACAATCACTAAGACACGCTGTTGTTGCAAATCTATCTGACTAGCTTCGATGAATGCGATCGCTTCTTGTTCAATTTGCTCACACAGTTGCTGGCGCTTTTGATTGATTTGCTCACACTGCATCGCACGTTCTAAAGCGATTCCTGGTTCAGTTGTCGTTAGCAGTTCAATGACAATCTGAGGGTCGGATAAACGACCGATCGCATTAATTCTTGGGCCTAGCTTAAAGCCGATGTCCTCTGGCTTCAAGGCTTTTTGGTCTTCACTCACCCCAGCCATCTGGATTAAGGCTTGAACACCTGCAAGTTTAGAGTGAGGTAGTAGCTTTAAGCCTCGCTTTAACCAACGTCGGTTAATCCCATTCAAGGGAGCTAAATCGGCAATCGTTCCTAGTGTAAAAAGTTCTAAGAGTTGACTCGTTAATCCCGGAAGCTTACCCAGTTCTTGCGCGAGAGACACTGCCAAAATATAAGCAACACCAACTCCGGCAAGACCTCGATAAGGCGAGAATTCGGGAATCAGTTTTGGGTTGAGAATAGCATCCGCTTCTGGAAGTTCCGGTGGTAGGTCGTGGTGGTCAGTTACAATCACCATCATTCCTAGTTCTAGCGCTCTTGCGATCGCGTCATGAGCAGAAATCCCGTTATCGACTGTCAGAATCAGCGCCACGCCTTCCGAGGCGAATTCCTCAACAATTCGGGTATTGATGCCGTAGCCATCTTTCATGCGGCTAGGAATCGCGTAGTCTACATCTGCACCTAACCAGCGTAGGGCACGAAGTAATAACGCGGTGCTAGTCATGCCATCCGCATCATAGTCACCACAAATCGCGATTTTTTCTTCAGAGGCGATCGCTTCTTTGAGCATTTCCACACTGATTGCCAAGTCAGGAAATTCATCCATCGGTGAAGGCATCGCCTGAGATTCTGGATACAAGTACACCTGTGCCTGTTCTGGTGTCTCAATTCCCCGATTAATCAGCACCTGACCCAGTAGCGGTAAAAGTCCTGTTGACGAAGCTAGTTGAGTTGCTTGTTCGGCTTTTGGAGACGCAATCTGCCACCGTTGATTAGGCAAACGTTGATGGCGTCTAGAGGGTTCAGAGTTACGTCTGTCTTGCACGCTTAGTTGAGGAGAGTGATGAGAGAGCTACGCAATAGTCTACAGCACTCTAGAGTAGCTTTCTTTTGCTTGCAATATTTTAGAAAACCGACATTGTCTGTAAATGCTCAGGTTCAAGTTACCGCAGAGTTTCGGTAAAAGCCTTAATAGTTTGTTGTCCGCGTTGTGCGTTTCCTGTCGTCAAAAAGTCCAAGATTGCGCCCTGAAATAAGTGAAATAGCGACAAAGCAGTAGTTTTGTCATTTGTGAGATTAAATAGAGAATCTACCCATTTTTGACTCTCTTGCTCTAAGAAACGTTGTGTTTCTGAGTCGCCTTGTATGGCACGTTGATTTAGTTCCATCGTCAGTTTCAGCAAGCCGTGCATCTCTGGTGAAGTCAAATGCCTCCACATTTCAAGCAGGGGTTGTGCTAGACAATCTGCCCCTTCAAGTGACACGCCTTGAAATGACCATAATCTTTCGCGCAAGCGAGTCTCCAAAAGACCGATGATTTGTCGCTCTAATTCCTGTTTAGAGCCAAAGTGGTAAACGAGCATTCGTCCACTAGTCCCTATTCTCTTAGCGATCGCGTTGATACTAGTGTCCAATGCTCCTACTTCGATGGCAACAGCTAGACATCGTTCTAAAAGCTCTTCCTTTTTCTGAGGCTCAGTGGGTCGGCTCATGGGTTGACAGTTAACGTAACGGCTATTACATTAATGATTAGCGTAACGGCTATTACGTTAACACCGTTCAATAGGGAAATCACCATGAACACAAAAGACAGAATTGGCTTCGTCTTACTCGGCTTCGTTATCTGGGCAGCAGGAACTTCCGTTTATCGCATGGCTGGTTCGTACTTCTTTGAAGGTTCTTCTGCTGCATACTGGCTCAACGTGATTGTCACAGGTATTTTGTATTCTGTTGTGTCTTTGGGGCTGATGAAGTGGCGGCGCATTGAGCAGAAAGATTGGTTGCAAGGTGCAATTTGTATGGCTTTGCCTGGGATGCTGGGTGAAATTCCGATTCTTGCTGGCTTTTCCGAGTTAATGAGCAATATGCAACCCGAAACAGCAGGGCGGTATGCAGCCTTTTTATTTGGGGGCTATTCGTCATTAATTGGCTTTGCTTGGTTGATGTCCACAAAAGCCAATTTGCGGCTTGCCTCTGACAAGCAGTTTATAGGCTAAAGAGCAATGAAGAGCGATCGCTAGTGACGCAACTTAACAAGTCCATGAAGCGGACGGTTGAGAGATTTATCTGTCGCCGCCGCTTATCTTGGTCGTAGGTTTTATGCCGACTCCTTAGACGGAATTGAAATGACTTTAATAAGATGGCTGCTTAAACGGAATTGAAATGACTTTAATAAGATGACTGTTTTCATTTTTTATTCATAGTTTGATGAGTTAAAGATAACAAAAACAACTAATCATCGTTGCGTTCAATGGTTCCTATAGATAGTTGCCAGTAGATTGTGGCTCAAAGCCTTGAGAACTAAGACACTAAAAGAATACTTATTGATACCATTTAATATTTTATTTAACTTTGACTAGTCCATAGGCGCAATTCAATCGTTAGGGATGGTAAGCTAATTTCAAGTTGCAAATCAATAAACAAAACGTCATCGCGAACGAAGCAAGCCAATCTTCAAGGTTGAGCGCTCCGCTCCTAATGGCGCATGAGAGGAACTCTGCACCAAAAACTAGGCTCCAATTAAATCCTGATTTAAGCAACTCTAATGTTAGCGAAATTGTCAAGAGGATAGCCGCTATTTTCTATAAACCTGAAGGTTGATTAATAATAGCGACCAACTTTAAGAGAGTTTAGTTAAGACTTTCAACTTCCAAGAACATAACCATTTGTTAGTAGCCCTACAGAACATAGGATTAGCTGCAAGGAGATTTTATGAGTAATTTTTCGCGACGGAGATTTTTATTAACGGCTGGTGCAACGGCGGCGAGTTCTGTATTCCTTAAAGGCTGTTTGGGAAACCCACCTTCTCCTGCGGCACTATCGCCGAAAGCAGAAGCCATTGAACTGAGTCCAGAACAGGTACCGGAAACGTCAACAGTCAAGCTTGGGTATATCCCCATTGTCGAGGCGGCAGCGCTGGTGATTGCTCAAGAAAAAGGCTTTTTTGCCAAGTACGGCATGACCGACGTTAAGTTGGCAAAGCAAGCAAGCTGGGCATCAGCACGGGACAATGTGACGATTGGTTCAGCAAATGGTGGTATTGATGGTGGTCAGTGGCAGATGCCGATGCCTCATCTAATTAGTGAAGGCATAATCACCAACGGGCGAAAAATTCCCATGTATGTTTTAGCTCAGTTGAATACGCAGGGGAATGGAATTGCGATCGCTCGTATGCACAAAGGCAAAGGACTGGGTTTAGACATTTCCGGTGCTGCCGACTACATCAAAGGGTTTCAACAAGCCAACGGTAGGAAATTTAAAGCCGCACACACCTTTCCCCAAGTGAACCAAGACCTCTGGATTCGCTATTGGTTCGCCGCAGGTGGTGTTGATCCAGATAATGATATCGACCTGTTGGCAGTGCCATCTGCTGAAACGGTGCAAGGGATGCGGAACGGTTCGATGGATGCCTTCAGTACAGGTGACCCCTGGCCCTATCGTATCGTTGCCGATGATATTGGTCACATGGCAGCAGTTTCTGGTCAAATCTGGAGATTCCACCCAGAGGAATATTTAAGCATCAGAGCTGACTGGGTAGACAAGAATCCCAAAGCAACCAAAGCCGTCTTAAAAGCATTAATGGAAGCGCAGCAGTGGTGCGATCAAGCCAAGAACCGAGAGGAGTTGGTTCAAATTGTCTCCCAGCGAAACTTTTTCAACGTGCCTATAAGGATTCTCCAACCCCCATATGCCGGGAAGTATGCGATGGGTGATGGCAAAGCAGACGTTGGTGACTTCAAGATGGGGCCGATGTATTGGAAAGACGATATCGGTAGCGTGTCCTACCCCTATAAGAGCCACGATTTATGGTTTTTAACCGAAAGTATGCGCTGGGGTTTCCACAAAGGAAAGATTAACGATATTGATCAAGCCAAGCAGATTATCGATCGCGTCAACCGCGAAGACTTATGGCGAGAAGCGGCGAAAGAGGCAGGTTTTAATTCTGAGATTCCCCAAAGTACATCACGAGGTGTTGAGAGATTTTTTGATGGAAAAGAATTTGACCCAGAAAATCCAGAGGCTTACCTCAATAGCCTTGCGATTAAGAGAGTTTAGGTAAAGTCACGCATTCACAGGTTCAAACGTCAAAACTAAAAGCAACATAGAGGAAAGGAAAATGACTGTCAACACAATCAACCGCAATTCAAGAGCTAGTTCAACCAACGCAATCCAGACTTTCTGGAAAAAGCAATCTAAGGATATTTTGCCTCCTGTATTGGGCGTTCTAGGGTTCTTAACTGTATGGCAAATATTTTCCTGGTCTGGATTGACAAGACTGCCAGGGCCACTCAGTGTTTGGACAGATCAACGGACAAGAGAACTACTTTTGTATCCCTTTTATGATAAAGGCGGTATTGACAAAGGTCTGTTTTGGCAGACTATGGCAAGCTTGGGTCGGGTTGCCCAAGGCTACTCATTAGCGGCAATTGTCGGGATTGCTACAGGCATTTTTGTGGGAACGAATCCACTGATTAATAAAGCTTTAGACCCAGTTTTTCAGTTCCTGCGAATGGTAGCGCCTTTAGCTTGGGTTCCGATTGCTCTGGTCGCCTTGCAACAAAACCAGCCCGCTGCTATTTTCGTAATTTTTATTACCTCAGTCTGGCCGATTTTAATCAACACGACTGAGGGCGTGAAGCAAATCCCCGACGATTACAACAACGTCGCCAAAGTTTTACAGCTTTCACGCAAGGAATACT
Source organism: Symplocastrum torsivum CPER-KK1 (assembly GCA_019358875.1). Lineage (GTDB taxonomy): Bacteria > Cyanobacteriota > Cyanobacteriia > Cyanobacteriales > Coleofasciculaceae > Symplocastrum > Symplocastrum torsivum. The sequence goes on from JAHHIF010000005.1 coordinate 235,396, forward strand.
ACTTGAACATTCTATTTCCCTCTGCTCTTCCCTACATCTTTACAGGATTGAAAATCGCGATTGGATTGGCATGGTTGGCAATTATTGCAGCAGAAATCGTGATGTCAGGTATTGTCGGAATTGGTTTCTTCATCTGGGATGCCTATCAACAGAACTATGTCAGTGAAATTATCTTGGCTGTTGCCTATATCGGTGCAGTAGGCTTGCTTCTAGACCGAGCCATGGGGTACTTGCAGTCCAGGATTGTTCCACAGGAAAAGAAGTAGTGATTAGTTATGTGTTGTTAGTTATGTGTTGTTAGTTGTTTCTGATCACCAACAAATAACTAATAACTAATAACTAATAACTAATAACTAATAACTAATAACTAATAAAAACTAACCAATGACCAATGACTGATAAGGACTAAGGACTAATGAGTATTTTTGTTGCTGTTGACCAAGTTGATAAAGTTTTTTCGTTAGCTGGTGGTGGGGAATACGTTGCCTTAAAAGGGATTGACCTACACATTAAAAAAGGAGAGTTTATCTCGTTCATCGGTCACTCCGGCTGCGGTAAGTCAACCCTGTTGAACATGATTGCTGGTTTAGATTTGCCGAGTGATGGGATAGTTACCCTGGAAGGGCAAAAAGTTAAACAGCCAGGGCCAGACAAGATGGTGGTGTTCCAGAATTATTCTCTGTTGCCTTGGCGGACAGTACGGCAAAATATTGCCTTAGCTGTTGACTCGGTGATGAAGGATTTGCCTGCTGCTGAGCGCAAAGCAATTGTAGAGCGACACATTGATATGGTTGGGTTACGCCCTCATGCGGACAAACAGCCTACGATGCTATCGGGTGGACAAAAACAACGGGTTGCGATCGCACGCGCCCTTGCCATCCGTCCCAAATTGCTGCTCCTTGATGAACCCTTTGGCGCGTTGGATGCTCTCACACGAGGCAACCTCCAAGAGCAGTTAATGAAAATCTGCGAAGAAAACGAAGTCACGGCAATCATGGTTACCCATGATGTCGATGAAGCGGTGCTGCTGTCTGACCGAATTGTCATGCTTACCAACGGACCGGGTTCCAAAATTGGTCAGATTTTAGAGGTGGACATCCCCCGACCTCGCAAGCGGATGGAAGTGGTGGAACATCCTAGCTACTACAGCTTGCGGAGTGAGATGATTTACTTCCTCAACCAGCAGAAGCGGATTAAGAAAATTCGGGCGAGAAAAACAGCCGTGGTTGCGCGTCATGGTTTGGAAAAAGTCAACCTCGACATTGGTTTTGTCCCACTAACGGCTTGTGCTCCTCTAGCGGTTGCCAAAGAAAAAGGCTTCTTCCAGAAACACGGTTTAGATGAAGTCAACCTCGTGCGCGAAACGAGTTGGCGCGGCATTATGGATGGCATCAGTGGCGGGTATTTAGATGCGGCTCAAATGCCATCGGGGATGCCTCTGTGGATTACCCTAGGCGGAAATGACAACCGACCCTTGCCCGTTGTCAGTGCATTGACCATGACTCGCAACGGCAATGGCATCACCCTGGATAAACGCTTTTATGACCAAGGGGTACGCACCCTAGCAGATTTCAAGAAAATGCTGCTCGACTCCCCGGAACGCCAGCACCGGATGGGGTTAGTGCATCCTTCCTCAATGCACAATCTGCTGCTGCGTTACTGGTTAGCGAGTGGTGGCATCGACCCCGATTACGATTTGTCGCTTCAGAGCATCCCTCCAGCGCAAATGGTCGTCGATTTGCAAGGGGGAACCATTGATGGTTTCTGTGTTGGGGAACCCTGGAACACGCGGGCGGCAATGCAAGGGATTGGTTTTACTGTTGCCACAGACTTGGAGATTTGGCCCGGACATCCAGGAAAAGTGCTTGGTGTTCGCGAAGACTGGGCAAACGCTTATCCCAACACCCACATTGCCTTAGTCAAAGCGTTGCTAGAGGCATCTCAGTATTGTACTGACCGTGCTAACGAACTAGAGGTGCGTCAGATTGTTGCCCAGCGGGAGTACGTGAATACAGATATTGCTTACATCCACCTCGGCAACCCCGATGAAGCATTCTGTAGTCTCGATCAACCCATGCGAGAGTTTGCCCATCACCTGTTCTTTGGGGATGGCGTGAATCGTCCCAGTCGGACTGAACACCTTTGGCACATGACTCAGTTGGCACGTTGGGGCCACACGCCCTTCCCTCGAAACTGGGTGGAAATCATGGAACGGGTGTGCCGGGTAAGCGTGTTCAGCACCGCCGCACGAGAACTGGGTCTGTTGGATGTGAAATATACCAGTGGCGCGATCGCGATGTTTGATGGCACCACGTTCACTGCTGACGACCCGATTGGTTATCTCAACAATTTGAAGATTAAACGCGATTTCAGCATTGCGGAAGTCATCCTCGATTTACCACGTCCTACGGTCGCTGCTTAGTCATTAGTTTGTTGTTTGTTATAGCAGTAGCTACTTAGGTTAGGACATTAACGGGAGCTTGCGTTCCTTCGCTAGAGCCTAATTGACTGAAAGCTGACCGCTGAAAGCTGAGTGCTGATTGCTATATTTGCCCTTTACTAACAACCAACAACCAACAACCGATAATCAATAACCACCAACTAATAACCAACAACTAAACCAATGGTTAACCGTCTAGCCTTTACCAATAGCCAGACTTCCACTGCCCGACAGCCAATGACAACTACAGTTAAGCCCGAATCATTCCTAACAATCGAAAACGTTTCTAAGGTCTATCCAACGAAGAAGGGCCCGTACCCGGTACTCCAAGACGTTAACCTGACGGTAGAAGAAGGCGAGTTTATCTGCGTTATCGGTCACTCTGGCTGCGGCAAATCGACCCTGCTGAACATGGTGTCGGGTTTCGCCTTTCCTACCACCGGAGAAGTGCGCGTGCAAGGGAAGCCCATCACCAAGCCAGGGCCAGACCGCATGGTTGTGTTCCAAAACTACGCGCTACTGCCTTGGCGGACAGCGTTTGAAAATATCTACATAGCTGTTCACGCCGTTCACCCCAACAAGTCGCAGGCCCAAAAAAGAGCGATTGTGCGGGAACATCTCGCGATGGTGGGTTTGTCGGAGGCGGCTGATAAAAAGCCACCGCAAATGTCCGGTGGGATGAGACAGCGGGTTTCTATCGCCAGGGCTTTGGCGGTTCGTCCCCAAGTCTTGATTTTGGATGAACCTTTCGGTGCTTTGGATGCCATCACCAAGGAAGAGTTACAGGAAGAACTGCTGAAAATCTGGAACGACCACCGCTGCACGGTTCTAATGATTACCCACGATATTGATGAAGCACTATTTTTAGCCGATCGCTTGGTAATGATGACCAATGGTCCAGCAGCAAATATCGGTGAGATTATGGACATTCCTTTCCCGCGTCCCCGCGATCGCGCCCTCATTATGGAAGACCCAGAATACTACAGATTGCGTAATCACGCCCTAGACTACCTCTTCCACCGCTTCGCTCACGACGAGTAAATTAGGAATGGGTTTAGACCATCAAAACAGAAAATTTCTTTTGGTAGAGACGTTCCACCGGAACGTCTCTACATAGATGCAAGGTAATGATGACAAAGCATTCATTATTTGGCGATCGCGTGGGAGTACTCGCCACCATGCACCAAAAAGAGAGGGTAATTGCACCTCTCCTCGAACGGGAATTAGGAATTAAAGTAGTAGTCCCAGAAAACTTTGATACTGACACCTTCGGGACTTTCACGCGAGAAATCAAACGGACTGGCGACCAACTACAAGCCGCAAAACTCAAAGCACAAAAAGCTTTGGAACTCACAGGTGAAACCTTAGCCTTTGCCAGTGAAGGAACTTTTGCTCCTCATCCAGCTTTTCCTTATATTTCTCGCAATCGAGAAATTGTTGTTTTAATCGACACAATCAATGAAATAGAAATTGTTGGTCAAGAGTTTTCAACTGACACAAATTTTAGTCATAAAACCATACAAACCATTGAGGAAGTTTTTGAATTTGCCCAAAAGGTTGGCTTTCCCGAACATGGATTAGTCGTTATGGAGCCTTCAGATGAAGGCAAGCAGGAAATTATTAAAGGAATAATAACTGAAAAACAACTGATTGAAGCGGTTGAATTGATTTTAGCTCAATCACGCAATGGGAAAGTACAGATAGAAACTGATATGCGAGCGCTTTATAACCCTACTCGAATGAAAAATATTGAAAAAGCAACTCGCGATTTAATCCAAAAAATTAAGCAAATTTGTCCTAAATGTTCTTGTCCTGGTTTTGATGTAGTCCAGAGGAAAAAAGGCTTACCTTGTGAGTGGTGCAACTTGCCTAGCAGTATGACGCTGTTGGAAATTTATCAATGTAAAAAGTGTAGTTTTAACCAAGAAATCTTATTTCCAGACGGGATAGAGAAAGCCGACCCAGCTCAATGTATGTACTGTAATCCTTAGTTATAGCTGTCGTCATAAAGGTTAGGATCGTATGCTGACTGAACAAAACAAAGTGATCGTTCTCCAGTTCTACAAAGCCTTCGACGATCGCAAAATGGAGCAAGCCTTAGAACTTCTTGCTCCGAATTTTGTTGCTCATCTGGCAGGTATGCCTGAACCATTGGATGGAGAGGGATTCAAGCAGTTCGGGATGTCGTTTTATTTAGCCTTCAGCGAGGGTCAACACATTTTTGATGAGGTTGTGGTTGCAGGCGATAGAGTTGTGACGTGCGGAACGTTTACAGCCACGCACCTTGGAGAATTTCAAGGCTTGCCGCCAACGGGCAAGCGGATTAAATTGTCGATCATGCACATTGATCGAGTCGAGGACGGAAAAATCATAGAGCATTGGGGGCAAGGCGATGCACTCGGATTGATGCAGCAGATAGGGATTGTCTTCTTACCGGGTCTAAAACTATTGCCACACATTTTAAGAGGTGTTGCATCCAAACTGTTTAAGAAATCTACGGTAGAGTACTAGCTCCGCTTCATGCCAACTAATGCTGTTTCTGGCACGGAAATTTCTTTTTTGGCAATACAACTGTTGAGTACAGCCTTGACCACTTCTTGCTCTCGATTTTTCGGGTCAGTTTCTACCTGCAACGTTACTAAACTGGGTTGAATTGCTTCATCTCTGAGTGCAGATGGACTAGAGAGAGAAACATATACGCCCACCAACGCGATCGCAAACGCCACCAGATTCAACAAACCCAACTGTTCTGAAAACAATGCCCAAGCTCCAACTCCCGCCAATACTGGCTCTAAAAGCAGGAATAACGCCACGAATTCTGATGACAACTGGTTGAGAGAGTGTACGAGCATTCCCTGTCCCAGGATTTGACAAACACCAGCGAGAGAAATGACTATTAGCCATCCCTGCCAGGAGGTGGGAAACACTTGACCTCCATCAATCAGTACAATCGGCAACGATACCAATGTTGCGATCGCTGAACTCCAGAACACAATCTTTGTAGCCCCTAACTGATTTTGGAGCCGTTCCAGTACCGACAGATAGACGCTGAAACACACAGCAGCAATTAAAGCAGCAATATCTCCAAGAAATTTGCCACTAGCAAGTTGACAATCATTACATCCAATCACAAAAACGGCAGCGATCGCAATTGCCATGCCAAGCAGAAATTGCTGATCGAAGCGTCTCTGACAGAACAACCATCCACCTAAACAGGAGAATACGGGCGTGAGGTTTGCCAGTAACGTTGCGTTAGCTACGCTAGTTTGCGTCAGTGACCAAGCCCACAGAATCAAGTCAGCCGCTAAAAAGAACCCTACCAGAAATAACTGCCCGATGATCGCTCCTGTATAAGGGGATGATTTAGGGGTTTCGCTGTTCTCCTGTTTCCGGCGTACTGCGCTGACACCGCTCCACAAGCCCAAAATGACTGTGGTAATCCAAAAACGGTTGAATGCTGTAGCGTAGGGACTAATTTCCTGTTCACTGAATTTGATGAAAATTGCGGCAGAAGCGATCGAGAGCAGAGCAAGACATAGCGATGCGATAGTAGCGATCGTGGGTGTTTTGCCCAAGGAACGTTCTGGTACTTGGATGGGATGCGGCATTTTTGTATCATAAACTACTTTATTAAGTTTTCTCGGAATTTTTCAGCTCACCCTCATCCTTGGGAGAGGAAACTGCAATGAGTCCAATGGAGGATGTTTGATAACTTCCAACTCTCAGTGGCGACGCAATTCAACCCCAATCGTGGCAAGAAAACGTCGTTGATTTTAGTACATTAGTACGGCTAAAATGCCGTTGGACTGTGAGCTTTCAGCGAAAAAGTACTGAAGTGTTATCTCAAAACCGTTATAGAACCCATTTGACATCTTACGGAGCCTAAATTAAGGTACTCAAAGCCGTCTCACCCTGCTCCGATATGGTGACTTTGCCGAAAATGGAAGTTGAGTGGTTTTGGCAGACATGGGTAAAATCCTCGTCTTTTTTTCAACTCAAGCCGATCTTCAAGTTTGTCACGGAACCGGACACTCGCCTGTCGTTTGCCAAAGGCTGTGAGCTAGTACGGGGAAGGATTGAGCCATGAGTACCACTTTGCCCTTGTCGTTGATTACCCACCCTTGAGCTTCTACCAACGGCTTGCGAGTCGAGTTGGCAATTGCAATCACATCTTGAGAACTTGCGCGACTCAGAGTTGTCCTTGGCGTTGAACGCAAATCTGTCCAAATAGTATCAGTGCTAAGTGCGTCGCTGGGATTGTCCGGCAACCCACCCCGTCCGGTAATAATGAATTCATTTCGAGCAACTTGTGTTCTACCTGTTCGGCAATTTTGAGCAATCTGGTTAGAGGCATCAACTAAATCTGTAGGCAAGTTGGTTAACCCACTACTAGGATCAATCTCCGGTGTGTTGATTTTTACAATACCGTCTTGTCCAGTCACATTAGAACTAGCATTAATATCACTTTCTGTTGTCAGATCCTCGCGAAACTCTAGCCCATAGATGCCTGTAGCTGTAAGGTCAATCCGACCACCAAAGCCTTGATCGGCATTGGCAACGATATCACTATTTTCAGAAGGGACAGCAACAATGAAAGGGGCATTGAGCGTGATATTACCACCACTACCATTGTTAGCGGCGGTAGTGGCGATCGCACTGCCGTCACGCATCAGGATTAAATCTTGCACATCTAAGGTAATGTTACCGCCAAGACCTGATGCCGTTTCGCCGCGTAGCGAGCCTTGGTTTTCCAGAAGAATCGAATCTGCCCCAATAGTTAGTGAACCGGCATTTCCTAGCCCTTGACTACTCACTGTGACTTCAGCGCCATCCCGAATAATCAATTGCCCTGTCGTAATGTTCAGGCTTCCTCCCTTGCCCGTACCGACTATCGTCCCCACATCCTGCGAGTCGAGTGGACGCCCCGTGTCAGCAACGATTCGGCTAGGCGATTCACCATTTCTTGTCATTACGGTACCACTGACTTCCACAGACAAAAAGGTATTGATGATGATATCGCCTCCACCCCCGGTACCAAAGGTAGATGCTGAGACTTCTGCCCCATCCCGAACCATTAATTGTCCCGTGTTAAGGATTAAGCTTCCGGCTTGCCCAACCCCTCGCGTCTGAACCGTCAAGGAACTGGGACGCTGCCGTTGGCTTGAGGTGCCACTGACTTCCACAGACTCGGAGGCATTAATGATGAGACTTCCTCCCCCCGTCGTGTCTATCGTCGATGCGGATATCCGCCCCCCATTCCGAACAACCAATCGCCCTGTGTTAATAACTAAGTTCTCCGCTTTTCCAGCTCCTTGAGCATCACTTGCCAATCGGCTAGGTCTGTCATTGCCTCCCGTTCCACCACTTTGACCGATGATTCTCGTGCCAATCACTTCTACCAACTCGGAGGCATTCACCGTTATACCGCCACTGTCTCCCTGACTTTCTTCTATAGCAGAAGCGGATACCTGCGAACCATCTTGGATCGAGAACTGCGAGGCTTGGATCAAAATACCTTTGCCGTTTTGGTTCCCCTCAGTATCTGCAACAATTGCTGAGGCATCGGTAAGTGTAATGCGCTCTCCCTGTACTTGAACAAAACCGCCACCCTCACCACTAGCATCCACTCGCGCTTGATTGGTGAGCGATACATCGGCTCGCGCTACACCATCGGGAAAACTCAAGCTTAGTTTATTCCCATTCACATTCAGCCCTACGCTGCCTGAGTCTGCTAGCCCACCTAATTCTACTCGACCATTTCCGGCTTTTAATATCCCTTCATTGAGGATTACATTTCCACCTAATAGAAGTAAGCTCTGACCATTCGGAACCTGCAGATGTGCATGACTGGTAATGGGCTGAGTGGCAATTTGATTGAAGAAAAGAGCCGAAGGATTGACGGCCAGTAACTGTGGAATTTCAGGTGTTGAACCACTGAAAAATCCCTGATTCCCAAATTGAATTGTATTGGCTGTTGTGGCTAAAAACGAACCCTGAACATCCAGCAATCCCTTCTCCCCAAAAATGATGCCATTCGGATTGAGGAAAAACAGATTTGCCCTACCGTCTACCCCCAGTATGCCTAAAAGAGCTGAGGGTTCAGTACCTGTCACGCGAGTGAGAATGTTTTCAATTCCAACAGGATTGACAAAATAAACGCGCTGTCCTTCCCCGATATTAAATTGCTCAAAACTATGGAACAGATTAGCACCACGAGTAGCTCCCCCATCAATTCGGTCAGTGAGAGTGCCATTGATAGAAACATTAGGGGTGACAACAGAATTTTGTGTCCCTAATGTTTCGTCAGGAGTAACCTGAGCCAAGGCATCATTTTCCCAGGAAGCGATCGCCAAACATCCTGTCAAGGCTATGGCTGTCCATATCTGCCAAGACTTAACAACACTCAACCTCTGTTGGGGCATTTTTCACAACCACCAATTCAAGCGATTCGATTCGTCTAAATCATACACGCAGCGGTGTTCTCGATATAGAACCCATTTGACATCTTTTACGGTAATGAAGTAATGTTTAATGTGCCGCTGAATGATGCGCTGGCGAAGGTTGACCCAGCCAGCACTGATGGCGCAAGCTTATGGGTCAGCTACCTTACCAACTGGACGAATTGGAACCATGTTCGGACAGCAACGGCACTTGCGGCAGCAGCCTCGTTCACCATTGCGATCGCGAATTGAGCAGTGGCTAATGTTTTACCAAAAAATTGGGTCTAAAGCCCTGTCATTCTAGGACGGCTTAGAGCTTTTGATGAGGGAGAGGAACTACCTTATTTCTTCTCACTCTTTCAATAGCGGGTAGTACAGTTCTCCCGCTCCACCAATGATGCCAGCGCGATCGCCTGCTTGTGGGCCAGTTCCCATAAAGATATCGACGCGGCCTGGTCCCCGAATTGCACTACCTGTGTCCTGATCCAGTACATAGCGACTCACCATTCGGGATTCTAGCTGACCCGTCGCATTGGGGTAGGGAATGGTCGCTCGAATCAGGGCTAATGCCCCCGGAGGCATCAGGGATTTATCCGTCGCAATGGAACGCTCAGCAGTAACTGGTACGCCAATGCTTCCGGTAGCGGGTGCGCCGTTGGTTTCCTTGAAAAAAACAAAGCTTTGATTGCGTGGTAGATATTGATTCATTTCCGTTGGAAAGCGGCGAAAGTAATCAATGAGAACGGGTAAGGTCAACCCATCTAGCTGCAACTTCCCATCCTTAACCAGTTCTCGCCCCACGCTGCTATAAGGGTAATTTGTCTTACCTGCGTAGCCAACCGTCATCAGGCTACCATCTGACATCCGGAGTCGGGCGGAACCTTGGACGTGAACGAGAAAAGCCTCTAGGCGATCGCGTAACCAGACTAATTCTCGCCCACGCAGTCGGCTGTTCTTCCCTAAACCATCTTCCCCTTCCAGTTGAGCGCGGGTTGGGTGAGGGGTTGCCCAGCTATTGAAATCAGCGGGTAGTCGATAGAGGGGATAGCGATACTCCGCATTTGGTGTCCGACTAGCGGCATAAATTGGCTCAAAGTAGCCTGTAAAAACAACAGTTCCCTGACCATCATTGCCAACAGACTTGTAAAAGACAAACTCGCGATTGATAGCTGCTTGGAGTTCGGCAGGCGAAGGAGAAGAGACAAGGAGTTGGCGAAAACGGACAAGCGAACGACGAACGCGATCGCGTGTTATCCCTGGCACTGGATACCGCTGGTAAGCTTGAGCCGCTGTGGGGGTTTGCAGATAACGCAGGCTGTAATCGATTGACTTTAACATTGCCCGCCAGTCTCCTGGCTGACCAGGATTCCCCCACAACTGCTCATCAAAACCCAATGAGTCCAGTGCTGTCTGACTAGCCTCCGGGTTAATCGGTTGCAATGGCACATCAGCGGCGATTATCCCGTTAGCCGTCAAAAGCGTTATCCCTAAACTTAGGGAAAGCCAAGTTAATGTCTTTCTCATACTCACCAAGAACAAAAGAGCGATCGCACGTTGCAAGGCTATAGAACTCCCTAACTAAGGAAAAGGGAATGGCTATCAGGTAGGTTCAATAGCAAACTTTCTTACTCCTCATGTTTTGTAAGTTATTGATCTTTAGCCTTGCTGGGCTAAAAACGTTCGACGCTTCCTGCAAAAACAGGTTCCACCCGAATCGCTGAAACGCTAGAAGGACGAAGCACCATGTACTCGCCCTGGACATTTTTGATCGGTACGCTAATGAAGTCATTAGAGGTTGCTTTTGGCATCAATTCACCGCTGTACCACTTCTGAAACTCCTGAATTGTTGCAAAGCGAACTTCTTCCCGGTGACCACTTGACAAGAGGATATGTACAGCGTATTCATCTGGGGTTCTGGGCATGGAAAATTATCCTGACTGAATCCGTATCCAAATTATTATCAGTGACCAAGCGGCGGAAAATCACGCTTCTCGGAGGCTGTTTGAAAAGTCAGACAGTTAATGCGATCGCCTGAGAGTTTGTCCCTAGCCACTCTCCCGCCGTCGAATTAATTTCCACGGTTCATCGCTCAAGTCCATTGCAATGGGCTGAAACTCTCTTTCTCCCAATCCCCAATCCCTAATCTCTTTTATGAAGTGGTAGGCTTGTCTGACTGTCGGAAAGAAACTGATACAGAATCAGGGTATGGAGCAGATCAAAAATTTCTTAAAGATTTCTGAACACATTGGCACGGCAGGACAGCCCACAGAAGAGCAATTTCCGGCACTTAAGGAAGCTGGATACGAGGTTGTCGTCAATTTGGCTATGCCTACTTCCACCAATGCGATACCCAATGAGGGTGAACTAGTCACCTCTCAAGACATGATTTACGTTCATCTGCCTGTGAAGTGGGAAGCCCCAACCAGCAAGGATCTAGATAATTTTTTCCACATCATGGAGGCAAATGCAGGTAACAAAGTTTTTGTGCATTGCGCTCTCAATATGAGGGTTTCTGCGTTTATGTATCTCTACCAAGTGATTCGCCAGGGTGTGAGTATTAGCGATGCTCAAAAGCAACTCCATCACATTTGGGAACCAGATGGTGTTTGGCGAGACTTTATCGAGAATGAACTAGCCAATCACGGTATAACTGCCGAATCAGGTCAATAAATTAAACCGTTGTAGCAATGCCTCCATCACCGAGGGTAAAGTTTGGCTCAACTCAGCGGGTTCATCGTAAACCAACTGCTGATAGTTGGGTACATCAAAAGGAAACTGCCCTGGTAAATCTGGGCGTTCCATCTTTGTGAGCAAAATCTGTTCTGTACGCTTGGCTGTTAAGGCATAACCTATTTCTATACAGACATTCGGGCTAGGAATTAGTAGGGGTGTTTTTTCTCCTTCAATACGTGCTATCGGTGTCCCATCCGCAATAAAGAGTAGACTTTTACGAATTTTACGCATCTGAGTGCTATTCAGTCGCATCGGTTCACCCGCAGGGCGTCGAGATTCTTCTAGAGTTAGGGGTAAACGCGATCGCTTGTTGAAGCCTTCCAGTGTCTTCGAGAGGGCGTTACGCAAAGCATCATTAGCAGCATTGTATTCAGTCTGGTAGCTCAAGAATATAATTGGCTCCAGTTGCCCCATTACTTCTTGCTTGCTGAAGTAAATCTCGTGAGAGATCAAGTCAATGTTGGAAATGGCATAACCGCCGCTGCCTTCAATGTAAAATTCAACAGTTTCCCCTTCCAGGTAACGCCCAAACCATTCCGAGTTCTTGACATCCTGGCTATCATCCAAAAAGTCAGCCCGCAAACCAGACTTGAGCAAACTATTTTTGCTCAGACGTAAGTCGTGAGGACGTTTCTCCAGTTCTTTAATCGGTTCATATTGCTGGAGATACCAAGCTTTCAGGGCAATGATGGCCATGATGTCTTTAAGGATGCACGGTTTCCCGACGCCCAAGGCTAAAATTCTTGAACTGGAATTTTACACCAACTAGTGGTCAGTCATCAGCCATCAGCGGTCAGCTTTGAGGTGAGAGTTGATAGCTTTTAGCCAGGTACGCTGTTTAAAAACAACTTGGTATTAGCTGTGAGTGGCGATTTCTTCACCCACTGTATTATTTTTTGCGATCGCGATTAGCCTAAAAGAAAAGACTCATTGGATCTGCCGATGGACGCTACAACAATACACGCTTTTAAAGAATGGGCTGTTGCCGTTGAGGCTCTAGAACAGGGCAAAACGATTATGCTGCTACGCAAAGGGGGCATCAAGGAAGAGGGGAACCGTTTTAAAGTTGCTCACAACGAAGTTTTGCTTTACCCCACCTATGAGCATCAACAGCCCAACTTGCTAAAAGCTGAGTATGCTCCTCTGGTAAACCCTGTAACCTCAGGTTGGCATCCGGAAACCGTGGGGATTGGTAGCTGGGCGGAGATTACTGATATTTTGCTAGTGAGTGATGAGTCCGTGGTTGTAGAGTTGTTACCCTATCACATCTGGAACGAGCAATTTGTAAGCGATCGCCTAAAATGGAAACCTCGTCAGCCTCTATATATTCTCTTGTTACGGACGTACCGACTACCTCAAGCACAAACTATTCCCTACCGTACTGAGTATAGTGGCTGTCGCTCATGGATTGATGTGGTTGAACCACTTTCTCTTGAAGGTATGGTGCCTGTATTCACTGACACTGAATATATGGAGCAAGCCGCTCAAATTCGTCAGATTGTTGGAGAACATGCATTTAATGGGCGTATGCCATCATTGGTGTCAACTTAAGCGAAAAAGGAGCAGGGAAGATAGAGTGAAAGTCAAATAATTAGATCAGAGCCAGCCGACCGAATATGAGCCGAAGTCGTCCGTGGAGCAGTGCCAATCCAGATC
>JAHHIF010000006.1 GCA_019358875.1 Symplocastrum torsivum CPER-KK1
GGTCAATTATTAATCCCAGTTATGATTGGAGGAATTATCAGCAACAAGAGCTTATTATTCCTTGAGCCTTAAATAACTAATTAATCCATCGGTTGTTTTCCTCTGACTTATTCAGCAAGCCCTAATTCGAGGATTGTGGGAACAACCCACACAAAAATTGCTAATGAGAAGACTGCTAAATAGTGTTTTGATTTACCCCAATTCCAGCCAGCTTTGGAGAAACCATCACGGAATATATAGCGACCAGTGATATAGGTAGCCACTGTGACCATAATCATTGGTAATGAGCTTAAGGCATAGCGCAGAAATGGTGTTTCTGCCCAAAGCACATAGGCGATTTGAAATGGCTAAGATACCGCCACAACAATTAATAGATATGTTCTTAGCGAGAAAGGTTTCTGGGGATTTCTCATGCTTGAACGTTATACCATTCTGGATTTTGGATTGTGGATTTTATATTTTGGATTGCAAAAGCCTTCTGGAGGCAATGGTTTCAATCTATGATCTGTCGCATCCTCTGTTTAAATTGGTATTACTTCCAGCATTTTTGGCGGTTGTCTGCGTCAGAACTTTGCCTTGGCGATCGCGTGTGACGGTTGCTTAAATGGGAATTTGCAATTATGTCCCCTGAATCCAAGCTAGAGCTACCGTTTCTTAACCGTCCCCACGCCTTCCCCAGATTCCCGCACTTGAGGAGAGCCAATATACTCTACTGAACCCACGCCGGATACAGTTGCATCTAGGTTCTCACTCACATTAACCACAGCGCTTCCCACGCCACTGTTGCGAACTGTAGCTTGCTTAGTCTTGAACTCTTCACCATTAAAACTGCCGACCCCGGAAAGAGTGAGTTCCAGCACATCGACACTTCCGGCGATCGTCATGCTACCCACCCCATCAAGGGAAATCGACAACCGTTTACCTTGGATATCTTTTACCTCAACAGTGCCGACACCCTTGATATTCAAGCTCTCCAAGCTCTTGACCTCTACAACAAACTCAATCGGTCTAGTCGGGTTGAAGTTGGCATCTTTCTCGATGGTGAGATACAGAACGTTGTCAGCCACATAACTTTCTAAGAGGGGCAAAATGTTGTCATCAGCAGTGATCTTCAAGGACTCTTTTCCCGTCTGCTGCACCGTAACTCTGCCCACAGATTTACTAGAAATAGATGAGAATTCACTCGCTTCTCTAGATTCGGTTTTGACGATTCCAGACCCTCTAACCCCATTATTGAAATAGCAGCCCCCGGATAGGATCAAAGCGGTCAAACACGCAACCAAACTGGATAGCTTTCTCATTGTTTTGCCTTGCTTGGTTCAAGTCTTCTTAAATGTCCGTCTAGCCATTTATCAGTTATAAATACAATTCCAAAGCTGCCAATAATAAAGAAAAGTATTCCTATCAAAAAATGTTTTAAAATGTATGCAGCTAAAGCAAATGATGTTATTCCACCGACAATTATTCCTGCCATTCGGATTGGCCATACCCAAAGGGAATTATCTTTAAGACGAGATGTTTTACGGCATTGCGGACAGCGGTGCCCTCCCAATGGTGCTGCCCAGTATCGCCGCCAAGTCAAGGGAAAAGAATGTTGGCAGTAGGGGCATACCAACGGCTTTCTGAAGCCTTTGCCTTTGGAGTGAGAGGCTTGATGGTTGGTGGGTATACTCATGGGGTTCTCCTATCGCTCAGTGTTGATAATTCTTGATTTCAACCACTCACTAAAGGGGATGCGATCGACGGCTCTAGCGGAAACGCTAACCATAACCAAAGATAGAGAAATAAAATCAGTCCAGGGATCAAGACAGCTAAAGTAACGGTGACAATTCGTACTCCTTGAATTGGCAGTCGCCAACGCTGGGCAATGGCTGCACATACGCCTGCAATTACTTTGTGGCGACGACTGCGGTAAATAGAAGAGAGGGTAGGCCAACGCTTGACTTTGAGAACCCAAGAAATCAGAAGTCCAATCGCACCTAAAATAGCCGATGGTATGGTCACAATCGCCAACCAGTGAGCAAAAACCATCCCTGTAACAAGGTCTCCGTGCCAGGATGGGGCAGGACAATTAAAGATAATCGCTTCTGCCTCACAACCAAAGCGGTCAGACAAACTCAGTCCTCCCCAGGCTATTAGAAGTGGAAAGATTCCATAAAAGATACAAAGGCAAAATAAAACCAAGTGCCCACGCATCGAAGGTGATCTCAGAATTGCAATTGAAGCGAGTGCTGGAGCACCCAAAAACAGTGTCAAAGCCAAAGGCAAGTAAACCATCATTTTTCTTAGATCGATTCTTCTAATTGGGATTGATTAACTGTTTATCTCTAATCTTTTGAGTGTGATCTAATTCCATCCACCGCACCAGGAAAGCCCACGACGCGCAGAGAGACAATAGCACTACCTTAGACATCTCCGAAAAAGAATCTAAAACCCTTATCCTGTCTAGGTGAAAACATAATTTCTGGAGATGTCTAATAGCACCCAACTCGATAATTACTGACTGCTGACTCCATCAGTAGTTCGTCCACTCATCTCACTCGGATGGATACGGTAGAGCGCCATTTCCTCTGCACGACCCCAGGCATCAATCCAGGTTCGGTTAATAGCGGGCGAAAGCGTTGGATTACGCTCTTTGACAAATTGCATCACGCGATCGATATCTTGCTGTTCTGTGATATGTTCGGCTCGACCCGTTACAGTAACGCTGCGCCAATGCTTTAGATCGTTAACTTCTTCAACTTGCAAACAGACTTCTGGATTCGCGTCCATATACTTGGTCTTCATCCCAACCGTGGTGAAGATGTAGATGTCTGGGTCATCGAAATAATAATGCATTGGCACAACATACGGATGTCCTTCAAGGGCACAACCAAGGTGCCCATGTCCTACTTGCTGTAGGAGCATTTTTATTTCTTGTAAGCTCATTTCATCAATATCTAACATCATCATTCTCCGTCTTAGATTCAGTTAATTTGTACAGAAATACATTGACTCTAGTATCAAAATCGTTAAGAGCCTGCTCACTGTAAATTGGGTCGCCCAAGATAACTTTGCAGTTTGTGCCATTCGTCAAAATAGTCACGTCTGAGATCGTGAAAGAATGCACGGCTCTCCTACCAGCGGAATACCTTCTGAGGCGGATGCAACCTCCGCTTTTTTCAGTCTCGTTTTCTAAACATGCATTTCCTGATGGCAGTGACTACAGCGCCAGTAAAGTTCTCCAAAACGCACATGACGAAGTAAAAGGTATGAACAGTAAGGACAAAGATGCTTATTCATCATCGATTGACTCCTTATTGTCGATATACCCAGGTGACTGCGACTCTTTAATAAAGCTTTATTCCTCATATATTTCATCAAACCTTGGTCATTTATTTTAACGATATTAGCATAACATTCTGGTGTTATAAATTATGTATAATCTGGCGTTTGATCAGCGTATAAATTGTATATATTGTACTGAATCTTATAATTTTTTTAAATAATCTGTAAACGCATCACTCAATCTTATTATTCAAATAATAAAATAGCTAAGTAGGTAGGTATTAATATTTGTCGTTGAGGCAAGACAGAAAGCAGAAGGGAAGAGGATTTGAGTTTCTTAATATTTGTTGATATGCCTTCGTTTATTTGTGCATACCTACTTATTATCAGACAAATTAATCGTATATCCATTCAAGGATAGATACAAAATATTGAGGAAAAACCTACAATAAATTCAGGTATATAATACTCATTTTTTAAAAATATTACCTTTATTAAAAAATGGGCAATTAGCTAGTTACCGAAAACTGTCTTCCCTGTTATAGAGCCAGATAAGTTTGCCTGATTTTTACAGAAACCTGGGCGATCGCAATCTGAATCTCGCTCGGTTTCGGTGAACTAGCGCGAAGCCTCAAATCAGGCTTGACGCTTCGCTACTCGTAATAAACCTTCTGTCCTCTGCCTTCTGCCTTTTGCTATATCTACCGAACCAAGCCCAAGTTCTGCAATTCTTTGGGAGATGCCAGCACATCAATTGCCACCAAGAAAACCTTCCCTTGAGGATTGAGCAAGAACCGCCATGCTAGATTTATGCCAACACTCTCACCAAACCAGGGAGTGTGTACTTTCCCCGTCACTTTAATCTGAGTAAACTCTCCTTCTGCTGGCTCAGATACCCCCCGCTGTGGCATTAGCTTGAGTCCGTAGCATTCTTCACGCATATACAGGAGGATGTTCTCATGACCCACAATCGGCTTTTCAAAAGGGGGTTGCAGGGCACCATCTTCAGCAAACAAAGCTACAGCCGCCGGAAAGTCAAAGGCGTTCATGTTCTCCATGTAGCTCAACACTGTCAAGTTATCGATGCCCTCAATTTTGACCTTAGTTCGGGATGCAAAATCTTGAGGTGGAACTACAGGTTCTTTAACTTTTTGAGTACCCCCAGTTGGCACATATCCCATGTTGACGACAATATCCCGTAACACGCTCAATTGCTGTCCTCCTTCAAGCTGACGGATGACTTTGAGTACATCGGATGCCTTCGCAGACAGTTTATAGGCTTCTGGAATGGGAGCAACAATTCCCTGTTTCATCCACTCGCTTAACTGATACCAGAAGCCCAACTTGACATTCATGCCGAAAGACGAATAGGTGCGGCAGATGGGAGTGTCAGTCTGGTTAACCAGATCGCACATCACTTGGGCTTGCTCCAAAGCAGGCATCTGCTTAATTTGATTCAGGGTGTTTTCTGCGAAGATCATGTTGGCTGCCGACATAGCAGCGGGAGTAATTGTAGTTCCCATCTCGGTGTAGGCAAACCACAGTAAAGCTAACTGATCCTCAGCACTGAGTTGATTGAATGATTCAACTGTAGCTGGAACCGCATTAGCAACTTGAGTGTTCGGAAAAATGGAACGTGCAGACTCGATAGTAAAAGACATGAGCAAAATCTCCAAAACGAAATTAAATTAATTTGTTGACAGTTTTTCAAAAGGGGTGATGCTAGCTTGAAACTGCCGGACATAACTGATTTTCGAGATTGCTCTCGTTATGTCTAAGGACATTCCCCAAAATGCGTTGAGCGATCGCATAACTGGATTGTTGGCAAATCGCTAAACAGTCAAGCACACCAAGGAACTCATCAAAATTCAGGGGTTTAGTGAACCACATGTCAAACCCAGCCGAGAGAGCACGTTGTTCCGTCTGTTTATCGGCATAGGCTGTCACAGCCAGGGCTAGTGTCTCTTTCCCTCGCGCTGCCGTGAGTGTTCTCACTTGACGAATCAGGGCAAAGCCATCCTCCTTTGGCAAGGCAATTTCGCTCACGAGGACATCCGGCTGCCATTGCACAAATATGTCCAGAGCTTGCTGGGCTAAAAAAGCTACTCGCACCTCTACACCATAGGCTTCTAGCAGCAGCGTCATCAAATCGCAGGCATCGATATTGTTATCTACAACGAGCATTCGTAGCCCTTGGAGGGATGGAATATTACTCAGAAATCCATGATCTATATACATAGCAGTTCCTATGAAAATTTCATGTGTAACGACTGCTAAAAACGCGAACCCTATAGAGGTGTTAACCAGAAGGTGACTAATTTCTTCAAGTTCTCCTACCCAATGGCAGAGTGCTGCTTCATTTCTGGGGTTATTTGGTTAACTACGACAGGAAAAGTAAGGAAAGTATCAAATCTGAGTTCTTCCAACGTGGGGCAGTAAGGATAGGGAGTTACTAGCCCATAGATAGCTAATACTATCTATGGGTTTAATTACTCAGGAATCAATACTGTGTCAATGATGTGGATGACACCGTTATCAGCATCAACATCCGGTGTTGAGACTGTGGCATCATTCACCTTAACACTGTCATTGGAAGCGTCAATTTTCACATCTGAACCTTCAACCGTAGTTGCTGATTTCAGCGTTAAGCTAAAGTCAGCCGCCTTCACTTTGCCTGAGACGACGTGATACGTCAGGATTTTCTTGAGCTTTGGAATGTCCTTAAGCAATGCATCTACTGTGCCGTTTGGAAGCTTAGCAAATGCCTCATCAGTAGGTGCAAAGACGGTAAATGGACCCGCGCCTTTTAAAGTATCTACCAGACCAGCCGCCTTGACTGCAGCCACCAGGGTGTTGAAGGAACCAGCTTTAACTGCAGTATCAACAATATCAGCCATTTATCTACCTACTTTTGTGCAATCTGTTAACAACTTTTAGTATGACATCCTGTTGTTATAAATCATGTTTAACGAAGTGTTTGATTAGTGTATAAATTGTATAGGTTGTACTAAAAAGATTCAAATCGTTACAATAAATAAAGCTAAAATTACATAAACATTGCATAAACTAAGTGTATCTGTTTCTAGAATTTGATCTACCCTTTAATAAGGTAATCAAAGTTCATTAAAAATCTACAGTTATAGGCTAGTTTTTTATCAAAAAAATAGTTTATCAAGTAGCTTATAATAAGTGCTTAATTTATCACCAACGATAGATGGTGATAGGTTTGAGGTCAATTTAGATAAATATACATCTCCAGAAATTAAGTTTCAGTCCAAGTGCTACAAGGATTTCATCTTAATTTTTGGAGTGTCTAATAGACTTAATGAGTCTTTTTCCTGGATATCGAGGATGTTGTCCTTAGCTATCACAACTGCCAATTTCCAACTGATTACGAAGTCGCGCCCAGAATGCCGCCACCCTAATCAACTTCGATCATTTTGCTATTGGCAGTTTACCCGTGGGTTACTTCTGCCGAGCTGGTCTAGTTTTTTACTTGACTAGGCTGGAGTAGCATTTTTTCCCTCACTAATCTGCCACTTGGGTTACTTTTCAAAATACTAGCTAGCTTTGATGAAAATATTTCTAGGTTGTACTTCTGTTCACATAAACGGCGAGCACGGTTTCCCATTTCCTTTGTTTCAGATGGATGAGCGAAAAGATAGGAAACCGCCTGTTGCCATCCTTGAACATCTCCAGGTTCAACCCAAATTCCGATTCCTTCCTTTTCAATGTCGATATCAATATAGTTGTTTCTCGTCATTATGACTGCTTTTGACATAGCCATAGCTTCGATAAGGCTTGTTAAGCCTATCAAACTATTTGGCACATTCTTTAAAGGAATAGCAACTGCATAAGCTTTCCTATACTCTGCTAGCATTTCCACATATGAAATTATGTCTTTTGTCGGATGATTATATTGAATGCTAATGTTTGGAGGAAGTCCCGAAATAGTAGGAGCAGATTCCCCTGTACAATACACTCGTAAAGGATAATTCTGGTCAATGAAGGCTTGAACAAGGGTATCAAAATCTCGGCGGGTTTTTCCCGCGCTAAGAATAAAGGCAGCCTCATTTCCTAATTGTTGGTTTTTTACTGTCTGGTCATAAAAATGCAAATCAGGTCCCCATTCTAGCAAGTGCAGCTTCTCTACAGGTACCTCGAATTTATCTTCAAGTTGCTTTTTGACTTCCTTGTGAAGGCATATAAACTGATCATGCCCTCCATAAAGTATTTTGAAAATAAGTTTATTGTTCAGAATACTTTTCATTGGATGATGAATAATAGGAATAACTGGCTTCGGAAATAGACCGATAGAGCGCAGAATTGCAAGGAAAAATGTATTATACTGACAGGCTGAATAAATAACGTCATATTGAGACTGTCTGAAAAGCAATCTGAGTTGCTGATCTAAATCTCCTAAAATTTTAATTTTAGTACTTAACTTCTGCAAATTGACGTACTTTGTATGGGGTAAGATTTCAACATCAATATTGTGTTGATGTAAATGTGTCGCTCCCCAAAAGTGTTGCCCAGGCTGTGCTTTGTTTTTCCACTGTTCAACATCCATCTCATAGTTGTTAATGTAAACTACTTTCATTCTTTTTTCCTCTTATTTACGCAAATTGGTTGAGTTTGATAATTACCCAGAAGAGTTATGACTCTCGTACTTTCGGAACCAGCTTGTTGGAACTTACGCTTCACCTATTCCTCACTTAAGGATTCAAATCCCTTAGATTATTGAGCAGGTGGTATGCCAGACTGATACATTAAGTGCTTCCACAATCAGTGCCGCCCTCATTGCTGAATATCGGAGCAGCCAACTGCGCGATCCGCTACCCTAGGGGAGAATCCGAAACGAAAGTCCTGAATACTCTTCCAAGACAATCTTGTAAGGATCGGCACAGCATTGATGTCACTAGCTCTCAGGCAGATTAGTCGAAGCTCTGGCTCATATTTGAGCTTTGTAAGAACGCCGTGAACCTAGCCCCCTCGAAATCGAGACATCTTTCTCGTTAGCTGAGAAAAGAGGAATTGGAAAGTTTATTGTGTACATATTTAGTTGAGAGGCTACCTTTAAGGAAAGGTTTGCACAACTATGTAATTACTTCATTGAAAGAGAATACAGGAGAATTGTTAAGAAAAGGGAAAGAAATGTAAAGTTTGTACAACTAGGCATCGCCTTCATCGAAGATACAGGAGAGCGACGTAGTTGCAAAGTGTTACCCAATTTGAGGTCTAGACGATGTAGTACCTCTTCAGGCAATCTCAAGGGGCGATCGCAAAAATTAGACAAAAAACTAGACAAGACATCAAGCACTAATACCATATGTAGTAGGGGCGCATAGCTGTCATTGGTGTCAACTTAAGACAAGAGCGAATGAATTCGCAGCTATAAAAACCAAGTCCGCCTGCGCGGACTAACGAAAAATCAATGGTTTTGAAACCCGCGTAGGTGGTTTTCGTTTGTGTAGCTGCGGTTTCAACCGCCAAATCAACGTTAAGTTGACACCAATGATAGTTGTGCGCCCCTATAGATGCCGTCTTAAAGACCGAATTGCGTAAGTCCTATTGGAGTTAGATTTCCCTAAAACCTACCACCTACGACCTAACCCCTTGACAGGGGTAGATAGTGCTACGCAACAACGTTTGGTGGATGTTGCTTTAACACCTGCTTAAGATACTGCCCTGTATAAGACCTCTCATTCTCCGCTACTTCCTCCGGCGTTCCCACCACAATTACCTCGCCCCCTTTATCGCCACCTTCTGGTCCCAAATCAATTACCCAATCGCAACAGCGAATCACATCTAAATTGTGTTCAATTACCAAAATTGAATTACCTTTATCTACCAAACGTTGTAAAACATTCAACAAATGATGGACATCGTAAAACGATAAACCTGTAGTCGGTTCATCAATTAAATAAAGAGTCTTACCTGTAGCGCGGCGAGCAAGTTCTGATGCTAACTTCACCCGTTGCGCTTCACCACCCGATAAAGTTGGTGCAGTTTGTCCTAAGCGGATGTAACCCAACCCAACATCAACTAATGTTTGCAATCGTGTGGATGCTCTGGGAATATTTTTAAACACCTCCAACGATTCTTCTACTGTCATATTCAGGACATCAGCAATTGAATGTCCCTTATACTTCACCTGCAAGGTTTCTCGGTTGTAACGTGCGCCTTTGCAAACTTCGCACTGCACATAAACATCCGGCAGGAAGTTCATTTCAATCACATTTACCCCTTGCCCACTGCACGCTTCGCAACGTCCACCTTTGACATTGAAAGAAAATTGCCCTGCTTTGTAACCTCTAGCTTTCGCTTCTATCGATTGAGTAAATATCTCCCGAATCGCATCAAATACCCCTGTGTAAGTAGCAGGATTAGAACGAGGAGTGCGACCAATGGGAGATTGGTCAATCACGATCGCTTTATCAATCGCATTTAACCCCTTCATTTCCTCCAACTGAGCAGGAAACGGCACCTTACGAATGAGGTGATGTTGCAAAGCCGGGTATAGGAGTTCGTTAACTAACGTGGATTTCCCGGAACCGGAGACACCTGTAATGGAGACAAGCTTACCCAAGGGAATTTCAACATCAACGTGTTTGAGGTTATTGCGGTAGGCATCTTTGATCAGAAGCGATCGCCCATTTCCTTTTCTGCGTTCAGCAGGTGTTTCAATTACCTTCCGCCCTGATAGATAGGCACCCGTCAGTGAATCCTCTGCTGATAGGAGCGTCTCCAAATCACCCTCTGCGACAATCTTTCCCCCGTGAATACCCGCCGCCGGCCCAATATCAACAATGTGGTTAGCGGCACGAATCGTTTCTTCATCGTGTTCTACCACAATCAAGGTATTACCCAAATCCCGGAGTTTGGTCAGCGTTTGTAGTAAGCGTCCATTGTCTCGTTGATGCAAGCCAATACTCGGTTCATCTAATACATAAAGCACCCCAGTCAGACCTGAACCAATCTGTGTGGCAAGGCGAATTCGCTGTGCTTCCCCTCCAGAAAGCGTCATTGCCGCACGGTCGAGGGTGAGATAATCTAAGCCAACATCAAGGAGAAATTGTAGCCTTGCTCTAATTTCTTTCAGTGCCAGGTCGCCAATTTGGGCTTGGCGATCGCTTAACTGCAATTTGTTAATTCGTTCCCGACATTTTTGAATCGAAGCACCTGTTAAATCCAAAATTTGATATTGCCCTAGCCGTACCGAAAGCGCTTCTGGTTTTAAGCGTTTACCCTGACAAACCTCACAAGGCTGGTCAATCAGATATTGTTCAAGCTTCTGTTTTTGTAAATCTGAGCTTGTGTCGTCATATTGCCGTTGCAAAATCCGGATGACACCTGCGTAATGCCGATAATCATTGCGTTCTTCAATCCAAATTGGTTTTTCAGAACCGTATAAAAGAGTCTGTTGCTGTTCAGTTGTAAGCTGCTTCCAACGAGTTTGGATTTCAAAACCATAGGCTTGTCCCACGCTGTAGAGCAGAGAGAGGTAATAGGAATTATCCTTATCTGACCAAGGTGCGATCGCAGCATACACAGGTGCTTCTGGGTCAGGCACAACCAAGTCTGGTGAGAAAGTCCGCAAGCTTCCCAATCCGTGACACTGAGGACAAGCACCGTATGGAGAGTTAAAGGAAAATAGTCGGGGTGATAATTCCTCCATCACTGCCCCATGTTCCGGGCAAGCAAAGTTTTCTGAAAAGACTAATTCTTTTGGGGGTTGTTGGTAGGAATCATCACCATCTGTAGCATTTTCTGGTATGTTACTATCATGTTTGACTTGCCCGTCTGACTCATCAGAAGTATCATTTAACACTTCAACAACCGCAATTCCACTAGTACGCCGTAGGCAGGTAGAAAGAGAATCAGTCAAACGCTCCTGTAGACCTGGCTTCTTAATCAGTCGGTCAACGACAACTTCAATGTTGTGAGTATAATTTTTATCCAATTCAATCGAATCACTGAGTTCTCGAACCTCGCCATCAACTCTGACGCGAACAAATCCTTCTGAGGCGAGACTCGATAGCAGTTTCTTGTGGGTGCCTTTCTTGCCCCGTACCACAGGAGCGAGGATTTGAAAGCGGGTGCGGTCGGGCAGCTCCATAATGCGATCGCACATTTGGTCAATTGTCTGAGGGGCAATATTGCGATCGCAAATCGGACAATGCGGCTCCCCAGCTCGTCCAAATAATAGCCGCAGATAGTCGTAAATCTCCGTCACCGTACCAACGGTAGAGCGAGGATTATTAGATGTCGATTTCTGGTCAATCGAGATCGCAGGACTTAAGCCCTCAATCGCATCGACATCCGGCTTATCCAGTTGTCCTAAGAATTGCCGCGCATAAGCACTAAGAGATTCAACATAGCGGCGCTGCCCTTCAGCGAAGATTGTGTCAAAGGCAAGGGAAGATTTACCAGAACCAGAGACACCCGTGAAGACAATTAAGCGATCGCGCGGCAGTTCCAGGTCAATATTCTTCAGGTTGTGCTGCCTTGCTCCCCGAATGCGAATGATGTTCTGGCTATTTTGATAGGTATTAGTAGTCGGAAGTTGCCCAGCTTGGGATTCAGTGGACAAGAAACCTGAAATATCAGCACGGTCAGACATGGGAAGCAGAGAGCGAAATAGTCCCTAACAATCTTAACGCTGCCGCTTCTAGACCATGGGGCATCAAGCGATAGAGATTAAGATTGCTGCCTAATGGAATTACAACCTGCTAGTAGGGAAGGTGGGGCAGAAATTACTCCCTCATCTCCCTCACGCTTCCCCAACTGCTTCTATCGCCGCTTCAAGTGCGATCGCAACATGCGTCCAATGCGTTCCCCCTTGACAAAATGCAATGTATGGCTCTCGTAGTGGACCATCCGCTGAAAATTCTGAGGTACTGCCATCAATAAAGGTGCCGCCTGCCATCACTAGCTGGCTCTCATAACCGTACATCTCAGCAGGTACGGGTTCGAGATAGGAACCGATAGGTGAGTGGTGCTGAATCGCTCGACAAAGGGCAATCAGCTTCTCTGGTGAACCCAGCTTCACTGCCTGAATCACATCACGACGGGGTGCCATTGGCAGAGGATTGACTGGATAGCCTAACTGTTGGAAGACATAGGCAGTGAGATGATTACCTTTAAGCGCTTCTCCCACCATCTGAGGGGCAAGAAACAATCCTTGAAACAGCAACCGATTCTGCTCAAATGTCGCGCCACCCGCACTGCCAATTCCTGGTGCAGTCAGACGGCAAGCTGCTGCTTCTACTAAATCAGCACGACCCGCAACGTAACCTCCAGCGGTAACAATTGTGCCACCGGGATTTTTAATCAAGGAACCCGCAATCAAGTCAGCCCCAACGGCTGGGGGTTCTCGATCTTCAACAAACTCGCCATAACAGTTATCAACAAAACAAACGGTATCGGGATTTTGTTGTTTAACTAGTTGAACAATTTTTTCAATATCAGTAATCGAAAGGCTATCTCGCCACGAATAGCCACAGGAACGCTGAATGAGTACTAAACGAGTGCGATCGCTTACCGCTTGCGCCAGAGCTTGCCAATCAACTTTTCCTTCAGGAGTTAGAGGTAACTGACGGTAATTAATGCCAAACTCAATCAGGGAGCCTTGGTTTTCACCACGTAAACCAATGACTTCTTCTAACGTATCGTAAGGAGCACCAACAACGGCTAGCATTTCATCGCCAGGACGTAACACACCAAATAAGCAACAAGCGATCGCGTGGGTTCCTGACACAAACTGCACCCGCACGGCGGCAGCTTCTGCACCCATCGCCTGTGCAAACACTTTATCTAACGTTTGGCGACCCAAATCATCATGACCATAGCCACTAACTCCGGCAAAGTGATGAACACCCACACGATGCTCTCGAAAGGAATCCAGCACTTTTTTGAGATTTTGCTTGACTCTCGTGTCAATTCCGTAAAAAATCGGGAATAGTGCCTTTACGGCTGCTTGCAGCTGTTCTGATCTGTTCATTAAAACGTTGATTGTCGATTTGGGTTTTTAGAACCAATCATAAATCTGAAATTTGCACATCAAACTACTTTGTGCAGATCGACTTGAAACATTGATCTTTATCTTATATAGGGTTACTGCATGACAATTGCCACCTCACCTCAACTCCGCTTCAACTGGGTCAACATTATTTACATGGCTCTGATTCACGTTGGGGCGCTTTTTGCCTTACTTCCCAGTAACTTTAGCTGGAAAGCAGTCGGCTTAGTCGTTTTTCTCCACTGGGTAACAGGTGGCTTGGGTATCACGTTGGGATGGCATCGATTGGTAAGCCATCGCAGTTTTCAGACTCCCAAGTGGCTGGAATATTTCCTGGTTTTCTGTGGCGCACTAGCTTGCCAAGGGGGAGTCATCCATTGGGTTGGACTCCACCGCATCCACCATTTACACTCCGATACCGAACCCGATCCACATGATTCCAACAAAGGCTTTTGGTGGAGTCACATGGGTTGGATGTTCTATCAAGTTCCGGCTCATGATGACATTCCTCGATTCACTAAGGATATCTGGGATGACCCAGTTTATAAGTTCTTACAAAATTACTTTGTTCCCGTTCAAGTTGTCTTAGGGCTGTTGCTGTTTGCAATCGGCGGTTGGCCGTTTGTTGTTTGGGGAATATTTGTTCGGCTTGTAGTTGTGTTCCACTGCACTTGGTTTGTCAACAGTGCTACCCACAAGTTTGGGTATCGCACTTACGACTCCAATGATCGCTCGAAAAACTGTTGGTGGGTTGCCTTAGTCACCTATGGTGAAGGCTGGCACAACAACCATCATGCTTACCAATATTCAGCACGACACGGCATGAAGTGGTGGGAAATAGACTTCACCTGGATGACGATTCAGTTCCTACAACTTTTGGGTTTGGCACAGAAGGTAAAACTGGTTGAGAAGGCTTAAGACTTGGTGACTGGGGATTGGGAATGGGTGATTGGTGACTAGGTAGAGAAGTCATTGGCTTAGCTGATTGATTACCGAACACATCTTCCTAATCCCCAATCCCCAATCCCCAATCCCTAAAACTGCCCATTTCCCTGAACAACCTGTTTAAGGGTTGTCAGCGATTCTAGGTTAATCATCCCGCGACGATAGCCTTTCTGGTTTGATATGCCTAAGAAGACCGCGTCTCCCCGTTTTGGGTTACGTGAAAATCGCGGTGAGGAATTGATGTAAGCTGAGGAGCTATCAACACCGAGGGCAAACTGACGGCTTTCTTGGTAAGACTCTGTAATTAGGCAGTCAGCATGACCACTACTATAGTGATTCATCCATGCGATCGCTGATTCAATGCTATCGACTACTTTGAACGCAATCACTTTGTCTAAATAAGGTTGGTTCCATTCGGATTCGGCTGCCAAGGTTAATTGGTCGGGAAACTCAGCCACCAGTTCGGAATCACCCCTGAGTTTGAAGCCTTTTTCCTTAAGGCTGTTCCACAAGATCATTAAAGCAGAGGGCTTTTGATAGCGATTGATGAGAATCTTTTCGATCGCATTTACAGGATCTGGCTCACTGGCATGGCTATCCAAGATTACTCTACGCACCATTTCCAAACTACCTGTCGCAGACCAGTAAAGGTAGCAGTTGCCCATTGCTGACTTCAACACAGGCGCGGTGGATTGCTGCACGACTTGCTGCACCAGTGTTGGTCGTCCGTAGGGAATGACTAAATTCAAAAACCGATCTTGAGTGACTAAATCTCGAATCGAAGCGCCTTGCTCTGATGCCAAGATTTCCAAGCATCCTGGGGGTAAACCAGCCTCATCGAGAGCATCCTGTAACGCCTGGGCAATCACCAAGTTTGATTGACTGGCTTCGCTACCGCCTCGGAGAATCAGGCTATTACCTGTTTTGAGACAAAAGCCTGCTGCGATTGCTGCCAATTCGGGAAACGCTTCATAAATGAAAGCAATCACACCCAGTGGCATTAGCTGGCAGTAAGTCTGAGAATCATCAAGCTGGTAGGTGGCATTCATCACTCGCCGGATTGGATCAGCGAGTTCCCCAATCCTGTGCAAGATCTGAATCGTTGTCTGTAGCCGTTCTGGTGTTAGTTTCAGCCACTCTAAAATTAGCTCTGGCACTGCCATTTCCCGACTGGCTTCTAAATCCAGCGTATTAGCATCCAAAATGTCATCAAAGGCGTTTTGCAGCGCCTGTGCCATTGCATGGACACCACGACTGCGATCGCCTCCTCTGGTCGTCGCCAATGTTAAAGAAGCCCGGTAAGCACGGGTCACAGCATCAGTAGGGTTAGGCGCAAAGCGTCCCGCATCCGCATCCATATCCATCTTCTGCTAACGTCGGTAAGTTAACCAAACCATTAGCGCTGGGAGTACAGCTAGCAGCACCGCCAGTAACGCCCAGAAAATAATGCTTGGTCCACTTGGTGAGCGTAAGGCTAGTGGTAGCCAGACAATCAGCAATACCAAGACAATTCCCAAAGCAACAGGGAGATAGCTTTCTCCAAGACTGGCATGAGCTGTATTCCAGCGATGCCCTGTCCAGCGCCAAGCTTTTTTGTAGGGGTAGCTTGTGGATAGCTGCTCAATCACATAGCCACTTTCTTCAACCACAAAAATTTGCTGACAGCGGTTGCAGCCGAAGGCTTCCGTCAGCGTAATCGGTACTAGTGAACCCCGGCGCCGACAGGGGCAGGGGTACTCAGTAGTTAGGTCAATTTTCTGAGCTTTTTGAGATGGCACAAGCGCTATTTCATTACCAAAAAACTTCAATGCCGATTGTCCAAAATATGCTAACCCTATTGTTTGCCAATTACACTAACTTGTGCGATCGCAAACCCTTACAACAAAAGCAGCATCCCTGAGCTTGATTGAGACGCTACCTAGGGAACGCCCATCCCTTACTATAACCCGTTCTTCAAGGTTCACAAATTTCCCAAGCCTATACAACTTTTCATGTCACTTATAGTTAAATTAGCTTAGTAACCAACAAGTAGCAAACTGTTTTTATTGATTTTTTAATTTCTAAGCGGGTAACGCGATTCGAACGCGCGACATTCACCTTGGCAAGGTGACGCTCTACCACTGAGCTATACCCGCAAACATTCACTAATCTTTAGCTTCTCAGAATTATTCCCATTTGTCAATGGGGAGGATTGGTTGAGAATTTCTCCCCGCTGCTCTACTTACCGAAAAATCACGCTAGAGGTTAAGGTTAGTTCCATCCCTCAGGTATCCGCAGATTCTATATGTTCAACCGTTGACTCCGAGGCGATCGCATAATTAGAAGAAACTGGCAGCGCTTGAGTTGTCACGGTACCGTCCTCATAGGAACCGTTGTTTGAGGCTGAGCCATTACCCTTAAACTCTTGCATCAAACTTGCCATTTCCAACGCATTCATCGCATAGTCCCAACCCTTGTTACTTTTGATTCCAGCCCGTTCCAGGGCTTGCTGCATTGTATCGGCTGTCACAATCCCAAAGATTACGGGTACCCCGGTTTGGAAACCAGCGTTAGCAATTCCCTTTGAGACTTCGGCACAAACATAATCAAAATGAGGTGTTTGACCCCGGATGACAGCACCAAGGCAGATGACGGCATCATAGCGACGGGTAAGCGCCGCTTGGCGAGCCATCAGGGGTACCTCAAAACTACCAGGCACCCAAATGTAATCCACTTGTGTGCCGTGGGGGTTGGTATCAACACCGTGGCGTTTCAAGCAATCTTGACACCCCGCCAAAAGTTTTTCAGTCACTAGATCGTTAAACCGACCAATGACGATCGCAAACTGTAGGGGTGTGGACGAAGTAAAATTTCCCTCGAAAACTGCCATGGCTGTCTTTAAATTTTGAGAGTGGTGTGGGTTATTATCCTCCCAATCTAAACCACAAAAGAACTCAACGCCCCAACTAGAAAGACAAGAGCAACCCAAACGCCAGAACCCAAGAAAATCAGCCTTTTCGATTGATTCCAGTTCTGAGGCGAAGCATAGGCAACCGGGACACCAACGACCATAACGAATGACAAGGCAACCAGAGCAGCAAGTGATAATTGAAATATGACAGACATTTTCTGTTACTCCCAAGAGACTGGATAAAAACTCTTCAGTCGGAAATCGACCAAGGCTAGACTCCGGAGGTCTTCTCCGGAAATAGGAAGCGCGGTCACTTGTGACTGATATTAAAACCTTCCTGACTAGTAACCTACCAAAATTTGACCCGCTTTTTTAGAAATTATCCAAATCAGGTAACGCTCCAGAGCCTATAGAGCGAAAGCCTCAGTTTAGAAGTCCTTGTAGGTAGAAGTCCTGTTAGGGTTCATAGACTACCCACTCTCTCGCAATGAACAACAAGTAGCACAGGAAAGCACTCAGGCAAGAATAATGGATCTGATTTTATGTCACACAACAACTGACTTTGATTCCCTTGGCGCGGCAGTTGGGCTAACGCGCCTCAAGCCTGGAGCAAAACTAGTTCTTACAGGTGGTGCCCATCCAGCCGTGCGGGATTTTTTAGCATTACATCGGGATGAGTATGCTGTAATTGAACGTCGCGCCGTTAACATCGAACAGATTCGATCGCTGATTGTCGTCGATTCCCAAAAACGCGATCGCTTAGGGAAAGCCGCAGAGTGGTTGGACTTACCTCAGTTAACAAGTATTGAAGTCTACGACCATCACCAGGGTAGCGAGACAGATATTCCCGCTACTCACACTCAAATTGAACCAGTAGGCGCCGCTACAACCCTAGTTGTCGAGCAATTACAACAAGCCTCAATTCAGTTGACACCCATTGAGGCGACAGTTATGGCACTGGGTATCCACACTGATACAGGTTCCTTAACCTATGACCAAACAACACCAAGGGATGCAGCAGCTTTAGCCTGGTTGATGGCGGCAGGAGCAAATGTGCGACAAATTGCTGAATATGTCGATCCTGGTTTATCTTCCCAGTTGCAGGAACTCTTAACCGAAGCCCTAGATAGTCTACAGTCCCAAACTCAGCTAGGACACACCATCTCCTGGGTACTTCTAAAAACCTCTGACTATGTACCAGGGTTATCCAGCCTAGCATCACGATTACTAGAATTAACTGAGAGTGATGCCCTACTGCTAGCGGCAGAGTATGGGGGGAGAGGACAAGAAGATGGGGACCAATTATCACCCTACCGCTCTACCACCCCACCACCTCATCAACAAGAAATTTTATTACCTCAATCCCAATTAAGCATAATTGGGCGATCGCGTATTGAGGGAACCAACTTAAACGAGTTATTTCAACCCTTCGGGGGTGGAGGACATTCCCAAGCTGCCGCTATGAGAATCCGAGATGTGAATCCCTCGGAACTCCTAGAACAGCTAGTTAACCAACTCAAAGAGCAAATTCCCCAGCCTCTAACTGCACAAGAATTGATGTCTTCGCCAGTCCGCACGATTCGCCCAGATACGACGATTAGCGAAGCTCAGAGAATCTTGTTGCGGTATGGGCATTCAGGCCTTTCGGTAGTAGATGAAAACGACGAGCTAGTTGGGATTATCTCGCGACGGGATATTGATTTGGCATTACACCACGGTTTTGGTCATGCGCCAGTCAAGGGTTACATGACTAAGAACGTGAAGACAATTACTCCCCAGACGTTGCTGTCAGAGATAGAGTCCCTAATGGTGACTTACGATATTGGGCGTCTGCCAGTTCTGGATAATGGGCAGTTAGTTGGAATTGTTACCCGCACCGACGTTTTACGGCAACGGCATCAAGAGGGGAGTGGGGAGAATTCTTGTTTTATCCCAATCACCAATCCTCAATCACTAATTCCTAATTTGCGATCGCGTCTTGCTCCCCCGCTTTGGGAACTCCTCATGAGGACGGCTCAAGAGGCTGACCAACGTGGCTGGCATCTTTATCTGGTAGGGGGAGGCGTGCGAGACTTATTACTCGCTGACGCGGCGGATAAGCTGCTGCTAGAAGATATTGACCTAGTGGTGGATGGCTATCATCGCTCAGCGGATACAGGGGCAGGAGTCACACTCGCTCAAGCCCTCCAGAACATCTACCCAAACGCTCGATTAGAAGTCCATGGGGCGTTTCAAACGGCGGCATTGTTGTGGCATAACGATCCCGTTCTCGGTTCGCTCTGGATCGATATTGCTACGGCTCGGACAGAATTTTATCCTTATCCGGCAGCTAATCCAGAAGTTGAAGCCAGTTCAATTCGCCAAGACCTTTACCGACGCGATTTTACAATCAATGCAATGGCGGCTCGTTTGACGACTTCCCGTGGTGGAGGGTTGCCCCTATTAGATTTCTTTGGGGGGTTACTCGATTTAAAATCGCATCAAATTCGGGTACTGCACGCCAATAGCTTTATTGAAGACCCTACCCGGATTTTTCGAGCAGTGCGGTTTGCTGTACGCTTGGACTTTCAAATAGAGGCGCAAACCGAAGCCTATATTCGCTATGCAATTGAGAGTGGTGTGTATGAGCGATCGCTTTTAGCCAACAGCAAAGCCCCAGCCCTCCAAACCCGTCTTAAGGCAGAACTGAAGTATATTTTGCAAGCCCCGTATTGGGAAAGAGCCTTGGAGTTGCTCGATTCTTTAGAAGCACTGCGGTGCCTCCATCCCACACTGAAGTTAGATGAGCAGTTGTGGTGGCAGGTTCGTTTGGTTAATCGGTGGCTGCGACGATTTGACCCTGACAAAAACCTAGAACACTGGCAGATGCGGCTGGAAGTCTTGCTGGCTCATCTTGCACCAGAAGCGCGCACGGCAGTTGCCATAAATCTTCAGCTTCCAGCAGACAGTATCGAACGCCTTGAGCAACTCGATCAAGTAAAAGCGAAGGTTGTCGAGACTTTACCCACCTGCCAACGCAGGAGTGAAGTTGTGCAACTACTGCGCTCTTACAAGCTACCAAGCTTGGTTTTAATTGCTGTCCAAAGTCCAAGAACAATCCGACGCAAAATCTGGCAATACCTCACCACTTGGGCTAATATGCAAGCCCCGCTAGATGGCAATACCCTTAAACAACTGGGTTACAAACCGGGACCCCAATACCGACAAATTCTAGACGAACTCCTAGCGGCGACACTCGATCAGGTGATTCAGAATGAGGCAGACGCGAAAGCTTTTTTGGCAGAACATTATCCGCTAACAGGTAATGCGTGATTAAGTTGCTTGGTTTAGCTGTCAGCCGTCAGCTCTCTAGGGGAAAGTTGATTCTCCTATTTCTGACCTCTAAGCGGTAGCATAATTGGGACAGTGGGGAGTGAACTTTTATGAACTTGACGGCTGGAACCGTTCTACTCAAAGGCAATTATGTCCTCGACACCCAACTTGGTAATGGTGTCTTTGAGCTAACTTACCGAGCAACTAACACGCAGTCCGGGCAAACAGTTGTCATCAAAACTCTTGGTGAAAATCTGCGCCAACATTCAGAAATTGACCAGTTTAAGCAAAAATTTCTAGAGATGGCTGAGCGCTTGAGCCGCTGCAAGCATCAAAATCTCGTTCAGGTTCTTGATTATTTTGAAGAAGCGGGATGTCCTTACTTGGTGATGGAGTACATTCCAGGGCAGACTCTGGCGGCACTTGTCGAGTCAAAAGTGCTACCAGAAGCGAAAGCTCTTGAGTATATTCGTCAAACGGCTAACGCCTTGAGTGTTCTTCACAAGGCTGGCTTACTACACCGGGATGTCAAACCTCAAAATATTATTCGACGTCAAGACACTGATTGTGTGGTGCTGTGTGAGTTTGGGATTACTTGTGAGTTCACCGCAGGTGTGATGCAAACTCATGCCAACTTACTTTCAGCGGGGTATGCGCCGCAGGAGCAATATTCACTGGAGGCTCAGCGTACCAGAGCAACTGACATTTACGCCCTAGCCGCAACGCTCTACGACTTGCTACTTGGACGTCCACCGTTACCTGCACCAGTTCGGCAAGCCCTACAGACGAAAAACGCCGATCGCCTTTTCCTTACAGAGTTACAGCAACATACCCACAAACTGAGTCCCACAGTTAAACAAGCCTTGTGGCAAGCTTTAGCAATCGCTCCTCAGAAACGCCCTCAAACCGTAGAAGCATGGCTGGCACTGTTTCCCAAACCAGAAAAACCACCGTTGCCTCAGCCTAAACCCGCTCAAGTCCCGGTAGCTAAACCTAAGGTAGATACAGCAGGGGTAGCTCCCGTAAACAACTTTGTCAAGGCGAAAGCAAAACCGACACCGAACAACAGCGTAGTTAAACCCAAATTAGAGACAGGAGTTGCTCCCCTAAATAACTCAGCAACGGCGAAAGTACAACCGACACCGAATAACAGCGTAGTTAAACCCAAATTAGAGACAGGAGTTGCTCCCCTAAATAACTCAGCAACGGCGAAAGTACAACCGACTCCAAAGAACGGTAAAACGCCACCCTTAACACCAACAAAAAATTCGATCCCTCAGCCTACACTCCCTCAACTCCCAATCACAAAAATCAAAACGTCGGGGGGTCATAATTACCTTGTTCCTAAAAAACGCAAACCCACTAAGGCTGGCTTGCCACTCAAGGCGCTGATAATGACAAGTGCGATCGCAACATCAGCTGGGGTAGGATTTGGCTTTGCGCTCCGGATTAACAGCCCGAATATACCCGGTTCTTCGATTCTGCACACGGAGCAATCGTTTCCCCCCTCTAGCAATTGGCCGATGTCAAAGCATCAACTTTAATGCCATCATTGCAACTAAGATTCTCAGGCTGGGGATTTTCCCTTAACCAGCCAAGCTAGAAAGGCTGTTCAGGCAGGATTTATGGGAATCACGTTATAATTTGTTGCGGATACTAAAGAATTTTTCTCATGAGTAATTCTGTAATTCACGCCTTTTTTCTAGGTAGAGCTGTAGCTCAAGCCCTGAATGAACAGGTAGAAGACGCGCTGACTAATGCTCTAAGCGAACTCGGTAGATTTGATGCCGAACAACGTGAACGGCTACGGCAATTTACCGAGCAAGTCATGGAAAGGGCTTCCAGCGAGGCTGAAACAACAGTACGTGGGCGAACAACTACTGCAATTGTGCCAATTGGCTCTCAGCCACTTGACATGCAAGCAACAATCGATGAACTCCGAGCTGAAATTGCCCGCTTACGTGCCGAATTGCAAGTCTACCGTAATCAATCGGTCTAATTCCAAAACGATCTGACCGTTCAATTAGGGAATACCTTGTTGTTATGAGAGAACCTTGGCACACCTGCCAAACTTAAAAGACTCTCATTCATCTTAATCGTTCTTAATAATCCTGATTTTTGAGAAACTAATTTAGGAACCTAAGTGTCTGCTCTTTTCCAAGAACCTGTCAACCTTAAGCAAAATAAAGAACGCACGGTGGCAACGCAGCGTGACTTAGGTAAGCTCTACAAAGACAAAGCTTATCGGTGGAATAAAGAAAATTACTCCCGCCACCGACGCTTTGTAGACATTTGGTCATTTGTTTTATCCCTAATGACGGGGTTATGGCTCGATGGCAAGCCTTGGAGCTATCCCGGCGGGATGACGGATGAGAAACGGGCAACTCGACGTAAAGCCCAAGCGATCTGGATTCGTGACACGTTTTTAGATTTGGGACCAACCTTCATTAAAATTGGACAGCTCTTTTCAACTCGTGCTGATTTATTCCCCAGCGAGTATGTTGAAGAACTCAGCAAGCTACAAGATCGGGTACCTGCCTTTAGCTATGAGCAGGTTGAAGCAATTATTAAACAAGATTTAGGGAAGCCGGTTGCAGAACTCTTCAACAGTTTCGATCCGATTCCCCTAGCGGCGGCTAGCTTAGGGCAAGTTCACAAAGCCCAGTTGCACAGCGGCGAAGAGGTCGTGGTTAAGGTACAACGACCCGGTTTGCGGAAGCTTTTTACCATTGATCTACAAATTCTTAAAGGGATTACCCGTTACTTTCAAAACCATCCTGAGTGGGGACGTGGTCGAGATTGGCTGGGGATCTATGAAGAGTGCTGTCGTATTCTTTGGGAAGAAATTGACTATCTTAACGAAGGCAAGAACGCTGATACCTTTCGCCGCAATTTCCGTAGTGATGACTGGGTAAAGGTGCCTCGTGTCTACTGGCGCTACACTACACCACGGGTGGTAACGCTGGAATACCTTCCAGGGATTAAAATTAGTCATTACGAAGCCCTTGAAGCTGCTGGTCTAGATCGCAAGCTGATTGCTCATCTTGGCGCAAAAGCTTATCTTCAGCAACTGCTCAATGATGGCTTCTTCCATGCCGATCCCCATCCCGGCAATATTGCCGTCAATGCTGAAGGGGCACTGATTTTTTATGACTTCGGCATGATGGGGCGGATTCGGTCAAATGTGCGTGAACAACTGATGCAGACGCTGTTTGGCATTGCCCAAAAAGATGCCGATCGCGTTGTCACTTCTCTGGTTGAATTGGGTGCGCTTTCTCCAGTTGACGATATGGGGCCCGTCCGACGATCCATTCAGTACATGCTGGATCATTTTATGGATAAGCCATTTGAGAACCAATCGGTAGCTGACATTAGTGAGGATCTCTACGAAATTGCCTACGACCAGCCTTTTCGCTTTCCGGCAACATTTACCTTCGTAATGCGAGCATTCTCGACTCTGGAAGGTGTCGGGAAGGGTTTAGACCCGGACTTCAACTTTATGGAGGTTGCAAAACCCTTTGCAATGCAGATTATGACAAACGGCAACACTCCCGATGGTAATAGCTTCCTCAATGAACTAGGACGCCAAGCGGCTCAAGTTGGTAGCACGGCTTTGGGTTTACCCCGGCGCATTGAAGATACGATCGAGAAATTAGAACGAGGAGACCTGCGCGTTCGAGTCAGGTCAATTGAATCTGACCGAATCCTCCGACGCATTAGCAGCATTCAGTTGGGAACCAACTATACTTTACTAATCAGTGCGTTCACTCTGTCAGCCACCATTCTATTTGTCAATGGGAATGTAGGGCTGGCGTTGGTCGTCGTTTTGGTCGCAGCGATCGCGGCATTTGCCCTGATTCGGTTGCTCCGACGACTCGATCGCTTTGATCGTATGTTATAACTCCCGTAAAGACTTTGACGCCAGCAAACAATTTATGAAATGTCGCTTCACGGGTCTCACCGATCCGGGACTACTTCGTAATGTCAACCAGGATGATTTCTACATGGACCCTGAGGGGCGATTTTTTGTTGTCGCCGACGGTATGGGAGGTCATGCTGGGGGGCAAGAAGCCAGCCAACTCGCTACGGAGGCAATTCAGACTCATTTAGAACAGCACTGGCAATCTGCCACCTCGTCTGAAGAGTTACTGGAACAAGCCTTTTCCGAGGCGAATCAGGCAATTATTCTAGACCAACAAAAGCACCCAGAGCGCTCAGATATGGGCACAACGGCAGTTGTGGCTATCTTCCGTAACGAACAACCTTGGTTTGCTCATGTGGGAGACTCACGCCTCTATCGGCTACGAGGCTCCAATCTAGAGCAAATCACGGAAGACCACACTTGGGTTGCACGAGCCATGAAAGCCGGTGATATTACCCCAGAGCAAGCTCGAATGCATCCTTGGCGTCATGTCTTGTCTCAATGTCTGGGTCGTAAAGACTTACAGCACGTTGATGTTAAACCCATGGATGTGCAGCCTGGAGACCGCCTCCTGCTGTGTAGTGATGGTCTTACAGAAGAACTCTCAGATGCCTTAATTGCCTCTAACCTCGAACCTGACTTGGATTATGAACAAGCGGCAGTTAACCTTGTTGATGCAGCTAAGGAAAAGGGAGGTAGAGACAACATCACGGTGGTGATTGTTGAAATAGACGACATCAGTCCTGAGGAAGCCACTGCGCCGAGTCTCTAGCATTGACTACCTGATTGTCCTTCTTAATCCACACAGTCGTTCCTCGTCTTGAGAAAACTAGTAGCCTGAATTGAAGGATGAGTCCTGTCGTTGGCGGCGGTTACTGAGCCATAGGACACGGGTACTCTAGTCAACGACGAGAATTCATGGCAATCTAAGTAAATGTACTTAATCTATGAGGATGGCTGACCGAGCATCCTCATGACAGCGTGCTGTACAAACAGGAAGCCAAAACCCTGCAAGACTTTAGGGTTAAGAAGACCAATTAAGCAACTACTAATGGTAGTAATTTGTAGTAAGAATCTTTCGAGAGGATGAGGCAAACTACACCCTAAGACGGAAAAATGTTAAGAGATTCAAAAGAATACAAGAAAAAATAATTTAGTCAGATTTATTCTTAGTCTGCTCTGCTCATGAATCCTTCGGTTCTGACTCGTGCCTCGAAACCTGACCATATTCTCGTTGTAGATGATTCGCCGGATAACTTATTCCTTGTTCAAACAATTTTAGAAGAAGAGGGATACGAAATTAGTTTGGCGGAGGATGGCCGCATTGCTTTAGAGCAGATCGAACAGTCCCCACCGGACTTGGTACTTCTGGATGTAATGATGCCGGAGATGGATGGCTTTGAAGTCACAAAGCGCATCCGGGAAAATACGAGTTTGCCCTTTATGCCAATTCTGCTGATCACAGCGTTTGATCAGCCAAGTGTGGTCAAAGGACTAGACACGGGTGCAGATGATTTTATTCGTAAGCCAGTAGAAGTCGATGAATTGCTAGCACGGGTGCGATCGCTTTTACGCCTGAAGCACGCGATTGATGAACGTGAGCAAATTGCCCGTCAACGAGAAGATTTTGTTTCCTGGATGACGCATGACTTGAGAACTCCCATTGTCGCAGCAGAGCGGATGCTGATGCTGTTTCAGCAAGGAGCCTTGGGAGAACTATCACCATCCATGCAGGAAGCCATCTCAACAATGGCACGTAGTAACCGCAACTTGCTAGCGATGGTAAATACATTACTCGAAGTCTATCGCTATGAAGCGGGTCGTAAGAATCTCTGCTTCTCTCCCGTTAATCTCCAAGAGGTGGTTAAAGAAGTCACCCAAGAACTTGCTCCTCTCGCCAATGAAAAAGGGCTGTCCTTGAACTACAAAAGCCAGGAGAATGTCAACGGTAAAGTAGTAGGCGATCGCTTAGAACTCCATCGCGTATTCACAAACTTGATTGGCAACGCCATCAAGTTTACAGATACTGGCTCAGTTGAAGTGCGTCTGAGTAATAACCATGACGAGAAAAACCCTGAAGTATCCCAGGTAGTCATTCAAGTCCAAGACACTGGGCCTGGGATTACCCTAGAAGACCAAACGATACTATTCGACCGATTCCGGCAGGGTAGCCATAAACGTTCTGGAAGTGGTTTAGGGCTTCACTTGTCTAAACGGATTGTTGAAACTCACCAAGGAACCCTTGAGGTTAAATCTGAGATAGATAAAGGTAGCTTGTTCATTATTCGCCTAGCCACTCATCATTAACTGTCAAGGTGTTAGGTTTTGGGTCGTAGGTTGTAGCGCACAACTTAGACTAAGACTAAGAAAAATTAGGGTTTTGGATTCCTTGTGCATTGCCTTTAACCTACCTCCTAATCCCTACAACCTGCGACCTTAACAGCGCTAGGTGGCTTGCACCCCTACTAACAACCAACAACCAACAACCAACTAACGTTTCCCTTGCTTCCACTTTGCGATCGCCTTTTGAGCCGCCTCGTAGGAAGGCGTGTTAGCTGGGACTAAAGTTGCCGCTTGAATCGCTTCCTTGAACTTACCCTGAGACGCTCGCGATTGCGCGATCAGATAAATCTTTTGGCTTCCTTGGGCAATTAACTGTTGCGCTTCGGCATACCCTGGTTGTCCAGCCTGAATTTTACGGAGAGTTGTAAGAGAACGGTTATAAGACGAGGCTTGGTTTGGTTGGATTTGTTTTTTTGCGGCTTGAATAATCGCTTGATTTTGCTGTTGCTGGGTAGTTAGAGCCTTCCACTGATTAATCGTCTTCTGAGCTTTGGCATAAACAGAAGGATTATCTTTTGGTACCAATTGAGCTGCCGCGATCGCACCCCCAAAATTTCCCTGATTCGCTCGTCCCTCTGCTAAATCTAGAATCACCTCACTCCAACGTGTAATGTCTTGCTTCGCCTGCTGGTACAGAGGCTCACCTGGTTTCACAGTACGAGCTTGGACAATCGCCTTGCTAAACAGAGAGGCTTGATTGGGTCGGATTAAGCGCTTTGCCTGATCCAAAGCCGCTTGATTGGCTTGAAGACGGGTTGGCGCTGGTTTTTGGGGTGCCGCCACTGACAACTTATTACTGGGATTGGGGGAACTGGTAGGGGAGGCTTTTGCTGTTGGACGGGGATTGGGGGAACTGGTAGGGGAGGCTTTTGCTATTGGACTGGGAGGTGACGTTGTCGGGGGTTCTTGAGCCGTTGGAGATGTTGGTAATTCTTTAGTAACTGGTGTCTCGTTTATTGACTTCGTGGTAAAAGCATCCCGGTTACGGAATATCACCGCCGCAATCATCAGCGCCAAAATTAGGATAGCGCCACCTCCCCAAAGTAGTAGTTGTTGCCACCAAGGAGTATTGACATGGCGTTTAGACTGCCGTTCTGGAGAAGCAACCATTGCGCCTGGTTTATAGGTAGCTGGCGTTGAGGTAGCAGTAGGAGGAGAGATTAGAGATGTAGTTGGTCGTGTCTGTGTCGCTGAGAGCGGAGTTTTTTGTCCAGGTGTCGCCCCATTGCGAGAATCCTCTGTGTAACCGTTTTCAGTTTCTAGTTTTGCCTTGGGGATAAAGGCGCTTGAGATGCCAACAGGAGTCCTTTCCTTAATGGGTTGGTTTTTGACAGAAGGCAGAATCAGTTGTTGACGCTGCGCCTCTGAGGGAACCACTGTCAAAGGGGTCTGAACAGGTCGCCAGTGGTGTTGGCTCAACTCTGGTAGACGAGTGTGCAGATACTGTTCCAGATGTTCTAAGGTGGTGTCAGTGTGATAATAGCCCAGTGCTTCTAGAAGTGCTTCTGTAAAGAGTCCATGCCCCAGTACAGCAGCTTCGTGGGAAAATTGGTCAAGTTGACTGGACAGCACTAACACAATACCCATTTCGCGGGCTAATTCAATCGCCTGTGCCCCAACAGGAATACCAGATTGCAAGCCGGATGCCCGGTTGATATCTAACAGAACTAAGATGTTTTCACTACCTTGAGCCTTGAGGGTTTCAAATAGCGATCGCATAGATATTCCTGTCCCTGGAATATCGTCTGGATTTCCATCAATCGGCATTAGGTAGTCAGCATTTTGCCAATTGACACCATAGCCACTGAAAAAGAACCAACGCCAAGTCTCTGATTGTCTTGAATTCTGGCGATTTGCCCTTAGCCAGTTCAAAATATTTTCGCGACTGGGATAGGTTGACTGGTCATTGACTAGTGGAGACGTGTCAGTTAAGAGTAAACATTGGTTAGACGGTAAGCTGGCTTGGCGTACTAAAAAATGCCGCAACGCCTGTGCATCCGCTTGCCCATAACTCAAAGGTTGTAAAAACTGATAGCGATTAATGCCAATTGCAACGCAAGCGTGATTTGCCATGTGCTCCGTGCCCCAGTTGTCTGGTGTAGTTGTTCGTGGGTTAAATAAATTGTCTTGGAATGAGAGGAAGTATTGGTACTATCGGCTTACTTGATTTGTTGAGTGCTAGTTAAGCAGAAAGCGATCGCACTGCTCAACCACTCAACGAATCCTGACATACCTGGTTTTTTTGTACCTCTAAGGCTTAGTTTATGACTGTTTTTGGTCAAGAGGTAGATGAAATCTTCTATTAGAGACACTTATCCTCTAAAATAATGCACCTAAAACGCTAATTGCCAACAATCACTAGGGGGGTGAGTGCGTCATATGTTGAAGTCTAACCGAAGCGATTTCAACCCGCTCTTATTACTGTCAGTCCAGTTCAAGAAATCTTCTGCCGCATTTTTTCAGTTGATTGCCCAACAACAAATTACACCGCTAAGATTAATGCTTTTATTAGGCTTCACGGGCATCAGTTGGCTTGCCACAGCCACCGTTGCTCCTCAGATAGCCCAAGCCTACACAGCACGGGTAAACCTTTCCATAAATCGTCAAGTCGGAGAATCTTTCAACAGCTTTCTGCGCCGTGCAGAAGCCATTGCTAGGGCAGCAACGCAACGCAGCTTTGATTCAGATATCTTGGTGACTGACGTATCCGTAACAGTGATTGGGCAAAATCAAGGGGCAATCACCCCTATCTTATTGCTGGAAGTAAGCCGTCAATCTTGGAGAGGTCGTCCCGATCCCCAGAGTTGGACAACTTACTTCCCCGATACCCAAACCCTACTTGGATTTGAACAAGAACCACTTGTAGACGCTGAACCTCAGGTTCCAGGAGGACAGCCACCACCTCCACCTGGATCACCTGGAGTCCCCGGAGCGCCTGGAGTACCTGGTGGAGTACCGGGCGCTCCAACGGCTCTCCCTCAGCCCACTGCTCCCACAAACATTGACATTCCCGACATTCCCGGTGCGCCAATTCGGCGTTTTCCTAACCAACCTCAGGCTCCTACTCAGGCTCCAGCTAACACGACTCAGCCCACTGCTCCCACAAACATTGACATTCCCGACATTCCCGGTGCGCCAATTCGGCGTTTTCCTAACCAACCTCAGGCTCCTGCACCCAATGCCCCGGCAACACAGCAGACTGGACAGTAGGGAGGGGAAATTGGGCGAAAGGGGAAGGGTTAAAGGGAAAAGGAAAGGAATATTTCGCATCTTTTGCCCTTATTCGTCAAAAGAGGCAGTGAAAGTTAGCCTTTATCAAGTACATGGCTAGCCCCTTATGGAATCCATGACATAGAATGAAAAGGCTGTCAAAATTCAGAACATACTCCCATGGCTGTTCCTAAGAAGAAAACATCAAAATCGAGGCGAGACAAACGCAAAGCAACCTGGAAGCGCAAGGCAGCGCTACAGGCTCAAAAAGCCCTTTCTCTGGGCAAAGCTGTTTTGAGTGGTCGTTCTACCTTTGTATATCCCGCACCAGAGGAAGAAGAAGAAGAGAGCTAGAACGGAACTTTGGGCTATGGGAAAGGCAACACCAGGGGTCTTACGGTTTGTGCTATGACCATGAAAGTTAACAAGATTTTGTCCTAAGAGCAAAATCTAACGCTACGGTTTGATTAGTACCCAAAACACTATCTCTACTGGCATCATGCTCGGA
Source organism: Symplocastrum torsivum CPER-KK1 (assembly GCA_019358875.1). GTDB lineage: Bacteria > Cyanobacteriota > Cyanobacteriia > Cyanobacteriales > Coleofasciculaceae > Symplocastrum > Symplocastrum torsivum. Next base: position 30,419 of record JAHHIF010000006.1, read on the forward strand.
AAATTTTTCCGCAAACCAGAATCAGAACAGAGCGATCGCGTTCCTCCCGGTCAATACCTAACCAAAGGATTTCCAGTGCTGACCTACGGTCAGACCCCCCGAATCAGCACTGAAGACTGGGAATTTCGTGTGTCGGGCTTAGCCGAAGCCAAGACCTTGAGCTGGTCAGACTTCATGGCAATGCCTCAAAGCGAATTCACTGATGACTTTCACTGTGTAACACGTTGGTCAAAACTGGATGTGCAATGGACAGGCATCAAGGTGACCGACTTTATGAAGTATGTGGAAGTCGATCCAAAAGCTACTCACATTGTCGAACACTGCTACGGAGGTTACACCACTAACCTTCCCATAGAGGATTTTGTGAGGGAAGAAAACTTTTTTGCTCATACCTTGTTCGGAGAACCACTAGCAGCAGAACACGGTGGCCCCATGCGCTTAGTCGTTCCCCATCTCTATGCTTGGAAAAGCGCTAAGTGGATTAATGGCTTAGAATTTCTCGATCATGATGAACCAGGTTTCTGGGAGCGTAATGGCTATCATCGTCGAGGTGAGCCTTGGGCAGAAGAACGCTACAGCGACTAAGGAAATTTGAAATTGTAGCCATACATGGTTTGCCACCTACAATGTAGATGTTACTTGCAGCACCTATTGCCTTGCTCATTGGGCTGTTTAAGGTTTAAGTTGGAATGGCAAGTTTGACTCTCTGCAAAAGTGCTTTACTGTTTGTGAACAACAGGACAAGTAACGCACTGACATTGCTTGGCTTAGCCACCTCTGTCATTTTCCCGCTCCATCAAACACGAGATTGACAAAGACATTCTTGATGCTACAATCGCAATACAAAAAGAGGATTCTAATAATGTATCACTGGGACCTGTAAGTCCGGATCCTGTTGATCCGGCAAATCATCAACCGTCTGAGATTTACGATCACCGCTCTGTTGAAGCTCGATGGCAAGCAGTTTGGCAGCAGACACAGATTTACGAAACCGATCTAGCCAGAGCGATTGACAGAGCTTCTCCAGAGCCTCGCCCTTTCTACAATTTGATGATGTTTCCCTACCCATCGGCAGAAGGGTTGCACGTCGGGAATGTGTATGCCTTCACAGGAGCGGACATCTACGGTCGCTTTATGGCGATGAACGGCAGGGATGTCTTTGAGCCGATGGGGTTCGACGCCTTTGGCATTCATAGCGAGAACTTTGCGATTAAGAAAGGGATTCATCCCAATCAATTAACAGCAGGGAATGTTGAACGATTTCGAGAAACGCAGTTGAAGCGCATTGGTAACCGCTTCTGCTGGAATCACGAAGTCCAAACCACCAGTCCGGCATACTACAAGTGGACACAGTGGATCTTCTTGCAGTTGTTCAAAACCGGATTAGCCGAACGCAAGAAAGCATCGGTCAATTGGTGTCCGTCCTGCAAAACGGTATTGGCAGATGAGCAAGTGATTGCAGGGGAATGTGAACGCTGTAGTGCGATCGCTATCCAACGTGAATTGGAGCAATGGTTTTTCAAGATTACCCGCTATGCCCAACGCTTGTTGGATAATTTGGAGCATTTGGACAGGTCAGAACGGGTAAAAACAGCACAGCGTAACTGGATCGGTCGTTCTGAACATGAGGGTACAGTGCAGTATCACTTGCGGGATTGGTTGATTTCCAGGCAACGCTATTGGGGACCACCAATTCCAATTATCTATTGCCAGACGTGTGGTACGGTTCCGGTTCCAGAAGACCAATTGCCCGTTGAGTTACCCCAAACGCAGGACTGGTTGCCGAAAGGAACAGGCAATTCTCCGTTGGCAGACATTCCTGAATTTGTGAATACAACCTGTCCGTGCTGTGGCAGTGCGGCGCGGCGAGAAACCGATGTATCGGATAACTTCTTGGATTCTGCCTGGTATTTCTTGCGCTATCCCTCCAGCAATTGCTCGGATGTTCCGTTTGACCCACAAATTACGGCAACCTGGTTGCCCGTGGATATGTACATTGGTGGAGCAGAACATTCAGTATTGCATCTGTTGTACAGTCGCTTCATCACAATGGTGTTGCACGATTTGGGATACATTCCGTTTGAGGAACCCTTTCGATGCTTCCGCGCTCATGGTTTGCTCACGAAAGATGGAGCCAAGATGAGTAAATCTAAAGGGAATGTGGTGAATCCTGACCAGTACATTGAGGAATACGGTGCAGACACCTTGCGAACGTACTTGATGTTTTTGGGGCCTTATGACCAAGGAGGCGATTTCTCCGATCGCGGTATTGCAGGAATACAGCGTTTTTTGAATCGCGTCTGGCAATTGGCGATGAAACATCAAGACTCGATCCAATCTAATGAATTGGATGTCGAATCCCAGCGCGGGTTGCATCAAACCATTCACAAGGTGAGAGAAGATATTCAAGCGTTGAAGTACAACACTGCGCTCGCTACCTTAATGAGTTATCTCAATACCTTGGAAGCCAAAGAACAGCTTTCTCCAGTAGAAATCAAGTCTTGTGTGTTGATGTTGGCTCCCTTTGCACCCCACATCACCGAGGAACTTTGGAGTCGCATGGGTAAATCCTATTCAATTCATCAACAGCCATTCCCTCAAGCTAATTCTGAGTTTCTTACACAAGCGCAAGTGACGATTGCCGTTCAAATCAACGGACGGACTCGAACCACATTCCAGCTTACTCCGGATGCAGCTCAGGAAGAGGCGATCGCATTGGCAAAACAGTCAGAATCCTTGCAGCGTTACATCAACAAGCAGGAAGTTCGTCGTGTAGTTTATGTACCTGGTCGGGTTCTCAATCTCGTGATTTGATTGTCGCATCCCATTAGTTGAATGCTTTACCACTGGCTGGTGTTGCGTGCATTTTGCCTCCCTGCCAGTGGTCTAGAGCCTTTGTCGCCCACTGAAGTACGTTACTCTTACAAAAGCTGGAATAGGTGTTCGGGTGGCATACCAGCTATTTTTAGTCATACATATATTTTAATTAGCCAGGAGAGTTAAGACTTAGGTAGTCTTAACCTCTGGCTTTAATAATGCTGGGATGTCTGTTGTCAATCAAGAGTGGACTAACTCCCGCGACTGCCGCTTGACTCGACCGTCCATCGTGGCTTGTTGCAATCGAGTTAAAGCTTCTATATCTTCTAAGTCATGCTGAAGTACAAACAGTCGTCGCATTTGCTCTTCAGCTTCTACCGTCAGATACCCGGATTGAAGAACCTCTTGGACAATCTCACAAATTGTAGACATAACCCCGTTTCCTCAAGTGTCTTAGCCAGTATCAGGTGTCTAATCCAAACAATCTGTGATAGTTGGAAGTGAAGTTAGTGATGCTATTAAGCACTTTTTAGTGATGCAATCTCCCTTTTTATGTGATAAAAATCACCACTGACGACTATTTCAACAGATCACAGTTCATCGGGAACCTTGAAACTCATGTCGGTGAACCTTTTCCCTGCTCTTTGTCAAGCAACCCAGAGATGTTGAGCAAATCGGATGGCAAAGTTGACGAGAATGATGCTAAAGAAAACCATCGTTGCATAAGCCCAGCGAGGATAACGATCAAGTACCAGACCTAGTGCGATCGCAAGTGACACAATAGCATAAGCGTAACGTTGAGCCGATGCCGAACTTCCAGAAAACATGATTAACCCTAAGGCGCAAAACCCATAAACCACCTCAATCAACCGCAGTTGATGGCGTAAGCGCCAGAGCAGGTAACCACCACCAAAAACCATCACGACGACAATTAACGACTCGCCTCCCAAGCGCCACGACGCTAACGCCAAAGCAAACGAGATAGAGATTACCACCACAGAACCGAGCTTTTGGCGAAAATGCCATAGGAGATAGATACTCCCCAAAAGCAGTACAAACAAGAACGGATGCCAAGGATCTACAATTGCGCGTTGCTCTAAATTTGTTTTGCCAATAGCGATTGTTATCAGTTCTCTACGCCAATCCTTCCAATTCAATCCAGTTGTATCTCGCCATGCCTTCTGAGCATGAACAAAAGCCAAGGGGTCACCAAAATTTAGAGCGCAATATAAGCTAAAAATAACTACTCCTCCAGCCGTAAGTAGAGCAGCGACGTAGGCACTTACTGGACGACGTTCTTTCCAGGCGACAATCAGGAATGTAGGAACAAGGACAACCCCCGTCACACGAGCCGCTGTCGCCAATGCCCCCCAGAGAGCCGCTAAAGCATGTTGTTGCTTATCGAAAGCTCTTAAAGCCGCTGTGCTGAACAACATAAACAGCCCTTCGGTATAAATCACACTTCCAAATAAAGAAAGCGGACACCACGCCCAAACAGCCGTTGTCCAACGAGCCACACTTCCACCATGACGTTCCTCTACCCAACGGTAGAGAACAACCAATGCCGCCAGGAAAGCCAAATTATTTACCAGCGTTCCGGCGACATTAAATGGTAACCCCAGGTACATCACGCCACGGGTGAGTAGAGGAAACAGCGGAAAAAATGCAATATTGTATTTTTCCTTGATCGTACTTTCGTATTCATAGCCGCCTGTAACAATCGTTTCGTAGCGCGGACTATCCGAATAAGAGAAGAGGCTCCAATCAACAGTGGGAACAATCCCTTCCGGTGGAACTGGTAGTGATGGGGCAATCAGTACCATTGCCACAGCAATAACGACTCGGCTGAGTAGCCACATCGCTGCGGCAAACCTGAAGGCATTTGCCCATAAAGCTTTACTTTTGCTCATCAACTTCCTGCCTTGTGCTTCAACTGGGGATTGGGAGTATCTGGAGGAGGATTGCAACCGAAGTCAGCTGCTGCTCTTTTGAGCAATGAGCTTGAAGGGAATTATAGCGACGACTGGTTTTGTTTTGGTCATCAATCCGCAAGAAACTTGGCTCAGAGAGTCCTCTGTATCAAAGTGTTGGGGCTTAGTAAGAATTATTGGGATAATCGTGCTTTTATGTTTTTTATAGCGGTTCTCAAATAAGTGGAGTACACTCAACTTCTGCCCTTTGCCCTGGAGCCTTCTGCCTTAAAGCCAACTACTTTGTACCTCAGCAAATCGAGAAACGCTATATCTGGAAAACTAGCTTTCACAGCTTTGATAGCGATCGCTCACGTTGTCTGGTGGACTAAATTGTGAGATATGAAAACAAGTATCCTGAAGCGCAATAACGTCAACGTGCAAGGGCAAGGCAATCAAACGCTTATCTTTGCCCACGGCTTTGGTGCCGACCAAACCGTTTGGCGACACGTTGTCTGTGCGTTTGAATCCAACTATCGCATTGTGCTGTTTGACTATGTAGGGGCAGGGAAGTCAGACTTAACTGCCTACAGCCGCTCTCGCTACAGCCGCCTCTACGGGTATGCGGAAGACTTACTGGACTTGTGCGCTGAATTAAACCTGACTCAATCCATCTTTGTCGGTCATTCAGTCAGTGCAATGATTGGCTTACTTGCTTCCCTAATCGAGCCAGAGCGCTTCAGCCGCCTCATCTTTATTGGCGCATCACCTCGTTACCTCAACGATGTAGGCTACTACGGTGGCTTCGAGCAATCTGATCTGGATGCCATATACGCAGCAATGTCGGCTAACTATGAGGCTTGGGCGTGTGGCTTCTTTGCTTCCTTGCTAATGGGTAATCCAGACCGTCCAAGCCTTGCTCGTGAATTTGCCAATACTCTTGTCGCAGTCCGCCCAGATATTGCTCTGGCTCTTGCCCGTACAATTTTCCAGTCTGATTATCGTGCTGAGTTGCTGCGTCTAACTGTACCGACACTGATTGTACAGTCGAGCAACGATAAGGCTGTCCCACCAGAGGTAGGAGAATATATGGCTTCTAAGATTCCCAAAAGTCAGCTAGTGAACATAAACGCAGAGGGTCATTTACCTCATTTAAGTGCGCCCGATGAGGTAGTGCGAGCAATTAGCGCTTATCTAGTTCAGTGATGGGAAAGGTTTTTAGTGTTGATGAGTATTTTTCTGCTGTGCGATCGCATTTCCTCTTTTCCCTAACCATGTCCTAATTAGGTTGGATAGTATCCCTCTTCTGTCACTCTCCGAAAACTTTTGCCATTTCTGAACTCTAGAGCTTTTGTATATCAAGCGATCGCCAGCTTTTTTCTGAGTAGAAATTGATGAGAGTGCCAAATTTGTCAAAATATCATCATTAAACGCCGCATCGCTTAACATACCTTGTCTCTGGAAACTACTCATAATACGAAGAACCGGAGAGTGACAGAAGAGGGGTATAGCAGTAGCCACAAATGTTAGGACATTAACGGGAGAAGAGCCTTCCCCAGCTAGAGCCGATTTGACCCAAAGCTGACCGCCCAAAGCTGACTGCTGATTGCTATAGGCTTGTAGAAATTTGTCGCTAGAGTTGACCCAGTTGCAACAGTGCTTGAGCGAAGATAACCAACTCTAGGAATGTACTCGTGAACCTTAAACGGAGAGGGGGAGATTCGAACTCCCGGAACCTTTCGGTTCATCCGATTTCAAGTCGGACGCGATCGACCACTCTGCCACCTCTCCAGGTTTATCTATATTATCAAGGTCTTGCATTTATGGCGACTGGCTGTAAACAGGTTGTATAACAGTCGCTTCAGGATGCTGATAGAGCAGTTGCTCAGATACCACCGTATAGTCTTTACCCATCCAAACTAGAGAGATTTGATTAACGATACCTGCTTCTAGGGAAACCACGGAAAAATTACGGAGGCGATCGCTTTCAGTTTGGATAATCCGAGGTACACTTGCTGAATTCAAGTAAACGGTTCCTTCCGGACTTGTAAAGATTGCTGTTCGTAGTTTCTCCTTGGTGTGACGCATCGTGTGGTGCATATGACCAAAGGTAACGAAAGGAATTTTTTTACCCAATGCTTGAGTTTGTGCGATCGCTTCTGCAAAATCTGGGTCGCCGTAATCCCCACCCAACGGTTGCCAATCTCTCCCACAGGGGTCTTCTGGGCGATCACCTAATCCAACTGGACCATTGTGACCCAAAAAAATAATTGTTTCATAAGTCGTAGTCTGCGCCGCTGCAACTATGCGCTCAATCGACTCCTCAAAATTGGTAACGCCACACCGTTCTTTCAAGAACTCCTGATTTTTCCAAACTTCGCCACCCCAACTGTAAGGACGACTGCCAACCACAGAGAGATTGAACTCTGGAAAATCCAGTTTTCCGTAACCCACATGAGTTTCACCCAGTAAATCTAACTGTTGCTGCACTCGGTCTTCCTTTTTGCGATCGTATGGACAGCGTTTTCTTCCCCAATCCGAGGCGCTATACCAAGCATCATGGTTTCCCATAATCGCTGCCTTGGGAAGGTCGATATCAGTAACTAACCGCACGATATCCACCGCTTCATTACCAAAATCTCCCACAAACAGCACCAAATCAACACCCAACTGCTGGAGCGCGATCGCATCCTCAGCTTCCCATAAATCATGGATGTCCCCAACAACAGCAATTTTGATCGATTGCTTGTAATTCCTCTGATTGCTCATGTGATCTCTCTTATCGGTCTTTCTCCAGGATAAAAAGCCTTACTGATTTTTGCAGTCTTTGTGGATGTTCAACCCTAGGGAAGATTTCCTAAAGCCACTCAGCCACCATGTCAGTTTTGGTAAAAATAACTATAATTACCTCAGGCTGTTTTATCGCAATTAACTCAAAACCTGTGTTTACGACTGCACTTCCTCAACAGACGAAAGCTTCTTCATTTCTCCCCTATGACCTGTTTGGGGCAATTAATACCCTGAAAAAAGAACTCAATGCTGTTGTTCTTGCCCACTACTACCAAGACCCTGATATTCAGGATGTTGCCGACTATCTCGGCGATTCTCTTGGACTTTCTCAACAGGCAGCAAGTACCAGTGCCGATGTTATCGTTTTTGCCGGGGTTCACTTCATGGCAGAAACCGCCAAAATCCTCAATCCTGACAAGCTAGTGCTGTTGCCAGACTTAGACGCGGGTTGCTCTCTGGCTGACAGTTGCCCTCCCGAAGAGTTTGCCAAATTCAAAGCAGCTTACCCCGATCATCTAGTAGTTTCTTACATTAATTGCTCCGCCGAAATCAAGGCGATGAGTGACATTATCTGCACCAGTTCCAATGCTGTCCGGATTGTTAACCAGATTCCTGAAGACCAACCAATCATTTTTGCCCCAGACCGGAATTTAGGGCGCTATGTGATGGAACAAACAGGTCGTGACCTCTTACTGTGGCAAGGTAGCTGCATTGTTCACGAAACCTTCTCAGAAAAGAAGATAATCCAGCTAAAGATCGAACACCCAGAAGCTGAGGTAATCGCTCACCCGGAATGTGAACCACCCGTGTTGCGTCACGCTAGCTACATTGGCTCGACAACAGCACTGCTAAAGTATGCTCAAACAAGTCCCGCAAGCACGTTTATTGTCGCCACTGAACCGGGTATTATTCACCAAATGCAAAAGCAAACCCCCAACAAGCGCTTCATCCCAGCACCTGCGATGAATAACTGTGCTTGTAATGAGTGTCCTTATATGCGGCTCAACACATTGGAAAAGCTGTATCTAGCGATGAAAAACCGTCAGCCAGAAATTACAATGCCAGAACACATTCGAGTGGCTGCACTGCGACCAATTGAGCGGATGTTAGAGATGAGTGTTTAGGGTGAATGGGAATTGGGAATCGGGAATTGGGAATTGGGACTCTCAAGAGGAGCATCCTGTTTTCACTCATAAAAGACGGGTTACCTAAGTGAACAACTGAGATAACATACTCCCAAACCCTAATCACCAATTCCCTAATCCCCAACTTCCACCAACCTGCCGAATCCTTCTAACACCTAACTATGACTTCCACTACAGCTAAGCCCGTTGACTGGAATGCCCTAGCTTCTGAACTAGCTGGCATAGAAATTATTACTGAGCCAACCCAGCTAGCGAAGTTGTCTCTGGACTACTATCACTTCAGTCCGGTACTACAACCCAAACTTGCCTCTAAAAGAGGGGATTTGGTTGTGCGTCCTACCAACGAAGCGGAAGTTTTACGAGTGGCAGCGGTGTGTGTTAAGTACAAGGCACCATTAACTGTGCGAGGCGCAGGGACAGGAAATTATGGGCAGTGTGTACCCCTGAATGGTGGCGTAATTCTGGATACGACACGGATGAATGCAATTCGCTGGATTAAACCAGAGTTAGCCTGTGTTGAGCCTGGAGTAAAGCTGGCGGCGTTTGATAAACAAGCACGGGTGACGGGATGGGAATTGCGGATGGCTCCCTCAACTTATCGCACAGCAACGATTGGTGGCTTTATTGCTGGAGGAAGTGGGGGAATTGGTTCGATTACCTATGGACAATTACGCGATCGCGGAAATCTTCACGCTGTCCGAGTCGTCACAATGGAAGATGAACCGCGTGTCATTGAATTACGTGGTGATGATGTGCATAAGGTTAATCACGGATACGGTACCAACGGCATTATCACTGAATTAGAAATTCCTCTGGGTTCTGCTTATGCTTGGGCAGAAGTGATTGTTACCTTTGATGACTTCATGACAGCGGCTCGATTTGGTCAAGCTTTGGGGGATGCTGATGGTTTAATTAAAAAACTCATTAGTATTCATGCTTCACCAATTCCTTCATACTTTGCCGCTTTAAAGAGTTACCTTCCAGAAGGGAAGCATTGTGCATTATTGATGATTGCTGAGTCTTGTTTGGAACCGCTACAAGATTTAGTTCGGGAGTATAGTGGCACGATTACTTACCAAAAATCTGCTCAAGAAGCCAGTAAAGGCACAGCATTGTGTGAATTTACCTGGAACCACACGACACTCCACGCCCGTAGCGTTGACCCAAACCTAACTTATTTGCAGAGCTTGTTTCCGGCTAATAAAAACCTCAGCTTGGTTGAGCATATGTATCATCATTTTGGTGATGAAGTGATGATGCATTTAGAATTTATTCGTGTTGGCGGACAAGTTGCTCCCGCTGCATTGCAAGTGGTTCGCTACACAACTGAGGAACGGTTGAATGAGATTATTCATTATCACGAAGAGAAGGGTGCTTTTATTGCTAATCCTCATACCTACATTCTGGAAGATGGAGGAATGAAAACCGTTAATCCAGAGCAATTGCAGTTTAAGGAAATGGTTGACCCATATGGGTTGATGAATCCTGGGAAGATGAAAGCTTGGTCAGAAAGGGTTAAGTAAACTCACTCAAGGGATGTAATCTACCCAATTAATCTACAGGTAACAATAACGTCTCCTCAATCTCCTGTCGCACTGCCTTGCTTACCTGACAACCACTATTCAATTCTTCCACTAGAGATTTATTAGCTTTGTAATACTCTTTCAGCAAATCCTTCTGCGCTTCATTGAACTGCAAATTGTAACCAATCAAGCCTGTTATTTTTTCAACCCAGGCTTGACCCTTAGTTTTCCGCCACTCATCAAATCTTTCTGCCTCTTCATCCGGGTCAGGTAGTTCAGCTTCGAGTTCTTCCATGGCTTGCTTCAGTCTAGGTTCAATGTCAAGGGCAAGGAGACACATAAGAACGTTCTTAGGGTCAAAATCAAAGGCAAGGTTAAGTGCAAGTCCACGGCTACGGTCAAAAACAGAAGTAAAAGAACGAGCAAAGGAGCGGCGGCGGGTAGGGTCATCAAAAGCTTTAGCCAAGTCAAAACCAAGGACACGGATGAGGGCAAGGTAAAAAGCTCGAACTTTTGCTGGCTCGTAAGAAGAGTCAACTGAAAGGGCTTTCTGGCTCACCCAAGTAAGAAGCTGCTGCAATGTCTCATCTTTAGCCACTAGCGCATCAGCTTGTTGCTTCATCTGCCGTAGTCGTTTATTGGCAAGCATCATCGCACCATCTTCTGACAATTGTTCCTCTGTGAATTGAGTGTCTGTCAACAGATTATTAACAGTCTTTTGGATAAAGCGCTCAACGAGCCATATCCGAAGCCGTGAGAAGTCACGCTTAAACTCCAGGTAGATTGCGCCTAATAAAGCCTCGAACATCTCAGTAAAGAGCCTTTCCTCACTGTAATCTTTTTGTTCCACACCTCGTCCCAGCAGACAAAGCTGTTTCAATTTCAACTCTCGCGCAAATTCAGACAGCTTCTGCTGGCTTACCAGGTTATTTTTCAATTCAGTAAGCTTACCTTCATTTAGGTCGGCGTACTGTTGGTGTAAATAGTCGATAACAACAGCACCGAGAATCGCATCACCTAGGATGGCTAGCCGTCTGTACTCACGCTCCTGCGCGTCTTTTTGCTGAGTAGTCAGGTTGCTATTCTCATAGATACGAGATGGATGAGTCAGAGCAATCTCAAGCAACTGCGTTTGCTTGAAGTCGGGAATGCCGATCGCTTTTTTAACAGCTTCAATGTTCACTATTTAATCTAGGATGCAAAAACAACTACAGTTTCCACAATAATCAGCTAAACCCGTACATCTACCAGTGCCGAGTTATTTTAGGCAAAAAGTTTGGCGATCGCACCTCAACCTATGAGAAAGTTTTGAATCTTCCCTTAAGTAGGTCTTCGAGTTGTGCGGCGCGATGAGTATAGGTATGTTCAGTGAGAACTCTTCTATAGGCAGCTTTGCCAATTGTGTGTGCCATCTCAGGCGTGAGATTACGGATGTGTTCAGCAACCATTAACCCATTCTCAGCAACCAAAACCTCACGTCTAGGTTCTAGGAATAACTCGATGCCTTCCCAAACATCAGTAATGATACATGCCCCCGCACCTGCTGCCTCAAACACTCGCGTTGCTGGAGAAAAGCCGTATCTCGCCATACTCTCGCGGCTGATATTCAACACGGCTTGGGGTGTACAGTTGAAGGCATTATGGTCGCGTGTATAAACGTGTCCCAAGTATTTGACATTGCTGGGTAGTGGTTTGTCGTCCCAACCATTCCCACCTAGTAGGAAATGGTCATCTGGCAGTTCAGTAGCAGCACGTAAGAAAAATTCTTCCACACGCGCTTCTCGATCTGGGAGGCGGTTTCCTAGGAAGCCAAGCTTGCACTCAAATCTGGGTTCTGGTGCGACAGGGTAGTGAGTAGTTGGATCAAGAGCATTGTAGATGGGAACACACTCACGCGCCCCTAAAGCTTTGTAAGCCTTCACAACTGGTTCCCCACCGCCATAGGTGAGGATTAAATCGTAGCGTGGGATGAGAGCACGGAAGGGATCGCTTGGGTTATTTTGCACTCGATCAAGGGTTGCTGGTGCATCTACATCCCAGAACACAATGAGGGTGTTAGGTTTCTTGAGTTCCAAAACTGATGCCTCTAGCAACTCATCGAAAACACCAACGCCACTCGCTTTTACAATTAGGTCAGCGCTGCTTGCCTCTTCAAGGGCACGGTTTACTCCCTCTTCACCATCAGCGGAGTAAACGACGACTTTTGCCCAATTAGGGTCGGGGATATCGCGATGCTTCTGACGATCATACGCATCTGGCTCGTAGAAGGTAGTCTGATGTCCCTGTTCATGCAAGGCTCGGATGATGCCACGATAGTAGGTTGCGGCACCATTCCAGTAGGCAGAGACAAGACTAGAACCGAAAAAGGCAATGTTGAGCTTTCCTGTCATGTCGTCACCACCTTATGGTGTTGGGTGTCTTGGAGTTGTGCATAGATATCAAGGAGTTCATCAACACGATGAGCGCAGGTATGTCGGTTGAGGAGGGTGCGGAGTCCGTTTTCTGCTAACTCTTTTGCCATCTGTTCATCCTGAAGTAATGCACTCAACTGACGTTGCATCTCTTCGCCAGTACTAGCAACGAGGTAATCTTTGCCCGGTGTAAATAAGCCTTCAACATCTTCCCAAGGCGCAGATACCAGAGGAATACCACAAGCTAAGGCTTCAAACACTCGGATGGTGGGAATACCAGGGAGAACTTCAGTATAAAAGCGGCGCGGCACATGGATTGTCACTTGAAAGCGGGCAAACACTTGCGGGACTTCGTAGTTGGCTAACCAACCTGCGTATTGAATGTTTGCGGCTTTTAGGGATGCGATCGCATCTTCTGGATAACGCACCCCATGCACTCGTGTCTTTATCCCCAACGCCTTTACAGGTTCGATGAGAAACTCATACAACTCAGCAGTACGTTCTTCATCACCCCAGTTGCCAATCCAAACTAAATCGCCTTCACGTTGCACCGCGTCAATTGGATGAAAGAGGCGTGTATCTGCCGCTTCGTGCCATGTCCAAGCACGTTGAGTCCAACCCTCGGTTAAGTAGATATCGCGGATAACACTGCCATAGGCTAATACGCCATCGTAGTTAGTCAGATCATAAGCTGCCACCCCAGTGCGATCGCTTACTGAGCGATGATGTGTGTCATGAAATAACAACCGATAGCCACCAACATTATTACGGTGTTCGCCAATGCGTTGCACCAACTGATGGTCGTTCCATTCATGGACAATTACCAAGTCTGCACCATCCAACGCTTCGTCAAGGTCGAGTGTCTTGAGTTGATAGCGATAGCTTTCTAAACCGGGATAAGCAGCTTGGAAACGTAGGATTGGTGCATTTCCATGTTCTGCCAGAAGGTTCTGAAGACTCCAAGCCTCTTGCGGTTCGTACACGCGCACATCATGCTCACGAGAGAGCAACTCACTCACAATACCCCTTAGAAAATGAGCATTCCCGTGGTTCCAGTCTGAGAGGAGGGAATGATAGAACATTACGATTCGCATAATTTTAGGAATTAGCTAAAGATTCCAAACTCATTAATTCTCGCTTGTGAATGAGTTCTTGATATGCCGTTAAATATCTAGATGCCATGACTTCGGAGGTATATTCTAAAGCACGAGTACGGGCGCGGGTTGCTAGTTGATAACGTCGTGGTGAATCGGCAATTAGAGTATTGATGGCAGATGCGATCGCATCCTGATCATCTGGCGGCACAAAGATAGCCGCATCACCCCAAATTTCGCGCAAACTAGGGATATCTCCGAGGACAAGGGCGCATCCTAACAATGCCGCTTCCAGTACAGACAACCCAAAGGGTTCATATCGTGCTGGCAGGACATAAATTGAGGCTTCGCCATACTGTACAGCCAGTTCTTGAACGTTGAGGTGTCCTAGCCAGTGGATATTACTTTTCGATAAGCGATTTATTGAGTCTGCCCCACCATCTGGATGCTTCTGGTCACCAGCAACATAGACAGACCAGATTAATTGAGGTGCAATCTGTTCTAGTACAGCAACATTCTTTGCCTCATCCCATAAGCGTCCAGCCGTGAAGACAAACTCTTTTTTTTGTGATGGGGAAAACAGCGCTGAGTCACGACCGTTAGGAATTACTCTGCCCTGAAAGCTTGAACCATAATGGGTTTTAAGTGCTGTAAGCATTGCTGCTGATGGTGCAACGACGAGGTCTGCTGCCGCTAAACCCTGAGTAACTTCGTGCTGATACCGTTGCCAGTTGCTGGGTGCAGCTTCGCCTTTAACTGCTTCCCACCACGACAGAACACAGGAATGCCCTACTACTAAAATTGGAGATTTCCAAGGCAATGCCCCGTGAGTATAGCCATTTAGGTGTACCACATCAGGCTGAAAGCATTCTTCTAGATCGAGTAACCATTGCCCTGCTTGTTGAACATCATCCCAAGGGTCTTCCATCCATTCAAGTTTGAAGCAACTCTCGAACACCTCTAAGCCAGAGATTTGTCTGGCGGCTTCCCAGTGTTGAGGTGTAAGCGGTGCGCCCATTGTTGCTAAGGCAACTTCAACCCCTTGCTTTGAGAGGACACCTGCAAGTTCTAATGCGTAAGTCCAAACACCGCCAACAGTATCAGCCGTCATCAGGATGCGTTTAGCGGTAACGGCGGACGCTTCGCCCCAAAACCTGTCAGTGTGTGGCTGGGGTTGAGAGTTGGTCAGCATTTGGGCAGATTTAGAAATAGTAGGATTTCAGTTATCTAGGTCAGTAAGCGATCGCTCTAAGAGGGTAACAACTGCACGTTCTTCTGAACTTAAACTATAGGGTGAATCATCACACGTTGAACCACTAGATTGTTCCTCAATAGCACCAAGTGTCCCCTCTAGATAAGCATCAATCACAGCAGGATGAACGTAGTATTTACGGGAGGTCGCAGGGCGGTTCCCCAACTCACTCGCCACATTTTTAATCGCTTGTACAACGTTTTTCTTTGCCTGAGTCTGTGACTCAAAGCCTTCCATTGCTCTAAGTTCTCGTGCTGCCATCACGGTTCCCGCCCAAGTGCGGAAGTCTTTTGCTGTGAAGTCTTCGTTGGTAAGTTCTCGAAGGTAATTGTTGACATCTCCAGAGTCAATCGTTTGAGGTTGACCATCATCGTCAAAATATTGGAACAGTTCGTGTCCGGGGAGTTCCTGACAACGCTTGATTATCTTGGCAACACGTCGGTCATTAAGTTCAATGTCATGATTAACACCACTCTTGCCTTTGAAATGAAATCTTACAGTTGAACCTGAGACATCGACATGACGATTGTGTAGAGTTGTCAAGCCGTAAGATTGGTTTTCTTGAGCATACTCAACATTACCGATGCGAATGTAGGTTGTTTCCAAAAGCCGGACAATGGTAGCGAGTATCTTCTCTCGTGGTAAACCTTTAAGGGTCAAATGGCGTTCAATTTGTTCCCGAATCAACGGCAGTGCCGCACTGAAGGGAATCATCCGGTTGAACTTAGTTTGAGAGCGTATTGTTCGCCAGTGGTGATGATAGCGGTACTGCTTGCGTCCCTTCGCATCGTGTCCCGTTGCTTGCAGGTGTCCGTTGGCAAGAGGGCAAATCCAGACATCCTTCCAAGCTGGGGGAATACCTAGTGCTTCAATGCGATCGCGTTCTGAGGCATCGCTAAGCGGTTTACCATCGACACCAATGTAACTAAAACCTTTACCTCGTTGCTTACGGAGAATGCCGGGACTGGCATCTGAGACATAGCGCAATCCAGCCGTTTTGGCGGATTCGACTGGATCGGTGATTATTGTGAGGTCAGGTTTTTTAACTGTTGACGTTTTCACGAGATTGCTCTGAGTTCTAACTCGGATAGAGGCAAAGGTTGCTCATCCTGAATATCGCTGAACTCGGCATAGACTTGCAGGTAATACTCATTTGCCCGTTCCCAAGCTTGGTCATCTGGAAAGCCCCACTTTTTTGTGTAGTCCGGTGAACCAGGGTAAGGGAACAACGGCACAGGTTTGTTTGCCCAAACCCCAAAACCTTGGAGGTACTGACGCCAAGCTTCAATGGCTTCCGGGTCATCTACTTTCCCATCAAGCAAGTTGGCTTGAACAAAAGGGACGTGTTTCTTCGCACAAATCAGCCGCTCACTCAGCGCTTCTGTAGACAGTTTGCAGTTTTTATCGAGTAGTTGCCGCCCTTCTTCAGAAATACTTTCAACGCCTGCTTCGATTGAGACGCAACCCGCCTGTCCTAGTAACTCAAGCAGCAGTGGTGTCCACAAATCAATTCGAGTTTGAATACCGAACTTCACCTCTCGCTCTACCAATGCTTCAAGTAGTGGTCGATTCGGCAAGAAAATTTCGTCAATAAAGTAAACGTATTCGACCCCTTGAGCAATTAAACCATCCAGTTCTTCCAAGATTACGGATAGGGGACGCTTGCGATAGCGATCGCGAAAATTCTCTTTAGCACAAAACGAGCAATGATAAGGACAGCCACGAGACGTTTCCATCTCCGCACCAGAACCTATTGGTGCTGCCTCAAAGCGGTGATGGTGATGATGATGTCGCCCAATTGTTTCTCGTTGCCAATGCAGTGCTGGCAATGCAGTTAGGTCGGTCGTATGGGGACTCCCCTGCACACGGGGTTCACCAGCTTGCCAGTAACAAATAGATGTCACATCTTGCCAGTTTCCACTTAGCTTCGGCAGAATTTCCTCACATTCTCCCAAAACCACTACATCTACACCCAGCTTCTTCAGAGTCGCTTTGGGTGTTGTGGAGCCATGAGGGCCAACAGCAACCATTGTCCTACTAATATCTTTCAGGTCTAATACGGTTTCTTGGGGAACGCGCAACTCTGGTGGGGCACAGCGCCAGAAAAGATAACTGGGTGCAGTTGTGACAACGGTAAAGTCGGGTTCAAAGGCAGCGACTTGGTTTTTGATTTCTGCTCGTGAAAGATTATCTAACTGCCCATCAACAATTAGAACGTCGTGTCCTTGCTGTTCCAGTAGGGCTTTGGCATACCCATATTCCAACGGTAAGTGCGGTTCCCGACAGCCAAAGTAAGTACTGCCATCAAATGTCCAGTTGGGATTAACAAGTGCGTATTTCATAATTCGCTTCGTAGTAGTAGGGTGCGTCACGGGGCACCCTACAGGTAGAGGTTCTGCGTAAGTTCTGATTCAAAAAGCTGACCACTGACAGCTAAACACTGACCGCTTCTCTCTAAAAGCCATTGATAAAGTTTGCGAACACCTTGGCGAAGATTGACGGAAGGAGTCCAACCCGTTGCGGTTTGAAATTTTCTGGAATCGGAGACATAGTATCGTTGGTCTCCAGGACGCCAACTATCGAAATAGACGTGAGGCTTTTTGCCATGTACCTCACCAATTAGATCAACAAATTCAACTAAGCTGGTCGTATTTTCGTTGCCGCCGCCGATGTTAAACGCTTGACCAGAGAGAGTATGAATGTTTTCCTGTGCAAGCAAGAAGGCATCAACCAGGTCTTCAACAAATAGGATGTCTCTTACCTGCATCCCGTCGCCGTACAAGGTGATTGGCTGTTCTTCAATAGCACGAATCAGGAAGTGAGCCACCCAACCTTGGTCTTCGGTACCGAATTGGTGAGAACCATAGATGCAACTCATGCGAAATACAACGGCTGGTAGTCCAAAGGTACGAGCATAGTCAATAACATACTGGTCTGCGGCTCCTTTTGAACAGCCATAAGGACTATAAAAGTTCAAAGCACGGTCTTCACTAATGCCGAAGCGACATACTAAATCGTCAATTGGCTCATAACGAGTATGGTTCAGGCGTAAGGGGACGTTTTGTAAGCCACCATAAACTTTGTTGGTGGAGGTGAAGACTAGAGGTGGAGGTGTGGAAAGCGATCGCATTTCCTCCAACAAGTTCAATGTGCCAGTCGCATTCACTTCAAAGTCATGCAGCGGATTTTTTAGGCTACTTGTCACTGCCACTTGGGCGGCAAAGTGAAACACCATAAAGGCGTTTTGGAGGGCACGACGTAGGGCATAGCGATCGCGTACATCTGCCACTTCAATTTGTACTAAATCTCCGTGTCTCTGTTGCAACCAGCGCAGATTCTGTTCAACTCCAGGTCGTGAGAGGTTATCAAACAGCAGTACTGGTTGCCCCGCACTTAGCAACCGATGCGCGAGGTTCGTGCCAATAAATCCAGCGCCTCCAGTGATGAGGGCTGGGGATTGGGGATTGGGGATTGGGGATATCGGAAGATGGGGGGATGGGAAGATGGGGAGATGTTCTTTTTGGCTGACCACTGATAGCTGACTGCTGACCCCTATTTCCCCTATTTCTTGTACAGCTTCCAATCCACCCGATGCCCACAAGCGGTACAACAGCTTTGGTGTGCCGTCTGGGTGTTTGATTCCCATGTGGTAATGTCGCTCGTCTGCATGAAACCCATCTTGCGTTGATAGATCGGGATGGAGGTCGTAGAGAGAATACCAATATACGCGATCGACAGGAGCCGCGATCGCGTGTAGAAAAGCCTTCAGTTGTCCGTGTTCGTCATGTCTCCAGGTGGAAAAACCCGTTTCAGTAAGCCACAATTCCGGTTCTAATCCATATCGTTCCAGAACTACGCGCACCTTCTCAACATTGATTGACCATTCTTGCCAATCGAATTCCCAGGTGCCAGGAAAACCGTGAATCCCGATGGCATCAATATAGGCTAAAATTCCGCGATCGCACATTCGCGCTAGCCAGTGCGGTTCTACAGGACTCATCCCAGCCAAGACAGTTTTTTTGCCCCGACGCTTCGCCCAATAAGCAGCCGCGCCAATCATTTCACTGAAGATTTGCCATTCTGGATCGAGTCGCCAGTCCCAATCATTCAAATTGTTCGGCTCATTCCAAAGTTCTACCCACTCGAAGTAGTCACCGAAGCGCGTAATCATTAAATCAATAAAGTCTGCGTAATCTTTCGGGTGGCGAGGCGGGGCGGAGGTTTTTGAGGCAATACCTAACGAGGGGGGTGTGTAGTGGAAACAAGGCAGGACATTAATCTCGTTCCCTAACTTTTTCAGCAGCCAGGTGTACCACTCTTGACCCTGTGCTGTGTGCCAATCCGCCCAAGAAACCCCTGTACGCAAATGTTGGATTCCGATTGTTTTTAGGTCGGCGAGTACCCGTTCTACCTGTTCGTACTCACCAGGACGAAACCACTCCAGTACACCTAGAATTGGCTTAGTTAGGCTAGATGTAGATTGCATTTTCATAATGAACTTTTAAAAGTTAGGGCTTTCATCCCCCGACCTTAAGTACAGGGTGAGCTTATACCGTTAACCCCCGTGCAGCGAGTTCGGCACTAGCCTCTGCCACCCGGTCATCTGCTACTTGTCCTTCTAGCCAGCTAGCCAACTCAATCAACCCTTTCTCTAGCGTTATGCTAGGTTGATATCCCAAAACTTGACGAGCAAGTGTGATGTCAGCAAAGCAGTGCCTGACATCTCCTACACGGTATTTCCCAATGATTTTGGGTTGGATATGCTCTTTCCCTAACGCCTTTGCCATGTGTTCAGCAGCCTCGCGGACAGTATACTGCTGACCACTCGCAACGTTGAAGGCGCAACCTGCTGCTTGTGGTACTTCTAATGCCAGTCGGCAGGCTTGCACAACATCATGAATACTCACAAAGTCACGTTGTTGATAGCCGTCTTCAAAAATTAAAGGAGGATTGTTGTTGAGTAAGCGGGATGCAAAAATAGCGAGAACACCTGTGTAGGGATTGGATAGGGATTGCCGAGTGCCGTAGGTGTTAAAAAATCTCAATGCTACCGTTTGCATTCCATACGCTTGACCCAGGATTAAGCACATACGCTCTTGGTCATACTTCGAGAGGGCGTAGACAGATGCCAAGGATGGCACTTTCGTTTCCGGTGTCGGAACGGGTTTAAGTAGCTCTCGCTTTGTATTGTAAACTTCCCAATCTCCCGCCTTAAGTTGCTCTTGAGTTCGTTCAAACCCGTTACAAAAGCTGCCATCTGGTGCCTGGTAAAGACCTTCACCATAGATGCTCATGCTTGAGGCAACAATCAACCGCTCAACAGGTTGCTCAATCAGCGCTTCCAGTAGCACAGCGGTTCCCAGGTTATTGGTATCTGTGTACTTCCCAATTTCATACATACTCTGTCCCACACCCACGATTGCGGCAAAGTGATAGACAGCATCAATTCCTTTGAGAGCTTGGGCTACAGCGTTAGGGTCACGAATATCCCCAACTATCAATTCGACCTCTGGATTTAAGTAGCTAGGTCGAGAGCAGTCTGCGCCATGGACTTGTGGTGAGAGGTTATCTAGTACACGAACCTGATACCCTTTGCCAAGCAGTTCGTCTACCAAGTGAGAGCCAATGAATCCTGCTCCACCAGTGATTAGGATGTGTTTGCTCAAGTGTGGTTTCTCCCTAAGTAGATTGCCTGAATAAATGCCTAGAAAAAGCAGTTATTTGCGTATTTATGCATAAAAACAGCAGTATTCATGAACTTATACTTCTTTGTCATCACCCGAATGACAGACAGATTCTAAAAAGCGGTGAACCCTAAGTGTTAACTTGAACACACTGTTGCGATCGCATAGGCTGAGCCTGAAGTGTTGCTGCTTCTGAAGGTGACAGGTACAGCAAAAGGCTGGGCAGAGGAATAGATGTAATCTTTTTTAGTGCTTTTCTATACTCAATAGGCAATTCCAACGTTAATCCGAGTGTTCATACTCTTGGCGATCGCCTCCTCTGATTGTTTGCAGCCTAAATTCCCAGCATTCCGCATCTGCAAACTGAAAAAAATTCAAATGCTTCAAATTGGTGGAGGATTTGATCGTGTTTTAGTAGGTAGTTCTAAAACTTTCCTCTCTCTACAGGAGTAAGTTGAAGCGTAGACTTGCGATCGCGATATTAGATTTCAACCTGGGAATCTAGCAGTCACACTTGACTCTCCAAGCATTGGTCGTACCTGCAATCCCTAGAAGTTACAATTAGAACCTCCAATGATTAGTCTTTATTTGATTACAACCTGTAGCTTATGTCGCATACATAGCGGTCTAACGTTCGTGGTCAGACGTTGCTAGTATCCCTAGCAACTTCACCAGTGAATTGCAACAGTCCGCTGCACCACAGTTGTTAGGGCACGTTTTTTGGCAGTGGGTAGAATCGCGTGGCGATTGCGCTTGCATGAGTTTCTACCATCGCATCATGGACAAATTTGCGTTTTGAGACGTAGCGAATACACGCGAGACCAGATTCGTCGTAGATTTCAAGTTTCACCAAACGGTCATCACCAAAATCTATGTACACCGGGCATCGAGCATCCAGCCATGTTTTACGAGGACGAACCCAATCGTATTGGTGATAGCCATTATACGATTGATCGACTTGATCCTGGATGTCATAAATATCATGTATCCAACCCGATCGAACTTCAGCCTTGGTGATGTTTGGGTTCTCTTGTCGCGCCTCCGATAGCCGAAAGAACAATCCAGCATTAGCGCCGTTCATGTGACGCTTTGCCTTCGCCCAAATCAAATCTTTGGCTACTTCGGAGTTGGGGGCTGGCAATCCGTGGTAAATGTCGAAGTTCTGGCGGAAGCCAGAGCCGTCAACTACCCATACGAGGTTGCCATAGAATTCTTCGCGCGAGGTTCTTTCAGCGTCCGTCATTGATGAATGCTGTAGCTCAATCACGATTCCAGTCGCTGTTTTGATATCAGCCCTGTGTATCTCGCCATCATGGGCAATGTGAGATATCTCGCGGCATTCCATTGGGAAAAGGTTTTTCCAGTCGCGGTGCCATGGAGTTTCATTCTCCCACCAGGGGTCGCAGTCCTTTGGTCGATGATGTGCCCAATGATGCATGATTCTTGGACCGCACTTCGCGATCATTTCGGAACCGCAAATTGGACATAACCCTCGACCACCGGAAAAAGCTTCAACACGGTCGTTGTTAACGAGAGCCAATTGCATAATGCTTGCTTGTGAATCAGTAGGTAACGTGACAAACATGACTCGATTGAGCGATCGCATAAGGGTTGAGGTGGAGAAGCAGTGCTGAGTATCGGTTTTGTCCTAACTTTACTTTTACCTGCTTAAATTTCTTCCTTTACTTTAGTGGCAGGGAAATATTTCTCGATCACCTGACCCACTAATAAACCTAAAACACCCAAGAAAATCCCTATTGTCATAATGTTCAATTCAACATTGCCAAACACAACTAGGGAAGGGTTGATGAGAGTTAAAATCAGTACAGAAGAAGCCGAGAGGCTACTCATTACTAAAGACAGCCTTACACTTGAAGTGGAGAACGTATAACGTCCAAGTTGAGCAAGTAAATAGGCAACAAAAGGAACTAAGACGGCGGATACATAAGCCGCGTAAAAAGACACAATTAAATTGACAATCTCGCCCCCCTTCAAGGCAACGGCGAGAGCCAAAAGAGCATTGAAACTAGTGATGAGTAAGCGATTAAAGTTGGATGTAGGCAGAATATTGAAGTCCAAAATAGTTTTAGTTTGCACCCGTAATATACTACTGCCAACACCCAGCGCTGGAACTAATAACGAAATAATCAGAACAACACCCAAAGGTTTATCAGCACCACCACCAATCCACGACAGGATAAAGGGGAGTGTTTCTTTCCCATCAATATCAGTTGGCAAAATTCCTGCTTCTTTGGCAGCTATCACAACTGAACTGGGTAATAAGGCAAGCAAAAGTAGCAAAATTGCTGCCAATACACACCCTTGATAAAGACTCTGCACATCCTTTGCCTGCACAACAAATTGCTGGTACTTCATATCAATGAGAACTAGCAAAATAGTAGATAGTGAGACACCAATAAGGGTTGGGAGGCTCACTTGTTCAAGCGAGGGGATAAACTCAAGAGGCGATCGCAAATACTGCGGAAAACCATGCAACACCCACAACCCGTAGAGTAAAGCTAAGAAATTCAGGATAAGCAACCCCCGAAAGAGAAAGCTGGCTTTCTCGACTGGCAGCACCGAAATAAGCGTAAACAAGATAGCCAAAACAATCATGCTGGCAAGCACTGGGATTCCCAAGACTTTCAGGATAAAGGCTCCAGAAATCAGCTGAACTGCTTCAATACCAATAAGCGATAACCACGACATCAACCCCACAATAATTTTGACTTGACTGCCGTAGCGGTTTCCCAGCAATGTCCAGATTTGCTCGACTTGAGTCCAGTAAAACTTTGCTAGTGCCAAAAGAGCGATTGTCCCTAAGCCAAGCGAGACAGCGTAGAGGCTGCCAGCCGTATCCAAAGTCAATGATTTTTCAGCGGTTCCGAGGAGAAACCCCAAGCCATAATGTGCAGACACCAGTAATGCGGCTAGGGAAAAAGCATCTAGCCGACGGTTTTCAGACATATTCACACTCAGTTCTTCTTTGTTGACGGTTGACTGTTAACTGTGGCTAGAGAACATCAGCCGCCTATCACGCAGTGTAACGGTTGGCGTAGCCTGCCGTAGGCTAAACCTTAGTGTCTATGAGTTAACAAAAGAGGACTCTTTCTTCCTTTTCCTCTTCGCCTTTTCCCAATGATTCAATTCAACTTGGCTGGCATTGCCAACCCTCTAGAGCGTGTTGAAGGGTCTAAGTCCTGACCTACTTGAGAATGGTAGCTTCAGTCTTGGCGATCGCAAGCCGTGTTTTCAGTACAGAATCCGGGTTCAAACTAATCGAATCAATGCCCTGTTCCACCAGAAATTGCGCGAATTCAGGATAGTCACTCGGCGCTTGACCGCAGATGCCAATCTTGCGATTGAACTGTTTCGCGCAGGCAATCACTCGCTCTAGCTTGCGTTTCACGGCTTCATCGCGCTCATCAAATAGATGAGAAACCAATGCAGAATCCCGATCCAGACCTAAGGTTAGCTGGGTTAGGTCATTTGAGCCAATTGAGAAGCCATCAAAGATTTCACTAAAGCGATCGGCTAACTCGATATTACTGGGCAATTCGCACATTACATAAACCTGTAAGCCATTCTCGCCCTGACGCAATCCGTGTTTCGCCATCTCCTCCAGCACTTTACGTCCTTCAGCAGGTGTGCGGCAGAAGGGAATCATCGGAATTACATTCGTCAAACCCATTTCATCCCGCACTCGTTTGAAGGCTTTGCACTCCAACCCAAAAGCATCACGATATTTCGGATCATAATAGCGCGAAGCACCTCGCCAGCCCATCATTGGGTTTTCTTCCTCTGGCTCAAACTCTCGACCACCAATCAGGTGGGCATATTCATTGCTCTTGAGGTCTGACATCCGCACAATCACCGGGTTGGGATAGAACGCGGCGGCTAGCATCCCAATCCCTGAGGCAAGCTTATCTACAAAGTAATCAGACATCTCCTGATACTGGCTTGCCAACTGACTGATTTCCCACTTCGCCGCTTTGTCCTTCAAGGTGTCGAAGTGGAGTAGTGCTAGAGGATGAACTTTGATGTGATTGGCGATAATAAATTCGGTGCGTGCCAACCCGACCCCATCGTTGGGGATAAGCGATAGTCTGAACGCTTCTTGAGGATTGCCAACGTTCATCAATACCTTTGTGCGGGTTTGTGGCAAAGTACCCAGTTCGAGTTCCTCCACCTCAAAGGGCAACAAACCATCGTAAATATGCCCTTCTTCCCCCTCGGCACAGGAAACGGTGACTTCTTGCCCATCTTTCAGAACATCTGTAGCATTATCGCAACCAACGATCGCAGGAAGTCCTAACTCCCGCGCAATGATAGCGGCGTGGCAGGTGCGCCCACCTTGGTTGGTAATCACCGCACTGGCTTTCTTCATGACAGGTTCCCAGTCGGGGTCGGTGCGGGGTGTTACTAGCACTTCTCCTTCCTGAAACTCATCCAGCTTGCGAAGATCGACAATCGTTCGCACTTTACCCTGCCCGATCATTTCACCAACTGCACGACCTGTCAGCAGAGGTTCAGAAGGCGTTTTTCCCGTTAATTTATAGATCTTGAGAACATTGCTTGT
The DNA here is from genome assembly GCA_019358875.1 of Symplocastrum torsivum CPER-KK1. Lineage (GTDB taxonomy): Bacteria > Cyanobacteriota > Cyanobacteriia > Cyanobacteriales > Coleofasciculaceae > Symplocastrum > Symplocastrum torsivum. The sequence goes on from JAHHIF010000006.1 coordinate 55,624, forward strand.
CTTTTGGGAATGGACGGTTTCAGGACGAGCCTGCACTATAAATAATTCACCTGTTGTCCCATCCTTCGCCCACTCAATGTCCATCGGGCTGTAGGTTTCCCGAACACTAGAATAATGGTCTTCAATGATGCACGCCCACTCTGCAAGCTTGATGATTTCGTCATCGTTGAGGGCATATTTTGCCTGTTCTGACTTCGGGACAAGCACGTTGGTGGTTGGTCTAGTACCACCGATGTCGTAGATCATCTTGATTTCCTTGCTGCCTAGCCGCTTCTCTAGGATGGGACGGAATCCCTCTTTGAGTGTTGGTTTGAAGACGATGTACTCATCAGGGTTGACCACACCTTGCACAACGCTTTCACCTAAGCCGTATGCTGCCGTAACTAATGCTGCATTTTTGAAGCCAGTTTCAGTGTCAATTGAGAACATCACACCGGAAGAGGCAAGGTCGGAGCGTACCATCTTCTGTACCCCTACCGAAAGGGCAATGTCCAAGTGATCGAAGTTTTTGATAGTACGGTAAGAGATGGCGCGATCGGTAAATATCGAGGCGAAGCATTGGTGGCAGGCTTCTAGAACGCCATCAATACCATTGATATTGAGATAGGTTTCTTGTTGTCCGGCAAAGCTGGCATCCGGCAAATCTTCAGCCGTTGCGCTGGAACGCACTGCCACGTCTACCCCACTGTAACGGCTGAGGCAGGCTTGCAAGTCGTCCCCAGTGAGGCGATCGCACATTTCCACGTTGACCCCATACCGTTCAGACAACTGCACGTAGCTCTTGATAATTGCCTCTTCCAACTCTGCTGGGAAAGGCGTATCCAAAATCAATGTCCGTGCCTGTCTACCGCGTTCCCGTAGGTTATTGATATTCTCTACATCCAAGTCGGCTAGCAATCGCCGTAAGCGAGCTTCCAATCCGGCTTTTTCCATAAAGTAACGGAATGCATAAGCCGTCGTTGCAAAACCTGTTGGGACGTTCACTCCTTTAGGCGTGAGTTGTCGAATCATTTCCCCCAACGAAGCATTTTTGCCACCAACCAGCGGCACATCAGCAATCCCTACCTCTTCAAACCAGAGGACAAACGCTTGTTCTTTAAGGTCTTGATTTAAAAGAGAACTATCTAATTTCTTGGCAGTAAACATCGTATTAATTTCCAAAAATTAAGTTCAATAATTCACATCGTTCACGAAGCTATTAAGATCAGCAAGTTCATCAATTATCAAATTTCTTAATCTAAGTTATTGAAGAGACTCTTAAGAAAAATAATCCTCGTAGCTTGCTCAAAGCCTTATATCTGCGAGTCTAACGCACCCCTTCTAGAATATTCATTGAGGTTTTTAAAGCTTTGTTCTATTATATTAAGCATTGCCTCTTGAGAAGCAGAAAATAAATTAGTCGGCATTGGTATCAACGATTAATAGAGTCTTAATATCAGTCTTGCAGCTATTTTAAATCCCCATTATGGAAGATTCCTTTAATCGTTTTTTGAGCGATAGAGTGAGAACTATAAATGTGTTTCAACATCAAAAGAATTGTCTTCTTTACAAAACTTTAAAGATTGATTTTACGATGACATGATTACGCTGAATAAGGGAAGCATTAAGCTAAAAGCAGACGCTACCGATAAAGCCGACGCGATTCGTCAGGCAGGGACTTTATTGGTGGAAAGCGGCAACATGCAGCCGGGATACATCACTAGCATGATGGAGCGGGAGAAGGTCGCCCATACCTATCTGGGAAATGGAATTGCGATTCCTCACGGGCTGTCGAAAGATCGGGATTTGATTGTGCAAACGGGTATCTCGGTTGTGCAGATTCCTGAGGGAGTGGAGTGGAATCCTGGCGAACAGGTGCATCTGGTTGTTGGGATTGCGGCTAAGTCGGATGAGCATATCGAGATTCTCTCCAACCTCACCCATGTTCTGGATGATGAAGAGGCTGTACAGCGTCTATCCAAGACGACCAATCCGGACGATATCATTGCCTGCCTGACTAACCGAACGACTAATGGAAAGGCTCCAGAAAGTGCGGAATCGGACTTTGCCAAGTTTGTCGATGTGGCGATTCAGGGAAAAACTGGACTCCATGCTCGTCCGGCGACGGTATTGGTCAATTTGGCGAAGGAGTTTGAGTCAGAAATTCGCGTGCGATACGGTGACCAGACGGCGAGTGCCAAGAGCTTGGTGTCGTTATTGAAGCTGGGCGTGGCGGGTGGCGGCACGATTCGCCTGATGGCTCAGGGAAGGGATGAAGATGAGGCACTAGAGAGGCTGAAGCTTGAAGTCGAAGCGGGATTGGGGGATGAAGCGGAGGAAGCCTCATCCGTTACGCTAGGACGCACCCTGAATTTTGAGTCTGCGCCGATAGCGGGGATTGCCGCTTCGCCTGGATTGGCAATTGGTTCGGTGTTTCAGCTTAAGCGCGGCAAGATCGTGTTTGAAGCTACAGCGAAAGATCCAGTAGCAGAAGAAACTCGTCTGCGGCAAGCAGTGGAAACGGGTAAGGCGCAGTTACGGGAACTGTATGAGGATGTAAAAGAGCGATCGGGCACGGGTAAAGCCTCGATATTTCTAGCGCATCAGGAATTTCTGGACGACCCGGAAATGGTCGAAGAAGCGATCGCTTACCTAAAAGATAATCGCAGTGCTGCCTGGTCATGGCAGCAGGCTTACGAACAACGCGCCCATACCCTAGAACAGCTCAAAGACCCCTTGTTAGCAGGTCGGGCAACGGATTTGCGGGATGTGGGTCGTCGCGTGCTGCGGCTGCTGGCAGATAAGGTAGAGGACGAGATGACTCTCCCCGATTACCCCGTGATTTTGATTGCGGAAGACCTGACACCATCAGATACAGCAGGACTGAACTCAGCACTGACGTTGGGCTTCTGCACAGCTTATGGTGGGCCTACGTCGCATAGTGCAATTATTGCGCGATCGCTCGACATTCCTGCGATCGTTGGAGCAGGCCCGGCTATCCTGAATTTGGCAGACAGTACCCCCTGCATCCTCGATGGTGAAAGCGGCAACCTCTATCCCAACCCATCCCAGGCAGATCTGGAAACAGCAACAACAGCCCAGAAGGATTTGCAGGCAATTCGAGAAGCGGAAAAACTGGCTTGCTATCAGCCTGCCCTCATGACTGACGGGCATCGAGTGGAGATTGTCGCCAACATTGGCGCAGCTACAGAAGCGGAACAAGCGGTAAATGCTGGGGCGGAAGGAGTTGGACTCCTACGCACTGAGTTTCTATTTTTGAACCGTTCCGAACCACCTTCCGAGGAGGAACAGTTCGCAGCCTACAGCCAGATGACTAAGGCGCTGAATGGTCTACCCCTAATCGTTCGCACTCTCGATATTGGTGGCGATAAGGAAGTTCCCTACCTCAACCTCCCAGCAGAAGAGAATCCCTTTCTGGGAGTGCGGGGCATCCGGCTGTGCTTCCAACGTCCGGACTTATTCAAACCTCAACTCAGAGCCATTTTCCGGGCATCACAAACGGGAGCTATCAAAATCATGTTCCCCATGATTTCCACTCTCGAAGATATCAAGGCAGCCAAGAAAATTGCCGAAGAGGTGCGCTTAGAGGTTAGGGCAGAACCAGTAGATATTGGCATGATGATTGAGGTGCCCTCTGCCGTACTGATGGCGGACGAGTTCGCCAAGGAAGTCGATTTCTTCTCCATCGGTACTAATGACCTGACGCAGTACACCCTAGCAATGGATCGGGGACATCCAGCATTGGCAAAACAAGCAGATGGTTTGCACCCTGCCATTCTTCGCATGATTTATCAAACTGTGCAGGCAGCAAGCGCGGCTGGTAAGTGGGTCGGCGTGTGTGGTGGTATTGCCGGAGACCCTAAAGGGGCAGCAATCTTAGCGGGGTTGGGTGTGACGGAACTGAGCATCAGTATTCCCAGTGTGGCGGCGGTGAAGGCGAAACTGCGAAAGCTTTCCTTGTCGCAAACTCAGAATTTGGCGAAACGCGCTTTGAAGTGTCGGAATGCTCAAGAAGTTCGCGCTTTGGTTTGAGTATCAACCTTTGTGGGGATATGGCAATGACTATTCGTGTCAATTTAAGCCCTAGTGAATCGAATGATACTGTCAGCGAATTCGGAAAACCTAACCCCCCAGCCCCGCAACCCTCGCAAGGGAAGGGGGAGCTAGACTCCCCTCCCCTAAGAGGAGAGGGGCTGGGGGATGGATCACACCCCTGGTTACTGTAGAGGTGCAACCATGAATCCCAAAATTGCCACGATTACGCTAAATCCAGCTATTGACCAAACGGCTTCAATTCCTAATTTCAAAGTGGGTGAAGTTAACCGAGTGGAATGGGAACAGGCAGACCCCGGTGGTAAAGGCGTGAACGTCGCTTCATTCCTAACAGAGTTTGGGTTTTCGGTGACAGTCTCCGGGTTTCTGGGGAAGGACAACATGGAACTTTTCCAGAATTTCTTTACCCAAAAGGACATCCAAAATCGGTTCGTTCCCATTCCTGGCAAAACCCGCGTCAACATCAAAATTATCGACGGGTTGCAGAATCAAGTCACAGATATCAACTTTCCAGGACAAGCAGCGACGGAAAGCGACCTAACAACCCTGCATCAGGTGATTGACGACCTCGCAACAGACCATGACTGGTTTGTACTTTCGGGTAGCCTTCCTGCTGGGCTGTCCTCCAGCATTTATGGGGAGTTGATTGCTCGACTGAAAGCACAGGACAAAACTGTTGTTCTAGATGCTAGTGGTGAGAGTTTTCGCCAAGCCATTCCGTTTGCTCCTTACGCCATCAAACCCAACATTGATGAGTTACGGGAGTTATTCGGTCAGCCATTGGAGAGTGAAAAAGCGATCGCACAAGCTGCTCAAGAACTCTTGACAAAAGGCATTCAATGTGTAGCTGTATCAATGGGAGCGAAAGGAGCCATCTTTGCAGAAGCAGATGAGGTGGTAATTGCCCGTCCTCCAAAAATTGAGGTGGTAAGTACTGTTGGCGCGGGCGATGCAATGGTGTCGGGCTTAGTTACAGGTAAGTTGCGGGGGTTGTCTCTGGCAGACTGTGCGCGACTGGCGACGGCATTTTCAATGGGCGCATTGAGCCAGGTTGGACCACGGCTACCACCAAAGGAAACAGTTGAATCCTTTATGAACCAGGTCAACGTGCAATCCCTGTAAAGGCGATAGCGAAGCGCTGCTGCAAAGCGCAGATCGCTTTTCCTTAGTATCTCAATACGGTAATAGCGCCAGAGGCAATGCCTCGACAGCAAAACCTTAAGACATAAACCTAACAACAAACAACTAACAACAAATAACTAATAACAAACAGATGAAAACGAGCGAAAAAATTGTGGCAGTCACCGCCTGTCCAACTGGAATTGCCCACACCATCATGGCGGCGGAAGCCCTGAAGAAAACGGCTGAGGTGATGGGCTATGACATCAAAGTAGAGACGCAAGGTTCCGAGGGCGTGAGAAGTCCCCTCTCACATGAGGATATTGCGGATGCGGATTTGGTGATTATCGGGGCAGATATCCATGTGGATGCGTCCCGGTTTGCAGGAAAGCCTGTTTATGCTACCTCCACGAGCCGGACAATACGCAGTACAAAGGCAGTCATTGAAGAAGCGATCGCAGAATCCCATTTGGAAGATGCCGAATCCATCGTTCCAACTCCCAACGGTTCCGCCATCCCTGTTCCCCCAGCCGCTGTCTCCACTGCTGCTAAACACCTAGTTGGTATCACTGCCTGTCCCACCGGAATTGCTCACACCTTCATGGCAGCGGAAGCCTTACGGAAAGCCGCAGTTGAACTCGGTCACGATATCAAAGTGGAAACGCAAGGTTCTGTGGGAGCAAAGAATCAGCTAACTCCTGAAGAGATTGCCCAAGCAGATGCAGTAGTGATTGCGGCAGATACCTATGTAGACTTGTCTCGATTCGGCGGGAAGCGGGTTTATGAAACCTCTACAAAGCAAGCCTTGAAAGCAGGGAAAACTGTTATTGAGGATGCCCTGACTATGCCGGAACCAGCGGCGCAGGGAGTCGCAGGGCAGGGGGATTATTTGCAAGCCGTGAAGCAGGCGAAAACCCAACAGTCAGCAAACCGCTCTGGGCCCTACAAGCACCTCTTGACGGGCGTTTCCTATATGCTGCCCGTGATTGTTGCCGGGGGACTGATTATCGCCCTGTCCTTCATCTTTGGTCTGAAACCTGAACCTGGAACCATTGGTGATGCGTTGATGCAGATTGGTGGGAAATCTGCCTTTGCCTTGATTGTTCCGGTACTGTCTGGTTTCATTGCCTTTTCCATTGCCGATCGCCCTGGTTTAGCTCCTGGTTTAATTGGGGGTATGCTGGCAGCAAATCTGGGCATGGGCTTTCTCGGCGGTATCCTCTCTGGATTTCTCGCCGGATATATCGCCTTATTCGTGCGCGATAAGGTGAATTTGCCTCAGAACTTTGAAGGGCTTAAGCCTGTCCTGGTGATTCCATTACTCTCAACTCTGGCAGTTGGGCTGCTACTGGTTTACGTCTTCGGCGTTCCTGTCAAAGCAATTATGGATGGACTGACTGCATTCCTTCAAGGAATGGGACAGACTAATGCCGTTTTGCTTGGCTTGGTGCTGGGTGCCATGATGGCGGTCGATATGGGTGGCCCCGTCAACAAAGCAGCTTATACCTTTGCCGTAGGACTCCTCACTAGCAATATTTATCAACCAATGGCAGCCGTGATGGCAGCAGGGATGACACCTCCACTGGGATTGGCGTTGGCAACGTTGCTTGCGAAGCGTCAGTTTACTGCCGATGAACTTCAGGCTGGCAAGGTGGCAACGGTGTTAGGGTTGTCCTTCATCACCGAAGGAGTGATTCCCTTTGCAGCAAAAGACCCGATCCGAGTGATTCCTGCCTGCGTTGCAGGGTCGGCACTTACTGGAGGGCTGTCTATGCTGTTTGGCTGCACCCTCCGCGCTCCTCATGGCGGTATTTTTGTGCTAGCTATTCCAAATGCTGTCACTCAAGCTGGACTGTATATAGTTGCGATCGCAGCAGGAACCTTAGTCACAGCCTTAGCCATTACCCAACTCAAGCGTTGGCAACCGAAAGCTAAGGAAAAGGAAATAGTAAACGCCTAATATGAAGGTTAAAGGAGAAAGGAGAAGAAAATTCTTTAACCTTTAACCTTTGACCTTATTCCCTAAAACGATTAGATGACAAGAGCCATTTCAATGCTCCAAGAGCTTAGCGTTTGGGGTGCTTGCGGAGAGATTTATGGATTTTTTTCCACTTTTCCTTCTCCACTAGAGCAGCTCGTTGATCTTGTTTCCTGGCGAGGTAATTGAGTTCCTTTTGGAGTTTTTGGTGATTTAGGAAACGTTGGTAATCGAGACTACCATCTGCAAGCGCCTCTTGCACAGCACAACCCGGTTCCTGTTCATGTCGGCAATCATGAAAGCGACATTGCATTGCTAGGGATTTGATATCGGCAAACGTTTCCTGTAAGCCTTCATCTCCCGTCCAAATCTGGATTTCTCGCATTCCAGGAGTATCCATGAGTAAGCCACCTGAGGGCAAAATAATCAATTCTCGATGTTTTGTGGTGTGTTTCCCTCGATCATCTCCTTGTCGAACTGCCTGAACTGATTGAATCGTTTTACCCGCTAGTTGATTTGTAATGGTTGACTTACCAACACCGGATGAACCCAGTAACGCAACAGTTTGTCCTTGAGTCAGGTAAGGAATTAATGCATCTAACCCTTGGTTGTTGACAGCACTTAGGATAATAATCGGCACTCCAAGAGCAATTTCTTTCACTGCTTCTCGGCGTTGCTCAACATCCTCACATAAGTCCGCCTTGTTCAGAATAATGACGGGGTTAGCACCACTTTCCCAAACCAGAATTAGATAGCGTTCAATTCTCCGGAGGTTGAAATCCCCATCCAACCCGGAAATCAAAAATACAGTATCAACGTTCGTTGCAATGATTTGCTCTTCGGTTTTAGTCCCGACTGTTTTCCGAGAAAATTTGCTTTTTCTGGGTAAAACGGCATGAATTGTTGCTGACTTTTGGGCTTCTCTGACACTGATGACAACCCAATCCCCTACAGCAGGAAAATCTTGGCGTTCAGTTGCTTGGTAGCGTAGTTTTCCCGAAACTTCTGCTGAGAGTTCTCCCTGTTCGGTGTAGAGAATGTAGGTATTCTTATGCTCAAGAGCAACTCTCCCAACGGTATATCCCTCTTGTGAATGGCTTTTGTAGCTTTTTGAAAAAAAACTGTTCCAGCCTAATACTTCCAAGTTCATTGGTTTCCTCAATGTGTATTGCTTGTTTCAAGCAAGTTCACAGAGGAATTCTGTTTTCATTTCGGTAAGTAGGTGGCTTTACGTCTTGCACCTTTCTCGATTAGCCTCATAACCCACCCGGAGTTTAAACTCCGGGCTAATAGCTCAAGTCCACGCTTTGTGGACTAAAACTCTTATCAAGTCGTCTTTAGACGAATGCAAGCTGTGAGCTAAGGGTTAAACCCTTAGTGGTTTATTACGACTGGTGGAAGATGTGAGTGCCTACGGGTCGAGTTAAATAAGACTGTTTTGCGCTATGCAGTAGGTGCAAAGCCTACATACCATAGCGTATTGCCTACCTACTCAAGACGAATGGTTGAACAAAAACTCTGTGACTGCTATGTGTTGTCCCTTGAAGTGCATGGTGCTATTGATTGCTACAAGCTCAGCCATGGTCTAACTCCTTGGTTAGTAGTTAAGAATTTCTATTTAATCCACTCATTAATTTAACGTTTAAAAATCAATGGAGCACTTCACCCAGTTGGTTCGCCTGACTGGGTGAGGCTGAGGAATTTTTGGGTGAAACGGTTAAGTTCCTTCTGGATCGCAGCGGATTTCGATCAAGAATCCATCTGGGTCATAGAAATAGATGCCTCGTCCAGTGGGACGGGTGACTGGACCATGATCAATCGTTACTTGATTTCGCTTGAGTACTTCAACAGCATGGTCAAACAACTGTGGATTAATATCAAAGGCAAGGTGATTGGCGCGGGTAAAGGCACGCTGGGGATCTTGGTCGGGTGGTGGTAACTCTGGCTCCCAAAATAAATCGAGTACGGTTCCATCTGGGGTGACGAAGTTGGTGACTTTTCCTTCGGCAACAAGCGATCGCAATGTTGTCGGGACTTCTTCTCCTGTTAGTTCATGCAATCCCAAAATTGCTCCGTAGAAGTGGCGAGAGGCTTGCAAATCATGCACATTCAAAGCAATGTGATGCACTCGGCGCAGATGACCTGGGACAAGGACAGTGTTGAGATCGGGACTAGATAGCATGGTGAAAACAGCTCCATTCCATTACTTACCATAGAAGGCAGACTTTTTTCTTTAAGTCTATAGTTCAAGATAAAAATTAATGATGGCATTCGACTATACATTAGATTTTAAAGCTATAGATTTTCGTGATTCCCCTGAACTTTATCGAGTTGGTAAGGGTGAGCAGGGAGTGCTTCTAGTAGAACCTTACAAATCAGAGATTCTTCCCCATTGGCGCTTCAAAACCCCGGATATTGCAAGAGTATCGAGCGAGAAAATCTATGAGATGTTTCTTGATTATCTAAATCAAGATGATTTTATTGGCGCAGATATGGCGCGAAAATTTCTACAGATGGGATATACGCGATCGCGTCGCTACGCAAACCACAAAAGCGGCAGAAAATACAAGAAAAATCCACAAAAAGAAAGCTCCAAAGAAGCCCAACTTCAAGCTAGGAAAGATATTTTACCGAATGAAGTAGACCCAGTTAAAGCAGAATCTGCGGCAATCTTTAAAGAAAAATGGACACAAGCGAAGACGAACGAGAAATATCTACAGCTTTTAAAAAAGCACAAGGCAATGTACGAGCAAGATTAAAAGCTAGTACACTTATCTGAATATTCTCTAGTCTAGTGGTAAAACACTCTTCAATGTATTAGTGTTTCAAGGGAAATAATGCGATCACTCTAACAACGACTAGAATCTAATATTACCTTAAAATGAACATTCCAGAAGAGTTTGAAGCGCTATGATTCAATCAGGCTAGCGACATAACTGATGATATGACTCTCGTCACCCCGAAACGCTTCACAATCAATGAATATCACCGTCTAATTGAATTGGGATTTCTCACGGAAAATGACCCGGTTGAATTAATTCGTGGAGAAATCATGCAGATGGTAGCTAAGGGAACACGGCATACAAACTGTTGTAGAGATTTGTTGGAGCAACTAGCGGGCTTAGTAGCAGGTCGAGCTAAGTTGCAATGCCAAGACCCAATCACTTTACCATCTAATAGCGAACCTGAACCCGACTTTGCTATTCTACGGAAACGAGCTGATAATTATCGTTACGCTTACCCCAATCCGTTAGATGTTCTACTTGTGATCGAGATTGCAGACTCTACCCTCAAGTATGATCAAGAGATTAAATTACCCCTTTATGCTGAAGCAGGAATCTCTGACTATTGGATATTTAATTTGGTAGAAAATTACCTAGAAGTTTACAGCGAACCTTATCAAGATTTACAAGGAAAGTTTGGTTATAGTACGAAGCGTATTATTTTACCTAGTCAAGCGATCGCTCTTAGCTCTTTCCCTGATTTATTACTTGATTTATCCAAGGTTTTTCCTGGGATTGATAGTTTAAATTTTTTAACCGACTCTGAGTAATGCCCCTATCTGGGAGAGGATATACTCAAATTTTGCCCCAATCTTACCTGGAGAACTGCTGTACAGGTTTTGTACAAGTCAGCAAAGGGTAAGTCTTGTGCTTATTCTAGAAAAAGTAAGATGACCACACACGCAATGCTCAATATTCCTCAACTCCTAGCACAAGAGCTTTCCCTCAAACCCTTTCAGGTACAAAACGCTCTCGAACTATTCGCTGAGGGGGCAACCATTCCCTTCGTTGCTCGTTATCGCAAAGAACGCACTGGGGAGATGGATGAAATCCAGTTGCGTGACTTGTCTGAGCGATTTACTTATCTGACTGAACTAGAAGAGCGAAAAGCGGCAATTCTGGAAGCGATCGCATCTCAGGGTAAACTCACTGATGAACTGAAAGCCAAAATCCAATCCTGCTTACAAAAAAACGAATTAGAAGACCTTTACCTTCCCTATCGCCCCAAACGACGCACACGGGCAACGATTGCTAGAGAAAAAGGGTTAGAACCACTCGTTGAGTTCATCAAGTCACTAAACGTCAAGACTGCTGCACCCATATCGCTGGAGAAGGAAGCAGCAAAATACATCTCTGAAGAGAAGGGAGTCAAGACAGTTGAGGATGCGCTCAAAGGGGCTTCCGATATTCTTGCAGAAGAAGTCTCTGAGAAAGCGGAATCACGCGCCTACCTGCGAGACTACTTGATGAAAGAAGGGCGATTTGCCTCGGAGATTAAAAAGGAACATGCCGAAGGTTCTACAAAATACGAAATGTATCGGAACTACCAGGTAAAGGTAAAAGATGTTGCATCGCATAACTTGCTTGCCCTCTTTCGGGGTGAGACAGAGGGAGTGTTGAACCTTGAACTTACCTTTGAGGAAGACGTTGCGTTGTCCTACCTGGAATCCGAGGAAATCCATACAAAAGTTTCGGCAGTTCGAGACTTTTATCGGGGAATGCTTAAAGATGCATTCAACCGTCTGATGAAAACTTCACTGATTAATGAAGTCCGTTCTGCCAAGAAAACGGAAGCGGATATTGAGTCAATCAAGACGTTTGAAACGAATCTGCGTGAGTTGCTGCTATCTGCGCCTGCGGGAATGAAGCCAACATTAGCAATTGACCCAGGATTTCGGACAGGTTGCAAGGTTGCTGTCCTCTCTGAAACAGCTAAATTTTTAGAATATCAGGCAATTTTCCCTTATCAAGCCGCAGCACAACGAGTTCAAGCCGCTAACACCATCAAGAAGCTGATTGAGAACTATAATATCGAGCTAATTGCGATCGGAAATGGTACAGCTTCTCGTGAAACGGATGAGTTTGTCTCGGAAGTTTTAGCGACGATGGATCGGAAGCCGATTAAAGTAACAGTGAATGAGTCGGGGGCATCGATTTATTCAGCCAGTGATGTTGCGCGACAAGAGTTTCCTGATTTAGATGTTACGGTGCGAGGAGCAATTAGTATTGGTCGCCGTTTGCAAGACCCACTAGCAGAATTGGTGAAAATTGATCCAAAGTCAATTGGTGTGGGACAGTACCAGCACGATGTCGATCAGAAGCTACTCAAAACAAAGTTGGATGAAACAGTAGAAAGCTGTGTGAACTATGTCGGGGTGGATCTAAATACTGCCTCGAAGGAACTTCTAACTTTTGTTTCTGGTATGACACCAACCGTTGCTAAAAATATCCTCGCTTATCGCAATGAGCATGGGGCGTTCAAAAATCGTCGGGAACTGCTGAAGGTGCCGAAGTTGGGACCAAAAGCCTTTGAACAAGCGGCAGGTTTCTTGCGGATTCGTGGTGGCGATAACCCGTTGGACAATACGGCAGTGCATCCGGAAAGTTATGGGGTTGTAAAAGCGATCGCATCTGACTTAAATGTCTCTTTAACGCAGATTACTCAGGCAGCCGATAAATTCAAATCAATGAATTTGAAGAAATACATCACCGATACCATCGGCGAACCAACGCTGCGTGACATCATCAGTGAACTCGAAAAGCCAGGACGCGACCCCAGAGCTGAGTTTAAGTATGCCACCTTTAAAGAAGGGGTTAAGGAAATCAAAGACCTAACCGTTGGCATGGAACTCGAAGGCATCGTGACAAATGTGGCGAACTTTGGCGCATTCGTTGATATCGGCGTACATCAAGATGGTTTAGTGCATATCTCACAACTTGCCGATCGCTTTATTGATGACCCCAAGAAAGTTGTGAAAGTGGGACAGGTTGTGAAAGTGCGGGTAATGGAAGTCAATGAAAAATTGAAGCGAATTAGCTTATCAATGAAGTCAACAGAACAGACAAAGGCTGGACATAGCACGGCAAGAAATCCAGTTAGCACCCCGCAAAAATCACCGACACTAAACGACCTAAAAACGAAGTTTAACAGGAAGAGTTAGAGGATAAATTTAGGTTTTAACTTCAACAATTAAGCTGTCACACATCTTAGTTACTAAGCGGTAACAGCATTCAAGTTATGCATCCATAGCTGTTTTCAGTTGGATGAGGTTAGGACTTACGCAAATTGCTCGTTTCAATACTATTAGTAGTAGGGTGCGTCATGACACTCCTACAGGTAGAAGTTCAGCGTAAGTCCATTTTCTATTTGTAATTCCTTAATCAGGAGGAGCGGCTTAAGGTAGTACGGGAATGTCCTCATCTGGGGTTCGTGTAGGTACTCCCAGATGTTTACGAGCATTATCTTCTGCTAAGCGCTGATCTTCTTTGCTTGTAAACTGACCTTCATCTAGCAAAGATTCCCGACGGGCAGCTTCGTCTCGACTTGGCCGAGCGCCATTTTTCCACTTATATTTGATGTCCATGAGTTCAACACAGGTAAACTGTGCCTCAATTGTGCGGTCTTAATAGTAGGAATTGAACAGCAGCTAGCACTTCTGCTATTAGGGATATTCACTAAGAGTTAGGTTTAGGCTTCAAGGACAGCTATGGAAAGGAGTTCAGAAATTCTCCTGAACTTCTATATTCTTGTTCATTCAAACTCAAACTGGGGAATCAGTTGCAACATTCCTAGCCCCAATTCTTTGGCTGAAAGCGATCGCGCCTCAAATAATGCCATCATGTCACGCGGTTGGGGATTACCACGAGAAGCGCCAGTCAGCCCCTTAGCAATGATTAAGCCACAATGCCCGTTGATTTTCTTACAGCGCTGATCCCACTTTTTACGAGCCGCAACATGAGTCGGGTCAGCTTCCGGAAATTCCCCAAATAGATATAGACTACTGTTTTCCGTTTGGAGAATACCTAAATCATAGTTTTCGCCTTCAAAGGGGTCTTCTCCTGGATTAAAGCAGATTCCTTTCAACCCTCCATCGGTCTGAATTTGCTCAATCAGGGCTTTTGCCTTTGGTCGAGTCGTTTGAATCAAAACAACAGGCATTCCCTCACCATTCGCTTTAATATCTCTAGATTGATAGCAATCAATACTAGTACGCAACATTTCCAGATTTTCCCATGGCATCATGCCTAGGCTAAGGAAAGCATCTTTCGGTACCAAGTCATCCCGTAGCGGCACGGACAAGTCAGCGTCGTCGTCTTCAAAGTCGTCGTCTTCGTCGTCGTCTTCGTCAAAATCAGCCATATCCAGCAACTCGGATGCCAAATCGGGGAGAGTCGCAACCTTAACAGCCACCGTTGATTTCTTGCTTTCCAAGGGAATCGGGATGCGGTAACGCTTGGTGATTGCTGGAAAATTCTCGTCTGCAAACTGGCGAAAAGATGCCCCAAAAAAGCGGTGGATCGCTTCGAGTGCCACATAAACTGCGATCGCTTCTTCCTCATACAGAAATGGTCGCATCCCTTCAAATGGATGTACTGTCCCGAAGCCTGGAACAATCTCCGATACCGACAAATCTGCTAAATCAATTTCTTCGTCTTCATCCTCGTCATCTGAGTCATCCTCCACACGCCCAAACGTAACAAAGAAGCAATCTTGCCCTAAAAACGCTTGTTCCATCATCTCGAATGACTCTTCTTCCAAAACCGAGGCGCGAAATCGCTTAAGAGAATCCAATGAGCGATAGAGCAGTATCCCGTACTCCATCCCCAACATTCCCATCACAGAGGTATACAGCGTTTCGACATCCCAACGATTTATTTCAATCGAGAGGATATTATGGTCAGCTAGCAGTTCCCAAGGAGCGTCCTCCCAAATTTCATAGGCTTTTTCCAACAGGAGGTCTGCATACTCAGGCGGAAGTGTCGGTTTTCGTTGAAGCGCGACTTCCTCAAACCCCCGAAACAACTCATCAATTAGGGGTAAATCTGAGAAGTAATCAATCGTAATATCTAGCTCTTGAAGGACACCTCGTAAAAAAAACTGGAGTTCTCGATCTCGAACTACAATTTTTGAAGGTCGAGCAGGTCGAGCTGGGGTTTGGGGATTCTCCATCGCTCGCAGCAAAGCGCGAACCACAGCTTCTGGACCCATATCTGGAGATACCACATCCATCGCCCGAACAATGCCTTCTGAACCATCCACCCAGAGAATACATTCACCATTGCCTTGGCCATCCGGCTGTGAGTCATCGGCAAAAGCCATCAAAGGACGGCGATCACCTTCCCACACACTAGGAATTTGTGGTAACTTCTTGAGCCGACGACAAGTAGTGGGATTCAGAGCAGACATAGGGTAGGGATAGCCTTAAGTGCGAAAATACTGGCTCTTCAATGAGCCAGTATAAGAGCTAATACTCTTATTAAACCGCAAGAACTCCAGGCTGTTCTTCTAGAAAAATTGTAGTGCTTGTCCTGTCAAGGCATATAAACGTTGGGATTGGCTTAGAGTAATCGTTACAATGAAGATAAACTGCTAATTTAAACAAGTTCACGGCAATCGGATAACATTACTAAATTTCAGCCTGTGAACTTGCTCAAGACATGTTGTCCCTACGAAAAAGCAATATAGGAGTCGCAAGATACTCATGACACAAGCAACTCAGCCGCAACAAAAAGGTATCCAGCTAACGGAAGCTGCCCTCAAGCATGTTCTAGCACTGCGGGAGAGACAAGGACAAGACCTCTACTTGCGGGTGGGTGTCCGTCAAGGGGGTTGTTCTGGAATGTCTTACATGATGGATTTTGAAGACCCAAGTTCGGTGCGAGACAATGATCAAGTCTTCGACTATGAGGGCTTTAAAATCATTTGCGACCCGAAAAGTATGCTTTATCTCTATGGTCTTGTGTTGGACTACAGCGATGCCATGATCGGTGGTGGCTTCCAATTCACCAATCCTAATGCCAGTCAAAGCTGTGGCTGTGGCAAATCGTTTGGTGTCTAAGCTTCAGGTATCCTGACACTTGTTACTACGAAAGAGTTTCAAGCAACGTTGTGCTAACTAAAATACTTAGCCAGACCCAACTATTGAGCGGGGTCTGGTATTGTTTTGGATTGTGAAGAACTAATAATGAACAACTATTTATGACGACCGATTTTGCAGCTATTTTTGATCAAGGTCTGGAACGCTACAACGCAGGTGAAGGTCCAGACACCCTGATTCCTGTTTTTAAAGAAGTGTGCGATCGCGCCCCAAAAATTGCCGCAGCTTGGAGTTGCCTCGCATGGCTGTATTTACTAGATGACAAACCTGAGCAAGCTTATAAAGTCGCTCTTAAAGGGGTCAAAATAGATAGTAATGCTCCCCAAGCCCGGATTAACCTAGTCCTTGCCATGTTAGAAACGGGTCAAACGGGAGTCCGGAAGCACATTGATGTGGCGAAACAACTGATGGCACTTGACTCACAAGTGCGACAGGATTTGTCTGAAAGTATCGAAGATGGACTGGCGAGAAAACCAGACTGGAAGAATTTACAGCGCGTCAAAAACTGGCTAGCTGAAGATTGATACGCAGTTGCATTCAGTCCTAATAAGCTAACGCGGTGACAAGGAGAATAGGGCACTAACCGCTCCGCATCACCGCGACGGAAACCCAAAATAGCACCATCACAAGCACTGCATTCCACTCAAACAACCAACAACCAACAACTGACACCCAATCTCTTCGATATACTGATTGAAGGCTGTCTATTTCTCAAGCGATGCCCTCCGGCAAAGACTTTCTATCTACACACTATCGAATCAGACAGCTAGACTCCGCCACTACAACACTGCTCAATACCCTTTTTAAATTACGGTTGTCCGCATGGTATTTTCAAAAACACAGCTAATTGGTCTTAAAGCAGACCATTTTCGTCATCCTCTGGATTTGCGTGCGACTAATAGCCTCAAGCAAGTACCAGGACTAGACTTAATGGTGCGGAGCCTCTTAGGCCCATTAGCAGAACAGTTTTTTTACCTGAATAATATTGCTGCTAGCGTTTTGGTCGGGGAAAATCAACTACCGCACCTTCATCAGCTACTCTTGGACGCTTGCAAAACTCTGGATTTAGACCCACCCCAACTGTATGTACAGCAGCATCCAGTTCCTAATGCCTATACCTTTGCCATGCGAGGTAAGCAGCCTTTCATTGTTTTGCATACGTCCCTAATCGATATGCTGACACAGGAAGAAATTCAGGCGGTGATTGCTCATGAATTGGGTCATCTCAAGTGTGAACATGGGGTTTACCTGACACCACTTAATATCATCGTCTTAGCGGCTGGTTTATTTCCTGGCTGGGGAACAGTAATTGCTCAAAGTGTACAGGCGCAGATGCTGGAGTGGTTACGCTGTGCAGAATTTACCTGCGATCGCGCTGCGCTACTTGCCACTCAAAACCCCAAAGTTGTGATGTCGGTACTGATGAAACTCGCTGGCGGTTCCCCAACCCTTGCACCGCAACTAAATCTCGATGCCTTTATCGCTCAAGCTAGAGCCTATGATGCTGTGAGTGAGACAGAACTCGGTGAAATGCTTAAATCTACACAGACTTCTCAGCTAACGCATCCCGTCCCAGTTCTACGCGCACGAGAAATTGATCGTTGGGCGAGTTCTCAAACTTATCAATCCTTGTTACAGCAGCAGCAATTTGGTTATAATAATAAGGTTGCCCCAGACAAGGGCGGATGGCGGAATTGGTAGACGCACCACACTCAAAATGTGGCGACCTTACGGTCGTGGGAGTTCGAGTCTCCCCCCGCCCACTGTAGTTGAGAGGCAACGACCATGACACAGCGACTCAAGCGCTGGGAATCTCCTCGCCGTCAGGGGAGAAACGATAAAGGAAAAGGTGGCTCCGCAAGACAGCGACAGCTGAAGAAGCAAACTCAGATGCTGCGTAAGAAGCTCAAAGAGAGCCAACCAGAAGACAACCAGAAGAATAAAGGGGAAGAGACTTCAATTCTCTCCCCTTATTTTTTTGCTTTCATTGTCTAATAAAGTTTCTCTTCGAGATCAAAATGGAGCTTAATCAGCGGTATACCACTGCTGAGTTCAGCCTTTAACGGATTGCCACCAAAATCCGATCATCCCAACGTTGCCAGATGGTCTCAACCTCGCGAAAACCAGCTTCTTGCAGTGCTGCTACGTGAATTGCCAGCGTCGGTTCATTTTCGGTAGCTCTTGGTGCAAATCGGCGTTGTCGTTCTTCGAGTAATGCTTTGAAATCTGGTTCGTCTGCGATCGCCTGCCACCAGCGTTTCCAGTCTTCTTGATTGTTCTCGATAAACGCCTGCTGTTCCTGTTGCACCTGTACCCTTTTTGCCAAACGGTTGAACGTCTCTAGATGTGGCGGAAAGTAGAGATGATCGCCATTGAGAAACACACCACCAGGACGTACCAGTTGTCCAAGCTGCTGATACAGCTTTACTAGTCGATCGCTTGGTAGCCAATGCAGAGCTGTTGTGCTTAAAACAGCATCAACCTGAGTGTCACCCAGCAACTTTACCCAATCCTCCTGCGTCAAGTCTGCTTCGACCCAGCGTAGGCGATCGCCGATTGTCCCCAATGCCCCTTGACCAATGGCTAACAGAACGGGATCATAATCAACGCCGATACAACGGGCATGGGGAAATCGCTGTAACAACCGCTGACTAATTGCACCCGGACCACACGCCAGATCTAGCGCGGTAAACGATTCTGGCATCGTCAGCGCCAATGCATTGAGCATGACTTGAAACCGTTCTTCTCGTAAGGGCAGATAACCACTCTGCTGAGCATCCCAGCGATGAAGCCAGTGTTGCCAGTTAACTTGAGATTGAAGATTGCTCATAGGAATTAGGAAGCAGATTAGATGGAAAGGATTTGCGATCGCTTGGGTGGGACGGGAGTTGTGCTGCGATTAGCTGCTGAGAATAGGGATGGCTCAACTGATTGAGATTGACAGTATCGAGCGATTCGACAATCTCACCCGATTGCATCACGGCAATGGCATCAGCCAGGTAAGCAACGGCAGTTAAATCGTGGGTAATAAACAGATAGGACAGGCTAAATTGTTGCTTGAGCTGGAGCAGTAAATCAAGAATTTGCGCCTGAATGGACATATCCAGACTGGCAACGGGTTCATCTAGCACAATCAGCTTGGGCTTGAGTGCGATCGCTCTGGCAATGCTGACACGCTGCAACTGTCCGCCACTGAATTGATGGGGATATTTGTTTGCATCACTCGCTGTTAAACCAACCGTTTCTAGGAGATGCATGACTTGCTGAGCAACCTCTGAGTTGGTGAGGTTGAGGTAATTTCGCATCGGTTCACTAATGATGTCTTGAGCCTTCAGCCGGGGATTAACTGCACTAAAACTATCTTGAAAAACGACCTGCATGTTTTGCCGCACCCGATACCACTCTCGGAGTGAAAGGTGTCCCAGTTCCTCTCCTTGAAACCAAATTTCGCCTGCGTCTGGTCGCTCTAACCCCAACACGAGTCGCCCCAAGGTGCTTTTTCCGGCTCCGCTCGCTCCGACGATACCCAGACAAGTGCCAGGCTGAATGTTGATCGAAACCTCTCGAAGTGCCTGAATGATTTGCCGCTTGCCACCCCAGCCCATTCTGAGTTGATAGGTTTTTGTCAAATGACGCACCGACAAAATCATCGCCCTCCCTCCCTACGATGACTTAAGCGAGCGGCAAAGAGCGATCGCGTGTAAGGGTGTTGTGGCTGATCGAAAAGTTGAGCAACAGGAGACTGTTCAACGAATTCACCGTTGTACATCACCGCCACGTCATCCGCCAGTTGAGCAATCACACCCAAGTCATGCGTCACTAACAGAATCGCGCAGTGGGTTTGCTGCTGAAGCTGATCTAATAACTGTAGGATTTGCATTTGCGTAATCACATCCAGAGCCGTAGTGGGTTCATCCGCAATCAACACTTTGGGCTGGAGTGCCAGCGCGATCGCAATCATCACCCGTTGCAACATACCGCCACTCAGTTGAAACGGAAATTGCTGCAAGAGCTGTTGCGGTCGTGTTAACCCGACGGCTGCCAGATGCTCTGTAGCGACTGATCGAGCAGTCGAGCGAGTCAAGGTCTGATGGGAATGCAGCGTGTCAACAAACTGCTGTCCAATCGAAGCGATCGGATTGAAAAAGCTAGCCGGATTTTGCAAAATCATGCCAATTTGCCGCCCCCGAACCTGCCGCATCTCGGCTTCATTCAGTCGAGTAATTTCTGTTCCTGCAAGCTGGATGCTGCCTCGAATAATTGCCGATCTGAATAATCTTAGAATAGACAGACAGGTTGCACTCTTGCCGCAACCGCTTTCACCAATAATGCCCAACACTTTTCCTTGCTGGAGGTGAAAGCTAACACCGCGCACGATTTCGCGATCGCTTACGTCCCGCCTTCGGCGATTGCTGCGTCGTTCGGGTAGCACAGTCCGCAGATGATTCACGCTCAGCAAGGCTTCAACCATTTTGCAATTTTGAGGTGAGGGTTTCCACTTGCACCCGCCGTTCAGTGCGCGGATCGAGCGCATCCCGCAAGGCATCACCCACAAAATTAAACGACAGACTGACGATGAAAATCATTAATCCTGGGTAGAACATGAGTGAGGGAACTCGGCGGAAAAAATCGCGTCCGTCATTTAGCATTGCCCCCCATTCTGCTGTAGGCGGCTGAATGCCCAGTCCGAGAAATGACAAGCCAGCAATATGCAGAATTATGTGGCTCAAGTCGAGGGAAGCCAGAATTGCCAGTTCTGCCAGTGTGTAAGGCACAATATGCCGCAGCATCAGCGGTAACCGTTGGGTGCCAGAAACAATGGCAGCTTTAACAAAATCGCTTTCTTTAACGCTGAGAACGCGGCTTCGCACAATTCGGGCATACCAAGCCCAATGTGATGCCACCAATGCCAACACGAGGTTGAACAGCCCACCACCCAAAATGCCAGCAACTGCCAGCGACAGAATCAGACTGGGAAACGCTAGAAAGACATCGCAGATTCGCATCAGCAAGGTATCGACTTTGCCGCCCACATAGCCTGAAACCATGCCAACGACAAGGCTAATTGCTGTTGTTAATGCCACCACCATCAGGGCAACAGATAACGATACTCGCGATCCATAGATCAACCGGGATAAGATGCATCGTCCCAGATGATCAGTTCCCAGGGGATAGGTGAAACTCGCAGGTTGCAGCTTCTGCATCAGATCGACCTGTAAGGGGTCATGGGGGGCAATCACTGGCGCAAATAAAGCCATGAGTAGAATCACGACGATCAGACTTAACCCAATCCAAGCAATTTTGTGCTGTAGTAATTGACGCAGTAGAGACATCAATGTTTTCTCCGGTTAGTCTTCCTGTTTACCCAAACGAATGCGTGGATCGAGATAGGTGTAAGTTAAATCGATCATCAAATTAATGCACACAAATAGCATGGCAGTTAAGCAAACATAGCACTGCACAACGGGATAATCGCGATTCAGAATTGACTCAACGGCGAAGCGTCCCAATCCTGGTAGTGCAAACACATTTTCAACAATGACGGTGCCTGATAGGAGTTGAGCAATACTCAACCCGAAAACCGTGACAACGGGCAGGATGGCATTCTTCAGCACATAACGACTGACGATCAACCGTTCCAGTAACCCTCTGGCTCTGGCATACAGCACATAGTTTTGACTTAAACTGTCGAGCATACTGCTTCGCAACAGACGGGCATAGATGGCAGCGGGAGTCCAGGCTAAGGTAATGGCAGGCAAAATCCAGTCTGCAAGTGAGCCACGACTCGTCACCGAAAACCAGCCCAGCTTGTAGCTGAACAAATAGAGCAGCAAAAATCCGAGCCAGAAATTTGGCATGGCTGTCCCGGTATAGGTAAATAGGCGACTGGCTTGATCGAACCAACTGTCTCGATACAGGGCTGCTAAAATACCCATCGGTAAACCGATGACTAAAATCAGGGCGGCGGCACAGGTTGTGAGCATCAATGTGGTCGGAGCGTAGTACAACACTGATTGCAGCACGGGTTCATCCGTGACAAACGATCGCCCAAAGTCAAGATGCAGTACTCGCCAGAGCCAGCTTAGATATTGCACTACTAGAGGGCGATCGAGTCCCAGCTTTTCACGCATAGCAGCGATCGCTTCTGGGGTAGTTGGTACATTCATCGAGCGCAGCACAACCGTTGCCGGATCGCTTGGCATCAGTTGAATTAACAAGAATGTGACTAACGAAATGCCGAATAGTACAGGAACAAGTTGTAAGACTCGCTGGAAAACATAGTGCTGTGTCAGTCGCTTCAAGAGAGTTTCACCCATTCCTTAAGATTTACTCAGCTTACTCAGTGGCACTTGATTTGCCTGCGGCATAAATTCAAATCCACTCAGGTTTTTATGCAGAACCGCAATGTTGGTTGAGTAGGAAATGGGCAGGTAAACCGCCTGTTCGTGCAGGCTAGTGAGAATATCGCGATAGAGCTGTTGACGCGCCGTTTCATCAGTGGAGAGTAGCACCTTGCCAATGTTTTGATCGATTTCTGCTTTCATCGGCAGTCCTGATTGAGCTTCGTAGTCAGCGTGCGAGGGTTTTCGCATCGAAGACACCATCGCTTGAGGTTCGTAGGGCGGTCCCCAAGTGTCGTTGAAGATTAAGTTAAACTCACCGCTAGTTTGGCGATCAGACCAGGACTGTTCTTCTTCTCCCAGTAACTTTAGATCTATGCCGACAGCTTTTAGATCGGCTTGAATGGCTTCTGCGATCGCCTTATCCACATTGTTTTTGCCACTAAAGGACAAATCAAGCGTCAACGGCTGCCCGTCTTTTTGGCGAATACTCTGTCCAGTGGGTTGCTGCATCCCGCTTCATTCAACAGGGCTTTTGCTCGCTCCACATCATAGGCATAGGGTTGCAGTCCGATATTGGCGTAGGGGACTTCTGTTGAAAAGTAGGTATCGGCTTTCTTTTCTGTACCGTAGAAAATCGCGGAGATAATCGCATCTTTATTGACGCTATGTTGAATTGCCTGTCGTACTTTCAGGTCTTGTGTCGCTCCGCGAGCAGAATTAATAGCGATCGCACGGGTATTTAGCGGCTGCGAGACTTGTGCCGTATATTGCCCTGAATCGCGCATCTGTTTAAACGAATCGAGGTTAATTTCGCCGTTGCCATAAACCAAATCAAGCTCCCCTTTCTCAAACGCCAGCACTCGCGTCTCCCCATCTGGAATCACCTTGACGGTAATTTGTTCGATTGTTGGTTTTTCACCCCAATAGGTTTCGTTGCGTTTGAAAACCGCCTGATTGTCCTTTTGGTAGTTAGCGAGTGTCCAGGGTCCAGTCCCAATCGGGGCTTTGATGCCCTTTGCGGTCGTGCCGCTGTCGGGAAACGCCGCCGGGGATAAAAAGCGGACTGGACGAATCAACGTCAATTCCTGTAATGCTGGATAATAGGGAGTCTTCAGATACAACTTCAGAACCGAATCGCCTTGGGCTTCAACCCGATCAATCGCATCAATTAATCCCAACCACTCATGCTCTTGGCGATTCTGCAACACCTGATCAAAATTCGCTTTTGCGGCGGTCGCATTAAAGGGTGTACCGTCAGAGAAATTGACCCCCTGCCGCAGTTGAAACGTGATCAACTTACCATCTGGAGCAACGTCCCAGCTTTCTGCCAATCCGGGCCGAATCTTACCCCCGCGACTGTAGTTGACCAATGGCTCAAAAATCATATCTTGAGCGAACATTTGGCTGGGATCATACATATGTGGATTCAGCGGTCCCACATCTTGCGACCAGGAAAAAGTCAGTTCCGAACGTTTGGGGGCTGCTGCTTGCTGCTGCACACAGCTTGGTAGAACAATAACCACTACGGCAGCGATCGCAATCAGCACATAAGTAAAGAACTTTTTCATCGGTGAAGCCTGAAAACAAAGAGTGGGAGCCTCTATAACCCTGCCCCGCATTAATGATTATCATTTCTACGGCTAAGTCACAATGCAGGCAGGGGGGATATTCAGCTACTCTTAAACTTGTTTTCCAATTTCGATTATCTGTCCAGTTGGAAATGACTTATTCAAAACCTATCTAGGTCTGCTGTGAGAGTTTCAGCCCAAAAACTCCAATAGTTTTCAGACAGACACTAGTTGATCAGGTCGTTGCCAAATCAAAAACTTATTTATTAGCTAAATTTTGTCCGGGTCGAAATCATAGCAAGTGCCTCAAGTGAAGCAACTCTTCAGCACTCAGCTAATTTTTGAAAAAATTTGCTTCAATTTGAATAAATAGGGGTGTGACACTTTAAGGTGCCGAAGGTGGGTTTAAACGCAACTGAGTATTAAGAAGCATCGTCCATGCCAAGGACTGAATCTTCTAGTGCCCGTTCGACATCACCTAATTCTTTTTGAGTAGATACGTCAAGTTCTTTGTCATCGTCCGAGTTGGCACTTCTCTCGTACTGTTCAACTACTTCATCGACAGCTTCTTTATTCAATGTCGGGTCGCTAGCGACAGAGGCAGCTTCCTGGTCTTGTTGTCTTGCTTTGTCCTGTGTCATTGCTCAACTCCTGACAGTGTTTTTGGCTTCTCGTCTTAGAATCGCTCCAATTTAGTCAAATGAACATCTATCTGTAGTCACTGTTAAAGGCAGAGCAAGCGCGGAATGGAAAACATTACTGCAAGGTAAACTGTTGAAAGCGGCTTGTAACCTCTAGCCCTCAATTGTTAAAGACAGTGCGCTATGCCTACATTTTTATTAGAAGTTGGTACAGAAGAATTACCTGCAAGCTTTGTCGATGATGCGATCGCACAATGGCAATCGCGCCTTCCCAAATCCCTCAATGAGCAATTCCTTACACAGTCGGCAATTGAGGTTTACGGAACACCCCGCCGCCTTGCCCTCCTGATTAAAGGGCTACCCGCGCAGCAACCTGATCGGGAAGAAGAAGTAAAAGGGCCACCTGCAAAGGCAGCATTCAAAGATGGTCAACCCACACAAGCAGCCGTTGGGTTTGCTCGTAAGCAAGGGGTAGAATTGGATGCCCTGGAAGTAAGAGATACAGACAAAGGAGAATTTGTCTTTGTTCTCAAAAAAACTGCGGGTCGTCCAGCAACCGAAATTTTAACCGAACTGATTCCTCAATGGATTTCCGGGTTGGAAGGAAAGCGGTTTATGCGCTGGGCAAATGGAGACTTCAGGTTTTCCCGACCGATTCGCTGGTTGGTGGCACTGATCGATGATGCTGTGTTGCCAGTTGAGTTGATCAGTGGTGCAGAGATAATTAAAAGCGATCGCATTTCCCGTGGGCATCGCATCTTACATCCAGAACCGATTCACATTCCTCAGGCATTGGATTATGTACAGTCTCTCCACTCTGGCTTTATTGCTGTAGACCCCTCAGAGCGTAGAAGTAACATTCAATCACAAGTGAAGGCAGCCGCTCAAGAGTTGTCTGGTCAGGCACCACTGTATGAGGAATTGTTCGCAGAAGTGACTCACTTAGTGGAATGGCCAACAGCCGTTGTCGGGAAATTTGACCCAGAGTTCTTGAGTCTACCATCAGAGGTCATTACAGAAGTAATGGTGACTCACCAGCGCTACTTCCCTGTGTTCAAGAACGAAGAAAACGGCGAATTACTCCCTTACTTCATTACCATTTCTAACGGTGACCCTGCTAAATCAGAGATTATTGCAGCAGGAAACGAGCGGGTTATTAAAGCTCGATTAGCAGATGGTCAATATTTCTACAAAACCGACTTAGCCTCACCTCTAGCTAGCTACTTACCCAAGTTAGAGAAAGTGACATTTCAGGACGAGTTGGGTTCAGTGCGCCAGAAGGTAGAGCGCATTGAGAAAATTGCAGGTCAAATTGCTGACCAATTACAAGTATCCGCTTCAGAGCGTACTGATATTTTACGGGCGGCTTTGCTTTGTAAAGCTGACCTCGTTACCCAGATGGTCTACGAGTTTCCTGAATTGCAAGGGGTAATGGGTTCCAAATATGCAGCAGTTAGTGGAGAATCAGAGGCAGTAGCAACAGCAATTTTTGAGCATTATTTACCCAAAGGAGCGGGGGATAAGCTACCTCAAACACTGACAGGTCGAGTTGTAGGATTAGCTGACCGTCTGGATACTTTGGTGAGTATCTTCGGACTGGGGATGCTACCAACAGGCTCCTCTGACCCTTTCGCTTTGCGTCGTGCCGCGAATGCGGTGATTAATATTACTTGGGATGCTGACTTACCTATCAACTTACAGCAGTTATTAACCCAAGTTGCGGCAGATTTTATCGCCACCTTTTCTAAACAAGAGTCACCCGTTGCTGCTTTAGAAGAATTTTTCTTGCAACGCATTCGCACACTGCTACAAGAAGAACGCCGTATTGACTATGACTTGGTAAATGCAGTTCTGGGAGAGAATGATGCTGAATATACGGAACGGGCACTCAAAGATTTGTTGGATGTACGCGATCGCGCCTTGTTCCTCCAGTCCATCCGTAATAACAGTAAGCTAGAAGAAATTTACGAAACCGTTAACCGTTCTACCCGTTTAGCCGCTCAAGGGGATTTGGATACTACCCGGTTAGAACCCAGTTCTCTGGTGAATCCAGAATTATTCCAAAAGTCTTCAGAACAAGCCTTCTACGATGCCCTTGTAAAATTAGTTCCGCAGACTCAGGCGGCTCAACAACAGCGGAATTACCAACAACTGGTAGACGCTTTAGCAAATATTGCTCCTACAGTTAGCACCTTCTTTGATGGCGCTGACAGTGTTTTGGTAATAGACCCCGATCCAGAAATCCGACGTAATCGTTTAAATCTATTAGGGTTACTGCGGAATCATGCGCGTGTACTGGCTGATTTTGGCGCGATCGTGAAAAGTTAGAGTTATAGCGGTTCTCATATGGATGAGGTACAAATTTCTGGGTTTTTGGGAATGGGGAATTGGGAATGGGGAATTGGGAATGGGGAATTGGGAATTGGGAATTGGGAATTGGGAATTGGCAATGGCATGGTTCCCTGGATAGTATGGGGGATGCTCAACCAGGGACTTCTGCCTTTTAATTTATGCCCAATGCTCAGGTAATTGGTTTAGGACGCTCCGGAATCGCCGCCGCACGTCTCCTTCAGCAGGAAGGTTGGGAGGTGATACTGAGTGACCGCAATACCTCCGAAACCCTACACCAACAACAACAGGAACTTTTAAGTCAAGGTATTACCGTCAAGCTAGGTTATTCCTTGGCGCTAAACGACTCAGACTTACCGCAACTCATTGTCGTCAGCCCCGGTGTTCCTTGGGATATTCCTGTATTGGTTGAAGCGAGAAACCGAGGTATCGATACGATTGGTGAGATGGAACTGGCTTGGCGACATCTCCAATCGATTCCTTGGGTAGGTATCACTGGCACGAATGGCAAAACCACAACGACTGCCTTGATTGCGGCAATTTTCCAAACGGCTGGATTTCAGGCTCCTGCTTGCGGCAACATTGGCTATGCTGCGTGTGAAGTTGCTTTGTCAGTTTCTACTCCCCCAACCCCTTACCAAGGAGGGGCAAAGGCAGAGTTGGACAAGGGACAACAAACAAATGTGGATTGGGTAATTGCGGAGGTTAGTAGTTATCAAATTGAATCTTCGCGTGACCTTGCACCTCAGATTGGTGTTTGGACAACATTTACACCCGACCACCTTAGCCGTCATCAGACACTAGAAAATTACTACGACATCAAAGCCAAACTCTTAAAGCGATCGCATAACCAAGTCTTCAACGGTGATGACCCTTATCTACGCAATATGGGTATTAATCACTGGCCTGATGCTTATTGGACTAGTGTAAAAGGCAAAGAGTATTTATTAGGCGATCCACAACGGGGAATCTACATCGAAGATGGCTGGGTAATCGCCCAGAATGAGCCAATTGTGCAGACAGCATCTCTGCGGATGGTGGGCGAACACAATCAGCAGAATTTGTTGATGGCAGTCGCCACCGCACGGTTAGCAGGTATTGAGAAAGAGGCAATCCAAAAAGCGATCGCAAATTTCCCCGGTGTTCCCCATCGCCTCGAACATATCATCACTCTTGCGGGAATTGACTTCATCAATGACAGTAAAGCCACTAACTACGATGCCGCAGAGGTTGGATTAGCCTCGGTTGCAACGCCTACTATCCTAATTGCGGGTGGTGAAGCGAAAGCGGGTGATGATACCCGTTGGATTGAAGCAATTCAAGCAAAAGCGGCGGCTGTCTTACTCATCGGTGATGCTGCGACTGCCTTTGCCGAACGTTTGAAGCAAGCTGGTTATGATCGATACGAGATTGTCGAAACAATGGTGCTGGCTGTGCCGAGGGCGGCTGAACTTGCCCAACAGTATGATGCCCGTGTGGTTCTACTTTCACCCGCTTGCGCGAGTTTCGACCAGTATCAAAGCTTTGAGCATCGGGGCGATGATTTCCGTCAATTGTGCCAGCAGTTGCTGCATTAGTGCGATCGCTCGTCTTTAGTTAACACTCTCATCTCAGAGGAAGTCAATGGGTGCTATGGTTTCGGTCATTTAGACGTGGCATAAAAATGTTATTTGTTGTTGGTTATTGGTTATTTATATAATTCTTTAACAAACAACAAACAACATTCATCGCTCTAATCACCGCCGGAAATCCTGCAGACAGATGTTTCCTTGCTTTGAAGTTGATAGATTGAAGCTATATCTAGAAAATAGAAATAACAGAGAGACTGAAGCTTTGCACGCTTAGGGCATTGAAACAGGATCGGAGAATCTGGAACCTTAACAAAAGAATGATACGAACTGACCGAGAAAACCTTGGCTATAGCGCCGCTGTCATAGGCATTATGGTAGCACTGATACTGTTATGGTCAGGGGTGTCGCAAGATCTCTTAGCTGGGAACGGTTTTATTCCCCACGGGCATTGCTACCTGTGGAAACCAGGGTTAGTCTGGCTCCATGCTGCCTCAGATTCTCTAATCGCCCTGGCTTACGTCGCCATTTCAGCCACGCTTGCCTACTTGGTTCATAAAACTCGTAAAGAAATCCCATTTCATTGGATGTTCCTTGCCTTTGGTTCTTTCATCGTTGCCTGTGCTAGTACCCATTTTATGGATGTCTGGACATTGTGGCGACCCGTCTATTGGCTATCAGGAGGACTGAAAGCGCTGACTGCTGTAGCATCCATAACCACAGCGATCGCTTTACCGCCATTAGTACCAAAGGCGCTGGCACTGATTCAAGAAGCCAAGCTCTCTGAAGAACGCCGCTTGCACTTGGAGACAGCAAACCAAGAGTTGGAGACACTCTACGGCAAGCTAAAGGAACTTGACCAACTCAAAACTCAATTCTTCGCCAATGTCAGCCATGAGCTACGGACTCCCCTAGCTCTAATCTTAGGATCGACTGAGAAGCTGCTGACAGCAGGAGGACTACACGAGGAGCAACGTCACGACCTGGAAGTGGTAGACCGTAACGCCCGCCTCCTCCTCAAACAGGTTAATGACCTGCTTGATGTCTCCAAACTGGAGGCAGGGAAGATGGACATCGACTACGTTGAAGTTGACTTGGCGCAACTAGTACGCCTGACGGCTGCTAACTTCGACGGATTGGCACCAGAGCGTCAAATATCCTTTGCCATTGAGACACCAGAGTCTGTCTTTGCACAGGTCGATGCCCACAAGGTGCAGCGCGTCCTCTTAAACCTCCTCTCCAATGCCTTTAAGTTCACTCCCCAAGGTGGGCGTATCCACTGCGTCTTGTCTAGCCATCCCAACCCGACTGATCAATTAAAAGAGGGTGCTGTAGTTGAGCGTGCCGTAATTGCAATCTCTGATAGTGGTCCAGGAGTGCCGAACGAGCTACGGGAAAAGATTTTCGAGCGCTTCAGCCAAGGGGATGGAGGGTCTACTCGTCGCTTTGGTGGTACTGGGTTAGGGTTAGCGATTGTCAAAGAATTTGTGGAGCTACATGGCGGCACAATCAGAGTTAGTGATGCTCTAGGCGGGGGAGCTATCTTTACAGTCGAGCTACCGCTCGTTGCTCCGCCAGAGTCGAGAGTGTCTAAGACGGGAGGCGAACCGAGTAATGCGGAAGAAATCGCTCTTCCCGTGCTGGAGCAACTACGCACTTCTAGTCAGAAGATTGGCACAACTTCGGAGCCGGAGGCGGGGAAACCGTTGGTACTGGTGATCGAAGACAATCCAGAAATGAATCAGTTCGTTGAACAAACCTTAGCAACTGAATATCGCACTGCTACTAGCTTTAATGGTCAGGAGGGTTTGGAGAATGCGATCGCACTGCATCCCGATCTCATCCTCAGCGACGTGATGATGCCCCAAATGAGTGGCGACAAGTTAGTGCAGCAGCTACGAACTCACCCCGAACTGGATACTACCCCAATTATTCTTCTTACCGCTAAGGCAGATGACCAACTAAGAGTGCAGCTTTTGCGCTCTGGCGCTCAGGACTACCTGATGAAACCTTTCTCGATTGAGGAGCTACGAGCGCGAGTTGGTAACCTGATTGCGATCAAGCGGGTTCGAGATTTATTGCAACAGGAGTTAGACAGCCAAAATCAAGATTTGGAAGTATTGGCACAGGAAGTCACCCTCGGCAGGAGGGAGTTACAAATCGCCCTAGAAACCTTACAGGAGCAGACACAGGAATTAGAGGAAGCGAACCGCTTGAAGGATGAGTTTTTAGCTATTGTCTCTCACGAACTGCGTACTCCCCTCAACGCTGTCCTTTTAGGCGCTCAAATCTTGCGTAACCGCAAGCCGAATGAATCAACAAAAGCTCGTGCCCTTGAGACAATCGAGCGCAATGCTAAGTTACAAATACAACTCGTTGAAAATCTCTTAGATATCTCACGTCTGCTTCGAGGAAAGCTCCTCCTGGATAAGCATCCAGTTGCGCTTAAACCCATTATTGAAGCCGCTGTTAGTACTGTGCAGACAGCGAGTGAGGCGAAAGCGATTCAACTTGAGTCTTTCCTTGATACCTCAGTCGGTTTGGTTTCCGGACAGCCAGACCGTTTGCAACAGATTGTTGAAAGTTTATTAACTAATGCAATTAAATTTACTGCAAAAGGTGGGCGAGTTGATATTCGACTTGAGTGCCAAAATGATCAGGCTCGGATTCAGGTCAACGATACAGGTATTGGTATCAGTGCTGAGTTTCTACCTCATGTTTTTGATTACTTCCGTCAAGGAGATAGTTCAAGGACAAGAACGCATGGTGGATTAGGGCTGGGCTTAGCAATTGTACGGCAATTGGTACAACTCCATGATGGGAAAATCCAAGTAGAAAGTCCCGGAGTTGGACAAGGCGCAACATTTACAGTTACTCTCCCCCTAACAGTTACGCCCAAGCCAATCCGCTATCTTGGCTGAATCAGCAGGTCAAGCCATTGCTTGCTCAAAACGCTTGTTCACTTCATTCCAGTTAACAACATTCCACCAAGCGTTTAAATAATCAGCCCGTTTGTTTTGGTATTTCAAGTAATAGGCGTGTTCCCAAACATCGTTGCCCATAATTGGAAAACTACCCTCCATCAATGGGCTATCTTGGTTTTGTGTACTGGTTACGGCTAGCTTGCCATCTTGAGTACGAACGAGCCAAGCCCAACCACTACCAAAACGTTTGGCTCCAGCATCATTAAATTGCTTTTTGAACTCATCAAAACTACCAAAGTTCGATTGAATTGCTGTTGCGATCGCACCTGTTGGTTCTCCACCACCATTGGAACTCATGATTTCCCAAAACATTGTGTGGTTGATATGACCGCCACCATTGTTGCGTATCGTTGTCCGAATATCTTCGGGTATGGAATTGAGGTCACTAATTAATTGTTCTACACTCTTGCTTTTTAAGTCCGGGTACTTATTTACCGCATCATTCAAGTTTTTGACATAAGCTGCATGGTGCCGATCATGGTGGAACTGCATTGTCGCTGCATCAATGTGCGGTTCCAGAGCACTGTAATCATAGGGTAGAGGTGGCAGTTGGAAGGTATCACCCGTTTGATTTTGCTTTGTGCCTCCAAGGGATTTCAAAAGCGGTTGAGCGACAGAGGGTAATGTTCCTAAAGCTGCTGCCCCTGTAGTGGCACCTAGTAAAAGTAGAAAATTGCGACGATTAAGAGCCATAAGAAGTTAAAACTTGACAGGGTTAGTTTCAAGTTTTACATATTCCTTTCCCGCAGCTCCCCGACTTCTCTGATTAGATGCAGCAATCAAGGTTTCAACAAAGAAGTCGGCCATCTGAATAGCTGAGTCTTTGAAGCTTTATCACCCCTGGACTGGTAGTCTTAGCTCAAGAACACTTGGGAATGAGTCTACATGAGCGAACTACAAGCATTGATTTTTGACGTTGATGGAACGTTAGCAGATACTGAACGGGATGGTCACCGAGTTGCTTTTAATCGTGCTTTTGCTGAAGCGGGGTTAGATTGGGACTGGACAACCTCGTTGTATGGTGAATTACTAGCAATCACAGGTGGTAAGGAACGCATTCGCTTTTACTTGGAGCAGTATCTACCCGATTTTGAGCCAGCTACAGATTTAGATAGCTTTATCGCTAACCTACACGCGGCTAAGAGTAAGTATTATCACTCAGTATTAGCGGAAGGAGCAATTCCCTTACGTCCTGGCGTGGAACGATTGCTCAAAGAAGCGCGTGAGCAAGATGTGCGTTTAGCGATCGCAACAACAACTACCCCGTCGAATGTCACTACGTTATTAGAACAGACGCTTGGTTCAGATAGCCCATCTTGGTTTGAAGTCATTGCGGCTGGTGACATCGTGCCTGCAAAAAAGCCCGCCCCAGATATTTATCAATATGCGTTGCAGGAGATGAACCTACAAGCACAGGACTGCCTTGCTTTTGAGGATTCGCACCACGGTTTGACATCGGCTTCTCAAATAGGATTAAAAACAGTTGTTACCGTCAACGATTACACGCAAGACCAAGATTTTACTGGGGCAATACTGGTGTTAAGTGATTTCGGAGAACCGAATCAACCTTTTAAAGTTCTTGCTGGTGATGCTGGAGATAAAAGTTATCTAGACATGGCACTCGCGCATCGCTTGCTCACTAGCCAAGGCTAAGAGAATAAAAGCCTGTTCCCTTCTGCCTTCTGCCTTCCTCCAACGACAAATATTAATGCCGACCTACTTACGTGCTTAGCAAGTGTGCTAAAGTACCAAAATCTAATCGGTTCTTGTGGGGGTCAGCCACCAGAGGTAACGGGGAAAGCTCGGTGTAAATCCGGCGCTGTACCGCAGCTGTAATTAGTTCACAGATTGTGAACAAGAAAGCCAGAATGCCCACCGATATGGTTATAACTTCTGATGTGCGAGATACACTATCGAGGTAAAACATGAAAAACGCTTCAATCAGCACTCTTGGTTCCTTACGGCAGCAGACAATTCGTGTTACGTTGTCCTTGCCTGTGCAAGCCACGCTTTACACGTCCTTGTGCGCCCTGACACTCTGGACTGTCTACTTCTCTACTTATCCGGCTGTCCACAATCAAATGCATTCGGTGCGCCACCATACCCTGATGGTTGGTTGCCACTAGAACGTTGCACAATCCTGGAAAAAGGGCGTGAGAATTTCTCTACAGAATCTTCTCGCGTCTTTCCCAATCTCCACTCTCTTTAAGGTGCAACACCATCACTACTCGTCCCAGCCCGGAGTTTGTTCCGAGTCCAAAATTTAGAATGTCAAAATTCAAGATAGCTGCTCTCGTCAGTACTATTTGCCTGATGGGTGTAGTTTTCTATTCCTCAGTGGTCTCTTCCCAGACTCCACAACCGACTGTTCGTCTGAGTACAGAGCCACCACTCAGCGAAATCTTACCCTTTGAAGCAGAGGCAACGGTGCTGTCGTCTCCGGTGAGATTAACGTTGCAAGCTGTAGATGCTGCTGGTAAACGATTGGAGAATGCCAAAATTCGCTTGCAAATTCTCACCCCACCCCACAATCCTTGGTTTCCTACAGATTTTCCAATTGTTGAGGGAACAGAGTTACTCGATATTGAGGGAGTGGCTGCCAAGGGTGAGTTGGAAATCCAGCAAATGTTACCGATTCGGGGGAATTACCAACTGTTGGTAAGCGTTAACCCAATTACAGCAAATGCTTTTGCACCAATTCAGCAAACACTAACGCTATCGGTGCCGGAAAATTGGGTTAAATACCGAAACTTTGGTATTTTAGCGGTGATTTTGCTAGCGGTAGGACTTGGTGGGGGGTTGGTGCTAGGAGGAAAGCAAGACATCCAGCCTGGGGAAATTGCGCCTGAACGAGTGCGACTGTTGTTGAGTGGAGCAATTGTTGTTGCGATCGCATCCTTACTCATTATTAACATCACGGCTGAACGCGCAGATTCTCATACTCAGGGGCATTCTTCCCAAAAGATAGAACCATCCGTTGTTCAGTCTCAGGCAGTTAAAGCAGAGATAATGGGGGATGTCAGTGCAACTGTTGGTCAACCTGCAAAGCTGGCTGTCCAAGTCTCCGACCCTACAACAGGTCAACCTGCAACAGATGTGCTGTTGAAGATCAAAACGACTCCTGCTGAAGATGAATGGGTTGCATTTGCCTACGGGGGAGTACCTGATGCCAAAGGTCAATTGACGTGGGAGCAACAGTTTTTTGATGGCGCACCCCACAAGGTTGAAGTAGAAATTTTGCCTCAACCTCAAGCAAGACGGCAATTTTCACCATTGCGAATTGCACAAAACATTGATGTCGAGGGAGTAGCGCCTCCCCTACACAGCCGATTAATTGTCTTGGCTTACTTTACAAGCCTCATTGTTCTGGGTTTGGTGATTGGATTGAGACTCAGAAACCGTTTAGTTTGGTAGTACTAAAGATTGATGAATACACAACACGTTTTATTGGTTTGCAAAGCCTGTGCAACCGTTCGCATAGAAGGAGAACCACAAGGGAAAAGCGGTGGTCAGCAATTACTAGAACAGTTACAGGACCTTCACTCTGATTGGGAACTTCGAGATGACTTCCAAATTCAGGAAGTTGATTGTATGAGTGCTTGCAGTCATTCCTGTGCTATTTCTTTTGTGGCTCCTAACAAATACACTTACCTATTTGGTGACTTGCCAGCACAAAGCTGTGCAAAAGCAGTGTTAGATTGCGCCAAACTCTATTTTGCGAATCCCGGCGGGTATCTTGCCTGGGCAGACCGTCCGAAAGCTCTGAAAAATGGAATTATTGCACGGATTCCGCCTGTTGCTTAATCCCAAGAAGGCAAAAGGTAAAAACGTTATTTTTACACTAGGGAGGTACACGCAAAAAGACTCTTCTAACGACTTACAGAGGTAGAGGGATGCAACTAGAAGACTATTTTGAGTTTTTAGACCCAGATGATATTCGGCTGAAAGGGCATCGCATTGGCATTGATAATGTGATTGACGCAACGGATATTGGTAACAGACAACCGTAAAAGTATTCCTGGACATCTAGAAGCACACTGGGCAGCAGG
Organism: Symplocastrum torsivum CPER-KK1; assembly: GCA_019358875.1. Lineage (GTDB taxonomy): Bacteria > Cyanobacteriota > Cyanobacteriia > Cyanobacteriales > Coleofasciculaceae > Symplocastrum > Symplocastrum torsivum. The sequence goes on from JAHHIF010000006.1 coordinate 91,158, forward strand.
TCGGCATATGTGGGGACTTCTTTGGTTGCGTCCAAGTGCTACGCTAAGCAGTTGGGCAGAAGCCCTTTTTCTGATTTGGGAGGCTTCTGAGACGGAAGAATTGCTCGATAAGGTAGATTGGATTCCATTTTAGGTAATTAATTGCCTGGGAGAAACTCATTAGCTGTAGACAGCGCAGAGCGCCTCGCGATTTTACCCTCTTATTTCAAAAGTGCGATCGCCTCTTCTTGATACATCACTTTTTAATCAACTGTTTCACTGCCTCAACTAATTAAAATCTAAGGTTTATTGGAGTTTTTTATGGGTGCTAAAATTCCCGTTACAGTTGTTACTGGTTTTCTTGGTAGCGGTAAAACAACATTACTTCGCCACTTACTACAAAACAATCAAGGACGACGAATTGCTGTTATCGTGAATGAGTTTGGTGAAGTCGGGATTGATGGGGAACTGCTGCGTTCCTGCCAAGTTTGTGAAGAAGAAGACGCAACGACTAACATTGTGGAATTGACGAATGGTTGCCTGTGTTGTACCGTTCAGGAAGAATTTCTCCCAACAATGCAAGAACTGCTAAAACGTAGTGAACAGATTGATTGTTTGCTCATTGAAACATCGGGGTTAGCCTTACCTAAACCGCTGGTTCAAGCGTTTCGTTGGCCGGAAATTCGCACGGGTGCTACGGTGGATGGTGTTATTACTGTTGTGGACTGTGAAGCTGTTGCGGCAGGTACACTTGTTGGTGACCTTGATGCGTTGACCGCGCAACGGGAAGCTGACCCGAATCTGGAACATGAAACGCCAATTGAGGAACTGTTTGAAGACCAGTTAGCTTGTGCGGATTTGGTGCTACTAACTAAGGTTGACCGGGTGGATGCTGAGACTCAAACCAAGGTAGAGGAGTGGTTACGACAGAAGTTGCCCATAGGGGTGAAGGTGGTTCCCTGCCGGGATGGAGAAATTAATCCTAACCTCTTGCTGGGATTTAATGCCGCAGTGGAAGATAATTTAGAGGCTCGTCCTAGTCACCACGATACTGAGGAAGAACACGAGCATGATGACGAAATTAATTCGGTTCACTTGGTTTTAGATCAAGCCTTTGAACCGAAAGCGCTCACGGCAACACTGAAACAGTTAGTGCAAGACCAGGAAATTTACCGGATAAAAGGTTTTGTGGATGTTCCAAATAAGCCGATGCGGATGGTGGTGCAAGGAGTAGGCGATCGCTTTGAGCATTTTTTCGACCGTCCCTGGCAAGTATCTGAACCCCGCCAGACTCGCTTGGTATTGATTGGTCGGGCGCTTGACCAAGAACAAATTCAAGAAGTTTTGTGTTCTATTTAACGAGACTTAGACAAAAATTAAGCCCAAATGAACCCAAGTCTGGCTTTATAAGCAGCAAACACGTCACGATCCCACTCCGGCTGTGAAATCACGACTTTTTCTATGCCCTGAGTCATCAGACGATTAATGTGAATCCTCTACTTATCCGAGGAAAGGCTACACTGATTCAGCACAACCAGGTGACGCTCATTCACCTATTGAATTGACCAGGGTGCTTCTGTCAAAAAGCGGATGCACCTCTCCTACGGCGTTATCCGCCATTTGAGACAGGTTTTCTCGTTGACTTTCCCCTAATAATCCCCCGATCTATAGCGATTCTCATAGTCATAAGGTACGTCTAACTTTCTTACCAATTCCCAATTCCCGAAACCCCAGAACTTTGTACCTTACAAGTACGAAAAAAGCTATATATAACGTTACGTGAAGTTAATATGAAGTTTGTGTGAAGGGAAGCCGCTAGAACGCACTATATTTTCAGCCTATGCTTTTAGCCTATTTTCGTAACCACACAGATATAACTTTTTGAATAATTGTTAAAACCTTTAAGGGCGAGTTTGGTCAAGCCGTATTCATTCAACTTTTTACACTTAATAAGTATTTAGATTTATAAGGTTTACAAAACTTGATTTTATAAAGAATAGATAAAGATGAAGCTTTGATGAACAGGTTGTAGCTTATTAACCCTATTATTTCGACATCAGTAGTCCTATAAAAAACAGGTTGGGCTGTCGTTAACGAGACAAAAAGCTAAGCGCTTAGTGTCGTCTGCTTTTCTTAGCTTTTAGGACTACTAGTTTTTAATAATTAGGTAGGAACAACAAATGGCTACTTTCAATGGGACAAACGACAACGATCTTATTATTGGTACCCTTGGTAGCGATCAAATTTTTGGGCTGGCTGGCAATGATGGCATATTTAGCCTTGATGGCAACGATACAGTCTTTGGCGGCTCTGGGGTTGACATCATCATTGGTGGCGGTGGAAATGACAACCTCAATGGTGAGGATGACAACGACGTAATCTTTGGTGACGCTCAAATCTTTGGTCAAGGCGGGAATGACACCATCAATGGTGGCAATGGGGATGATGTCATCTTTGGGGAAACTGGCAGCGATATCATCTACGGTGAAAATGGGAATGATGTCATCAACGGCGAAGATGGGTTTGACCTCATTGATGGTGGTGATGGGTTTGATGTCATCAGTGGGGGCAATGACGATGACTTCCTCAATGGTGGTAATGGGAATGATGTCCTCAATGGTAACAACGGGTTTGATGGACTCGTTGGTGGCAATGGGGATGACCGACTTTTCGGTGACGAGGGCAATGACATCCTTAACGGTGGCAATGGGTTTGATGTCTTATTTGGTGGTGGGGGAAATGATGAACTACGTGGTGGTAATGGGGATGATGAACTCTTTGGTGACGCTGGCGATGACAGCATCGAGGGTGAAAATGGGAATGACATCCTCAATGGCGGGGATGGTAACGATACAATCTCTGGTGGAAGTGGGAACGATCGAATCTTTGCTGATGATGGGAATGACCAATTCTTTGGTGGGGACGGTATCGACTTAGCTGATGGTGAAGAGGGGGATGACACCCTCAATGGCGGGAATGATAACGATACGCTCTTTGGTAACCTTGGGAATGATACCCTTCTCGGTGAAGCGGGAGTAGACATACTCGTTGGTAGTGAGGGTAATGACTCTCTCTTTGGTGGCGATGGAGATGATGTACTAGTTGGGATTGACCCTGCTGTTCCAGCCTTCGGATTTGGGGCAGGCGAGATTGATACGCTAACGGGTGGTGTAGGACGTGATTTATTCCTCCTCGGTGACAACGGAAACATCGAAGTAAATAACGGAACTCGAATCGATATCGAAAGGGAAAATCCTGAGGTTTACTATGAGGGCGGTTTTAATAGTGACTACGCCCTTATTACTGACTTCACTGGCGGTGAGGATCGTATACAACTACGTTCAAATGACCAATTTAGCGGTTATAGCTTTGGTACAATCTCCTCTGCCGATCTCCCCTCAGGCATAGGAATCTCGTTTAACAACGATTTAATTGCTATTGTTCAAGGGGTTTCGTTTTTTGAACTATTTTCAGAGGAGAACAACTTCCTTTTTGTTTAGAAACATCAGGCTGATATTAACAGCAACAGCTAGCTATATCTGACTCAAATTCGTGTGTTCCCTTCCCTGAATAGGCTTCTATTTATTTTGTGATGTCCCTTCTAGCTGTTGCCCTAATTCCTGCCGCAGGCGATAGAGAATAGTATCTTGCTGTACTTCATTGAGAATGTTTTGAATGACTGTACTAGGACCAAGAGGTCCCCAAGTGCAGCCTTGTGCTAGATAAACCTGCGCCGCTTGACCGACAGCATAAGCCCCGTAACCCGCAACTCCAGCTTGTGCGATCGCAGCCCCGGCATAGGCAGTGATTCCTGTTGGGCTGTCAATTGTGGTAGCGATCGCAGATGCACTCTTTCCCACTCCCAGTAGAAGACTACTACCCAGTTCACCCAGCAGTAAGCCGCCGGAACTGACTAAAATCTTTTTCCAAAGCTTTCCAGCTTCGTAACTGGTCATCGGTAGACCATACAGTCGAGAGAGAGAACGGATCAGTGCCAAATCTGCGATCGCACCTCCTACAACATCCAAAACCCCAATCGGATTGAGTGCAACTGCTAAAGCTTTGTACTTAGTGAAGCGCCAGATTAGTTCTTCCGCTTCGCTTCTTCGTAGATCAAGTGTTTTTTTCGCAATACTCACTTCTGCATTCCGGGCTTGAAATAGAGCATTGAGGGCTAAAAGCGATCGCCCTTCCCGGTTGAGTATCCTTAAAATTTTCTGCTTGAGTTCATCGACCTGAGGCGGCGGCGTTTCCCATTCATACGTTACCTCACCATCGGGCCATTCAACTCGGACTTCCAGGGGCGCAGGTTCTGCTGCTACCATCACAATCTCATCCGTTGATAGCATCTTTTGCAGTCGCCGATCTTTAGGGCTACCCGTGCCAAGTTGTTGTAATTGTCGGTAAATTGCCTCACGATCTTGTTCTGGATAGAGGTCGATTTTGTTAAATACAAGAATCAGAGGCTTTTGGGTTTGTCGTAATTCACAAAGCGCCTGATACTCCGTGCGTGTGATATCACCAGCCACCACAAACAAAATTAAATCCGCGCTTAGCGCCACCTCCCGCGCCATCTCAGCGCGTGCCTCGCCCTCAATTTCATCTAATCCAGGCGTATCAATCAACTCCACCTGCACTTTTCCCTTGTTACTGGGTGTCCAGCGAACAGATTTCGGCCATTGGGTCACGCCATTGATGGGGCCCGTTTGCAGAATTTTCTTTCCTATCAAGGCGTTGACCACTGCCGATTTCCCACGACTGACCAGACCAAAAGCGGCAATACGAATCACTCCTTGGTCTAGCTTGTCGAGGGAAGACTTCAAAACCTCCAACTCGCTTCGCAAGGCGGCTTGCAGTTCAAAATCCGGTAGATGGTTCTGGTGGCGACGCAAGTTAGCATACCAGGACAACGCCTGCCGCAAACTAGCACGAGTGCGGTTGAAGTGAGTTTCCTGCTGATTGTTACGCCCAGTCGGGGTTTGACTTTCAGTAGATGGGTTGGGTTGAGAGGTTTCGGAATAACTCAAGGTTAGACACAGAAGACAGGCTACAGATCTATTTTCCTCTAATAGCCAATCTGTTGGTGTGCCTCTTCACATTGGTGCGGAGAGGGCTTCACATAAAGATTATATAAAGACAGTAGAACAATATAAAGGTTTTATAAAGACACACCCGCAACTGATTTCAGAACACGTCATATATTCAGCTTATAGTTCAAACCCATTTGCGTAATCATGCGGTCATGGCTTTTTGAACAAGTATAAAAAGTATTACAAACTATAGGCAGGATACAGGCGAATCCAGCATTATTTAACTTTTTTAACTTAATAAGCCTTTACATATATAAGATTTTATAAAAATTAAATATATATAGATTAGATGAAGATAAGGCTTTATTTAAGAACTTTATCTTTACTAAATCTTATTATTTTCACATAGGTAGAGTAATAAAAATGGAGGATTTACCCAGGTTGCCGCTACAGAAACTAGGGCAATCAGCATTTGCTCCTTACTTTTTATAACTACCTGTTTTTTAAATTCGAGGTAGGTATAGATGGCTGTTTTCTTAGGCACACCTGATGATGAACTGATTGTTGGAACCAATGAGGGTGATGAAATTTTTGGGGAGGCTGGCGATGATGGAATATTTGGTCTTGATGGTGACGATACAGTCTTTGGTGGCGCTGATGTTGATCTGATTGTTGGTGGCGGTGGCAGTGACTTCCTATATGGAGAGGACGGCAACGATGTAATCTTTGGTGATGCCGAAATCATTGGTGTAAGTGGGGATGACTTCATCAGTGGTGGTAATGGGGAAGACCTTATATTTGGATATACTGGCGACGATATTATTAACGGTGACAATGGAAATGATCTCCTCAATGGTGATGCAGGGGATGATGTTCTTAATGGTGGTGATGGGTTAGACACCATTAGTGGTGGCGATGGGTTTGACCAACTATCTGGTGGCTTCGGCGATGACCGACTCTTTGGTGATGCTGGCGATGACGAACTCTTTGGCAAGGAAGGGGAGGATATCATCAATGGCGGAGATGGCAACGACACAGCCTTTGGTGGTAGCGGGAATGAGCGGTTTTTTGGTGGTTCTGGGAATGATCGATTTTTTGGTCAGGACGGTAATGACTTAGCTGATGGTGAAGATGGGGATGACCTCCTAGATGGTGGGAGGGGGGATGATACACTTTTCGGTAGCCTGGGCAATGACAGCCTCAGTGGTAGAACCGGAACGGACGCACTCGTGGGCGGAGTCGGTAGCGACTCTCTCTCTGGTGGTCGTGGGAATGATATACTGGTTGGCGTTGACCCCTTTGTACCAGCATTTGGATTTGGCGGAAACGGAAGCCCGATTGCTCCCTTCGAGATTGATACGTTGACTGGTGGTCGAGGACGCGATCGCTTTGTCCTCGGTGACAATGGCAGCGTACTAGGCATCTCTAGAGAAGACGCGGAACCTGCGATTTACTATCTTGGTGGCGGCAATAGTGACTACGCCCTCATTACTGACTTCACTCTCGGTCGGGATGTATTACAACTAGCTGACCTTGATTTTCTACCTGTCAGTGTGGCTGAATCGGATGACGCAGGACAGCTACCCTTTGAGGCTCAGGTCATTGCACCAGGCATCGAGTCTATCACTGGGGAGATTTCTGTTGGGAACGATGTTGACCTGTTCCAAATCACTCTGGACGGCGGAACGTTTTCTGCTACGACACTCGGTCAGGCTGCTTTCGACACGCAGTTGTTCCTGTTCAACGAGAATGGTTTGCTGGTTGCTGGCAACGACGACTCTGGCGGAACCCTTCAATCCACCATTGAACTGTCACCGATAGATGCTGGAACCTACTTCCTTGCAATCTCCAGTTTTGATAACGATCCAGTTTCTCAATCAATATTTAATGGTTTCACAGGTTATGGGTTCTCAACTGGTAGCTATTCGATTGAGCTAACTGGAGTTCAAGAAGCTACTTATACCTTGGGTTCATCCCCTGAAGGAGTACCCTCAGGAACAAGTATATCTTTTGGGAACGACCTCATTGCGGTTGTTCAAGGAGTTTCGCCTGAAGAACTGAGTCTAAATAGTTCTAACTTCGATTTCGTTTAGAAACTCCAGACTTCAGTCCTAAATCAAAACTCCAATGTATATCCCATTCTAGCCATCGGCTGGGATGGGGTTAGTTTTGCAAGAGCCTAGGCTGCATCTCAAATCCAGTTAAATAGTTCAGCGTTTGAGTAACATTCAGTTAAGTCTTGATTAACGATCGCCCTCAAAGACGGAAAGTAGTTAAAAAACGATAGTCAGCGTTCTCGCACTCATATCGATCATGAATGAGATGATCTTAAGTCAAGCCAATGCTTGGGGCTTTCCTTGTGCATGTTCTGTCCAGGGCAACTGCCAGGTTCTACCCCAACAGAAAACTGAACGATGGACCTTGCAGTTGGCTGGAGACAGATGGTTACTGCTTGTTGGTGATGTTCCTCAGATTAATCTTCACCCACAAGAGGCGACAGTTTTTTTAGAGCATCGTCGGTTAAGCGGCGAAAACCTGGAAGCGGTTGAGTTTTAGAAAGTGTGCTATTGCTTAACTTCTAGCTGAACGCCTGGAATTTTTTTTACCAGGATTGCTTGACCAAAGTAACTGGTTTGAACTTCTAAGTCGGCATTAGGTGGGGCATAAAACAAAAGCCGTTGTCCTGGAAAAATTACTCGCTCGAAATGCCAGTCGGGAATATTGACAATCTGAATCACTTGTAGTGAACTTATGGTGTTGATATAGCTATAGAGCAATTGGGAAGAGGTAGTGATTGGGCGTGAATTTGCCGATAGTGTCATCAGGTTCCACTCCTCGTAAAAGCTCTAGGGAATAATCTTCCTAACAAAGAACCCAAATGTTATTATCACTGGGTTCATCAGGACACGCACTCAATTCTCCAAAACAGCTGGAGAAAGGCGGCTTCACTAGCATCCTAACTGGCACAGGTTAGGTAATGTTTATTCTGAATTTAAGATTCATTCACACTTTGCTGCAAACAAGAGTAGATTGGTTTTGTTGAGGAGCAACGAACGATACAAAACTGTTCTATTAGCTAAGTTTGAATAGAAAGGCTCTCTTAAGCATCAAGAATGCATAAAAGAGAGACTCAGCACTTGCTACTCAACAACACTACATACTGACTATGATTTGCAAGGGTACGAGCGTTCACCGATGAACAGCTCGTTTAAACACATTATCCTTGGCGCGATCGCCTTTATCATGACTATCCTTGTCGCGGTAGCTGGCTACATTCTGGCTGGCTGGAGTTTACTCGACGCGATTTATATGTCAGTCATTACAATTTTTGGCGTTGGCTACGGTGAAGTAAAGCCGATAACTTCTCCACAACTGCGAGTCTTTACAATTTTAGTCATTGTTGCTGGCTACACTTCTGTTGTTTACATCGTGGGAGGCTTTGTTCAAATGGTGACAGAAGGCGAAATCAACAAAGCTCTTAACTCTAGACGCATGACCCGCGATATCAACACTCTAAAACAACACGTACTCATTTGTGGCTTTGGTCGCATTGGTCAGATTCTGGCACGACGTTTGGCTTCATCAAAACAGCCGTTTATTGTCATTGATAATAATGGCGATCGCATTGCTGAAGCGCAAGCTTCTGGATACTTAGTTCTTTGTGGTAATGCGACAGATGAGCGAGTCTTGAAATCAGCAGGTGTCGAACAGGCAAAGGCTCTAGCAACCGTGTTGCCTGATGATGCTGTCAATGTATTTATCACACTAACCGCTCGTGAGCTGAACCCAGCTTTGCTAATCTTGGCTCGTGGTGAGTTCCCTTCAACAGAGAAGAAGCTGAAACTAGCTGGTGCTAACCAAGTCGTGTTACCTGCTTCAATTGGTGCCGAACGCATGGCGCAAATGATCACTCATCCAGCCGCGATGGATTTTCTCAACCAAGATGATGGACGCCAGACGATAAATGAATTGCTAGCTGAGATTGATGTCCAGATGGATGAGTTAGTTATCTTGGGTGACTCTCCCTTAGTTGGTCAAACTATTAGTGATATTGAAGTGCGCGGTAAAGGTAGCTTTATCGTCGTTGCTTTGCGAAAGGGAGACGGCACAATGGTGATTCACCCCAAGCATGAAGTGCTGCTAGAGGCAGAGGATACTGTGATTGTTATGGGACACCGTGGTGATATTCCTCAATTTGCTAGGAATTATGTACTCAAACGCGGTCTCAGATATAGAGGTTCGCGAGTGTGATTGAGTTTTGTGATTAGTTATTGGTTGTTGGTGAGCTTGTTACTACACCCTCCACTAAAATTGTTTCTTAGGAGAGGGATTCTGATCGGCTAACTTATCGAGTCTTTCCCGAATCGATAAATCAATCAGCGATCGCACTAAAGTAACGAACGCAAGTGAGGATAAGGTAAAAGCAGCGATCGCCCAACCACTATAAGACCCTAACAGCAACACTGTACCCGATAGCAATGTAAATCCAGTTAAGCAAGCATAGATTAGGCTTTTAACAGCAAGGTTAATCCGTTTGAGGGCGCGATCGCTTTCTCTCGAACGGGTACGTACTTCTAACTCACTCTGTTCAATCCGTGCTTCCAATCGTCGAATTAAGACTTCATTAGCGTTAGGCTGTCGCAATTTATATTTGATGAAATTCCGCGCTTGCCTTGCCAGTTCTCCTACAACATTGCCCTGCCCTCTGGAAACTGTAAGGCTTTTAATAAAAGGCTTACTAGCAGCGACTAAGTTATATTCTGGGTCTAGGGTACGAGCAATCCCATCCAGGGTTGTTAAAGCCTTTAAAATAAAGGTCATCTGTGCGGGTAAGCGAAACGGTTGCTGCTCAAACATCAAGTAGATGTCGCTACGCATTTGGTCAAAAGACTGCAAATCTATTGGCTTTTCAGTAAATCTCTCTAAAATAAAGTCTACTAATCGTCTGACTGGGGTCATGTCCGCCACGGGTTCAAGTAATCCCATGTAAGTCAGGGTATTCACAACCTCATCAGTGTCCTTTCTGAGAACAGCAAAAAATGTCTTGATCATCTGGTCTTTGGCAATCGGCTTTACCTCTGCCATCGTCCCAAAATCATAGAAAATCAACTTGCTATCTTGGCTAACTGCCATATTGCCGGGATGAGGGTCAGATTGAAAAAAGCCATCTTGTAATAACTGCTTGAGGTAAGCACAAATTCCAAGCTGAATAATTTCTTTGGCGTTGATACCACAAGCTTCTAAGGTTTGGCGGTCATCAATTTTGATGCCTGGTAGGTATTCGAGTGTCAATACTCTTTTCGTGGTGTACCGCCAGTAGACTGTTGGGACAGCAATCCGAGGATAGTCACGAAAATGTTCGGCAAAACGATCAGCATTTTTACCTTCATGAAGGTAGTCAATTTCTTGGTAGAGAAGGTTAAAAAACTCGTGGTAAATCGCTTCTAAATCGTACTTTGTTATCCCTGGTACATATCGATTAGAAAAGCGCACCAGCCGATGGAGAACTTCAAAATCTAAATTGAATAGCCTTTCTAATCCTGGACGCTGCACTTTAACGACGACATCTTCCCCAGTGTGCAGTCGTGCTTTATGGACTTGCCCTAAGCTGGCAGCCGCCAGAGGAAAGCGATCAAAATCTCGATACAAGGCATGAATCGAGTTACCGAGTTCGGATTCAATAATTGCGATCGCTTCTGTTGCACTAAATTCAGGTACCCTATCCTGCAATTGCCCCAAAGCTTGCACGTACTCTAAGGGCAACAAATCAGCGCGAGTCGATAGGGCTTGACCAATCTTAATAAATGTTGGCCCTAAATCGAGGAGAGTGCCAACTAGCCACTGAGCACGACGATTTCTGTGCTTGGGGGAGTTGTTAGCAACAACCTTGTCCCACCATAAATAAAACATCAATCTTGCTGCCGAACCAAAAATGTCGATCTGGCGTGCCAGTGGAGAGTATTTAGGTCGTTGCCAACGGAGTGGCTTAGGTGCGGCAGTTGTTGTGAGCATACTGTTGGAATTTTAAGTCTTTATCCCAGAGTTCTTCCAACAAGTAGTCGGCTATGGTTGCTGTAGCTATCGGTAACTAGATTTTCTTATACTGATTAACTACTGATTTGGACTTTAATGTTGTTGAAACTGGGGTAAGGTAACGGTAAACGAGATAATCGAAGTTTGTGAATCTTCAGATGGACAGCTAGAGACATCAATCGTGCCATTAAGATGCTGTACCAAGCACTTTACCAAAGCCAAGCCCAGACCAGTGCCTTGAACAGCTTTTTGCGTAACCCCTTGACCGCGACGAAACTTATCAAATATATGTTTCAGATCTGTTTCTTGGATACCCGTACCAGTATTGGATAAGGTGAGAACAACTTGATTCCCTGATTGCTGGGCTTGCTGAGTGACCTGCAAACAAACCTTTGTGTCTGGATCGGAATACTTGCCAGCATTCGTCAAGAGTTCCAGCAGAATGCGGTTCAGGCTGTCGGGGTCGGTGTTGAGCATCAGCGAGGGTGCTGGAGACTCTACACTCAAGGTTAACCTCTTACCTACCCATTTCTGCTCAAATGACTCAGCCATTTCTTTGATCATCAACATCAGGTCAATCTTTTGCGGCTGGAGGTGGGATTGGTCAGATTCCAGTCGCTGTAAACTGAGTAAGTCGTTGATCAGGTCAATTTCTTTATTACACTCCTGCTCTAGGATAGATAGGTACTTTTGACGACGCTCTAAAGGGAGTTCCGGTTGACGCAGCATCCGAATTGCCAGACTCATCGTTGTTAGAGGAGTTCGCAATTCATGACTCATGCTACTCATGAATTCTTCTTTGAGTTGATTTAACTGCTGTAGCTGGTCAATCTGCCTACGTGTTTTTTCATACAATTTCGCTTGTACTTCCAAACTCCGTTGCAGTTGGGCAGTGCGATCGTCAACTAAAGATTGTACTTGCCGTAGAGTTTGATTTTGAATCAGAGTAGTACTCACTTGAGTACTGACCCACTTGACTAACTCTATTTCATTGGTGTGCCAGGAGCGAGGCTGGTGATGCTGCAATACTAGAAACCCTAACACCGTAAATGTGTCACTGTGTATCCCGACTAGGGGCACGATGAGGACAGATCCCTGCATTGTTTGGTCAAAGATTAAGCGATCGCTATTCCCCTCGCCATCAGGAACATGGTGTTGAGTGCCAATGACTAGCGGTTCAGGAGCATTTCTAAAAGCTTGTTGGCATAGGGAAGATTCGGAAAGCCAGAAGGATTGGTTTAAGAGTGTAGTACGGCTTTCGGTTATTGGTGTAGCTTGGCTGGTTGTGTCCTGTTCCTCTGACCACTCACAAGTTACCGTTACCTCAGTTTTTGGCAGCTTCTTGGAAGGTCGGTGTTTAAAGAGTGGATCGGTGTACTTCAACAATAGGAGCAAGCCGTGACTAACATTAAGCGCTTGTGCTGTACCTCTGATCGCGATTTTGAAGATATCTTCAAGATTAAAATCGCTACGAACTGCCACACTCAACTGATTGAGCAGGGTTTGGTGTTGAGTTGCTGTCTGCACCTGCTGAGTTAGTTGGGCTTGAGAAATCGCGACAGCTACCGATTCTGAAACGACTCCTAGTAGTTCTTTCTCTTGTGTAGTCCATTGGTGCGGTTGCGATCGCCCTAAAACAATTACTCCATTGGCAACTGCCTGAAATTCGGTGTAGTTCCTCATCACTGCCCTACACGCTAGCGCTTGTGAGTACCAGCTAAAGGCTTGATCAACTTCTGATGACTGAAGATCTGCGATCGCCCGAAGATTTACATCACCTAAATCTTCTACTCGCCCTTGATGTTGCAACAACTTCGCTTGGTACTTAGGTTCATGAATTAAGTGATTATCAGAAAACCATGCACCCGTTTGGGTTGTCATTGCTCGGTTAACCCCCGCCACAATTAAGCAAACATCTACCTGAAAAATCTCTCCTACAGCCTTAGCTGTTCTCGCTAACAAGGTTTGCGAATCTCGACTTGTAAGGATGATTTGAGTAACTTCTTGCCCGATTCGATTAGATTCTTCCGGGTGCTGCATAAGTGAACCTTTCTGCTCCTGCATGAAAACTGGTTCAACGATGTCGGACAGACCTGAAGTCAAAGGATTTACCATTGGGGCTGCGTTATTGAAGCGGCTCTTAGAGAGCATTGCGCTTTCTATATCCATGACGCTTGTTGCACAACTTAATATTAGCGGAGCTTGTTTAGGGATTAATAGAAAGCCAGTATCAAACTACAGGATTCACTTCCTACAAAGCGCTAGTACTATGACTAGCCGTCAACGTTCTAGTTAACGTTTTGTAAAAGCTCACTCTACTCTCTTCATCCCCCGATTGGTCAGACCGACTGTCAAAGCAGTAATCTTGCCAACATTATTGTTCCCAGTTTTATCCCCCTTTTACCAAAACACTAAACTTTTTTCTGTAGCAACGGACAACTCACTACTGTTTGTATAGCCTGTTCTCGTCTGCGTTCTGGATAGTGCTTTCGTTGACAGCTATTACTTAGCTAAGAACGCCTCTGTATGGCTTGTTTTTGTGCCGCCTCACTATTCTTGCGGTAGAGTTTCATCCGATCTTGAGCCGTCTTGTAGCGCTGGTCATTCGGTTTCACTGCTCCCATTAAATCTGAAGCTCGCTCCCACTTTGCTGCCAAATCTAACCACTGAGCAGAAGTCTTGACCGTTTGACCCGCAACAGATGCCTGCTCTGCCAGTCGTACCGCCTCAACAAATGGATCGGTTATGGAGGAGGCTGGTGTCAGTGAGGACTCGCCTGTTGAATTTTGTGATTGGGTTGTTATCTTGACAGCCACTTTTGAGCCTAGCCAATCATAGAGGAACCAACCCCCTACGATCAAAAGCAAAGTCAAGCCAACACCGTTCAGAATGCCACGTTGGTATCGCCTGTTGTGTCTATGGTTATGGGAAGAGGCATTCGTGAAACTCGGCGTTTTCCTCGGTACTGTTTGTTGATCTTTAATGCCTTGGGCGATTCGCTTGAAGAGGTTCGGCTTGGCAAGAATTATTTCTTCAGACCAAAGTAACTGATCTTCTGGGTCGCGCATTATTTCTTCTAGCCAAAGCAACTGTTGTTCTCGCACAATTCGGCTGTTGATTCTGACACGGCGAATATTACGCGGTGCAATGCCTTCAAGAATCTGCCGGATTTGCGCGATTAGTGCAGACGGCTCTAACTGCTCTTTACTGGCTGCTTCACATAACAGTTGTAAGACACCATCAGCAAAAACAGCTCTAGTTCTGACACCAACGTCCGCTAGCTGTTCATTCAGCGTTTGAATAATTGCCGCCACACTACCCTGGCGAGCTTGTCTAGCGATGTCATCCATCGGATGATGTATTTTTCTTTGAGCCATGGATTTGTAGTTATGGCTGACTTTCCTAACTTAGAGTATCAGCGTTTTGTACAATCTCCTCCTGAGTGACGTTTTTTAATCTTCTAGTGTAGAGCCTTATAGAAGTTTACAATTAGCTTAGATATCTTAGAAGAGAGTAAATAAGAGGGTTTTCATGCTGCTCAAGTCCACTACCCGACACATTCGCATCTATACAGCTACCGTTGAAAACAACGAGATGGTTGAAAGCGACAAGGTTCTCACGTTAGATATTGACCCAGACAACGAATTCAACTGGAACGAAGACGCTCTGCAAAAGATGTATCGCAAGTTCGATGAACTCGTTGAGTCCTATAGTGGGTCAGATCTGACAGAGTATAATCTTCGGCGTATCGGTTCTGACCTCGAACACTTTTTGCGATCGCTTTTGCAGAGCGGTCAAATTAGCTATAACCTTGAGAGTCGGGTTCTCAACTACAGCATGGGACTACCACAAGTAGCTCCTCAAGAGCAGTGATTAAATCCCCTAGCGCCAAGTACGATTTCCTTCTTCATCCGTGCGGGCTTGGCGAATCACATCAGAAATTTCTTCAGCATCCTTAACGTGGTGTAGAGCCTCCTCATGCCCATCTGGGGGTTCTTGAACCACAAAATAGGTGGGAACTTTAACGTGGTCACCTGTAATGTCAGGGGCATCAACAGCAATCTGCTTTGCTTTTTCTTCAACAGTTTGAGCCTCTGGGTCGATTTTATCGCCGGGATTAACAACATCAAGCTGATCAGGCTTGTCAGGCTTTTCTTGAGAAGCGCCTGCGTTATGACCTTCTTGATCGACCTTATTGTCAGGATTAGTAATATTAGTTTCTTTGATTGCTTCTGGCTGACTCATAAAAACTCCTAGCGTTTTTAACACTTGCTATTCTTAGCCTGATAGTAGAAAAAAAAGCTAATCCGTACATCTTTCTGTGGTGGTAAGTGGTGTTTATCCAAAAAGGTCAAGCCCTCTTGCCTATGCAGCGATTACTGACTGCGGGATTCAGAAATAGAAAGGGTGGCTGTTTTATACATTTACTCGGATTACGGCTTAAAGCTTTTAGGGTATAATAATCGCGTTCTATAGTTGTTAGTTCTAGCTCGGCATCGGAGGACGATTTATTAACGGGTGACTCGATATTTATCAGCCCGCTTTTGATTCAAAAATTGCTTCAGTGCTGTGCGACGATTCTCTAAAAAACGACTCCAAAAACCTGGGAGAAAATCATCCATTGTTTGCGCGAGTGCCCACGCCTCTAAATTGATTAGTTTATAACGCTGGTCTTGGGAGTGCTTTATCTCAGCAAGCAGCTTCCTAATCTCTAGGCTGGCAGGTGAATTGAGGTCTTGGAAGGTTTGACCCGTTGAAGCGTCAAGCTCAAGCTTAGACATGATGATTTTGCTATAAGGGCAACTTATCGACAAATTCAATTTTGTCCGAGTCTACCTAATCTAGATTTTCCGTAATGTAAATTATTGATAAGTTGATTGTGGAGAGGTGAGTTGTTTTTAATCTAAAACCTCAACACTACTTTCTAAAAAATTAGGTAATTCCTTCCCTAGTACACTAAACAACAACGAGTTGCTTTTATCTTGTCTACACAAAAACCTTTAAGTCCGTGGAACTACAAGCCTTGGTGGTGTCAGCCTTGGTCAATCTTGCTGACTGGCGCACTAATCATTATCAGCAGTTGGCTAGTGCTAACAAGTGTTTGGGTAACAATTCTCATTTCTACTCCGATTCTGGTTTGGTGGACTTACTTTTTGTTCCTTTGGCCTAAGCTAATGAAGGACAGTGGCTTATTAGAGAATTATCAACAATCCAGCCAAGACTCTCTACCTTAAGTAGGAGATTCTTGAACAGTGTCTCAACTTGTCCTTAAGTCAGGCGCTAAAATCTGTAATCAATACGCTTGCACAAGATACTTGAGGAAGGGGAGCAATTCCCTAATCAAAGGCAAGTGCGATTAGTAGCCAAATTGTCATCGGCTGAATGTAGCGAAAAATTTTCATGGAAAATCCTGCGGCAACGCTCCACTGCTCTAACACCCGCTGTCAGGCTTCTAACCCTCAGAGCAACAAGTTCTGCCAAAATTGTCGCACGCCACTGCTCAGACGTTACTTGTGGGCAATTGGTCAGGCAATAGACTCCTATAAACCTGGAGAGGTGATTGCAGAGCGCTATCTACTGGTAGCTCAACGGATTCTTTTGGATACTAAGCCTGGAATGCCTCCGGAGACACCACAGGATTTTCCTCAAGGGATTATGTCCTATCTCAGGCTTTCTCCATATGGGCTACACGTTCCTAAAGTTTATGGGTGCGTCACGTCGATGCAGCAAGGTCGTACTCCTGTAATCTGGTTACTAGAAGACGGGCCGATTTATGAGAGTGGCATCTTTCGAGGTACGCAAACGTCTGACACTGAAGGACAGTTGTTACCAGAACTGGGAAGCGTCTGGAAAGGTACGCCAGCGATACGCCAACTCAACTGGCTATGGCAGTTAGCCACGTTGTGGCAACCCTTGAGTAGTGAGGGCGTTGCTTCTAGCTTGTTGAAACCCTCACTTCTACGGGTCGAAGGCTCAATTATCCGCTTTTTAGAGTTGTACCCTGACACGAAGCAAGCACCAACACTCCAGCAACTCGGTCAACTGTGGCTACAACTCCTGCCTGGAGCAGATCCACTCATTAGTCGTTTCTTTCAAACACTCTGTAACCAGTTGCAAGATAAGCAAATTCGTGACTCAGAGGAGTTAGTAAGACTATTGGATCAGGCACTCCAAGACTGTGGGCGATCGCAATCACGCACGTATCAGATTTTCACACGTACCGATACTGGCCCTAGCCGTTCCCAAAATGAAGATGCTTGTTACCCACCTGCTGCCCAGTTAATCAGCGCCTCCAATAACTCAAGTGCTTTAGCGATTGTCTGTGATGGCATTGGCGGACATGAAGGCGGTGAAGTAGCCTCTCATTTAGCAATTGATACACTTCGCCAGCAGATAGAAAAACTAACGTTAAACCCAAACAACTGGAACCCAACAACGTTGACGTTGGAGTTAGAACGGGCTGCCTGCGCCGCCAATGACGCAATCAGCTCAAAAAACGACAGCGAACACCGCTCTGACCGTCAACGGATGGGTACAACGCTGGTCATGTCTCAAAGCTATGCCCATGAAATCTACATTACTCATGTTGGAGATAGCCGAGTCTATTGGGTGACTCGCTATAACTGTCACCAAGTTACTGTCGATGACGATTTAGCCTCTCGCGAGGTGCGACTAGGCTACAACGTTTACCGAGGAGCTGTACAACAGCCATCCTCCGGTTCTCTGGTACAAGCATTGGGTATGGCACCCTCCACAACACTTCATCCAACTGTACAGCGTTTTGTTGTGGATGAAGACTGTGTGTTTCTGCTGTGTTCCGATGGACTGAGTGATAATGACCGGGTTGAGCAATATTGGCATACAGAAATCTTGCCGATTCTTTCCGGTCACGTCGATTTGCCAACAGCAGGAGCGCGACTCATTGAAATTGCTAATACTCAAAATGGGCATGACAATGCCACGATCGCGTTAGTTCACTGCAAAGTATCACCTTTGGGGGGAAGCAGCCAAACCGCCGTCTCATTGCCACAACTAGAAGCACCAACATCTTCAGCAAGAGTGCCAACCACCGTAGCTAGTGCAACTCCTTCCCAAATGAAAACGCAACAGTTGCCGTCAAAAGCTAGAACACGGCATCCTTGGGGGTTATTACTTGGAATCATTGTCTTACTCGGACTAGGCGGTGCGTTAGCTTATGTATTAATCCCACACGGCTGGGTGGCTTCGTTACTTGGTGAAGGCTCCCAACCCAGTACCACACCCCCGTCAGCTAGTCCCTCCCCAACAGTAAGCCCAACACCAAGCGCTTCAGCGGTTTCTACCTTGGAGCCTTCAGCCGTAATTCAAGTCACCAGTTCAACGATCAAAAGGGCTGAGGGTGGGAATACTCCGCTTTTACTACGACAGGGACTGCCACCTCAAGACCAATTGATCGTTGGTGTCGTCCCTGCTGGTAGCGTTTTGCAGGTTGTCACCCCATCGCTAGATCAACAGCAACGTTGGCTACAGTTGAAGGTTTGCTCTCCTGGTAGCCGTTCTAGCGCTCAACAACCTACTCCAACCAAAACCCCTCCTACAAGTCCTCAAACTTTAGTCAGACAATCCCCAACTGCCTCTAACCCTAAGCCAACTTCCGTGGTTTATCGTCCAGTAGAACGAGGAGATGGCGGCTGGATTCGAGAGTCAGATATTTTACAGAATATCAATCAAAGTTTCACACCAACCTCTGCTCAAACTAGTACCTGTGTTGATCCAAGTCCTTCTGTCTCCCCTCCCTCTACACCAGTACCGACTCAAGCGCCCTAATTGTTACTGGGGTTGAGTACTAGCTCAAGAAGCCTAGATCCAGGAACGGAACCACATTCGGAATTGATAATCTTGAACAGATAAAGGAAGACCTAAGTAGATAGGTAACCAAAACATAAACGCTAGCAAGACTAAAAAAATTACAGTAGCACCAGCACTTTTATAATCAGTCTTGTCACTGTGTAACCAAAGATCTACTAGCCAAGCCAGCGCTAACCCCGAAAATACTGATGCTCCCATGTAGTGGTAAAGAAATGTACAGCGAGTTACCCTCACCCAAGGGAGCAAGTTTGCCAACCAGGTAAGCACTAGATAGAGCGCCATCCAAGTATAAGGAGTTGGCGAAGATTTCCAGCCAACTCCTTCTAGAAAGCGCAAGGCTAACATCAACAGCAGCAAGAAAATTGCCGCCGTCGATAGCCACCACAGGAAAGGATTACCCATTGCATGGACATCATAGATTACTTGACCTGCACCTTTTGGTAAGGGTGGGTAAGCTGGCACTTGCTCAGCCGTGCTACGAGCCGTTTGATAGAAATATGCCACTGGGCGCCACATCAAGAGCCAGCTATACCATTTAGAACAATAAGGATGTACCTCAGGTCCACTGCCAATTTTTTCGTGGAATGTAAGGATGTCATACTGTGCTTGCCAGAAGCCCGGTGTTGGATTCATCTGCAAGTGAGGAATCCAGAGGAAACTGTAGGTTAGAACTGGGATGATTGCGAAATTCCAAGCAATATGAAAAACGTTCAACTGAGTCAGATTTTGTAGCGGCGTTTGGGATTTTGTTGTTCTCACCTCTGAATCTTTAGTGCCGAAGATCGAGCAAACCCGCCTCATTAGCCACGCTGCTATCCAAACGAGATAAACCCCCAGCAGGAACCACAAACCGTTCCATTTGATACAAGCAGATGCCCCAAAAAATATACCTGATAAGGCAAGTGTTCTCCAACGTTTCTGCTTTGGCTGGTTCAGTGCGATGAGAAAATACAACTGACCGAGTAACCCCAGGATGACTAGATAGACATTATTTAGGGCATAGCGGGACTCGACTAAGAATAAACCATCAGCGGCAGCAAAGAGAGCAGCTATAAAGGCATAACTACGACGGTGATTAAGCTGATAGGCAATAGCAGCAACAACTAGGGGAATAGAGGAGCCAGTTAGGGCATTGAACCAACGGTAACTCCAGGTGGAACGAATTGAACCTGTCAAGCCGTTAACTGTATCCTGTCCAATAGGAAGGTGAGAGCCAATCCAAATCCCGATCGCAATGAAGTATTGGCTCAAGGGGGGATGAGCGTTGAAAAACTTTGTCCCGGTTAGATAGTTGTTAGAAAACTTCGCGTAATAAACTTCGTCAAATACCAGGGCATTAAATCTACCCAGTCCCCAAAAGCGTAGGGCAACCGAAGTAATAAAGATTCCTGTCATGCCGATGCTAAACCAGGGGACAGACAAGTTAGATAGCTTTTTAGACAAAGTCATAAAACCACGCTCCATAGCTCAAAAGCTTTTTGGGAACTGTGTCGCATCATTCCAAAACGTTACCTACTTAGACTTTAGTCTAGGGGCAGTATATGTAGGACTAGAGGCATGAGTAATAGTGAAGCTAATGAATTGGGGCATCATGGCATAGAGTCAAGTCCTGAACCGTCGCCTCAACCGGAACCGACGGGGTGGCAGGGAGCGATCGCACGGTATTTTAAATTTCAGGAGTACCGGACGAATATCCGCACAGAGGTGCTGGCAGGTATTACCACCTTTATGACAATGGCATATATTTTGGTGGTCAATCCAGGGATTTTGTCCGATGCGATTTTTCTCCAACAGTCAGGCGATTTGTTCAATGAATTAGTTATTGCAACAGCGATCGCAAGTGCGATTGCTACTTTAACAATGGGCTTATTGGCAAATTACCCGTTTGCCCTAGCCCCTGGTTTGGGGTTGAATGCCTTTTTTACCTATTCAGTCGTTTTAGGACTGGGTATCGAGTGGCGTACTGCCCTCACGGCTATCTTACTTGAAGGGCTAATTTTTATTGCCCTTACCTTGTTTAACATTCGCAGCCTTCTTGTTACAGCCATTCCAGAGTGCCTCAAACAAGCGACAGCCGCAGGAATTGGCTTTTTCATTGCCTACATCGCCTTAGCTGGCGACCCAGCCACGGGTGGTGCTGGCATTATTGTCGCTGACGAGGCAACAAAGACAAGCTTGGGTGATTTAGGTCAGCCAACAACCTTAATGGCGATCGCAGGTATTTTGATTACATCAGCCTTTGTGGCGAGACGCATTAAAGGCGCATTGCTTTGGGGCATTCTCGCTACGGCATTACTGGGATGGATTCTTGGCATCGCTGACTGGCCCAAGGGCATTTTTGGCTTACCACAATGGCCAGGAGATTTGCTAGGTCAAGCCATTGTTGGGTTAGGACAACTGGGTCAGACCAACTTGTTAGATTTCATCGCCGTGATGTTCGTCTTTCTATTTGTTGATTTGTTTGACACGATTGGCACCCTGGCAGGTGTCGGTACCCAGGCGGGATATATCGATGAAAATGGCGAACTGCCTCGTGCGAGTCAAGCGTTGATGGCAGATGCTGTTGGGACGACGGCGGGAGCCGTTTTGGGGACTTCAACGGTTACAACGTTTATTGAGTCGGCTTCTGGTGTTTCTGAAGGAGGACGTACTGGCTTTACGGCAGTAGTTGTTGCTGGCTTATTTACCCTGTCGATATTTTTCATTCCCTTACTGTCCGCTATTCCCGCCTTCGCAACGGCACCGACATTGGTGATTGTTGGTGTATTAATGGCGGGTAATGTCAGAGGGATTCACTGGGATGACCCGGCGGAGTCGATTCCTTCATTTTTGACTATCCTGATGATGCCGTTGACCTTCTCGATTGCCGAGGGTTTAGCGGCTGGTTTCATTACCTACCCTCTAATCAAGACCTTTCAAGGCAAAGTGCATGAGACATCGCCAGCAGTGTGGATTATGGCTGGCATTTTTGTTCTACGCTTTGTGATGATGGCGCTAAAAATTGGCGGCTGATACTATTTGGGATGAGAACGAAGCTGTTGCCAAGGGTGAGGTCAGTTCAAGATACAACCATGTCCACAAATAGGGATAAGGAATACAAATGGACATCAAAGTCATGAGCTTTAATTTGCGCTATGACAAGCCTGACCCTGGTGACAACGCTTGGACAGTCCGGAAAAAGGCAGTGGCGAGGCTCATTACTCACCATGCACCGGATGTTGTTGGTACTCAGGAAGGTCAGGCGCATCAACTACTAGACTTGCATCGATTGCTACCGGATTACCAGAGTGTAGGAAGCGATCGCCTTGGCACAGGAGCAGGTGAGCATTGTGCTATCTTCTACAATACTCAGCGACTGCGGTGTCTTGCGAGTGGTGACTTTTTCTTAAGCGAAACTCCAGAAATCCCTGGTAGTATGAGTCTCCACTGGGGTAATTCTTTGCCGCGTATGGCGACTTGGGCTGTATTTGCCGTTGTGGATGAGCAGCAAACTATTACAGTTTTTAACACTCATCTCGACTATGAAAGCGCGAAAGCGCAAGAATTGAGTGCAAAGTTGATAAGCGATCGCGCTTGTTCCCTGCTGCAAGCCAATCGCTTAAGTCACCTCAATCTACCTGAGTCTTATCTATTCATCACGGGTGACTTTAACGCCGAGCCTGGAACAACAGCCCGAAAAGCACTAGAGCGTCCTTTGCTCAATCATATAACCCTCCACGATGCCTTTGCTGGTGTTGAATTAGAACATCAGCAGAGTTTCCACGACTTTACAGGAAAAGGCTTTGTTGCCCTTGATACGATTTACTATGACGGACGTATCAGGCTTCGGAACGTGGAGTTAGACACAGGGCAATGGGAAGGAGTTTTGCCTTCCGATCACTTTCCTGTAATCGCCGACTTTGTCTCTCCTGTTGAGTGAAAAAAGCACAGCACTTGCTTCTATCGGCAAAATCTGGTTTATTTTTTGTAACAGTTTATGCAGTAAGTCGCTTTTGTACGTTCCATAATCTCAAGAACTTTACACTCTGATCGTGCAACCTTTATGAAAAAATCTTTTGCTATCGCTGCCATCCTCTCCACAGCCTGCCTGTTTGCTTCAGTCAATCCGGCTAGCGCTGGCCCCTGCCTGTTTGGCAAAGATAAGGGTATAACTCCGAGGAATGAAGACTCTCTAACTTCCCCCGCTACACAGTTGGACACAAATCAAGTGAATGCCAGTGACAATAATCTGGGAATTCTCGGTATTGGCATGGCGGCAGTAGCGGGCTTATTTGGTGCTGGCATAGTTTACAAAGTACGCCGTGCTGGTCAAGAAGCGGATACGGCGCTTGCTGAAATTCCTCAAGAAGAATTCTTAAACGCGATCTCTTTCCCAATTTCAGTTCCGTCAGATGCACTTATTGCCTCCATTTCAGAGCAAGATACAGTTGACTCTACGGCTGAGAAAGATTTGACTTTAGTCGGTTAGTCACTCAACGCTTGCGAAAAGCTCTATAACAACTAAGAAATTCACTTAGTCTTGACGGCTGCCACAGCGAGTATTTTGTGAAGGGGTGGACGTAAGGGTACTGATAGAATCAAGACCTTACGTCCACCCTCCCACGGTTTCCTGATTACTTCAAAGCTTACTCACAAGCTGCATCAGCTTTTTTCAGTTCACTCTTCGATTCGTAGTAAACTACAGCGCCTTTGTCTCGGACAAAATGGCAACTGCGCCAAGAACGAAGGAAAGCCTTGAAGATAGAATCGTCAGACTTCCGGTAGTAGTCTCCCAAAATTGGTTTGATTGCCTCTGTCGCTGTTTTTAGATGGTAATGAGGCATATTGAGGAATATGTGGTGAGCGACATGAGTACCGATGTTATGGTGAATCTCATTGATGAAGCCATAGCTGCGGTCAACGGTAGATAGCGCTCCTTTGAGGAAGTACCAATCTTTGCCACGATACCAGGGGATGTCTGATTCTGTGTGGTGCAAAAAGGTTACCAAGTCAAGCCAGACCACAAAAACAACATAAGGACCGAGGTAGTACTTCAACAGAAATAGCCAGCCGTATTGATAAGTCAGCAAGCCCAAAAAGCCGATCATCAAAGACCATAGGATAGTGCTTGTTATTACATCCCACTTTTCAGAAGGGCGAAACAGCGGACTACTGGGGTTAAAGTGAGAGCCTGTTTCCCTTGCCGGAGAACGCTTAAACAGATACAAGGGATAGACGAATAGTAATACCTCGAAGCGTAAGAGCTTTTCCCACCAACGCATACTGCGATACTTGGTTTCGGTGACGGGGTACCAGCTTTCATCGGTGTCGATGTTCCCTGTGTTTTGATGATGGGTTCTGTGACTGATGCGCCAACCGTGGTAGGGAACAAGAATGGGTGTGTGAGCCAGATGCCCAATCAGATTATTTAGCCATTTCTTCTTGGAAAAAGAACCATGTCCGCAGTCGTGTCCAACGACAAATAGTGCCCAAAACATTGTTCCCTGCATTAGCCAGAACACAGGCAAGAACCACCAAGAATCAAAAAAAAAGGCTACCCCATAGAGGGAACCAATAATCGAGATATCGAGAAAAAAGTAAGACAGTGATTTCCAGGGTGATGGCTCGAAGCAATAAGCCGGAATAGCTGATTTTAGTTCTTGTAGGGTGAAGGGAAGCTCTGAGCGTCCATTATTCAATGATTCCTTTTCAGAAGGAATGTTTAACTCAATGAGATTTGATTGCACGCAGTTTTTCTTTCGACTTTAGTTGTAAGCACTGGGGATCATTCTATCCTCCAAAAGTAAATGTGCAATCAAAGCAGCTCTTAATTCATAAATAAAATTATTTATCTGTATTGTTAGATACTTTTTGTTGTAAATCCTCATAAGTACCGCAGCCATGCGAAAAATGCATTGCCTATTGCAATCTGAAAACTAATCTGAAGGTGAGCAAGAGCGATCGCACTCTCTGTGATGACATCCCCACCCAAAAGCAGAGGCTTGCTTGTGCGATCGCCTAACCCAAAACAATAGACTTGCTTTTGAACAGCAGAACTGAAGAGTGAAGGTTTTGCGATCGCTACTGCCTCTGTCCCCAATCAATTCTTTGTCGCAAGCTTCAATTAAATTTTTCCTTCCGCTTCTGCCCTCTCCAATCCCTCTCGAATTAACCTCTGGGCTGTTTTCCCCTCAGAGCGATCCTCTGCTTCGGCGAGCTTTTTCAACTTCTCACTCTCATCTTCTGCCAAAGGCACATTCAGCCGCCGGACAACTTCTTTGTTTTTACTTGACCCTTTTTGGCTCATTATGGTTGAATAATAATCAATATGGTTTTATTAAACCATATGTCAGAAGCCAGCGCCCATCCCAACCAAAAGATCTGCGCTGGCTCTGGCTCCAAACTCAATGGAGATACGTTAATTATGCCTTACAGAGATTGTTTGAATCGGTGGTTAGTCGTTCGTCTGCTTCCTAATATGCAGCGAAAAGTCGTTGCTCGTTGTCGTACATAATCTGATGCCGATGGTCATTTGCAGATTCTTCGTCGCTTAATCCCTAACGCGAAGTTTGCGATTATGTTTGACTCGGATTTGAAACCAGATTGTCAGCCCTAATTTGGTTGCAACAAAAAACGCCTCCCTAAGGAGGCGCTTCTTAATAAGCTAGATGCTAAGAATTAGCCATTGATAACTGGAGCTGTCAGAGCAACCGGAGTTGCTTCACCAGCCGCCAAGTCGAGAGGGAAGTTGTGAGCATTGCGCTCGTGCATCACTTCCATACCCAGGTTGGCGCGGTTCAACACATCAGCCCAGGTGCCAATCACACGACCCTGTGAGTCAATGACCGACTGGTTGAAGTTGAAACCGTTCAGGTTGAACGCCATCGTGCTGATACCCAACGCGGTGAACCAGATACCGATGACAGGCCAAGCCGCGAGGAAGAAGTGCAAGCTACGGCTGTTGTTGAATGAAGCGTATTGGAAGATGAGACGACCGAAGTAGCCGTGAGCCGCAACGATGTTGTAGGTCTCTTCTTCTTGTCCAAACTTGTAACCGTAGTTCTGTGATTCGGTTTCGGTTGTTTCACGTACCAGTGAAGAAGTCACGAGTGAACCGTGCATTGCACTGAAGAGTGAACCACCGAACACACCAGCTACACCAAGTTGGTGGAAGGGGTGCATCAAGATGTTGTGCTCAGCCTGGAACACGAACATGAAGTTGAATGTTCCACTGATTCCCAAGGGCATTCCATCAGAGAAGGAACCTTGTCCGATTGGGTAGATGAGGAATACAGCAGTCGCAGCAGCAACAGGTGCACTGTATGCTACGGCAATCCAAGGACGCATTCCTAAGCGGTAGGAAAGTTCCCACTCACGTCCCATGTAGCAGAATACGCCGATGAGGAAGTGGAAGATTACGAGCTGGTATGGACCACCGTTGTAGAGCCACTCGTCTAAGCTAGCGGCTTCCCAGATTGGGTAGAAGTGTAAGCCGATGGCGTTAGAAGAAGGAACTACTGCACCAGAGATGATGTTGTTTCCGTAGAGTAAGGAACCAGCAACAGGCTCGCGGATACCATCGATGTCTACTGGGGGAGCAGCGATGAAGGCGATGATGAAGCAGGTGGTGGCGGCTAAGAGGGTAGGAATCATCAACACGCCGAACCAGCCTACATAGAGGCGGTTGTCGGTGCTGGTTACCCAGTTGCAGAACCGTTCCCACACGGAGGCGCTTCTTTCGCGCTGTAATGTGGTTGTCATTTGGTTTATTATTGCTTGATTTGTTTTTTAGGTTAGGCAGACGTTTTTTGTCTGTCTGTAATTAGATTAAGCTTTTTATTAAATTTTGTAAATAGTTTGAGACAAATT
The DNA here is from genome assembly GCA_019358875.1 of Symplocastrum torsivum CPER-KK1. Classification (GTDB taxonomy): domain Bacteria; phylum Cyanobacteriota; class Cyanobacteriia; order Cyanobacteriales; family Coleofasciculaceae; genus Symplocastrum; species Symplocastrum torsivum. Next base: position 117,896 of record JAHHIF010000006.1, read on the forward strand.
TTTTAGATTGACCAGTAGTGATGACCCAACTTCAACCGATTATCCGCTTTTCAGGATTCGGTCAGCCTATCTGTACCTAGAGGTAGTAGCTTGTTGTCAGTTGCCGTGTAACCCTCGATTTGGGAAGGCGTAAAGCCAAAGTATTCAGTAGGAAATCGGGCAGCCAGATGCGGTAGCGTCCATAGCTCGACTTCTATAAACTTGTCGTTCAATCAGGGACTATGCCGCAATACTTCGGACAACTGCACACAACCAAACCGTCTTGGTCAACCATCGGAGCGATACAGGCAATACAACAAGATGATCGCCAGGTGCGCTTTCAGTGTGGTGAACCCAGCCTAACTATTAGTGTGCTTGCCCCGAACTTAGTTAGGGTACGAATGTCACCTAGTGGCACCTTTCTACCCCGTCGATCTTGGGCAGTAACACGGGCGGATGAACAATGGTCGCCTGTAACCTTTGAGGTACGAGAAACCGCAGAGGCTATAGAAATTGAAACGGAGCAACTACGGATTGTTGTCCAGCGTAACCCTTGCCGTATCCAGTGCTTTGACTCAGCCGGACAGCCCTTTGCCCAAGATGCTGACCCAGTAATGAGTTGGCGGGCTGGTGCAGTTGCGGCTTGGAAACGGATTGAAGCGGAGGAACACTTCTATGGCTTTGGGGAACGCACGGGGTTACTCGACAAGTTGTCTAAAGTTCAAACCAACTGGACGTTTGATGCACTCGATTACGACGTACTTACAGACAACATGTATCAAGCGATTCCCTTCTTCATGGCGTTGCGTCCGGGAGTTGGGTACGGGTTGTTCTTCAACACTACCTTTTGGAGTCAGTTTGATATTGGGGCCCAGCAGCCTGGTGTTTGGCGAATGGAAACACAGGGCAGTGAATTGGATTACTACATTATTTATGGTTCTGAACCTGCAAAGATTCTCAACACTTACACTCAACTCACAGGTCGAATGCCGTTGCCACCTCGGTGGGCACTAGGTTATCACCAATGTCGTTGGAGCTACGAGTCTCAGGATATCGTTCGCGAACTTGCCCGTGAATTTCGCGATCGCAGAATTCCCTGTGATGTCATCCATCTCGATATCGACTACATGGACGGGTATCGCGTCTTTACTTGGAGTTCTAAGCGTTTCGCTGATGCGCCGCAATTACTCCATGACCTGAGTCAGAAGGGTTTCAAGACAGTAACGATTATTGACCCAGGCGTTAAGTATGAGCCAGAAGCCGATTATCGAGTTTTTGATGAAGGGCTAGAAAAGGACTATTTTGTACGCAAAACAAATGGTCAGTTATTTCATGGCTATGTCTGGCCGGATAAAGCTGTCTTTCCCGATTTCTTGCGTCCTGAGGTACGGGATTGGTGGGGAAGTTTGCAAAAAAGCCTCACGAGTATCGGCGTAGCAGGAATTTGGAACGACATGAACGAGCCTGCACTTGATGATCGTCCCTTTGGTGACCCCGGTAATAAGATTTGGTTCCCTCCCGACTCTCCACAGGGACCTGCTGAAGAAGGTGCAACCCATGCTGAAACTCACAACTTGTATGGATTGACAATGGCACAAGCATCTTATCAAGGGCTTGAGCAGTTACGCCCTAAAGAACGTTCTTTTGTGCTGACGCGCTCCGGCTATGCGGGCATTCAACGTTGGTCAGCCGTATGGACTGGGGACAATCAAGCGCTCTGGGAACACCTGGAAATGTCGATACCGATGCTCTGTAACTTGGGTTTATCGGGTGTTGCCTTTGTTGGTGCTGATATCGGTGGATTTGCCGGGAATGCGACGGCTGAACTATTTGCCCGTTGGATGCAAGTGGGAATGCTTTACCCCTTAATGCGGGGACACTCGGCACTGAGTACCGCACAGCATGAACCTTGGGTATTTGGCGACAAGGCTGAGAAAATTTGCCGCGAGTACATCGAACTCCGTTATCGCTTGCTACCCTACCTCTACACTCTCTTCTGGGAATCCGCAACAACTGGGGCACCAGTTCTACGCCCTCTCCTCTATCACTTCCCCAATGACCCACAAACCTACACTCTCTCTGACCAGGTGATGCTAGGGGCTTCACTCATGGCAGCACCTATCTACCGTCCCGGCGTTGAACACCGTGCCGTGTACTTACCAGAAGGACGTTGGTACGACTGGTGGAGTCATGAAGCTTTTGAAGGTCCCACACAGATACTTGCCCACGCACCGCTTGAGCAGATGCCCTTGTATGTTCGGGCTGGCTCGATTATTCCGATGGCACCCGTGATGCAATATGTAGATGAGCGTCCCTTAGACCCATTAACAATTCGGGTGTGGAGAGGTACTGGCGAGTGGACGCTTTATGAAGATGACGGTCACACCTTTGAGTACAAAACAGGTGCTTGCTGCACAACAACCTACCGCATTCATTCAGAAGAGCAACAAACAATCGTCGAAATTGGAGCGCGAGAAGGTGAGTGGACACCGACTGCGCGTGAAACGGTTGTAGACCTCGTCGGTGTTGGTGAACAACGCTTCGTCGATGATGGCACAGCACGCCAGCTAACGTTCTCAACAAATTTAGACTGACGCAGTGATTGGAAAGGCAAGGAAGGGGAAGACTCAATGCTGTTCGGATAAAGCCGACCTAACCCCCCAACCCTCCTTCCCTGCTAGGGAAGGGGGGGAGTCCTGCTCTCCTCTCCTAAGAGAAGAGGGGTTGGGGGAGAGGTTAACCGAACAGTATTGGGGGAAGACTAGTCTGTCTTTGAGCTAGCGTATTTGTTACTCTTCCTCTCCACTCCACTCAATGCCTCATAACCTGGGACTGATGAACGTTTCTTCACAGGTTGCTAACTTAGGTTGGATACTCGCAGTACCAAAAGTTTTTGGCGTTGCATTCAAGATCAGCTAATCTAGCTGCATCGAACTAGAATTACGGCTTTGTCAAGCCACAGCAGGTGGGAGGTTGTTTGTGAGTCTAGGCAGATGGATTGGCTTACTTGCCTTTATCGTCTCCGTGTACATCTTGTGGGAAATTCGGCAGGTAGTGTTACTTATATTTGCCGCCGTCGTGCTTGCCAATGCCTTAAATATTTTGGTGAAACGATTCCATCAGTCGGGGATGAAGCGGGCTTTTGCTGTCCTGCTTGCGATTTTTCTCTTGATTGCAGTCTTTGTCGGCTTTTTCTTGGTAATTGTGCCGCCCTTTGCTTCTCAGTTTCAAGAGCTAAGTGAGTTAGTTCCCAAAGGGATACAACGATTCAGCAGTTGGTTTGAGATACTCCAAAGTCGGATTTCTCCTCAGTTGATGGAGTATATTCCGAATGTTGACCAACTGATTCAACAGTTACAGCCTTTAGCTAATCGATTGTTGGGTGGTGGCTTCACATTTTTCTCTAGTTCTTTGGGCTTCCTTGGTCAGTTTTTGCTGGTGCTAATTTTGACGTTGATGCTATTAGCTGACCCTACCCCTTATCGTAAAAGTTTTATACGACTTTTTCCCTCTTTTTATCGGCATAGAGTCGAAAATATATTAGATCAATGTGAGGTGGCTTTGCGGGGGTGGCTGATTGGTATTCTCTTCAATATGTTTGTCATTGCCTCGTTGAGTTTTGTTGGCTTGCTGATACTGAGAGTACCGTTAGCCTTAGCACAAGCCGCGTTAGCAGGTATTTTGACTTTTATTCCTAATATTGGACCGGCGTTAAGTGTTATACCGCCAATTGCGATCGCTTTACTTGAGACACCTTGGAAAGCGCTCGCGGTGTTGATTCTCTACGTGTTGATTCAACAAGTTGAGTCGAACTTGCTCACGCCTTATGTAATGGCACAACAGGTGTCACTATTACCTGCTGTAACGTTACTTGCTCAAGTATTTTTTGCGACTTTTTTCGGTTTCTTAGGCTTACTCCTAGCTCTGCCTTTAACTGTTGTTGCTCAGGTTTGGCTTAAGGAAGTAGTCATTAAAGATATTCTTGATCAATGGCAGGGTCACAAAAAAAAACAGACTGAATTAGTCATTGTTAATGATTCACCTGAGGCACATGAGTCTGATCAGGCAGCCCAAGAGAATATAGCCATTCACGATAAGCCAAGTGCTAATGATTTAGAGAGGAAATAGGGGATAAGTCAGCAAATCTACTGATAAGTAAGTTAGTGGAAATTAACAGTGTTGGTTGAGTGTGATTAAGGATTGGGGATTAAGGAACTTTACTTAGTCCTTGTCATCGTCCCTAGACAAATAACCTACCCCTAAAACTCTCCCCCTGCCTTTCCGGCTTCCCTGGCTTCCCCTGCCTTTTCTCTTCATCGCGATCGCTTTTCTTAAAAAAATAACTACGCACCAAGAAGCGCGGTAGCATAAATCCTGCTGCTTAAGCAGATTGCATCTACTAACAAGGAAAGTCTCATGAATTACAAAAATAAGCTGCTTCCATGGTGTATAATTCGCAACTTCCCTAATATGCACTCACAGCTCATCATTCGCTTTCGCCGCCGCAATGACGCTGAAGCCCATCTACAAATCCTCAGGGCGAACAATCCAAACGCTTCCTACGAAATCACGTTTGATGTGACACCAGAGCAATCGGACTGGACTATCCAGCAAGGACAACTTCAATTCCACCGGAATTTTGAGTTAAATAACCGATTTCATCAATCCACTCTTGTAAGGGCGCAGCATTTGGATAGCCAAACTTAGGATGTAGTCATAACTAGGCTGATGTGCATTCAAATTGCATTTTGCTCTTGACGGTTGGGTCAATCGGGGCTGGGGAGTGGCGATTAGGGATTAGGGATTGGGATGAATCAAAATGGGCTTGTGCCCGCTTGATTTGGAAAAATTCTTGACCTGCCGCCAGTCCCCAGAGACATGAAGGACGTTCCTCTCCACTTGATCTAAACTGACAAATTTGCCCTGTTACTTAAAGGCAACGAGAGCTTAGTTCCCGAATCCTGTGCCCCTGTTGCACATACGCCGATAACTCATATCATGCGAACCCTTGCTGAAATTAATGACAAAATTCGTCGCCAACGTGCTGTGGTTTGGACGGTAGAAGAACTGAAAGCACGGGTAGCAGAGGTTGGTGTTACTCAGGCGGCAAAAGAAGTGGATGTAATTACCACTGGCACATTTGAACCAATGGAGTCGTCGGGAGCGATTATCAACTTGGGTCATACAGACCCACCTATGAAGATTCGTAAGTGCTGGATAGATGGTGTCCCGGCTTATGCTGGCTTTGGGGCAGTGGATTTATATTTAGGGGCAACTCAAGTCGTAGACTATACAGGTACGAGCGAACTTCCAGACGTTGAAGAGTCGAGAGAACGCGGCGGCGGTCATGTCATTGAAGACCTGATTGCGGGTAAACCGATACAGTTACGAGCGATTGGGCAGGTCACAGACTGCTACCCTAGAGCATCTTTTGAGACAACCATTACACGCGAAACAATTAATCAGTTTTATTTATTTAATCCCCGGAATCTATACCAAAACTTTATTGTGGGTGTAAATGGAGGCGATCGCCCTTTATATACCTACCTTGGTCCCCTTCAACCCCGACTTTCAAATGCCGTCTATTCCAACCCTGGTGCCATTTCTCCCCTCCTGAATGACCCAGATCTAAAACTCATTGGGATTGGAACTCAGATTTTCCTGGGTGGTGGCATCGGCTACATTGCATGGGAAGGCACTCAGCATTTCCCTTTACAAAAACGTCTTCCGAATCGCACACCAATTGGGCCTGCTGCAACTCTCGCTTTGATTGGTGACGCTAAGCTGATGAACCCTAAGTGGGTACGGGGATGCTATTTCAAAAACTATGGTCCATCCCTAATGCTTGGCGTTGGCGTACCCCTGCCTGTTTTAACAGAAGAGGTTGTTAATGCTTGTGCTGTCCAAGATAAGGATATCGTTGCTCCCGTAGTGGACTTTTCCATTCCTCGTCGTGTCCGTCCTACCTTTGGGTTAGTAAGCTACGCCCAACTTAAAACAGGTCGCATCGTCATTGATGGCAAAGCAGTACGGGTTGCTCCCCTTGCCAGCATCTTCCTCTCGCGGCAAGTTGCTTTGGAATTGAAGCAATGGATTGAAAGCGGCGAGTTTACTCTTACTGAACCCGTTGCGGCAATTCCGATGGATCGCTCTTTCTTACCTCAAGATCGTTGGGGTTCTCAAATTGCTCTGGAGTAGAAGTGGTCAGCTATCAGCAGTTAGCTATCAGCTAGAAGCCAAGTCACCAAAAAGTGATTGGGTAGCCAACTAAACGCCGCCATCATTCTTCGCTCCTCCCACTGGCAGGAGCGTTACGGAATATTATTGGGCTTGTATTAGCCTCAGCCTCGCTGTTGAGGGCTGATAGCTGAAAGCTGATAGCTTAAATCAAGAAGGACTCCCGGAAGTGCCTCCGCCACCTCGCTGTTCGCTGCGCTTGATTGGTTTGGGAACCGATTCTCGACGCTTGGGTGGTGTTGTTGCTGCTGGACGCTCTCCTTTGCGAACAGGGCGTTGATTAGAGGTACTCTTTCTTCCTTCAGGTCGCCTTCCGTAAGGGGGTTTCCTTCCGGTTCGCTTCTTCACAGGCATTAAACCAATGTCGTTTGCCTCCTGAATCAGCAGAGTATTAGCCTGTAGCTGGATATGCAAATCCCAGAAGTGACCAACAGCCCGGTCTCCTAGAGAACCCTTAAGCTTCAATTTAAAAAACTTAATTTTCTCTGACTCTTTGCGAGGAGACTGCTTAATCTTGACGATTACTTGTTCTTGTTCCCGCGACTGGTAAATTACCTCACCGCGAATGGAAAAGTAGCCATCATTAAGAACCGATGAGGAGTCAGATTTTGGCTCGTCTGTAACCTTCTGTGTCTCAGAACTCTCCGACACTTCCTCAGTCGAGGAGGGTGCAGTTGATGCTGGCTGATTCAGTTTTTCGGGTTCCCAAACCCCAACAATTTGGACATGTAAGTTACCGTCTTCTTGCCTTGAACGGGGATAAACAACCCAAAGGTGGGGTTGATCTAAGCTCAAGTGATTCTTCACCAAGCTCATCACTCGACCTAGTAACACTGCATCAATCAATGTTCCATCCGCCGCCAAGAGCGTGCCCCGCGTTAATTGGTCTACCGAAGGCATATATTGCCCTCGTATTAGACCAATCGCTCGGTACTGCATCGCTTCACTCGGCGGAGGAATCGGTTGCTGTCGCTGAACGTCTGGTAACGTTGTCTCAGTTGAATCAGCCGTTTGGGCTGATTCAGTGGGCGTGTTTGGCGAATCGTCGGCTGGCGTTGATTGGTGCTGGTTTTGCACACTGTTCGTTTCTGGTGGATGATCACCAGACGACTTAGGTGAGTCGGAAGACCGATTCACGAGATGACTCATATAACCTCTAACCTCCTAGCGGCGGAGACACATTCCCTTGTGGGAGTTTCGCTGATATCATCAGCATGGTTTTGAAAACAATCCAGCTATTTGGGGCAACTCTAAGAAACAATGCTCTTAAAAAAAAGCTCACAAAAAGCCGGAAGGTGAGAGAGCTTGCTATCAGTCTGCTCATTGTACAGAATGCAGTGAGATGACTGGTATATCCGCAAAGTTTATGGAATCTTTAATCGGAGATGCCCGCACTCGATTATAGCTAGGCTCATTTCTGCCAATATTCTGGCACGCTTCCAGTTTAGACAACTGGAAAATCTCTCGTGTCAGTTAATAATGTCATATAGAGTTCAAAGAATTTTTGTGTCTCAAAAGCGCAATCCCTGGATCAATGTGGTGCTGGTGCTAGCTGTGCTGGCATTTGTCGGTTTTTCGATGGTTCCTTTACTGGGCAGTATCTTTGAGGGGAGTGAACCCTCAGCGAGAACTACACCAGCAGCTACACCAAGCATTTCAGCAGACAAGAAAGCAGAACTGGAAGCTCAAGCCAAAGGTTACGAACTGGTTGTACAACGAGAGCCACAAAATGTTACAGCATTAAAAGGGCTTTTGGAGGTGCGACTACAGCAAGGGGATGTCCAAGGCGCGATCGCTCCCTTGGAACAGCTAGCCAAGCTGAATCCTGACCAAACTGATTATGCCGTCTTGCTGGCTCAAGCCAAGCAGCAAACAGGCGATCGCGAAGGTGCAGCTCAAACCTACCGCACAATTCTTGCTTCAAAGCCTGGTAACTTGAACGCACTTCAAGGACTCGTAAGTCTGTTAATCCAGCAAGATCGTCCAGAAGCGGCAATCGGGCTATTGCAGGATACTCTCAAAACTGCAACACAAGTTAATGAGATTCAGCCAGGAAGTGTGGATGTTATCTCAGTACAGCTATTGTTAGGTCAAATCTATGCGGCTGAGCAGCGTTACACACAAGCGATCGCTGTCTATGATGAATCCATCAAAGCCAATCAACAAGATTTTCGCCCTGTCCTAGCTAAAGCATTAGTTCTGAAACAACAAGGGAAAATCGCAGAAGCAAAACCTCTATTCACAACCGCTGTTTCCCTAGCACCACCTCAGTACAAAGACCAAGTTAAGCAGCTATCAGGCGATACGCCAGCCCCCACTAGTTCACCGCCTACAGGGACAACACCAGCCCCTAACAGTTCTCCGCCTACAGGGACAACACCAGCCCCTACTAACTCACCAGCTAACGCTACACCAGATTTTCCAGAACCATTACCTAGTGCTAGTCCCTAATTAGGGAATGGGGAATGGGGAATGGGGAATGGGACTTTCATGTTCGTATTCGCGTTGGCAGGTAGGCGCGTAGCACTGCATAACACAGCAAATGTTCCGGCGTAAGCCCACTTCATAGAATCTCTTGAAGAGCGGAATGTGAGTTTTCCCCAATCCCCAATTCCCAATTAATACTTCCGCTCTTTTGGCTCAAACAAAGTGATACTCACAGGTTTATATTGCAGGTCAATGCCTGCTGGTGAGTAGTAAGCGAGAGTGTGCTTGAGGAAATTGGTATCGTCTCGCTCAGGATAGTCTTCGCGGCAATGCGCCCCACGGCTTTCCTGACGATTTAGGGCAGACGTGAGGATGATTTCTCCAACAAGCATTAAATTACGAAGTTCCAAAGCTTCAGTTATTTCTGTGTTCCAGCAGTTGCCCTTGTCGTCCAAGTAAATCTGCTGGTACTGCTGTTGCAACTGTTGCAGCTGGTTTAAGCCCTCGCGCATTAACTCATCACTGCGGAAGACACCACAGTAGTCAGTCATGCAGTCTTGGAAAGCTTGACGCAGTTGTCCTATTCGGATGGTTCCAGATTGATTAAACAGGGCAGTAATTTGTGAGTAAGCCGCATTAAGGTAGGATTGCTCATTAATATCTGGCAGTTTACGGTTTTGGATATATTGTGCGATCGCAGCACCTGTTCTTTTCCCATAAACAACACATTCCAACAGAGAATTACTCCCTAGACGGTTTGCGCCATGCACTGAGACACAAGAAGCTTCACCAGCCGCAAAGAAGCCTTCAACTAACCCATCAGCACCACTACGCACTCGTCCATCCGTGTTGACAGGGATTCCTCCCATCGAATAATGGATAGTTGGTCGGACTGGCATCGGCTGATGGACAGCATCAATACCGAGTAATCGATGCGCTTCCTCCCAGCAGAAGGGAACCCGACTCATAATCTTTTCTTGTCCCATGTGGCGCAAGTCGAGATAGACAAACGGACCACCAGCACTGCCATCCAGATGAATACCACGACCCGCACGGATTTCACGGGTAATCGCTCTTGAGGTGATATCACGAGGAGCAAGTTCCATCTTACTAGGCGCGTAAGTCGCCATAAAGCGATCGCCTTCTGAATTGATGAGATACGCCCCCTCACCTCGCACCGCTTCGGAAATCAATACACCCACTGGATACAAACCTGTTGGGTGAAACTGCACAAACTCCATATCCTCTAGTGGTACACCTGCAACGGCTGACATGGCTAAACCGTCACCCGTCGAGGCATAGTCATTCGAGGTTGTATTAAATGCTCGTCCATAGCCACCAGTGGCAAACATTACTGCCTTTGCCCGTAGCACTTCCAGATTGGTGTCTAGGATGTTGAACATCACAACACCTTTTGCCTGGGCATCTTCCAAAATCAGCTGCATCACGTACCACTCTTCGTAGATACGGACACCGTTACGCCGGAGGTTGTTCACTAATTCGTGTAAGATGGCGTGTCCGGTTTTATCTGCTGCGTAGCAGGTACGTCGATGAGAATGCCCTCCAAACGCCCGTTGAGCAATCCGACCATCAGGCAAACGGGAGAACAACACTCCCATGTGTTCTAGGTCAATAACAACATCTGGGGCTTCACGGGTGAGAATTTCAACAGCATCTTGGTCTGCCAGGTAATCAGAACCTTTAACCGTATCAAAAGCATGGGCTTCCCAAGTATCGTCAGCGTCCACATTTTTCAGCGTTGCCGCCATCCCGCCTTGGGCAGCGACAGAGTGGGAACGAATGGGGTGAGTTTTGGCAATGAGGGCTACATCCAGCGTCGGGTCAGTGCGTTTAATCTCTAAGGCAGCGCGACATCCGGCTAATCCGCCACCAACAATAACGACATCGTGTTCTCGCATTCTTTAGTTGGATCTCTAGAATTCTTTGCTGTATTTATCCTGGCACTAATAAAAATTCCCCGCCTTTAGGGGGGGGAACTTCTTAATTCTTTGTCGGAGTAGGGATAAGCACGGGACACCGGCCCTACTTAAAAATGACTCTTTAACTGGCTACTTGGGCTGGTTTCTGGACAGGCTGAATTCCTTGAGTTGTCTCACTCGTCTCGCCTTCTTGCATCGGAGAAAGCTCAATATGGTTTAGTAGTGTGGTTACGAAGGCAAAGACCAAAAAAGGCAGAGACAGCACCAAAATTAACCCAACAGTCGCTAAGGCATAGATTTGGCGATCAGCACTCCAAAGAGCTAGTGCAGAAGCGAGGCTGAAGAAAATGACGATTAACCAAACGATGATTTGTCCATATATGTCACCAAAGCTTAGGGTGCAGCTAAAGCGGTATCTGCTAAATTTATCCATGATTTCCCTCGACACATTTCTTTAAATTTTAAGGATAAGCGTCGTATTCAGATTTGGGTCATTTCTCAATATATTTTTAAGCGGCTTGAAACATAAGTTTACGAATTTCGCTTTATATGAGCAGGGAGTTTTTTTGGAGTGTAACTAATGACCGACTTTCTTATCCTGACCGTGGTGAACAAGTTAACAAGAGGGTGCATTAAGTAGAAGACTAATAGTGAACGTTGCCCCTTTGCCAGTGCTACTAGCGGTTATCTTTCCGCCATGTGCTTCTACAATGCGTCGGGCGATTGCAAGCCCTAAACCTGTTCCACTGCCTTGACGCGAACGGTCTCCTGTATAGAACTGTTCAAAAATATGAGGAAGATCGCGATCGCTGATTCCTAATCCTTGGTCTTGGATTTTCAAAGTAATTTGGTTCCCTTCTACCTGTCCTGAGATAAAGACTGTAGAATCTTGTACCGAGTGCTTGAGAGCATTGTCCAGGATATTTAGAAACGCTTGTAAGAGCCTTTCTGGATCACCCTCTATCTCAAGATCAGGAACGTCTGCGACGATTGTCATATTCTTGGAGTGCATCCGGGACTCGATCGCTCGTACAGCCCGATTCATTAGATCTCGCACTCGAATAGGCTGTTGTTCCAGTGTGGTGACACCCGCTTCTAATCGTCCTAAATCCAGTAAATCCTTAATCAGTCGGGAGAGACGCATTGTCTCATCTTGCGCTGTCTGGATAAAGCGACTGCGTAACTCTGGTTCCTCATCAGCACCACTAGCAAGTGCGTCCAAAGTAACATAGACGTTGCTGACTGGAGTGCGTAGCTCGTGAGATACATTAGCCAGAAAGGCACGTCGCTCTTGATCAAGAGAAGCTAACCGTTTACTCATTCGGTTCAACTCAGTCGCTAATTGACCAAGTTCATCCCTTCGATGGATGTTCAACTTGTCTCCTAAATGACCACCGCCCACGTCAATCGCAAAATTACGCATCGCCTTAATTGGATTTGCCATATTGCGGGCAAGACGTTCGCTAATGAAGGCACAGAGCACAACCGTCACCACGAGCGCTCCTAGAAGTGTGAAAATAACTATGCGAAACTGACGCTGGAACTGTTCTAGCGTTATCGACATTCGTAGGATACCCAGTCGGCGACCGTTACGGGATATAGGTCGTGCTGTGTATAATCGGTCATCGTTTGACAGGATACCTTTCGCTACCCCTTGCGCTGGCTTATTTTGAAGCGCCTCCTTCATTCCAGGAACAGTCTTCCAATCAGCTACCTGTCGATCTAGCTGGGGAGAAGACGTGACCAGTAGGCGACCCTCTGGCGTAAAGAGGCGCAGAGTAACGGATTGACGCGCCCCATAACGTTGCACTATCACTTCTACTCGCTTGAAATTATTTTCCTCCAACTCGTCAGCTATGCTCTCACTGAGGGCAGTAGACCAGGCATCTAAATCAGCCTGCCTCATACTCATGAAATAGCCGTAGAAAGACAGGATAATGTAGCCTGCCAGGATAGAGGTTCCTAAGACCGTGAGCGCCACATAAGTGACTAACAGTTTTTGGTAAATTGAATTCCAGCGAATACGAATTGGTAACCAATCCATTAGAAGTTAAAGGTTAAAGGTCAGAGGTTGGAAATTTTCAACCTGCTTGTTGTACTCTTTGACAATGAGAACTTATTAAGAGTTTTGACCAGACGCACGGCTCCGTAAAACAGCTTTTATGCGTGCTAGGAGTTCACGGGTGTTAAAGGGTTTGGTGATATAGTCATCTGCACCTGCTTCTAAGCCCCAAACTTTATCAATGTCCTGGTCTTTAGCTGTCAGCATGATGATTGGTACTTTAGAAAATGCTCTGATGCGCCAGCAGATTTCCATGCCATCTATCTCTGGTAGCATTAAGTCCAAAATGATGATGTCTGGCACCTCTTTATGAAATAGTTTGAGAGCCGCTCGACCATCCGCTGCCGTTGTTACTTGGTAACCTTCTTTAACTAAGGCATAGCTCAGGCTAGCTCGCAATGCCTCTTCATCATCAACTAGTAAAACTTGTGTCATATAACTTTACCCTCCTAGGTAAAGTATACCTAAGAGAGCGGAATCCAAATTTTAGACATTTTCACCATAAAATACTAAGCAGAAAGAAATTGCTTTCTACTACGGTAAGTTCTTCTACGAAACAACTGCTTGAACTCAGATCTGGATATCACTCCTTTATCTGTAAATACCTGAGTGTTTTTGTTCCATAGAAATGCTGGGATTGTAATTACAACCCCAGCAAAGCTAATGAAAACCAGAATTCTTAACTATTGGTTGCCCTGATTAGTTGGTGTAGTGGTGCCACGGCGAAGATAACCTTGTACATTGCTAACCGCTCGTGTGGCATAAGGGTTGTTAGGACGTAGCTGAAGCGCCCTTTGAAAGTAAGCCAAAGCAGTTTGGTAGTCTCTTAGCTGGGTTGCCGTGTACCCAGCGTTCATGTATTGAGTAAATGCATCTTGCTGACCATTAGCTTGCCCAGCGCCAGTTTGACCAGTACCTGTTTGCCCAGAACCCCTTTGCTCAGTGCCAGTTTGACCAGTACCAGCGCCTGTACCACCCGTACCTGTACTGCCTTGACCAGCACCTGTGCCACCAGCGCCTGTACCGCCTTGACCCGCGCCTGTGCCACCCGTACCTGTACCGCCTTGACCAACACCTGTGCCACCAGTGCCTGTACCACCTGTACCTGTGCCACCTGTACCTGTGCCTGTGCCACCTTGACCAGCCCCGGTTCCGCCAGTACTGCCTTGACCAGTGCCCGTTCCACCCGTGCCGGTTTGACCAGCCCCGGTTCTACCCGTGCCAGTTTGTCCGGCACCCGTGCCGCCAGTGCCGCCAGTGCCAGTTTGTCCAGCACCCGTGCCACCAGAACCTGTTCCACCAGTGCCCGTACCACCAGCGCCTGTTCCACCAGTTCCTGATGTACCCTGAGCTAATAATTGTCCGCTTCTCCCAGTAGATTCAATTCGGCGATCGCGTTTATTGAGAGAGCTATCAAAGCTACTAGAGTTGGAATTGGCGAGTGCTAAGGCTGGCAAAGCGAGAAAAACACTAGCACTAGCAACGCCTATCAAGCTAACAAGTTTTGTAACTGAATTTTTCTGATTTTTTGCCTTCATGGCTATATCCTGAGTATTATGCTAAAAGCACTTTGAGGTTTCAAGCAGTCTGGTAAAAATTGAACAGATCTTGCTAGTTTAAAAAGATTTGAACTTGAAGAAGCTACATCAGTTAGAGCGCTAATGACATATTCTTGAAGCTTCTATTTAAAAAGTTAATTCTGTAACTTTTCCGGCTCGTCTACCTAAAGAGTCGTCTATGTGTTAAGTGAATATGTCTAATAGGTACTAAATCAGCTAACCTTATCCATTCGCCTTTGAGTTTTCGCGTAACTAGATGCTGAGTTTGATTGGATTATGACAAGAGACACCCCCTCAGGAAGGAGTGTCTCTAAAGTGTTCTTTATCCAAACTAAGTGGTTGTTTCCGCTTCAGGCAGAAGTCACAAGCCGTTTTCGTAGCGATTCAGCGCGGGTTTTTGCGATCAGATTATCGGGTTCATATTTCAACGCCTCTTCGTAGGTTTGCAAAGCCTGCGCTGTTAGCTTCTTGCGCTCGTAAACATGACCCAGGTTGTTGAGTGCCGTAATATAGCCTGGATTTAGCTTTATCGCTTCCTTGTACTCGCGAATCGCAATATCGTACTGTTCTTGTGAAAAGTAGGCAAAGCCAAGGGCATTGTGGACAGGAGAAAGGTTTTCTTCCTCATTGTCCACACCCTTTAGCGCTTTTTGGAGTACAACAATGGCTTGGGCGAAGAGTTTCTTATCCGTATAAATGCTGCCCAACTCGTAATACTCTTGAACTGTTCCTCGCTCTTTCTTGAGCTTTCCTTCCAGTCGAGAGAGTGCTGTCTCGACTTTACGAGTTTTAAGGACTTGACGGACTACCGCCCAACCAGCACTGGCAAGTATCACTAGCAAGACAGACAGATAAATAATAGGAAGTGAATTTTCCATGATTACGTGAAACTATAAGGCTTCAATATGATCTTATGGTAGCCCCCAAGCGGCAATCCGTTGTGCTAGCCACCCTGATGCTTGCCAACGAGCGATCGCTCCATTCACCCGTTGCCTTAAAGGATTGTACTGTAATCCCTTCGGCATCACGACACACAAGGCTTCCCCGGAAAGTCGCACAGGCAACAGCCGATACTCAGGATATTCTTGCACCCAACCTGTGAGGACACTGTTGTCAGCCGCAAACGCGATCGCCTCACCACTTTCTAGAAGCGATCGCGCCTCTTGGTAGGAATCAACCCCCACCAGCTTCGACGCTGGTAAGGCATAATCTACAACAGCAATTGTGCTAGAGCCATTGAGTACCGCAATCGTACCTGTCGCCACATTACTCAATTTGGCAATCGAGCGATCTTTGGTTACTAAACCAGTGCCATCCAGATAATAAGGTCTACTGAGGTTCACTAAGCGGGAACGAGAATCCGTTGCGGTTACTCTTGCGATCGCTAAGTCAACTTTTCCCTCTAGTACCGCATCGAGCCGATCAACATTCTTCACCGGCTGCAAAACAACAGCCTCAGGATTCCCTAAGAGTTCTTCCGCTAGATGCTTCGCCAAGTCGATCTCTAACCCTTGCAGATTACCCGCAGCATCACGAAAACCTAGCGGACGGAGATTATCTTTGACAGCAACAATCAACTTACCTCGTTCTTCAATCTCATCTAGTTCAGCACTTTGCACTGGCGCTAGGGCAACTAAAGACAAGGCTACGAATCCCGCTACTAAACTAAAGCTAAAGAACCTACGGCTAAACCCCATGGTGTACCTTGAACGGAAATCCAAGTTTGCGAACTAGTGTAGAGGTTTAATGAAGCAATGAAGCTCATGTAGAGACGCTACAGGTAACGCCTCTACTCTCTTTTCCCAACTCCTTAGCCTCTAGGCTGGGAAGCTAGTTCCACCACTTTGCCAAAGCTAGCTGGATCGAGTACAGCTAGTTGAGCAAGCATCTTGCGATTGATCTGGATATTGGCTTTTTTCATCAAACCCATCAGTTGGCTATAGCTAACACCATGCTGACGGGCTGCTGCGTTGATGCGAGTAATCCAAAGGCGTCGAAAATCCCGCTTGCGCTTCTTGCGATCGCGGTAGGCGTTGCGTAACGCCTTCATTACTTGTTGATTGGCTGTACGGAAGAGAGTGGAGTGTGAACCCCGGAAGCCTTTCGCCAGTTTGAGAATTTTTTTGCGTCGTTTACGAGCGACGTTCCCGCGTTTTACCCGTGTCATGGCTAGTTATTAGGTGTTAGTTGTTGGTTTTTAGTGGTTAAGACTAGTGTTTCTTTGAGGTTTGGAGGCTAGCGAGAAAGCAGGTTGCTCTTTAGCTAGCGCCTCATTCCTAATCTTTACAAATAGGGCAGCATCAAACGTACATTTCCTGCATCGCGTTCATCTACCAACGACAACTGAGACAGACGGCGCCTCCGTTGGGAGCTTTTGTGTTCTAGCATGTGGTTTTTGAACGCTTTGCGGCGTCTAATTTTGCCACTGCCTGTCGCTCTAAAACGCTTTGCGGCAGCTTTGCGAGTTTTTAGTTTAGGCATCGACTAATTTTAATAAGGACACAATCTATTATCGTACTACTATCTAGGACAGCAAGGCAAACGGCGATTTAGTATCAAATCGCGCTCTAGCTTTGAACAGACCTGTCTTCGCATAGAAGCCTTCCCGATCTGATACTGCACAAACCAACGGGTTGGATACTGATGCTGGCAGCTTTTTCTCACCACTTGCCCCCCTGCCAACCGATTCTGCCTGCCTAGATCCAGTCAATCCGCGTGGGGCTATCCTTGTAACTCTCGGTAATATTTCTAATTCTGTTGGTAATAATTTTGGATTCATTCGCTTTCGTGTTCGTGTCGAATAGACCATACAGAAGAGTCGCACGGAAGCTTACTTCTTGTGAGGAGGGGAGGAAGTGGCAAAACCGCTTGTAATATTTCCTTAACTCTATTTCTCAAACACATAGCTCAAATAAAGTATTTCACTTGTTTGGAAACTCTCATACACTTTGCTATCTTTCACAGCCGCAAATTCTTGTAAAGCGCCTTTGAGGAAAGGAGGTGAGTTAGTTTGAATAAAGTTCTGCCTGCTTTCATCCATTAACTCTAACGCTCGTAAAACATTCGGAGTAATCTCATTAACTTTAATTTGCTTAAGTCCGGAGTGTTCAAAAATCTGCTGGAGAGCTACTACCTCATCAACGGAACGGAAGTCAGCCCAGGAAAAAATACCTCCAGGCTTTAGCACCCTGTTCACTTCTTTAACAAAGTCTTCCATTGAGCCGTAGCAATGTGAGGATTCGACGTTCAACACTATATCAAAAACCTCATCATCAAATGGCAAAAATTCAGCATTCCCTTGTTGAAAAAACAAGTTTGGTAGTTGGTAATTTTTGCGAGATAGTTGAATATTATTATCCGAAAAATCAATCCCTGTCATCCTATCTGGTTTTAAGGATCGTGCCACATAAGCAGCTCCACCACCTCTGCCTGAGCCAACTTCTAAAACCTGTTTTCCTTTCAAATCTACAGCAGTTGCAACATAATGATAGAGTTGGATGAAATAACGATCATTTTCATCTTCCTCTGCCAACTTTAATTCACTTACATTCGGTTCCAGAGGTACAAATCCATAATTCATAAATCTCCAATCAGGTTGTTGGTAGTAGTTAGCAAGGAACTGATACCACCAACGCCATAAAGTGCGTTTAACAACAGGAGATAACTCTAGAAGAAAAAGAAAAATTTTTGTCAGCACAATTGGTTCCTGCTGGTTTTCAAAGCTTGTAGGGTGCGTTGCGTGAGCGCTAGCGCACTAAGACTTGCCGATAAAAGCATTTGGTTCAACAACACTGAATCGAGAAGATTTGCAGCATGGAGCAGAACCAGATTCTTGCTACTATATCCAAAACGTTGACCGCATCCAAGGAAGGACAGTAGACCTTACTCACGATCCTGCACCTGACTTAGTGATTGAGGTTGATATTACCAGTCCCTCTAGTAGAAGATTGGAAATTTACAGGCAGCTAGGCGTTCCTGAAGTTTAGCGTTATCTGGGGCGGACGGTACAAATTCACCAGCGACAAGCAGGAACTTACAATCTCTGCAACGATAGCCAAACGTTTCCTTTTGTTTCTGTCGAAATTATCAATCAATTTTTGCAGCAAGCAGAAACTCAGGATGATACTACCTTTATCCGTGCTTGGCGTAAGTGGGTAAGGGAGCAACTACGAGAAAAGGCAAGTCAGTGTTTGTGCAACGTTTCTGACACGACAGTTTAGTAAAGTAGAATCTATCAACACTTACGGGGTGAGCGTGTCAACGTAGCCACTCCACGACCCAGAGGGCATCAGGACACCTCCAAAACGCTGCACCTGTTCAACTGTCATTAAATAAACCCAAGCAAGCCCTAGCGATTGTCCAGATAGGTTGTAAGTTTCGATTTGCTGCCGGATGTATTCATTCTCTTCTGGTGTCCGATGCGGGTTGTAATCTTCTAATTCATCTAAGACATCTAAAAAAGCTGGATTAGAAAAGGTCAGTACGAAACCCTGAACTGGACTTTCGCCCGGTGTCATTGCCGGGTAACCCAAGGGGAGGTCGAACAGTTGACCAAATGCGATCGCTCTTTTCTCCTCTACTACCTTACCCTCGCAGTAGCGTTGATAGTTGTACTCCCCAGGCTTCAACGTGCCGTAGACAAAAACTTTTAAGTTACTCAAAGTTGGCTCACTCAAGAGAATGTATTGTATTTGTAGTATTGAAACGATTCGCAAGTCATGAATAACAAGATAAAAACACTCAAAGAAAAAATAAACCGACTTCAAGAGAAATTTCTTTAACAAGTAGTCAGTATTATTCAATAGTCATACAGGCACAAATCCCCATCAGGGATGTGTCAGAATACAACAAGCAAAAGGAAGAGAGCGAATCCAGTAGGAGCGATACTGTGGAGTCCCGTTATAACCCAGCAGAAATTGAGGAAAAGTGGCAAGAGACGTGGGCAGAGCAAGGCTTAGACCAGACCCCCACAGAGAAAGATAAGCCGAAATTTTATGCCCTGTCTATGTTCCCCTATCCATCGGGCAACCTGCACATGGGTCATGTCCGTAACTACACGATTACAGATGTTATTGCTAGGGTTCGCCGGATGCAAGGCTATCGGGTACTACATCCAATGGGTTGGGATGCCTTTGGGTTGCCAGCGGAAAATGCCGCGATACAGCGTGGCGTTCATCCCGCCAAGTGGACGTATCAAAACATTACTCAGATGCAGTCTGAGTTAAAACGTTTAGGACTTTCCTACGACTGGAACTGCGAAGTTGCTACTTGTTCCCCGGACTATTACAAGTGGACGCAGTGGATTTTCTTGCAATTTTTCCAAGCGGGACTAGCTTACCAAAAAGAAGCAGCGGTTAACTGGGACCCTGTTGATCAGACGGTATTGGCAAACGAGCAAGTTGATAGTGAAGGTCGTTCCTGGCGTTCCGGTGCAAAAGTTGAGCGCAAGTTGTTGCGGCAGTGGTTCCTCAAGATTACCGACTATGCCGAACAGTTGCTCAATGACTTAGATAAATTGACAGGCTGGCCCGAACGGGTAAAGCTGATGCAAGCCAACTGGATTGGGAAATCAGTCGGGGCTTATTTGGAATTTCCCATTATTGGCTTGGATGAAAAAATCGGTGTATTTACAACTCGTCCAGATACGGTTTACGGCGTTAGCTACGTTGTCCTCGCACCAGAACACCCTCTAACGCCCAAAGTGACTACAACCGACCAGAAAGCAGCGGTTGAAGCGTTTATTCAAGAAGTTGGGGAAGAAAGCGAGTTGGAACGCACAGCAGAGGATAAGCCCAAGCGTGGTATTCCTACTGGTGGTAAAGCGATTAATCCCTTTACAGGAGAAGAAATCCCCATCTGGATTGCTGACTATGTGCTGTATGAGTACGGTACGGGGGCAGTGATGGGTGTTCCGGCTCACGATACCAGAGATTTCCAATTTGCCAAGCAATATCAGCTCCCGATCACAGTTGTTATTGTTCCAGAACAAGGCGATGAAGCCAAGCCACTGGAGGAAGCCTACACCAATCCTGGATTTATGGCGAATTCAGGTGAGTTTGATGGCACAGCGTCTGTTGAAGGGAAACAGGCAATTATTGATTTCGCCCAAAAACAAGGTTATGGCAAGGCCCGGATACAGTATCGCCTGCGAGATTGGTTAATCTCCCGACAACGGTACTGGGGTGCGCCGATTCCTGTAATTCACTGCCCTAAGTGTGGAATTGTTCCGGTTCCAGAATCCGACTTACCTGTGAGATTGCCAGAGGATATTGAGTTTACGGGTAAGGGTGCTTCTCCTTTGGCACAGTTGGAGAATTGGGTAAATGTGTCCTGTCCGAGTTGTGGCACAGCAGCGAAGCGGGAAACGGACACGATGGATACGTTTATAGATTCCTCGTGGTATTTCTTGCGCTATCCCGATGCAAGGAACGAGTCACAAGTTTTTGACCCTGCCAAAACGAATGACTGGATGCCAGTTGATCAGTATGTGGGTGGGATTGAACACGCGATTTTGCATCTACTTTACTCGCGCTTCTTTACTAAGGTATTGCGCGATCGCAAATTGCTCAACTTTGACGAACCCTTCCAACGCCTCCTAACTCAGGGTATGGTTCAGGGCTTAACCTACATGAATCCGACAACGGGTAAATGGATTCCTTCTGACCAAGTAGATCCCAGTGACCCCAAAGACCCGGAAACGGGGGAAAAGCTGGAAGTCTCCTACAAAACGATGTCGAAGTCCAAGTACAACGGGGTCGCGCCGCAAGACGTGATTAATAAGTACGGGGCTGATACCGCACGGATGTTTATCCTCTTCAAGGCACCCCCAGAAAAAGACTTGGAATGGGAAGAAACGGATGTAGAAGGACAGTTTCGCTTCCTCAACCGTGTCTGGCGATTGGTAACAGATTTTGCCACGCATCAGGGTGCAAAGCCTTCCTCTGGGGATGGTGATTTAAGCAAACCTGAAAAAGACTTGCGACGGGCAATCCACACCGCAATTAAATCAGTTACTGAAGATTTAGCGGATGAGTACCAATTTAATACGGGTGTCTCGGAGTTGATGAAACTCAGTAATGCTCTAACTGATGCAGGCTGCAAAGATTCAGCCGTATATGCAGAAGGGATTGAAGCCCTAATATTGCTTTTAGCCCCTTTCGCGCCTCATATTGCTGAGGAGTTGTGGCGGATAACGGGTCATAGTTCGTCAGTTCATACCCAAACTTGGCCTGAAGTTGATTCAGCGGCTTTGGTTGCTGATGAAATTACCTTGGTGATTCAAATCATGGGCAAGACTCGTGGCACTCTAACTGTACCTGCTCAATCTGACCGTGCAGCATTGGAACAGTACGCTCGTGACTCGGAAGTTGCCCAGCGCTATTTGGAGGGCAAGGAGATTAAAAAGGTAATTGTTGTCCCTGGCAAGCTGGTGAATTTTGTGGTGGCTTAGACCTTGGGGGAGTATTGCTCCCCCTTGTCTCTAGAGCAACTTAGCAAGCGTGAAGAAGGCAGACGGCTTTTATGGATGCAATATGGTGAGAGCAACGAGACCTGTTACCAATGCAATCCACCAAATCAAAGATTTTGGTGGAGAGGCTTAAACCCTTGCTGACTGTCATGTCGCCAAAAAGCACCAGCTTTTGGCAGAAGTCAAGCCTTCTGCCATCTGCTATAGCTAGTAACTACTGAATCTGACAGAATTTGCGATCGCGATCAGACTGAGGGTCTTGCCAGGAATAAGCAAAATGGCTCACGCTATTGATTTGCGGAGCGACACGGCGGATTGCTTGCATCTGGGCTTCTAAGGATGGGCGATTACTCACAGGTCGTCCCCAAGTGCCTGCCAGTGCAGGTATGACTTGAGTATTACCAGGCGCTCGATCCGCAACTCGCTTGACCAACGATTCGATACAGCTAGTATTACTATTACCACAGACACCATAAGACATTGGATGCCACTCAATTGAACCGGGGAATCGATCCCAAGGTTGGAGTCGGGAGTCATATCCACCTCGACCGACACCTTGATTCCCATCCGGGAAAAATACGGCTCCTGCTTTGATTCCACTGCGTTGAGCGGGAAGGGTGGCTAAAGAGAGAAAGTCAATGACACCTTGGGCAGCGTGAGCAACACTGAGTTGCCACAGTTGCCATTTGAGCGTGGCAACTGTCTCTGTCGGTGAGGGGGTACGACCTTGCCAGAGGGCAGGCCCCTCACCTGGGTAGAGTTGATTTACAGCCGCAATGTCGCCATCGCTAATCGAACCTTGACGGATATAGCGGGCGATGAGTTCTCGTCCCTTGTTGTTGAGGGCGCGATCGTACAGTGCTTTTTGTGCCGCCTCTCCATAAATCCATAAATCTTGGACTTTGGTAACAACGGAATCGCTGCCTGAACCACGGGGATAGCGAATGTAATCAAATAAAATGCCGTCAGGGCGTCGCTTTGCTATCGCTTGAACGAGCTGGTAGTAGTCAGTCTTGGCTTGCTGGCTGTAAGGGTCAATGAAGGCTTGGGAGCCATCCTTGACGAAGGATAAGCTGGTTTCGCCTCGACCGTTGCGAGCGAGTATGCCTTGTCGATCATAACGCTGGGCGTAGGAGTAGCCAAAATTCATCGTATACATCCAGGCATACACCCGTAACCCCCGCTCATGCCCTTTTTGAATCGCCTGAGCTAATAAATCAACGTTCTCGCTTCCAGGTGTTCGTATAACTGAGGGCCAAGGTGTTGGATTCTCTGATACGGGTAAGAGTGTCTGACCGTCAAAAAACACCTCAACGTAGACTTGGTTGTAGCCTCGGTTAACAATGCGATCTAGAATCTCATCGATCGATCCTGCACGAACATCACAAGGGTACAAGCGCAACCAAATGGCTTGGGTATTCGGCCAAGTGCGATCACGGCATTGCCGCAAGTAGTCAGCGTGTTGTTTTAAAAGAGCTTTGTAGCGTTTATCGGAATCTGCATTGCCTTTTAGGGCGCTGACTCGTAAGTTTTCTTTTTCAGCGATCGCCGCGTTGGAGAACTGGCAATATGCCTGTGTTTGAGCTTGAGCTGTTTGCGTCAACCACCAAGACTGACTGACTAGACTACTAGTGGTCACGAGTGTGGCAACTGCGGCACGATAGAGACGCTGTCTGTATCGCGTCCCTTTCAGAAAACCATTTGACATTCCTACAAACCACAAAAGAATTGAACGTGGGCGTCCTCAGTCTTAGCAGACTGCTAACAGATCGGCAAATATAACATTTTTCAGCTAATTTTCCTTTCGTGGCTCTGGCTCACGATTCCGGACAATCTTAAGAGGATTTTTTCACAAAAAAGAAGGGTTTGACTGCTCAAACCCTTACCCCATTGGTGTTTTAAGCTTAAGTTATCGCGATCACATTTGTGTCGCTTCCTTATGACCCTCGCTTCAGAGCATTCTCGACTTGTTGAAATTCCTGCTCCAAGCGTGTCTTCAATTTTTTCGGGAGAGGACGGTTGGGATAAGAGCTGTAATGACCTGCCAGAGAATTTAATGCCGTTCGCATCGTGGTAAAGGAACTAAGTGTTGCGACAGAGCTATCTCGACGATAGCGAGAGGCAAAGTCATTAATTTTCCCCCGCGCTTCTGCTTGCGCTGCTGCCTTCTCTGGTGCATCTTCCGGTAATTCAATCGCTGTTCTCAAACTCTGCAACAAGGCAAATGTATCCTGACGGTAATCCCCAGTCAATCCCGTGGTACTGCTGTTTGAGGAACATCCCATCAGACCGATGACAGCAACCAAGACAAGGGCAAGAAGACGTGACAAGTAGCGCTTCATATGCATGATTAACGACAAATGAAATTTCAAAATTAGAACTGATCCTATCTTGGATTGGCGCACTCAGGGATCAGTGGAAAGAGGGAGGAGGAAGTGGGGAATGGGGAGTAAGTGCAAAGGAAAAGTTACGTTTATTGAGCTTTCTACCTTTTTAACAAGGTCTGAAGAAAAGCAAAATCTGATACAGCATTGAGGAGAACAGAGAGCTATTAGTGTTTTCATGTTGCATCAGAACACTATTATTGAATTTCCCCGATTTATCCTTGAGGTTCGCCCAGCTTCCCTTCAAATCAATTTGATAATCAGCGCATGAGACAACCTGATTTGACTGTTAGGGAACATGGATTTATAAACCTCAATTCTTTGGGTAGAAGTATGACCGTCCCATGCCTATACAGGCTTTGCCGTTGGTAAATTGTTTAATCCATGTTCCTTAGCTCAGGCGAATATCGCCATATAAAGTAGCAAATCTTCAGAAAAAGAAATTTTGTGAGATATTGATTTATTTAAAAAATACTAATATAATCATACATAGTAATAAGTCAGCCTAATTTATTTTCTGCTTCAATAAAGGTTCATTTCGCAAGCAGAATCTGGAACGGGGGAACCATTTCCTGGGGCAAATCTTCCAATTTCACTTCGTTCTGAGAACGGGGGAAATAAGGAGAAGGACATCTCTCAGTCCTAGCCCGTCAGCTAACTCCGTAGGCATGGAGAGGAGACTGAAAGTACAACACTTTAGATTTATTGTGTGTTCTCGTCAGTGTCCTTGGCTGGTAACTGTCCGCTTCGTTGCACCTGCCTGTAGACTCTGAGGAGCCGAAATTTTCGTGTCAACTCCTGGGTCTGAGGCAGGGAAGCTACCCATGAGGTGAAAATCTACTATGTTCGTGAATCAAAAGAATCGTGTTGCCTTAATTTCTGTTAGTGGCGATCCAGCAGCGGAAATTGGTCAAGAAGAGGCTGGAGGGCAAAACGTTTATGTGCGCCAAGTTGGATTAGCACTCGCTCAGCAAGGATGGTCTGTGGACATGTTCGCCCGTCGAATCAGTCCTGATCAATCCGCTATCGTTCAACATGCACCGAACTGTCGGACAATCCGCTTAACAGCAGGCCCACAAAAGTTTATTGGTCGAGATACTGTCTTTAACTACCTGCCAGAGTTTGT
Organism: Symplocastrum torsivum CPER-KK1; assembly: GCA_019358875.1. Lineage (GTDB taxonomy): Bacteria > Cyanobacteriota > Cyanobacteriia > Cyanobacteriales > Coleofasciculaceae > Symplocastrum > Symplocastrum torsivum. Next base: position 143,078 of record JAHHIF010000006.1, read on the forward strand.
TCAGCAATTTCTAGCATTCCAGAAACAAGAAGGTATTCAATATCCCTTAGTTCATACCAACTATTGGTTATCTTCTTGGGTTGGGATGGAATTAAAAAAGCACCAATCTTTGGTACAGGTACATACTTACCACTCTTTAGGAGCGGTGAAGTATCGGTCAGTTAGTGACTTACCTGCGATCGCATCAACGCGCTTAGCGGTAGAAAAAACCTGTTTAGAAACTGTGGATTCCGTGGTTGCAACGAGTCCCCAAGAAGGGGAACACATGCGTAAGCTCGTTTCTACCCAAGGAACAATTGAAATGGTTCCCTGTGGCACTGATATTGAGCGTTTAGGTTCAGTTGATCGGCTGACGGCACGGGGTGAGTTGGGGATTCCTGAAGACGCGAAAGTCGCCTTGTATGTTGGACGGTTTGATCGGCGTAAGGGAATTGAGACACTAGTAAGAGCGATCGCATCCTCTAAGTTGCGTGGAACTAGTGATTTGAGATTGATCATTGGGGGTGGTGCTCGTTCGGGAGAGAGCGATGGCATTGAACGCGATCGCATCCAGAGTATTGTTAAAGAACTGGGTATAGAAGCAATTACTACCTTCCCTGGACGACTTACCGAATCCGACTTACCGATTTACTACGCCGCCGCAAATGTTTGTGTCGTACCTAGTCATTATGAACCCTTTGGTCTAGTGGCAATTGAAGCAATGGCTTGTCGGACACCCGTCGTTGCCAGTAAGGTTGGAGGCTTGCAGTTTACCGTCGTGCCAGAAGTCACAGGTTTACTTGTACCGCCCAAAGATGATGCCGCATTTGCCGAAGCAATTGACCGTATCCTCGAAAACCCGGCTTGGGGAGAGCAACTTGGGGAAACAGGTCGGCAACGGGTAGAAATTGCCATGAGTTGGGATAGTGTGGCATCCTGGCTTGGATGCCTGTATGAGAAACTAATTTCTCAAAATGCGCCTGTTTCTGCCAAAACCTCTCAAGTAGCCGCCTAAGAACTTTTAGCGCTGCATACTAATCGCCTAAAAATGTAGGGGCAATCCTTCGTGGTTGCCCCCAAAGCTGACGAGTGAACGCTGATAGCGAAGCTGCTTTATCAGTAGCTTAACCGAAGCGTCCGCTTACATAATCCCGTGTTGCTTCTTCCTTTGGTGTTTGGAAGATAACTTCTGTTTGGTCAAACTCAACTAAGTAGCCCTGTTTCCCACCTTTATCAGTTGCTTTGGCATTGAAAAAGGCAGTCATATCAGCTACTCGTGTAGCTTGCTGCATATTGTGAGTCACGATCACAATCGTGTACTTCTCCTTAAGCTGGTGCATCAAGTCTTCGACTTTAAGTGTGGAGATGGGATCGAGAGCAGAACAAGGTTCATCCATCAGTAGCACCTCAGGTTGAATTGCTAGAGCGCGTGCAATACATAAACGCTGTTGTTGACCTCCAGACAGCGACAAACCACTCTGTTTGAGCTTATCTTTCACTTCCTCCCAGAGAGCGGCTTGAGAAAGGCTTCGCTCAACCAATTCATCCATATTGCCTTGATAGCCATTGATACGGGCACCAAAGGCAATGTTTTCATAAATTGACTTGGGAAACGGGTTCGGTTTTTGAAAGACCATACCAATGCGGCGACGCACGTCCTCAATGCGGTTGTCAAACTTTTTGTCGTAGAGATTTTCGCCTTGGAACGTAATTCTCCCTTCCACCCGTGCTCCAGAAATTAAGTCATTCAAGCGGTTAAAGCATCTGAGTAGTGTACTCTTACCACAACCTGAAGGACCAATAAAAGCTGTAATTTTGTTTTTGAAAATATCAAGAGAGACATCCTGAACTGCCAAAAATGAGCCATAGTAAACAGAGGCATTTACCGCTCGTAAAACAGCTTCATCTGTAGCTGTCGATGAACTATAAGAATTGGTAACTGATTTAGGCTGCATAGAATCAAGAAAGTATAGAAAGAAAAGCAGTGTTAGGAGCAAGGTATCGATGTGAGAAAAAGTCTAATATTTGATACCTAACTATCTGTTGACCTGAAACTTATTTCTCAGATAGATTGCTGTGGAATTCATTAGCAATAGCAAAATCATCAAAACGATAATTGCTGCCGCTGCATTATTATGGAAATCCGTTTGAGGACGGGAAACCCAGTCAAAAATCTGAATCGGTAGAGCTGTAAATTGGCTTTGCAATCCATTTGGGGTGAACGAAATATAGGCTAAAGCACCAACAACAATTAGCGGTGCTGTTTCTCCAATCGCGCGTGAAAGTGCAAGGATTGTACCTGTCAAGATACCGGGTAGAGCCTGGGGAAAGGTATGCTCCCGAATCACTTGCCAGCGCGTTGCTCCTAGAGCATAACCCGCTTGACGTAGACTTCCTGGAATTGCCCGCAATGCTTCGCGAGTTGCCACAATGATGATTGGCAAAATCAACAAGCTCAAGGTTAAAGCCCCGGCTAAGATACTACGTCCTCCAGTAATCGGTTCCATTAAGCGTACAAAAACGCCTAAACCCAGTAACCCGTAAATAATTGAAGGAACAGCGGCTAAGTTAGCGATGTTGATTTCGATAATCCGAGTCCAAATATTATCCGTTGCGTATTCCTCTAGAAAAATTCCAGCGCCAACTCCTAGGGGGAAGGAAATCAAAGCAACTAAGAACAACAGCCAAATACTACCTGCCAAGGGTGCCAGAATTCCAGCTCTCGCAGCACGGCGAGAGGAAAAACTAGTAAGAAACTGCCAATCTAAGCGAGGAAGACCATCGATTAGAACATCAATGAGTAAGAGTAGTAACACTATCAAGCCAACTAGGGTGGCAACAAGTGCAGTGATCGCAAATAATCGATCAAAGTTATAGCGCTTAGGTAGGTTTAACTTGAACCTTGCATCTTCTGAGGAAACAGCTTGCGATACAGGTTGTGCGTCTTGTGCCATTAATCGTATTTCTCCTGGAAGCGACGGACAAACCAAAAGGTAAAGATGTTCAGAACTAAGGTAATCAAGAACAAGGTCATCCCGACAGCAAACAGTGTTCTGTATTCAAGCGAACCTGTTGGAATATCTCCCTTACTCGTTGCCACAATGTAGGCAGTCATAGTTTGAACAGCGACGAACGGGTTAAGTCCCAATTGCGGGTTCTGTCCAGCCGCAACGGTAACAATCATCGTTTCCCCAACTGCGCGGGAAATTGCTAAAACAAATGAAGCGACAATTCCCGATAGTGCAGCAGGTAACACAACACCTGTAATAGTCTCACGCTTGGTCATCCCCAACGCATAGCTACCTTCCCTTAGACTTCGCGGCACGGCATAAATCGCATCCTCACTCAGGGAAGCAACAACCGGGAGAATTGATATCCCGACAACCAAGCCAGCACTCAAGGCATTAAATCCTTGCAATCCAGGAATGAATAACCGTAAAAAAGGGGTCACAGTCAACAGTGCAAAGTAGCCAAATACAACAGTCGGCACGCCTGCTAGAATTTCGAGAGCCGGTTTTAACCAGCGACGCAGCTTAGGAGAGGCATACTCACTCAGATAAATTGCTGCTAAAAGACCAAGGGGCAACGCTACAAGAGCTGCAATCAGCGAGGTGCGAAACGTACCGCTAATCAGGACAAGAATTCCATACTGTTTGTCTGTAAAACGGGGTGTCCACGCCGTATCCGTCAAAAAACGCCACAGCGGCACTTCCCGGAAGAATTCCACTGTTTCATAAATCAGCTCTAGGATAATACCGATCGTGGTTACAACAGATAAGAACGCAAAAATAGCAAAAATACTCTTTACAACTTGCTCAACGAGCTTAGCCGTCTTCCTGTTTGGGCGGAACATCCCAGAATCAGGCGACTCGAAGGATTGCGAATTCGTAGGCATTTATAAAGGGAACCTCATAAAAAAGGGTAATACCATTTAGTCAAAATCTTGTCACAATTGGGTCAATAGCTTTTTATTCAAGGTTCATTAGTCTTATTACTTTAAGCTTAGAAGAAAGGTGAAAGCTCGTTCTTTTCCCTCACAAGCGATAGTGAACCGCAGATTGCTCTCACCTTAGCCCTATAGTTGAGTGCTCAATTGTCCATGAATCCTGGTTATAGTGTCATTGTTAAAACCAATTGGTATTAAACACCAGAATCTCAAGCTATTTCCGGTGAGTTAGGGGTACTTCCTACTCTGGAGGTTGCCTCTAAGTGTAAAGTACCCCGGCGGGATAGAGTATGAGTTTTATCTCTTTTTCTTTCCCCACTTTCTTGTCTCAGCTTAAGAGCAGGCTCTATTTCTCTTTCTCTAGCAGTTCTTTGATCGTAACGCCTACTGCTTCCTTACCCCCAAACGCTGAACCTACTTTACCTTGCTCGAAACGTGATTTAACTAAAGCTACAGTATCATCGGGTAAAGGAACGTATCCTACTTCTGAGATTAGCTCTTTATTGTCTGTTGCAAGCGCAAAATCAACTAAAGCCTTAACTTCTGGACGTGCTGCCGCTTCTTTCTTGACATAGATAAACAGAGGTCGTGATAGTGGTGCATAAGTACCATCAGCGATTGTCTGTGGGCTGGGCGCAACGCAGCCGTTTCCACTATCAATCTCCACTAGTTTAATCTTATCTTTGTTCTGCTCATAGTAGGCGTAGCCGAAGTAGCCAAGCCCACCCTGGTCTTGAGAAACACCCTGAACTAAAGTATTGTCATCTTCACTCGCGGTATAGTCGCCTCGGCTTGCACCCTCTTCGCCATTAACGGCATCAGTGAAGTAGTCGAAGGTACCAGAGTCAGTACCTGGGCCGTAAAGTGCTAGAGGCTGATTGGGAAAACCTGAGCGAACCTGGCTCCAGTTAGAAACCTTACCCTGAGATGCCGGTTCCCACATTTTTTTGAGTTCATCAACTTTAAGGCACTGAGCAAAGTTGTTTTGGGGGTTAGCGACAACCGAGAGACCATCATAGGCAACTGGTACTTCAATGTACTCAATATTGGCTTTCTGGCAGAGTTCAATCTCTTCTTCCTTAATGGGACGAGAAGCATTAGAGATATCGATTTCACCGGCGCAAAATTTCTTGAAACCACCGCCAGTACCAGAGGAACCTACTGTAACCTGAACCCCAGAATTAGCTTTTTGGAACTCTTCCGCCACGGCTTCCATGATAGGAAGCACTGTGCTAGAGCCATCTGCCTGTACTTGACCAGACAAGTTAGAGCCAGCGGCAGTACCAGCGGCTGGACTACTGCCGCCTGCATCGCCAGAAGGAGCAGAGGACTGATTACCACCGCAAGAAGCGATCCCTACCATTAAAGTGGCTACGGATGCCAGGGATACTAAATGAGTCTTTTTGGACAACATGGAACTTTCCGAATTTTCATTATAGGGGTCACTCCTCGCAGCTTATCGCGTGAGCGTAAAGGCAAGGTTAAGGATAAGCCTAAAATAGGGCTTGTATTGCGTATTTCTATGATTTAGGTGACCTACTAAACTATAGTAGCTCTGTAAAAGTGGTATGATCACTGCGTTTCAATCCCATTATCAAAGGGGCAAGTGTGGTTCAAGCACCTTTGTCTAACGTTAGTCATTTGTCAAGTACACAAGAGAAACTTGAAAACTCTCAAGTATCGCTGAACAAGTGGCTGCAAAATTTAACCGAGCGAATTATCAAAGGCGATCGCATCAATCGAGAAGAAGCGATCGCTCTAACTCAGATCGAAGGGCAAGAAAACATTTTGCGGCTGTGCGAAGCCGCTGACCAAGTACGCTTAGCTTGCTGTGGAAATACAGTCGATTTGTGCAGTATCGTCAACATTAAGTCAGGCAACTGCTCAGAAAACTGTGGCTTCTGCGCCCAATCAGCACACCATCCTGGGAAAGATTCCCCCATCTATGGTCTGAAGCCCAAGGAAGAAATTCTCGCTCAAGCGAAAGCGGCTGAGTCAGCCGGGGCGAAACGCTTTTGTTTGGTTAGTCAGGGGCGTGGACCGAAGTACAATAGCCCTAAATCTCCAGAGTTTGAACAAATTCTGGATACAGTACGAAAAATCATTACCGAAACTGGCATCAAGCCCTGCTGTGCGCTGGGAGAAGTAACACCAGAACAGGCGCAAGCGCTTAAAGAAGCTGGTGTGACGCGCTACAACCATAATTTAGAGGCATCGGAGAACTTTTTCCCAGAAATCGTTTCAACCCATAGCTGGCGCGATCGCGTGGCGACGATCAAGAACTTGAAAACCGCTGGTATCCAAGCTTGTACAGGTGGCATCATCGGGATGGGGGAAACTTGGGAAGATCGGGTTGAGTTAGCCCTGGCGCTACGAGAACTAGAAGTGGAATCAGTGCCACTCAACCTGCTAAATCCTCGCTCTGACACACCGTTGGGAGAACGCCCCAAACTAGATGTTTATGAAGCATTAAAGGCGATCGCAATTTTCCGGCTCATCCTACCACAGCAAATCCTCCGCTATGCCGGAGGGCGAGAAGCGATTATGGGTGAACTGCAAGCCTTAGGGCTGAAATCCGGGATAAATGCCATGCTGATCGGGCACTACCTCACCACAATGGGGCAACCACCAGAGCAAGACCATGCCATGCTCGAATCCTTGGGACTAACAGGTGGTGAGGCACCAATTCCCGGAGAGTACCCGTCTTCTTAGGTAATAAGAAGTTGGCATTCGTTCAAGCAGAGGGAGAGAGATGCAAGAGAGAGTATAAAATTAGATCTTTCCGATACAAGCCAGACTTATGTTCAATAGTCTTTTGTGCTGTATCCGCCGTTTCTCTTCTTTCTCTCTTTCTTAATCTATGATTGCCTTTTACTTTTTACCGTTTTGGCTTCTAGGCCCTAGCTGACTGTGTCTGCTCCCAATGAACTTCTATGGGCATTGATTGGCTTACTGCTAACCATTGGTGGCACTTTTGTGGAAGCATTTGTCACTAATCCACCGTGGAATTGGTCAGCGCAAGGTATCCACACAACCTCCCTCGGTGTCACCTTTCAAATCGGGGCAGTGCTACTCGCGGCTTGTTTAGGTGGCAGAACTGCTGGTGCCCTGTCTCAGATTGCTTACGTTGTAATAGGTTTAAACCTTCCAGTCTTTACCCAAGGCGGTGGTATCAGTTATCTCAAAGAGCCAAGTTTTGGTTACTTACTGGGCTTTATTGCAGGTGCCTGGGTTTGTGGTTTTTTCGCCTTTCGGATGCCGCCGCGTGTTGAATCATTAGCCTTTAGCTGCATTTGTGGTCTCCTAACTATCCATTTCTATGGTTTGGGCTACTTGATTATTTTCCACATCATCAACTGGGCAACAATTGGAGGTATGCCTTTACTACAGGCAATCATGAAATACTCAATTTATCCCCTACCAGGGCAGTTAGTGGTGGTCTGTGCTGTTACAGTTTTAGCCTTTGCCCTACGGCAACTCATGTTTTATTAAGAGTTCATTGTCTGTTGTCAGTTAACTTTGCCACTAATGAATAACAAATAACGAATAACCACTGACCATTAACCAATTTCCATGCGCCTAAAAAACCGCTTCTTCTGGGTTGCTGCTGTTACCAGTCTGATTTTGGATCAGCTAACCAAATACTTGGTCGTACAAAATTTTGAGCTTACTGAGACTTTACCCTTGTGGTCGGGTGTATTTCACTTAACCTATGTAACAAACACTGGTGCGGCGTTTAGTCTATTTAGCCAAGGAAGCGGTTGGTTACGTTGGTTGTCTTTAATTGTAAGCTTGGGTTTGATGGCACTCGCTTTATTTGGTCCATCACTGGATATTGTTGAGCAATTAGGCTATGGCTTCATTTTGGGAGGTGCATTAGGCAACGGCATTGACCGATTTGTTGCTGGTTATGTTGTCGATTTTCTAGATTTTCGTCTGATTCGTTTTCCTGTCTTTAATTTTGCAGATGTTTTTATCAATATCGGTATTATCTGCTTGCTGATTGCAACTTTTAGGCAAAATCCCTCAGCATCTAACTCTAGGCGATCTTAAGCAATTCACAATTCGTCCCAACATTGAACTGGAAGCCATTCATTAGAACACCTGCTGCCACAGCAAGAGCGATCGCAAATCTCCACCACAACCCAATGTTGCCGAATCCCAACACCCGACCCAACGTGTAACCACAGGGCAAACCGATTCCCCAATACGCCTTTTGAGGGTCTGCTAGAATGACACGCAAAAGCTTGATGCTAGAGAAACCGAGTCTATGACGATTGTTATTTCTCTCAGTCCAGAAGTAGAGGCGCGACTCCGTGAAAAAGCTGCGCGACAGGGGCAAGATGTTAGTCTTGTTGCGGCTGAACTGCTAGCTAGCTTTTTGGAGTGGGAGGCGCAAGACTCTGAAGAAGCTATTGAGGGTATTCAGCGTGGATTGGATGATTTTGAGGCAAGACGGTTCCGTTCTTTTGATGAGTTTGCTGAAGAACAACGTCGTAAGTACAATCTGCCAGCCGATTCATAAAATACCACATTGAAATTTCCAGTGTGGCAGAGGCTGAAGCAGACAGTACCTTCTTAAAAATATCTCAAGTTATATCTCTTGACAAAGCGAGGCGTTGGTATGAAGGATTGCTGCAAGCAATTGAGTCTCTATCGGCAATGCCGAAACGTTGTCCTCTAGCAAGAGAGAACGAGTATTTTAGTAGAGAAATTCGACAACTCCTCTACGGTCGAGGGCGCAATTCATACCGCATCCTTTTCACTATTGTGGAAGGTGAGGATGTATCCACAGTTCGCATTCTCCATATCCGACACGCTGCACAACAAACTCTTGGTGAGAGTCAAGAATCAGAGGAAACCTAATACTTTACCTCATTAGATGGCTGCTTCAAGCGTTGACTAAGATTGAGAGGATATCTGATGCCATGCTTGAGCTTTGCTAAATCGCCACGTTAGAACACCTGCTGCCACAGCAAGACCGATCGCAAATCCCCACCACAAGCCAACACTACCCAATCCCAACACAAAACCCAACGTGTATCCACAGGTCAAGCCAACTGCCCAATACGCCAGAATACCGATCAGTAGAGGAATTTTGGTGTCCTTCAGTCCTCGCAATGCACCAGCCGCCGTTACCTGAACGCCATCAACGAGTTGGAACATTGCCGCCACTCCCAAGAGTGTCTTCGCCAAGCTGACGACAGCTGCATTTGCTGGATCGGCAGTATCAATGTAAAGCGACACAATCGTTCCAGGCACGATCCAAAACACGATGCCCATGATGCCCATAAACACAGCAGCCATGCCAATGCTCACAAATCCCGCCAGTCGTGCCCCTTTGGGATTTTCTTGTCCGATGAGCTGCCCAACCCGCACCGTGGCTGCCATTGAGATACCGAGCGAAATTGTAAAGGTAACAACTGCCGACTGCAATGCAATTTGGTGAGCGGCTAATGTTACGGTTCCCAACTGCCCCATCAGCAACGTTACGAAGGCGAAAAATCCGCCCTCTACTGCTGCCAGTACACCAATTGGTACACCTACTCGTACCAGTTCCCAAAAGATTTTGCCGTCAAACTGATGCAGATTAGCAAAGGCGCCGTAGACCCGAAGCTGAGGTTGACTGAGGATATAGATTGCCAAAGCTACAAACATTCCCCAAATAGACAACGCACTTGCCCAACCGAGTCCTGCTAGTCCCAATGCAGGAAGTCCAAACTTACCGAATGCCAGTACATAGTTGCCTGCAACGTTGAATAAAGTACCGCAAATCATCGTCACGATGACAGGGCGGGTTCGGGAGAGCGCTGAGACAAAACTTCTCAACACGGCAAAGCCCAATCCAGGAAAATAGCCCCATGCGATCGCTCTGAGATAGCCCTCTGCTAATGCGATGTTTTCAGGTTCTTGCCCCATTAAGCCCAGTAGAGTTCCACTATGCCAGATTAACAGCGTCACCGGAACTGCCAAGATAACCGATAACCACAAGCCTTGTCGCACTACTCGCCCAACCTGCTCAACTCGTCCACCTCCATAAGCTTCTGCGGCAAGTGGACTCACGGCTGAGACAATTGCAGAACCAATATTGAGCAGTAAAAAAAATGTAGCAGCTCCCAATGCTCCTGCGGCAATAATCTGGCTTCCCAGAGCGCCCATCATCACTGTATCCACAAACGTAGTTGCCGCTTGAGATAGCTGCGCTCCGGCTAGGGGAACGGCTAGAAGCAAGCACTCTTTAATTTCAGCGATGACCCTGGATTTTGACAGTGCGTAAGTTACGCGAACTGCACGGAAGTTCATTGGCATCTCCTGGTGATAGCCCTCTCAAGATTGTACTCATTACGTCACCAGGAGGTTCTAGAGTCTTTACACCACTGATAAACTCCGTCGTCCTGTTAGGAGATACGCTGTCATATTTCCTTTGCCTTTAACCTCAATAACTCCTCGTTTCTCGAAAAGATACTGCTCCTTTAAGCACTCATAAGTCGCTTCGGAAACCTGAATACTGCCAGCGAGTCCGTGGGATTCCATGCGACTGGCAACGTTTACCGTATCCCCCCACAAGTCGTAGATAAAGCGTTTTAGACCAATGACTCCAGCGACAACAGGACCTGTGTTGATGCCAATACGGATGCTAAAGGATTGGTTTTGTTCTACATTGAAACGAGCAACTGCCTGTTGCATATCAAGAGCAAGATTTGCGATCGCCTGTGCATGGTCACTCTTCGGTATTGGTAAGCCTGCAACAACCATGTAAGCATCTCCAATCGTCTTAATCTTTTCTGCTTCATGCTTTTCAGCAATCTCGTCAAACATTGAAAAAAGCCGATTGAGCAACACGACTACTTCCGCTGCTGAGATTCTGGACGATATCTGCGTAAAACCGACAACATCAGCAAACAAGACTGTTGCATCAGGGAACTGGTCAGCAATTGTATGTTGGTCATGCTTAAGTCGTTGAGCGATCGATTCAGGCAAGATATTGATTAGTAGTCGCTCCGTCCTTGCCCGTTCAGCTTCCAGTTTCTGGTAAGCCATTTCGATTTCTCGACGGGCGTGAAACTCAGAGCGTTGTAGCCGTTCATACAAGAATACAGAAATATTGCAGATACAGCAGAACCAGAACAGGTAGAGATTCAACTGCCAGTCAGAGTAACTTTGTCGATTTATACTCAAACCAAAGGCACTATTCACGGCAAGATAGCACAAGGGCGCACTCAACTGTGAAACCAAGTGGAGACGCCAGCGTACCGGGATGAGCGTGGCTTGCGCCAGAAATGCGAATGTCCAGATATAGGGATTTGCTGCCGCATTTCCTGCAACTGCCGCTCCAATTTGGGGCACCAAAATTACTGACCAAGAGAATCCCAAAAAGAGCAGTCCTGGGTAGCGATATGCAAATGGAGTTTTAAGCAGTGCCAAGCAGCCAAGTAGACATAAGCCTAAAACGGCATAGCTTATTATCTTTGACCATGCGATCGCCTTATCTAAGGAAGACATCCATAGAATAAAGATGACAACTGTGAAGGCAACACCGAGAGCAATCCACAGGGTAAGACGTAAGCGATTCCTCAAGAAACTATTGCGCCAAACCTCATAGTCTGCTGACCAAGTGGCTGACAAACTCACCTTTAAGAAGGCTAGCCCCTGTCTAACTGGCACTGCCAGTTCTTTCATCCCTAACCGTGCTTGCATCATTAGCGGCTTTCCCTGCACAGCGTGTGATTTCGCCAATAACTATCCCTAGTTCTAACGTCATCTAGTACTACTTTAGACGTAGGAACTGCCGTTATCTATGTTGAAAGCCACTTTGGGTACGATCCAAAAGCTGTTTGGTTCATTTTGTTGTTAGTTTTTGGTTGTTGGTTGTTTGTAAAAGATACAAATAACAAATAACAAACAATCAACAACAAAGCGGCGCAAAGCCCGCCGCTTTCTATGCACATCAGCTTACAGATTTGCTGCCAATGCCCGTCGCTTCAAAATTACCATATTCGAGCCGACAACTGGACTTCGGGCAAGTAGTGTGCTATTAAGGTCAGTGATTTCTAGTTTGCTAAAATCCAGTTCGTTAGAGCGGCTGAGGATGTCATCTGCTAACTTATTCTGCTGAGAGTCCTTGAGTTCGTACCAGCCATCACTGACTTTAACAACCAGACAGCTTCCTTGGAAATTCGCTTCGATGGACTGAATCAAGCCATTGCCGTACTGCTGGGTGACTTCAGCAACTTGATTTTGAATGCCAGCAATCAAGCTTTGCTCTGGGGTGAGTTCAGGTGGAGGTGGGGGTTCAACTTCCAGAGGTTGCGGCGGCTCAGGTGCTTTCAATTCTGATGGTGCGTCGATACTATTAGGAGGTGCTTTTGCTACCTGTGCAGGTGTCTTGGGGAGAAGTGCTGCCGTTGTTATGAGAAGAACGACTACGATAGATGCGATCACACCTGTTAGTCCCCAATCTGACAGCTTTTCATTCCAAGCGGCTGGTAGTAGAGAGCGGACTTTGACTAATATACCATCCCAAACAGCTTGAACACGCCCAAAACTAGGAAGAATGCGATCGGTCAGTTTCGGCTTAGGGGGTTGGGGCATCTGCTTATCAGTAGGCTTCTGGGATACTGGTTTTGGTACTGCTGTCGGGATATCCAATGCTGGTGTAGAAACAACGGGTTCCGTTGCTGGGTTTAGCACTTCTGTCGGGGTGTCTGCGACTTGTGCAGGAGTAACAGGTTCCACAACACTACTGATGGAGTCTGGTTCTGCTGTTACTGTCGTTGTATCTAAGACGGGTGCAGAGGGTAGTGTCGATGTCGGCGGTGCCGCCGTTTGGGGAAGCTGACTAACGGGTTCTGCCTCCAGTTGCTCCACAATCTCTTCTAGTCGGTCAATGGTTCCTCGCAGAACTTTGATACTTTGAGCCTTCAAAAACGGTTGCTTTTGCTTCCCCAATTTTGCTGGGTTCGCTTTATCGGGTTTCGATGGTGTTTGAGGTTCATAATTCATAGATTCCGGCTGCTTCTGTTGGTCTTCTGACATTGAATCTCCCTCCCAGGCAGCACCAATCTGCTTCAATACGATAGATTCTTACTGGAAGCTGCCACTACAAGCACAAATCTATCACTTCTGTCAGGCTTGCCTTCAGTCTAAAAGCTGAAGATTACTGATTATCAACTCGACATCTATGAGCATGAAACGTCGTCAATTTCTAATTTTAAGTACCCTCAGTGGCTTGGGTTTAGCAATTTTTGCCAAACTATTCCGTAGTCAGACAGCGCAAAGTTCTAATTCCAAATCGACTGATACAACTAATCTCGCCTCGGAACCCGCAGCATCAACGTTAGCTGACACCCCAAGCAACCCAACAGGAGAGAAGCCTCTACTACGCTTTGTTTCTGTGGCAGACACAGGCACAGGTGCAACAGGACAATATGCCGTAGCGACGGCGATGTCCCGTCATCAGCAGCTAAATCCCTACGATTTGGTAATTTTGGCGGGTGACAATATCTACAACAACGGTGAGATTGAAAAGATTGGTGCAGTATTTGAGCGACCCTATCAAGCATTGCTACAACAGGGCGTTAAGTTTCAAGCTTGCCTTGGTAATCATGACATCCGTACCGATAATGGTGACCCTCAAGTAAGTTACTCTGGCTTCAATATGCCAGGACGTTACTACACTTTTCGTCGCGGTGATGTGCAATTTTTTGCCCTTGATACGAATGGCAATGCTGATTGGAACGCGCAGTTACCTTGGTTAGAAGAAGAACTCAGCCGCAGTGATGCTCCTTGGAAAATTGTATTTGGACACCATCAGATTTACTCTTCAGGTCACTATGGGCTAAATCAACCGTTTGTGCAAACCCTCACGCCTCTCTTCAAAAAGTACGGGGTGCAGCTATATATCAACGGTCATGACCATCACTATGAGCGCAGCAAAGTGATTAATGGTACTACCTATTTGATTTGTGGAGCGGGTGCAGGGACTCGACCTGTGGGGAATTCAGAATGGACGGCACATTCCGCAGAACAGCTAAGTTTTGCCGCGTATGAAGTGTATCGCGATCGCATTATCATCAGCGGTATTGGCACTGATAACCAAGTCTTTGACCAAGGCATCATCCGATTAGAATCAGCCTAATGCGATCGCTTGGAGTAGATCCAGAGTCTTTGAAGTGAGAAGGTGCGATCGCGTTTATTTGTGGGATGTTTCAAAAATCGCACTATCATCAGCGGTATCAACACCAACAATCAAGTCTTTGCTCAAGGCATCATCCCATTGCAGCCAGCTAATTTGAACTATGAAAGTCAAGCGCCTTAGCATGATCTCATTTCGGGGAATTAGTGACCTGACGCTAGAGTTCGACGAGACTGAGCCAATAGTGTTCATTGGTATCAATGGGGTTGGAAAATCCAGTATTCTGAACTGTCTGACCATTCTTCTGTCTTGGCTTATAGCTCGGATTCAGTTTGATCCGAACGCTGGAGGCTCAATCATGAGAAGGCACAATGGACAGCTTGTCACTATACGGCAAAGAGACCTCGCAGAAGGACAGTTCCTTAAGCAAGAGGATATCAAGAATGGAGAGAAGAAAACGCACAATGAGATTACAATTTCATTCGACTCTCAGGAAGTAAAGTGGTCTATCACTGGGCTTCAGACAGTACATAAGGCAAATACAAGTCTCAATATTGAAGAGTTAGAGCCATTTACAAACAACAAGCGTCATCAGTGGGAAGAAAGTTCCGAAGCCAATATACCTCTAGTGATTTACTACCCGGTCAATCGTACAGTTCTTGATGTTCCTCTGGGGATGCCGAAGGAGTATTCATTTAAACAGGTAGATGCCTATGAACAAGCACTGAATGGGGTACAAATTGGTTTCGGTAGCTTCTTCCAATGGTTCAGAGCTATAGAAGATTTAGAGAACGAGGAACGGCGAGATAACCCTAATTACCGAAACCGACAGATAGAAGCAGTGAGACAAGCTATCTATTCACTGTTACCTGGATTCTCGAACTTGCGAGTCAAGCGATCGCCTTTACGAATGACTGTAAATAAACAAGGAGAGGAACTCATCGTTAATCAGTTGTCTGATGGTGAGAAAGGCTTGCTGGCAATGGTGGGTGATTTGGCGAGACGTTTGGCAATTGCCAACCCAGGTTTAGAAAATCCGCGAGAAGGTAGCGGTGTTGTCCTGATTGACGAAATTGAACTGCACCTTCACCCAAAATGGCAACGTGAAGTTATTCCAGCTTTGAGAAGAACCTTCCAGAACTGCCAATTTATTGTTACAACCCATTCACCCCAAGTAATTAGCGATGTCAAACCGGATAGCATCTACATCTTAGAAGCAACACCTGAAGGTATTGTCGCCAAACGTCCAGACAGTTCCTTCGGCAGAGACAGCAATTATATCCTTGAAGTCCTTATGGATACTGCAGCTCGTAAGGAGAAAATTAAGGATGAGCTTTTAGAGCTATTTCGACTCATTGACAAGGGAGATCTTGATGGTTCTCGTCAATTGCGTCAACAAATCGCTGACAAAATTGGCTCTGATGAGCCGCAGTTAGTTAAAGCAGATGTACTGCTCCGGCGAAAGGAGATTCTGAATCGGTGAGATATATCCGGAAGGGCGACGAACCAGAGAGCTTTACGGCTTGGAAAGAGCGGCAGAAGAATAGGGGAAATCCACTCACCTGGAAAGCCTTCCGCCGCCGCGTAACAGTGAAAAACGATGTGTATGATGCACTGCTGTGGGAGCAAGGTTATGTATGTTGCTACTGCGGGATGCAAATCACCAGAGATACTAGCCATTTTGAGCATTTCAAGCCCAAGAGCAACATCACTTATGCCCACCAAGTACTGGATTATAGGAATCTGCTGGTTTCATGCAAAGGAGAAAGTGAAGACTCAGAAGAAAGTGAAGAAGAACACCGCGTACCTGTACATTGTGGACACAAAAAAGATAAGTGGTACGATGAGCAACTGATGGTTTCGCCTTTAGATGTGAACTGTGCTAGTTTCTTTCGGTACTCAGCTTCTGGTGAAATCCTACCGACAGATGAGCCAGACAAGCAAGAAGCTGCTAAAACAACCATTGAAAAACTTGGACTCGACATTGAAAAGCTAAGACTGATACGGAGTGCGGCGATTGATGGAGCCTTGCTTGCTATTGAGGGACTTACAGACGAAGAGATACAACGGTTCTCTCAAGACTTTGAGCAGTTAAATGATCAGGGAAAATATCAACCCTTCTGTTTTGCGATCGCCTATATTCTCAAGCAGTATTTTGTTACTTAAATGATTAGTGTACTCACGGCTAACTGCTATAACGACTTTAACAGTTGGGTTGTCAAGTCATAATCGTTTTAGTCTCCTTACTCTCCCTGCCATACTTCTCCAAAGCCCAAATTAATACGGGAAGATATAGATTGATTGCCATTAGTCGTACTAGATGAGCTGCTGTTATTGTCTCAACATTGTGATTTAAGACTAAAGCAATCAATATCATTTCTGGAGAACCTCCAGGTACTGCCATCAGCAAACAAGTTAGCCAGTCCCAATGTGTCAAAAACATTGTGATTCCTGCTGCTATGAATCCCGCTAAAAACGTTAGCGCGACAGGAATTGATGTCAAGGCAATTGTACGCCTTTCAAGATTTGGATTGATTCCCCAGTACTCACCAATCGTAATTCCCAGTAATGTCTGACCTATTAAATTTACCAAAGGTGGCACATTAAAGTTAAAGGGAGGGGAAAAAGGAAGCTGGATTAATAAATAGTTACAAGCTACCCCCACTAAAATAGAGCAAAATAAATAAGGAGCAGGAACTTTAAATTTACTTCCAATACGAGCCGCAATGGCTGTTATGGACAGAACTAAACTTAGTAGTAATAAATACTGGAGATTAAATTGAGATAAATCTTTGCTTAGGGAGGAGATAATTAGGTTGATGTCATGAGGTGTAGAAACATTGGTGATTAGAGGGATTATTAAGATGATTCCTGTAAAACGAATTAATTGAACCAATGAAACGAGTGATACATTTTTTCCATAATCTGCTGCTATGCTTGCCATAATTCCTATATTGCCAGGAACAACAGCCAGCATAGCGCTTAACAAATCTACCTTAGCAATATGTGAATAGATGTAGCCAATAAGGATACTACTTAATAGCAAAAGTATGCTTGTGAATGTCAAAATCGGTAGCTTGAAGAAAATATTTGCTAGATTACTATGAGCGATCGAAACCCCGATAGTAAGACCCACAAGAACCTGCCCGATTTTTCTAACATTTGTGTTCGGTTTAATCTGAATTTTGTAGACGATACGATAGAAATAAGCGACTAATGCGCCAGCAGTAATTCCACTTAAAATTGCAGAACCTGCTCCAGCACCAATCTGCATAAAAACGAAGCTAAGTAAAAAACCTAGAATCATTTCTAGACCAACAAGCGAATACTTAGGAATGAATGTCAGCCAGGGTCTAACAAACGAACGCAAATGAATCTGGCTAATTTTTAGTGCCATATCAAGATCTGCTTTAAAAGAGTCAAAATATAAATTTAATTTTAGCTCTTTTAACGAATCTTAACAATTTTCTTTTTTGGATAAGCTATTAATGAATTTTTATAACTAAACCAGCTCGGTAGAAATAATTCAACCGTAAAAACTCACCCCTGCCTTCAGAACTGAGGGAAAGTTTCACCCCGAATGTGTAGCATCTTCTCCTGGCAGCTTTTATGAAATAGGACGAGAAGCAAGAGGCGCAAGATACTGAGAAATAAAGGCATTGCTACGAAATAACGCAGCCAAATTCGGTAGAACCCCAATCGCAAATCCCTGATTCAACTTACAAAAGTTTACCAAGAAAGCTACTCCCTGAGCGTTGTTCCCGCTTTCTAAGGGGATGTGTCATTGAACGTCAGCAACACTCGTTTAATCGTTCTCTTTCACAGTTACTGCGTTTTTTGAATTAAGGAGCTTTCTACAAGACTCTCGTAACTCTTGAGCATCAAAGGGTTTCGTCAAGTATTCTGTTGCCCCCGCTAAGCGTCCCTTTACCTTATCAAAAGCCTTATCTCTTGCTGTGATCATAATAATTGGTAAATTGCAAAATTTGGGCAAAGTACGCAATGTGCGGCAAAGATCTAAGCCATCAACCCCTGGCAGCGACACATCTAACAAAAACATTGCAATGGGTTGATGGTAAATCAAGGACAAGGCATCAACAGCACTATCGGCTACTAGAACGTTGTACTCGTTTGCGATCGCCTGTTTTATTATTTCTTGCATTGCAGTACTGTCGTCCACCGCAAGAATAGTGGGTTGGTTGCTTTGGAGTGACATATGTCCCTATCTTCCAAGAAATTGAAGCTGATAACAAGCCAATAACGTGAAGATACTTAAAGCAAAAATAACCCAAGCTTTAATTATCTAGAAAAGCCTGTTGATTTAGTCTGGACTTATTCTAGCCAAGTCTTACTACTTAGATATTTTTCTTTGACTATCTTTACTAACTACTGAGTAGAAATTTAAGCCTTTGGGTTGATCTACCCAGATTAACTAAAAAAATTGATTTTTTTGGGTTGATCTACCCAGACACTTGCTACATATCATCATGCTTTAATCTACAAACATGATTAACTAAGCTTTAACTCTCAAGCCTTCAGACGATTAGGATTAGGGAAAGTTTCCCAGTCCCAGCACCCAAAACTCCTAGTTCTATTTATTTGCGCCTACTTGCTTATCTAGTGTTTTATCAGCCGCCTTATTCACCCATCGAAGAGGCAATCAGGCTATGTTGTAATAGAAATATAAGTTTGTGAGGATGAGTTTATACTTCTTAAAATTATGTTTATTCTGTGAAGGAAACAGAGCAATTCAAAAATTTGGTTGCGATTGTGAAAATCGAACAGATAATAGGTAATGGGGTAGAGCTTTTACAGGAACTGATCGAATGAAGCGATGCTAGTCATCAACTGGCAAAAGGGCTGGGAAACCCTAGGCATCGTCTCGAATCACCAGAACATACTATAGTTATTCAAAGCCACTAATTACTACTTGTACGAACAGTAATATCCGCAGCGGAGGTGGATGACGGCGTAGCCCATTTAAACCCTTAAAAACAAAAAATAGTAAACAACAGTCTTTCAGGAGGGAGGGATGCTAACTAACGAAGACGCTTTTATTTGGCAATGGACTAGTGAGCCTTGATGATATGTACCTGTACCAAAATATCAACTCGGCTCCTGAAGCTGCCTTTGACGATTTGACTCGCTTGGCGATCGTAAAAACCTCAACAATCTAAACCGAAAGATGAGCAAGCGACCTCTAGTGGAGAAATCAGGGCAAGTGTCACATCAAGAACTCGTAGATATCAAGTTAGCGATAGATGAAACGACGGTAGTGTCAATTACCGATTTCACAGGGAAAATCCAGTACGTTAACGATAAGTTCTGCGAAATCTCAAAATATTCTAGAGAAGAACTGCAAAAAGTAGATCATCGCCTGATTAATTCTGGTTATCATCCACCAGAATTTTTCAAACAGATGTGGGGAACAATTCGCCGTGGCAAAGTTTGGAAGGGCGAAATTAGAAACCGAGCTAAGGATGGCAAAGTTTACTGGATGGATACAACCATCGTGCCAATCTTGCAAACTCAGGAAAAGCCTTATAAATATGTCTCAATTTGCAAGGATATCACTGAACATAAGCAAGCCGAGGAAGAACACATTTGTCTTGGCACCAATACTCGTTTAGATCTTCCTTCAGAAGATAGGCACACTAGCCGTAGTAGGTCTAACACTAACAAAGGATTACTTCAATCCGAAGCGAACATGTCCCGATCGCATCTGAGTGGTAGCGACTACTCTTTCCGTGAGGCTCAGCGTTTTTTTAGATTCTCGCCGGAAATGTTGTGTATTGTTGGGTTTGATGGCTATTTTAAGACTGTTAACCCAGCCTTTGAAAAAATCCTCTCCTATGCTCCAGAAGAACTCCTTGCTAAATCATTCCTCGATTTTGTTCATCCTGAAGACAAAGCACTAACCCTAGCTCAATTGCAGAAGCTTAGCACTCAAGCATCAACTATCCAGTTTGAGAATCGCTATCGTTGTCAAGATGGTTCTTATACATGGCTTGCCTGGAGTGCCTCTTCGGTGATTGAGGACGGTGTCATGTATGCGATCGCTCGTGATATTACGGAAAGTAAACGGGTGAAAGCAACCCTACTAGAGCGATCGCGTGACTCAACCTTAGAAGCTGATGTCGGGGCGGCATTGAGCCAAAGTGGTACATTACCCGAAAGCCTCAAGCGTTGCACTGAGGCAATAGTGAAGCATCTCGATGCAATTGGGGTTGGGATTTGGACCGTTGACCCATCAACCGCCCCTGGAACGACAGACCTTTTATCTCTAAACTTACAAGCGTCAGCAGGTCATCTTATCCCCACTGACACCTTTCCCTATCATCTTCCTCCAGACCACAGCCTCATTGGTGAAATTCTCCAAACTCGGCAACCTGTCAGCACTCAATTGTCTTCAACAAGCAAACACGTCAGTACTAGCACGGGAAAGGTGATTTCCTATTCTCCATTCCTGATTCCCCGACTTCCCAAAACTGCTGTTGGAGTCTCAACCCAAAAAATCTTCTTTACAGGTTACCCTCTGATTATTCAAGCACGGCTAGTCGGCATCATTGGCTTGTTGACTCATCAACCCTTATCCGAGGTTGTGCAAGGTGTTCTGGGATGGGTTGCGAATGCGATCGCACTAGCAATTGACCATGCTTGGGCACGGGAAGAACTACTCAGTCGTAGGGAAGCGCTACTCTTTCGATTAGCCAGTCAAATCCGTAACTCGCTTGACCTCGATACAATTTTGGGTACTGCCGTCACCGAGATTCGGAGTTTGCTTAATGTTGACGGCTGTCACTTTTTGTGGTGCTGGTCAGAGCCAAATCGACCTTGCTTAAGTGTGACTCACGAAGCCTGCGATCCCGGTTTACCTAGTTTATTAGGTGAGCGTCCATCACCCTATCTAACACCTTTAGCGGAGACAATCCGCAATCTAGAGACGCTCAAAATTGAAAATCTGGCTGAGGCATCCAATCTAGATCCTGAAATGCGATCAATCCTTAGCGATTGGGGCATCACCTCTGGATTGTTACTACCACTGAAGACTCACACGGGCCAGCTAGGAGCAATTATCTGTAGCCACTACGATAGCCCCCGCTTGTGGAGTGATCATGAAGTAGAACTCCTGCAAGCCGTGGTCGATCAATTAGCGATCGCGATTGAACACGCAGAACTATTCGCAAAAACTCGCGCCGCTGTTCTAGCCGCTCAAACCCAGGCACAGCACTTGGAAATGGCGTTAGAAGAACTCAAGCAAGCCGAATCGCGACTCATCCAGACCGAAAAAATGTCCAGCCTCGGTCAAATGGTTGCGGGAATCGCCCATGAAATCAACAACCCCGTTAACTTCATCACAGGTAACCTGAGCCATGCAACCCACTATATCCAAGACCTACTTGACCTAGTTGAGCGCTATCAGCAGCATTACCCAAAACCGACTCCAGATCTTCAAGAGTATATCGAAGACATTGATTTAGAATTCCTCATTGATGACTTGCCGAAAATCCTGTCTTCAATGCAGCTAGGGGCTGACCGCATTCATGAGATTGTCATTTCCTTGCGGAACTTCTCACGACTGGATGAGGCAGAAATGAAGCCAGTTAATATCCACGAAGGAATAGACAATACACTGTTGATTCTCCAAAGCCGCTTGAAAGCTAGTGGCAATAATCCTGGTATTACCATCATTAAAGAGTACGGCAACCTGCCACTTGTCGAGTGCTACGCAGGTCAACTCAATCAAGTCTTTATGAACATCGTCAGCAATGCGATCGATGCCCTAGAGACACAGAGATTAAGACAAGCAGAGAACAATTTGTGCCAAGGCGAGAGCGAAAGTGATTCTTCTTGCCCACCCACTCTCTCACCGACGATCTGGATTCACACAGAACTCTTGGATAGCCATCAAGTCCTTATCCGAATTCGCGACAACGGTCTAGGCATCCCAGAAAACGTCATTGGGAGTCTTTTTGACCCCTTCTTCACTACTAAACCCGTAGGTAAAGGCACTGGTTTAGGGCTGTCGATTAGCTACCAAATTGTCGTAGAGAAACATGGCGGTATCCTCAAGTGTCTCTCTGAACCCGGTCAAGGGGCTGAGTTTTGGATTGAAATCCCGATCGCACCACAGCTATAGCAGAAGGCAGAAGGCAGAGGGCAGAGGGCAGAAGGCAGAAGGCAGAAGGCACAGAGCTTTTATTGCAACAGCTATACCTGAGCAACGTTCTGTGACATTCCTCCGTTCATCTTTAATAAAACTTGTTGTAAGAGTTTCTGTTAAAGAGATTTACCGCTGAAAGTCTTATACAGGGAAACGAGGCGAGTCTTCCCTCATACCCAATTGCACTCAAACAGCCCACCCGTTAGGAGTTGTCGCTTCTACCTGGGACTAAACGCTGAGAGCTAATTGGTTATTACATACTCTTTCAGTAGCAAAACCTGGTGAATTGCCCTTACTACGGAAATGCACTAAAGGTATATCCCAACTTAACTTGAACAACAGTAAACAAATGGCAATCACTTACCCCATTATCGAAACTCAGCTTCGGCTAATCAGAGCCTTACAGAAGGGATATGTTGAAGCACTGGAAGCAGGAGACTGGCAAGCCGCCAATTACCGTTGCTTTCACTTACACAAATTGTGTGAAGGGCTACACCATCTTGGTCAAATGCTGGATAAAGAAAGCACCATTCCAAGCCCGGTTCCCCAAAAAAGTTCTAATAGCTGGGTTAGTAGTGTCCGTTCTACCAGCCCAATTCATGCTTTGAATGCCCCTGAGGACACTGATAACAAGTCTGTGCCTGTGGTGTCACCACCACCACCACCCGATCTTGCCCGATATGAATGGGGCATCGGTTTTCAAGGGATTGAACCACCACCAATTGATGAAGTGTGGTAGGGAATTCCTAATTGTTAATCGGTTAGACAGCTAGTTTTTAGCTGAGGCAAGTGATTGGTTCAGGACTTGACATTGGCAAATTTGAGCTTTGAGTTGGTGCGATCGCTTACCTCATCAGCCAATTGAGAATGAGTTCTAGTCGTAGAGACGTTCCGGCGGAACGTCTCTACAAAGTTTTATGGGTTGCCGAAAAAGGGGATAGATGACCCGGATGCAGTATCACACCTGGTAAATTAGGGCTGGAAACTAACGAATGCCCTATGGGTGTGATTCCTTTGTTTCAATCCCTGAAAGGGATTAATGGGTTCTGAAAGCCTTGTAGAGTAGGAGTTTTAGCAAAAATATCAAGCTACCTTGGAAAAACACCTACCCATTCGCGCCACTTCCGCTTGATCAGTTTAAACCACTTGGTCTGGGTCAACGCCTAACTCACGCAGTCGTGCTGCTAGTTGTTCAACACGTTGCTCAGCAGCAGCGGCTTTCTCATCAGGGAGAGGAATCAACTCTCCCTCAGCCGTCATCCACCGCAACCACAGCCGATTGAAAGATTGAAAACTCCCTCGCCACAAACCTAAACTTAGCTCTAGCTCCGGAATCAGCAAGCGTCCCTGAGTAAGTTCTGCGGGTTCATAGTGTCCATCGACAAGGTGGAATACCTGAAGTTGCTCGGTATAACGACTAAAGACAACATAATAAGGAACGCGCAGAATCTGCTCATAAACTTCCCACTTCGTCGGGGGCTTTCCTGGTTCGCTAACCGTCTGTCCCAAATCTTCGTCATCTGTTCCTGGAGACAATAACTCAACCACCACAAACGGACTAACTTGTTCCTGCCAGACGACATAGCTCAAACGCATATCGCGTTCTTCATAAAGCCGAGAGACACCCACAACACCAAACCAATCGGGGCGCTTATACCGACCTGAATGTCTGAAATCGTAGTAGAGATTGAGGTCACAGGCGCTGAACACCATGTCTGGGTTCCAGTTTGGAGGGACAAAGGTCAAAAACAGCAGTAGGGGTTGTAAGAAATGGAATTCGTCAGGCAAGCCAGGTTCCTCTGGGTTGTCGCTAGGCAAGTCGTACATTGTCGGCAAAGTTTGCCGAGGTGGAAGAGGTGGGTCAGATTGGGGAGGAAGGCGAGTCATATCAAGTTTTGTTTGAGGAACTTGCTTTAAACTTAATTTTAGGCTAGACATCCAGAGCATTGGCAGGAAAACTCAGCGGCTCAGCGAGGAAAATCTTTAGAATACTCACAGTATGAGTAGTTTTTAAAAGTGTGCGATCGCGCAGTACGAAGAGAGCTTATCAAGCCTAGAAAAACAAAATGTCTGAGCCACAACATCAATGGCAAATCTCGCCGCCCCCTCAAATCCCCCAGGATTTTGTTGATGCGGTAAAGCGCCACAGCCCTACATCTGATGGTCATTATGCCGCGCAATTGTTGTGGCAGAGGGGAATCCGCGACCTTGAGCAACTGCCAGGTTTCTTGAACCCAGAATTTTATCAACCCGCCAGTCCCTTTGAATTTGGGCAAGAAATGCACTGGGCAGTAGAGCGCTTGCAGCAAGCTTGTAGAACGGGTGAAATGGTGGCGATTTGGGGGGATTTTGATGCGGATGGCATCACCTCAACATCCGTTCTCTGGGAAGGACTAGGACAATTTTTGCCTCAAGAATGGCAACTAATCTACTACATTCCTAACCGCCTCACTGAATCTCACGGGCTTAATTGTCAGGGAATTGATACCTTGCAAAAGCAAGGTTGTCGGTTAATTGTCACCTGCGACACGGGCAGCACCAATATAAGTGAAATTGAATATGCCCAAGCATTAGAGATTGATGTTGTTGTCACCGACCACCACACCTTGCCATTAGAGCGTCCACCAGTTAAGGCAATTATCAATCCTCGCTATTTCTCCTCTGACCACCCACTGTTTCATCTTTCTGGTGTTGCTGTTGCCTACAAGTTGGTAGAAGCGCTCTATGAAACCTTACCCGAAGTCCCGCAACAGCCTTTAGAAAACTTGTTAGATTTAGTTGCAATTGGTTTAATTGCAGATTTGGTGCAGTTGAGTGGAGATTGTCGATATCTGGCACAAGTAGGAATCAAACAACTACAACAACTCCCAAAAACTCGCCGTCGTCCGGGTGTAGCGCGTCTATTGGAACTGTGTCAGCGAAATGGCGATCGCCCTACAGATATTTCCTTCGGTCTTGGCCCTAGAATTAACGCTGTAAGCCGGATTCAGGGTGATGCTACTTTTTGCGTTGAATTACTTACCAGCGATGATGAAAAACGTACTGAGCAATTAGCCATTGAAACAGAACTAGCCAATATCCGCCGTAAGGGTTTGCAAAAAGACGTTACGCAGCAAGTAAAACACAAGCTTGACCAACTCGACCTTTCAACAACCAGTGTAATTGTCCTAGAAGACTCTCAATGGCCCGTTGGTGTTTTAGGTTTAGTAGCAGGTCAAGTTGCCCAGGAATACGGACGACCTACGATTTTGTTGAGTTCAGATGGTGGGAACCCTGCACAAGAAGAAAACTTGCAAGAAACCTCTGGTGTCTCTTCCCAATTCCCAATCCCCAACCCTCAGCCCTTAATTGCCAGAGGTTCAGCACGTTCTGTGAATAACATTGACCTTTATCAATTGGTTAAGTCCCAAGAACACCTCTTACATCGCTTTGGTGGTCATCCTTTTGCGGCTGGGTTGAGCTTACCTGTTGAAAATATTCCCTTGTTTATCCAAGCAATAAACCAACAACTGCGACAACAATTGGGTACGTCAGGTACTTTAATGACACCTGTAATTGAAGCTGACCTCGTAGTTAAAGTTGCAGATTTGGGGAAAGAACTATTTCAAGAACTCAAACTGCTTGAACCCTGTGGAATGGGAAATCCTGTTCCAAAACTGCTGATTCAAAACTGTTGGTTTGAAGCGGTTTGGAATCGCAACTCTCAGGACATGAAGGGGCGAAAGGTGCAGTATATCAAGACTGAGTTGGAACTTTTGGACGACTCCGCTAGTGTCGGCTTTCCCGGTATCTGGTGGGGACACTATAAAGACGAAGTACCGAAGGGCAAGTGCAATGCTCTTGTTGAACTTGACTATAACAATTACAAAAGACGCCCGGAAGTGCGTATCATTGCCCTGCAACCCAACGTTGAATCGTCCTACTTTAACATCCCTACTCAACTCGATTGGATTTTAGATTGGCGAGGGGACATTGGGGAGATGGAGGAAGCTGGGGAGAACGTTCGTCCCGCTTCGCTAACACCTTCTCAACCCCTCACGATAAGCGAGTGTCCAACTAGCTGGGATGAGTTGCAAGTATGGTTCCGACGAGCGATCGCATCAGATCGACCACTAGCGATCGCTTATCCACCACCGAGTCAACAGCCACCTCGCGAAATCTGGCAGCAGTTGGTGGGAATTGCAAAATTTCTCAGTCGCACAGGTCAATCTGCGACTTTAGCGCAATTGCAAGACAAGCTTGATTTAAGCGATCGCACACTTCATCTGGGACTCAATGCCCTTTCTGAACTCGGCTTTCAGGTTAAACATTCTGATTGGTCTATTACCATTAGCTGGACTCCCATAGACTCATCAACTACTGACTCTTCTACTCAACAAGCTACTCAAAGCTTCTTAGCCGCCATTGAAGAAGAACAATTTCTGCGTGAATATTTCTACCAAGTTCCCCTATCCACTATCCAAGCCCAAGCAAGAGCTAATTATCGTGAATGATTAGCAGTTAGCGGTCAGCTATCAGCGTAGGGTGCGTCACGACGCACCCTACTAGTAAAGCTACTGTGTAAGTCTTAGTGTAATTAAAGTACACATTAGCTTAATTTTTTGTGATGCCAAAGACCCATTCCTCTGTCCAAGCCGTTAAAGAGCAGGCAAAGCAGACAGTCACCAATGCGGTTGCTAATCCTTGGATTGATCGATTCGCACGATTTGGTTATGCCGCCAAAGGAGTGGTTCACATCATTGTCGGGCTACTGGCGACAGAAGTAGCACTAGGACTTGGTGGTCAAGTGACTGACTCAGAGGGCGCTCTAAAGCCTAATAAGATGTTATCGAAAATACGCTTTTGGGTAGTAGAAGCTAAAAAAGAGATTTGGATATTATTTCTAAGGTTGGACGAATGCCATAGTCAAATTGTTTATTTCCTAGCTGGGTAAAATTACTACCTATGCTTGAAAAGCACACAAGATGAAGGATGAAGATAAGACAAAAGACCAATTGCTAGCTGAGTTAGCAAATTTGCGTCAACAAGTCGCTTTCCTTGAAGCCTCACAATTCCAGGATAAGCAGGCAGAAGCTGCACTCAAAGAAAGTGAAGAACGCTGCCGCTTGTTGGTGGAGGATGTGTGGGACTATGCGATTTTCATTCTGGATACTTCCGGGCGCATCATCACTTGGAATGCAGGAGTAGAAAGCATTTTAGGTTATCAGGAAGCAGAGATGATTGGTCAGTCTTGCTCGTGCATATTTACGCCTGAAGACATTAGAAAGGACGGTGACTTTACTGAAAGCGATGAGGCGATTATCCTACAACTGGGGCAGATGGCTTCTGTGGCGCTACAGAACTCACAACTTTATCGGGCTGCTGAGTCAGCCCAAGAACAGCTTCGCCGCCAACTGGAATTTACCAATGCGATTACAAGTAGCCTCGGTGAAGGGGTCTATGCACTTGACAGCGATGGCTGCGTTACCTTCTTAAATCCTGCTGCCCAGCAAATATTGGGTTGGACTCAAGAGGAAATGCTTGGTAAAAACATGCATGAATCCATTCACTTTCAGCGGGCTGACGGTTCCTACATCAATGCAGAAGATTGTCAAGTGTTGGCTGTTTTGCAACAAGGTAAGACGATTCGGAATGAGCTAGATGTATTTACCTGTAAAGATGGTCTTGTCTTCCCTGTATCCTATACGGGTTCGCCCATAGTTGTAGATGGTCTGATTACAGGTGCAGTAGTTGTTTTTCAAGACATCACACAGCGTAAGCAGGCTGAGGAAGAACGTGAGCAGCTATTACTCCGAGAGCAAGCGGCTCGTGCTGAGGCACAAGAGGCAAACCGGGTTAAGGATGAGTTTCTGTCAACTGTCTCGCACGAACTGCGGACTCCCCTCAACGCGATGCTGGGATGGGTTCAAATGCTACGCTCTGGAAAGTTGAATGAAGCGACCTTTGCACGCGCTCTTGAGATTATTGAGCGTAATGCGCGATCGCAAAACCAATTAATTGAAGATTTGCTAGATATCTCGCGCATCATTTCCGGCAAGCTGCGTCTTCAGATTCGACCTGTTGAACTCACCTCAGTTATCAATGCAGCTATGGATTCAGTACGCTTAGCAGCAGAGGCTAAAGCGATTCAACTCACCTGTGAGCTTGATACCTCAACTGGACTAGTTGTGGGTGATTCAGACCGCTTGCAGCAGGTTGTTTGGAATCTCCTGTCGAATGCGATCAAGTTTACTCCCAAAGGTGGGCAGGTCACGATCCAACTCAAACGCATCAATTCCAATGCCGAGATTACAGTTAGTGATACAGGTCAAGGGATTAGCCCAGAATTCTTACCCTATATCTTCGAGCGCTTCCGTCAAGCCGACAGTGCAACAACGCGATCGCATGGTGGACTTGGGTTAGGTTTAGCAATTGTCCGTCACTTGGTAGAATTACACGGGGGAACAATTCACGCCGATAGTCTCGGAGAAGGGCAAGGTGCCATATTCAAAGTGAAACTTCCGCTCACAGCCCTTCGTCAGCAGACAAGGCATCGGTCACAGATTTCTCCAACCGATGAAACTGGTGAGCCACTTAACGACGCTCTTCAGCTTAATGGCTTACAGGTACTCGTTGTCGATGATGAGGTTGATGCACGCGAGTTGATCACTACACTACTTGAGCAGTGCGGAGCATTCGTGACAGCCGCCGCCTCAGTAGAAGAGGCGCTCAAGCTCATTGAACAGTCAACGCCAGATGTCCTAGTCAGTGATATCGGGATGCCTGGTGAGGATGGCTACGCTCTGATCCGCCAGGTGAGAGCAAGGGAATCGCAAACAGGAGGAAGGATTCCAGCAGCAGCGCTGACAGCGTATGCTAGATCAGAAGATCGCAGGCAGGCTCTACTGGCGGGCTTCCAAACACACCTACCTAAACCAGTTGAGCCAGCTGAGTTGATTGCCGTCGTCGCCCACCTTAGCGGAAGAACCGGATAAGCAATTGAATACAGAAGTTCAGGAGTTCAGAATTTTGGACAAACCCAAGTTTTGGCGACCAAGGGGGAGCAAAGGCACAATCCCCAGTGAAAGAATTTCAGTTGCATCCTTTCAGGTGAGGGACACAATCTCTATCTGAAAAAACTCCTGAACTACTGAACTCCTTTCAATCAAGATTACCTTGATACTCACACTTAAAACCTGTATTGCCCCAAATTTGAAGTTCAACCGTTGTCAATGGGATTAACTTCGAGCATTTTGGTTGGATAAACTGACTCAACACAGCCCAAATCACGCTGCGAGTCACGTCCAACCCTGTTTTGAGCCAATGCTCTCGATTTCCAGGAATGCCCTGCTCCTCAACCACATCTAGCTCTACCCAAATCCCCTGAGCGCCCAAGAGTATTTGTGCCATCCACTGCGCTCGTGGTAGGTGAGAGGGGGAGGTAATTAATTTAAGTTTACGAACTCCCCACTGATCTAGAAGAGGGATATTAAAGTAGAAGTTATCAAAGGTAGAATTAGCACACTTTTCTAGCCATACATGGCGGATGGGGGCTTGTTCCCGTTGAAAAATTAGCAAAATGCAGGGGTCTAGCGAGCCTTGAGACACTAAAACTCTGGTTTCCGGGTGCTGTTTAGTCAACTCGGCTGCATAGATCTCCCGACGAATACTACCCCCTAGGACAAAAAATGTGTCTACTGAACCCGTCGCCGCTGCTTGCAATCTTAGTGTGTTAATGAGTAGCCAACCACAAAGGAGGACACCGAAGCCTAATAGCCCTAAGCTAATCAGTCGCCATTGCAATTTGGCTCGAAACCAGTTTTTGAATCTAGCCCAGTTGCGTAGAATCAATTTATCTCTCATATCTCGTACCACACGACTCAGACCTTGTTCAAAAACCCGTTTTGGAGAAGGTATTGACTGTATTACTAAGGACACTAAGTAAACTGGCACAAAATTCTATGAGCTTAGCGGCTCAATGTGAGTATAGTATTGCTAGTTCGGTTTTAGACTGGGCAGCAGTCCGATCACTTCAAAGCATCAGCTGAGTGTAGAATCCAAGCACAGGGTACCCCTTCAACTGCCCGAAAAAGACAATAACTGTTAGGTTATTAACGCCAACCCCCCTCTAACGCACTCTCCATGAATCAAAACCCAAAGTACTTTCCTTTGCTCAAAGGCGTTCTCTTCACGGGAGCGATCGCAACAACAGCCGCTTTGTCTTTATTGGTACCAAATGGTGGTCGCACTGTCCTCGCCGCACTTCAAGACAGCCCTAAAAGCATAGTTGATGAAGCTTGGCAGATTGTGAACCGGGAATACGTTGATAACACGTTTAACAACGTTGATTGGCAAGCTACACGACAACAACTACTCAGCAAAAACTACACCTCAAAAGAGCAAGCCTACGAGGCAATTCGTAAAGCCCTAGAGCCTTTATCAGACCCCTACACCCGCTTTTTAGACCCTGAACAGTTCCAAGCGCTGACCAGTCAAACCGCTGGAGAGCTTTCTGGGGTTGGCATTCGCATGGAAGTTGATGACCCAACCAAAGTACTGAAGGTTGTTGAACCAATTGAGAATTCCCCAGCATTTAAGGCAGATATTAAAGCTGGAGACAAGATTCTGGCAATTGATGGTCAACCCACACAAGGGATGAAAATCGAAGAAGCGTCAGCCATGATTCGAGGTGACGTGGGGACAAGCGTTTCTCTGCAATTATCCAGAGAAGGGAAAGGTGTATTTGATGTCACACTAACTCGCGCTCAAATCGAGTTGCCATCAGTTCACTCTTCTCTCAAGCAGGAAGGCCAGATTAAGGTTGGCTATATTAGCTTGAATGAATTTAGCTCCCATGCTTCAGAACAGATGCAGCGGGCAATCCTTAATCTGAATGAGCAGAACGTTGATGCCTATGTTCTAGATTTACGGGGCAATCCAGGAGGATTGCTGCACGCCAGTGTAGAAATTGCCCGGATGTGGATCGAGAATGGTGAGATTGTCCATACTGTAGACCGCAGAGGTGGCACACAGGAATTTAAGGCAAATAAGTCTGCACTGACACAGTTGCCTATGGCAGTTTTAGTTGATGGGAACTCCGCAAGCGCTAGTGAGATTCTTGCAGGTGCCCTCAAGGATAGTAAACGTGCTGTTGTCGTGGGAAGCAAAACTTTTGGGAAAGCCGTTGTGCAGTCTGTCCATTCTTTATCCGATGGTTCAGGCTTAGCGGTAACAATTTCTCGTTACTATCCCCCTAGTGGCATTGATATTAACCATAAAGGGATTATGCCTGATGTCACGCTCGACTTAACAACTACACAACAGCAGCGTCTACAGACTGAACCCAGCCTAATCGGTAGCGCTGAAGACCCACAATACAAGCGAGCAATCACTGTTTTGGAAACGGATGTTATGGCTCGACGTGGTGTTGGTCAACCAGCTAAGCCAATTAGTGTTCGATAAAAGTTGGGAATTGGGGATGGGGAATTGGGAATTGGACAAAGTCGGCACAGTAAATTCCTGTTTCCTCATTCCTTCTAGCATCTTCTAATTCCCAATCCTCAATCACTAATCCCCAACCAATTGGCTAACTAGATGAATTAGTTCTGGCAAAATTAGCTGTTGGACGGCGAGTTTGACGGCTGCTGTGGAGCCAGGAATAGAGAAAATGAGCTTTTTTTGATAAACTCCAGCAACGGCTCGTGAAGCGATCGCTCGCGAGCCAATTTCTTGGTAGCTAAGAAAGCGAAAGACTTCACCAAATCCTGGCAAAGTCTTTTCTAGCAAGCTTTCCAAAGCGTCATAGGTGGTATCTCGCGGTGCAATGCCAGTACCACCATTGAAGATTAACGCCTCAAGATCTGCACGTTCTCCCAGCGCTTTCATATGGGCACGAATTTGCGCTGGTTCATCTTTGAGAATTGTATAAAACCCCACCTGATGCCCTGCATCAAGGAGTAGTTGCTCAATAAGCTTTCCACTCCGATCTGTTTGGGGCGATCGCGTATCACTAACAGTAATGACAGCACAATTGACTGCCATTTTCGCGGCATCAGGATGAGGTTGGTGAGTCATCGTTTTTTATCCTTTGTAGTTGTCATTAAGTTAACGGTCGGCAGCAACTAACACCTAACAACCAACAACCAATAACCAACAACTAACACCTCAGGATTTACTAAATCCCAAATCATGCTCTTCTGCATAGCGTTCCATAAAGCGCATGAAACGATCCCATTCTTCTGAAGATTTCAATAGAACAACCGCTTCTAAGGCTGTAGGCTGACCATTGACGAACTTACCTTTAACCTCCCGCGTGATAATTTCACCTTCCTCATCAATCATGTACATCCCAGTAATGTCTTCTGTATTGTTGCCATTGAGAGCTTTAGGGTTGTCAAAATAAAATGTTGCAGTGCCACTACTCCCGTCGCGAGAGCGGGTAAGGCGCACGTCAGGGATAACGTCTTCGTTGATACCTCTGGAAAATTGAATCTGAGCCATGAGAAATCTTATTAAATCTTAAGGAGGTTATCACACTATCTTCTCATCACTTGATACATCACCTCTGATAAAAAACTCCATCCACGAGGGAATAGAGTTTTCGGGAATGGGGAATGGGGAATAAGAACTTCTAATGCCCAATTTCCTGGCATCGGGCATCTGATACCAACTTCAAAGCGAAATATCCTGCTAAATCGGCTTAGGCAGTGGCACAATTGATAAAACTGATACACACTAAGGACGTTGAGATTGTATATCAATTAGTCCTTGCACCAGTATTCAACCAAAATCGATGGGTAAGCAGCGAGCGTTTTCTGGAGTTCAACCAACCGGTAATCTTCATCTAGGCAACTATTTAGGAGCAATTCGCAACTGGGTAGAAGGGCAAAGTCAGTACGAAAATTTTTTCTGTGTGGTTGATTTGCACGCCATCACAGCCCCCCACAATCCCGCAACACTTGCCTCTGACACCTACACCATTGCCGCCCTCTATTTAGCGTGTGGGATTGATTTAGAGTACTCTAAAATCTTTGTTCAATCCCATGTCTCTGCCCATAGTGAACTAACTTGGTTGTTCAACTGCATTACGCCCATCAACTGGCTGACAGACATGATCCAGTTCAAGGAAAAGGCAGTTAGGCAAGGAGAAAACGTTAATACAGGCTTGCTAGACTACCCAGTACTGATGGCAGCCGATATTTTGCTTTACCAAGCCGATAAGGTTCCAGTTGGGGAAGACCAAAAGCAACACTTGGAATTGACGCGGGATATTGCCGATCGCTTTAACTACCAGTTTGCCAAAGGTAAACCCCCGATTTTAAAGGTGCCAGACCCTTTGATTCGTAAAGAAGGGGCGAGAGTCATGAGTTTGATGGATGGCACTAAGAAGATGTCAAAGTCTGACCCAGCAGAAGGAAGTCGGATTAATCTTTTAGATCCACCCGATGTCATTCAAAAAAAGATTAAGCGTTGTAAGACAGATATGGAAAGGGGCTTAACCTTCGATGATCCAGCTCGTCCAGAGTGCAATAATCTTCTAGGTCTGTACATGATTCTTTCGGGCAAGACGAAAGAAGCCGTCGCGGAGGAAGGTCAGGATATGGGTTGGGGGCAGTTTAAGCCGTTGCTAACCGAGACGATGATTGAAGCCCTCAAGCCAATTCAAGAGAAGTATCAAGCGGTGATGACAGATAAAGGCTATCTTGAATCGGTGTTGCGAGATGGGCGTGAGGCAGCAGAAGCGATCGCCAATGAAACACTTAATCAGGTTAAAGCTGCCCTTGGTTACTCAATGCCGCTGTAGAGTTAAAAGTTGACCGAGTGATGAGTTGTGAGTGATGCCTAGGCTCCGCTCATAATTCAAAACTCAAACTTTACATGAATTTATGAGCGATACCATTCAAAACTCAAGATTAAAAGCTGATACAGTGTCCCAACCCCTACAGCTTTACTCTAGGGGTACTACCCCAATTCAAAGTCGATTTCGGTCAGCGGTTCAGTCCGGTGAATTTTTAATCACGGCTGAGGTTTGTCCACCTAAAGGGGGCGACCCAACCCACATGATTCAGATGGCGCAGACTCTTAAAGGGCGAGTTCACGCTGTCAATATTACTGATGGTAGTCGGGCAGTGTTGCGGATGTGTTCTATAGCCGCATCAGTTATCTTGTTGCAACATGAGATCGAGCCGATTTGCCAGATGGCGTGTCGCGATCGCAACCGTCTTGCCTTGCAAGCTGACTTAATGGGTGCCTATGCTTTGGGTATCCGTAACGTCCTTGCCCTCACAGGTGACCCGGTTAAGGCGGGTGACCATCCTGAGGCAAAAAGTGTCTTTGACCTAGAATCTATCCGCTTACTGCAACTGATTAATAAACTCAATGGTGGCTTCGACTCAAATGACAAGCCCCTCACCGATGGTGTCACCGACTTATTTCCAGGGGCAGCAGTTGATCCCCAACTCAAAAGTTGGTCTGGGTTGCAGAGTCGATTTGAGCGTAAACTAGAGGCAGGTGCAGAGTTTTTCCAAAGTCAGTTGATTAGTGATTTTGAACGACTGGAAAAATTTATGGATCAGATTGCATCTGGCACCAATAAGCCAATCTTAGCAGGCATATTTCTGCTCAAGTCTGCAAAGAACGCTCAGTTTATTAATAAGTACGTTCCAGGTGTTAATATTCCGCAAACCACGATTGACAGGCTAGCAGCAGCGGATGACCCGTTACAAGAAGGAATGAAGATTGCAGCTGAGCAAGTTCAGCTAGCGCGGCAACTGTGTCAGGGTGTCCACATGATGGCAGTCAGGCGAGAAGATTTGATTCCCGAAATTCTAGATTTGGCTGGAATTTTACCAGTGAAACCTTAACAAAGAATGCAAAATGCAGTTATTGGTTGTTGGTTATTAGTTGCTTGACTCTTTAACAAACAACTAAGGACTTAAAAGTGATGAGCAAAACGGTAGACACCCGGATTTCTGAGGTTACGGTATACGACGACCAAGCGCTAGTAACGCGCCGAGGTGTTGTGCAGCTAATTGGTGAGGAAAAAGAACTTGTCATTACCCAACTACCATTGACACTCCTGAGGGAGTCGGTACGAGTGAGGAGTCTTGGCATGGCGGTGCGACTCGTCGGGGTACGCACCGCACGCACTGATGCGACGGAAGCAGTTACCCAAGAAATTGCTCAGCTAACTGAGGAAATCGGGCAAGTTGAAGAGCAAAAACGGGCTTGCCAGGACCAACTGACACTTTATAATCTCCAACGCAATTTTGTTAAAAGCTTAAGCACTCAATACCTGGAACGCTTGACCCGATTCCAAAGCCCTGAACCGCTTAACCTGAATGAAATCACGGACTTACTGGATTTTGTTGGGCAGCAATACAACCAGTTTTCAAAAGCGATCGCAACTTTTGAGAAAGAGCAACAGAAGCTTGACCAAAAATTACAGGCACTTCGCCAGCAGCTACAATCGCTTTCAACCCTTCGTCCTCAGGAAAGTTTCAGGATTATCATCAGCCTGGAACCTTCAACAACTAAGGAATTTGAGCTAGAGGTATCCTACGTTGTGCGTCAAGCCAGTTGGGTTCCACTATATGACCTACGGTTGAATGCAACTGATGAAAAAATGAACATCTGCTATCTTGCCGACGTCAAGCAAAGCAGTGGCGAGGATTGGCTAGATGCGGCTTTTACCCTTTCAACCGCAAAGCCGGGACTCGGTAGCCTACCACCCAAGTTAAATCCTTGGTATATCGATGTCCAAGCCCCAAGCCATGCAGGACAACAGGCAAATGCGATCGCTGAATCTGGTAACCTTCCCCCACGAAGCCTTGCGATTACTATGCCTTATCCCGGCATGACACCGGAACCAGCAGCCCTACGAGATTCAGAGTTACAGGCTGCTGTAGAGCAAATCGCAGAATCCAAACAAGGAGGCATTGTCACCTTAAAAGTTAGTAGTGGCAGTATTCCCAGTGACAACACTGCTCACAAAACCACAATCTTCAACGCAGATTATCCTTGCCGCGCCCAGTATATCGCCATGCCTCAGGTGAATAGCTTAGCCTACCTTCAGACAACGATTACTAATCCTTTAAGTGGTGTTACCCTACTACCCGGACAAGCAAACATCTTCCGTGGTAACACGTTTATCGGCACAACTTCTCTAGAAAACATTGCTCCTGGTCAGGAATTTAAGCTCAACTTGGGTATTGACGAAGGACTAAAAATTGATCGAGTTTTAGTAGAGCGTCAGGTAGATAAGACACTAATTGCCAACCAAAAGCACACAACCTATGCCTATCGCTTGGTCATTACAAACTTACGCGAACAGACAGCGGAGCTGGCATTAATTGAACAATTACCAGTCAGCCGTAACGAGCAAATCAAGGTAAGTTTAACTCGTACTAACCCCCAAATTCAGGGAGGTGAAATGGGGAGGTTAGAATGGTCACTCACTCTCCCCCCCTTATCTAAACAAGAGCTGTACTATCAGTTCACAGTTGAGCATCCCCTTGAGCTAACTATTGTTGGTTTGGACATTTAGTTACGAGCATCTGGGGTATCAATAGCGTTTCCTTAGATTTGTACGCATTTGTTGTAAAGCTCCAAAGACTCTTTGTTTCTTTCCTAACTCTTCTCCACATGCGCCTCCAGATAGTATTCCGCCATCCTGACCAATCAGTCATATCAAGATACTGAAAAAATAAATCTTGACAAGGATGCTTACAGCTTCTTTGCCAGGGTTTGGGAGGAGTCGTAAAGTGAACAATGTAAGGATTATGCAGGACATCGTTTGAAGCGGCTTTCCTGTATCCAGTTTCTTTCTTTTACTGTTTCCACAACTTTGAGACTGAATGTACAGTTTGAGCTGATTACATGTATTTTTAGCACAAAGTTCAACTAAAGTAGTATCTCACTACTCAGCTTCACAGAATTTTTACATATCTGAGGTCAATAAATTATCTTTAATTGCAAATTGGCTAGTAATAGACGCTTTCTAGCGTATTGGTGGTGACCCTAACTCAGAGATATCGTAACCATTGGGATAGCTCCGTACTGAGAAATCTGTGAAGAAAGCTGCTTGTTTTCGAGGTGGCAACAGGCGTAACACTCGGCCTCGGAGTTTAAGGCTCATTGCGACAAAAGAACGCAGCAGCCTTGGAGCGTGAGGAAACCCACAAGCGTCAAGAATTGTGTCATCCAGTAGCGCGTAAACACTAGGCTTTAGCATGGGTCGAACAACGCTAGGAAACCAACTCAGGAATAGGTCGCGAGTCGCTTCACCCGTGCGGCGATTGGTATCTGAATAGCGGAAATGTTGACGTTCGTAGTCAAAGTTATAGCGTTCAAATTCTTCATAGGTTTCCGGGATGTCTTGAATATGCATCCGTTTGCCTACCTCGCGCCAGAAGTAAAATGAGGCAAGACGTTCTTGCTCACACATTTGACGCCAGCCGAAGCGGGCATTCCAACGGATTGGCTCATAAATGAAGGTTGAAAGTACATAGAGGAAGTCTTCATTAGAAATCTTGAACCGTCCATGGATAGCATTCATCTGCTCAATGGCTTTTTTCCCGCGATCGCTTTCGTAGCCCCATTTCATGATTTCTGTAGTCAGGAGTCCAGTATCGTCGTAGCGTTTCTGAGGACGATGCTTGAATTCACCCGTTTTATCCAGTAATGCAGAGATACTAGGAACGCAGAAGGTTCGCATCAGGGCAATTTCAAGCGATCGCGTCGTATCCCAAGGAAACTCATAACCCGTCATCAGTTGGGTTATTTGACAATGGTCTTGCACTGGGTCTAGTTGCTGAATTTGTCGGAGATTCGCGTTACGCTTAGTGTTTCTAAATTTCAACATTCCATCCCTTTTCTTTCAATACAGATTTTGGCTCATCAAACGTGTAAAATTGGCTACCGGATAGAAACTTCTTTTTGAGTGTCAACTAAATCTACTAGCAAATTCATTTTGATATCAATTATCTTTATTAATATTGCATTAGATTTTCGGCAAGAACACACAGCTTTCATTACTATCAAATTAAGCCCTGATAACTGGAAAGGGTAAACATCTTTGGTACGCATGAATCATCAAGGTCTAGGTATGACCACACAAACAACCAAGCCGTTACCAATCCCATCTCATTTTGATGCCAGCCGAGTGGGAGAAGTTTGGCGAGTGCCGTATCAGGATCGGGCAGTTCAAGCGAGAGAATGGGCGCATCAGCACGGTATTCAGCCAGCGGCTGAGGATAAAACCCGTATTGGTCTGCTGTTAATTGATGTTCAAAATACCTTTTGCCTTCCCGACTTTGAACTATTTGTGGGTGGTAAGTCTGGGATGGGGGCTGTGGAGGACAATGTACGGCTGTGTGAATTTATTTACCGCAATTTAGGGGTGATAAGTGCGATCGCACCAACAATGGACACGCACACAGCGATGCAGATTTTTCATCCCATCTTTTGGATTAACGAGGCAGGAGAACACCCTACCCCAGCAGCGACCAACATCACTCCAGAAGCTATCCAACAAGGTGTCTGGAAGGTAAACCCAGCGGTTGCCGACAGTATCGCAGGTGGCGACTACTCGAAGCTAGAAACACACGCTTTGCACTACGTTACGCAGCTAAGTGGTGCGGGTAAGTACCCCTTAACGATATGGCCTTATCATTCCATGCTAGGGGGAATTGGTCATGCGCTAGTTTCAGCCGTGGAAGAAGCCTTATTTTTCCACTGCATTGCTCGAAATAGCCAAACACGGTATGAAATTAAAGGCAATAATCCTTTAACAGAAAACTACTCGATCCTGCGCCCTGAAGTCTTAGACGGAGATGATGGATTACCAATTGCCCAGGAAAATGCCAGCTTGATTCAGCATCTGTTTGAATTTGATGCTGTCATTATTGCAGGGCAAGCGAAGAGTCACTGCGTCGCTTGGACAATTGCTGATTTGTTGACAGAAATACAAGCGAAAGACGCTAGTTTAGCCAAGAAAGTCTATTTTCTGGAAGATTGCACCTCACCTGTCGTGGTTCCGGGTGTGGTGGATTATACGGAACAGGCAGATGAGGCATTTGAGCGATTTGCTGCTGCTGGAATGCACCTTGTGCAATCAACCCAACCCTTAGATAGCTGGGCAGAGTTCCCTTTTGTGTTGGTTTAAAAAAAGAGGTTCTTCAGTACTTAGTATGCCAATTCAATATGTAATTTAAATGCACATCAGCTTAAGACGTTTTCTTTATCCAGTTTTCTCATAGCCGTTTCCAGGTCATTCGTTAGTAGTAGAGCACTTTTCTTCGC
The DNA here is from genome assembly GCA_019358875.1 of Symplocastrum torsivum CPER-KK1. GTDB lineage: Bacteria > Cyanobacteriota > Cyanobacteriia > Cyanobacteriales > Coleofasciculaceae > Symplocastrum > Symplocastrum torsivum. The sequence continues at coordinate 182,582 of JAHHIF010000006.1, forward strand.
TGACTTGGTGCAGTAATCTGCCACCTTCAAGGGAGTGCCAATGCGAACAGATGCCTCACAGCGCCAGTGGGGTACAAGTTCGCTGTAACGGATGCTAATTGGCACAATCACCAAATTTGTATCCAGCTTACCGGATTCAACTTGTAGGGCAATACGCGCCATTCCAGGCTTGAGCGGGTGAATTTGACCATCCTGATAGATATTGCCTTCAGGAAACATGACAAGCGCTTCGCCATTGCGAAGGAGTTCGACACCATGACGGAGACTGCTAATACCTGGATGTCTAGTATTAACTGGAAATCCTCCCATGCGCCGGATAAACCAACCTTGTAACCCTTTGACTTCATCGGCTGAAACCATATACCGCAAGTCACGTCCCGTTTCGGGTTTTCCTGCGGCATAGGGGATGACCATTCCATCCCAACGAGAGCGATGAGTCGGCGCTAGGATAACTGGACCCGTCTTGGGGATGTTTTCTTGCCCAGTCACTTTCAGCTTACGGAAGTAAAGCGGCATGACCACACGACGACCCAAGGGATAAAGGATTGGTGTTAACCAATGGCAAACATGGGAAGTAACGGGAGCTACTTTTGCTGAAGTTAGCGTCTCTGGAGTAGGTTCTACCTGGGTTGTCATTACTTGGGTGTGTTCACGGGATTCGAGCTGCATCATTGAGGTTCAAGTTATTCCATTACATCCTTGTCGCCACTTTTACCTTATGGGTTCTCCCTACCTTGTGTCTTCCACTTAAGGACACTTCTATCGGTGTCATGAGGGAATTTGTCTCTTACTCATGGGGGAGTGGTGACGGCGTTGCGTAAACCAGGATTGCAGCTGATGACGGCAGACAGATTCCATAATGCCAGCAATAACAGGCAACCGATGATTAGAGTAAGCACTGTCAGGAATATTGGCAACAGTTCGGATTGTGCCAGTTTTTGGATCGTCCACCCCGTAAACGAGAAGACCCAATCGCGCTAGGACGATCGCACCTGCACACATTGGGCAAGGCTCTAGCGTCACATACAGGGTACAACTGTTTAGGTGCCAAGTTTGTAGAGCTTGACCTGCTGCCCGAAGTGCGAGAATTTCTGCATGAGCGGTCGGGTCTTTGTCACGTTCTCGACGATTCTCGGCAGTTGCAACCAAATTACTATTGGCATCAACGACAACAGCACCAACGGGCACTTCACCCGCATCACCTGCGGATTGAGCAAGTGCGATCGCCTGACTCATCCATTGTCGATGAACAAGATAGCCAGCGTCATCAATCACGGGTGGTGAATTTTCCATCCTTTGCGCTAGCTAGCTGGCTGTGTTAGCAACGGCTCTAACTGACCTTTTCCATCTAACCCATAGATGTCATCACATCCACCAACATGCTGAGAGTTGATGAAAATTTGCGGCACACTTCGTCGCCCATTAGCACGTTCAGCCATCTGGCTTCTAGCGGATTCATCACCATCTATCTTATATTCCGTGTAGTTAACTCCCTTCCACCAGAGCAGTAGCTTGGCTCGGATGCAGTAAGGGCAAGTTTGCCAAGTGTAGATTTCAACGTTGGCTTTGATGCGTTCTGGATGGCGTCCTAGAAGCGGATTGAGAAAGTCCAGCATTTTCGTTTTCTTAAAAGATTCTATGTACTTTATCTAGCTTAGTTTCCGATACGAAACGAGCAACATCAAGCCCTGAGTGGGATAAGATTGCGAGAATCAGCAAAACCTCAGTATGGTGGTTACTCACTTAATTGAGCGATCGCTTACAGATCAAGAGGTTTTGGGATGAAATGGAATAGGACTAGCCGTTACACCGCGAAATCCTTATTCTGGATGAGTGAAAGCAAGTGCTAACCAAAGCGCTGGGGGAAAGAGCGAGAGATGGGACGAATATTTATTTCTGCCGGTCATGGTGGTATTGAACAAGGGGTTCCAGATCGAGGGTCAGTTTCTGGTAATTTGACTGAAGCCCAAGAGATGATTTTACTGCGTGACCAAGTGGTTCCAGAGTTGCGATCGCGGGGATTTGAAGTGCTGTCTGTCCCTGATGACCTAAATTTAAGTCAAACAATTCAATGGATTAACTCCCGTGCTCGTCCCGGCGACGTGGCGTTGGAAATCCATGCCGATGCCTATTCCAATCCCAGTGTCCGAGGCTCGTCTGCCTTCTACATAGCCAACAATACCGAGCGAAAAACTCATGCTGACTTATTGCTGACTGCTCTGTGGCGACGCCTTCCTCAACTTCCTAACCGAGGAGCCAAACCAGACACAGCTACAGGTCTTGGGCGCATCGCCTTCTGCCGCGACACAGTTCTCCCTTCTATCCTGATGGAAGTTGGGTTTATTAGTAACCCAGACGACCGATTCTTAATTCAAAACCGACGCCGCGACATGGCTTTAGGCATTGCTGATGGACTTGCCGCTTGGAGTCGTGCTGTCTCAGGTACAGGGTCAACCAATGACACAAGTGTTACTTATCCAACAATCAATATCAAGATTAATAATCAGACTTACGGAGAGCGGGGCATTTTAGTTAATAACAATTCCTATGTTCCTATTGACTTGGTAGATCGGCTGGGAATTGATCTAACAACTGCCCCAAATGTTCGCCGTGTTCAATATGGAGGCGTGGTATATGTTCAAGCGATCGCACTGCGGGACTACAACATCTCTGTTAGCTGGGATAATACCAGTCGTACAGTAACGTTACGCTCGATTTTACAATTTTGTCCCGGTCAGATAGACCGGATTATGGGGCAGGGTAGCACCTCAGAAGTGCAACTAATGATGTTCCTCAAAGCCAATAACGAGAATGCCCTAACCCAGTTTCCCGACTTACCTAAGCTCTATCGGGAAGAGGCGGCAATTGAAGGCGTGAACTATGACATTGCCTTCTGTCAAGCTTGTGTTGAAACCGACTTCTTACGCTTTGGCGGCGACCTTAAGCCGAGTCAAAATAACTTTGGTGGCTTAGGCGGGGTTGGTGATGAGCCTGATGGAGCAACGTTCCCCAGTGCAAGGCTTGGTGTTCGCGCCCATGTCCAACAATTGAAAGCCTACGCCAGTTTAGAACCATTGGTGCAAGAACAGGTTAGCCCTCGGTTTCGCTTTGTCACCCGTGGAATTGCACCTTTAGTTGAGCAGCTAAGTGGACGTTGGTCAGCAGATTTACAGTATGGTGCTAGGATTTTAGCGGTTATCCGGCGTCTATATGAGTCAGCGGGCTTGCTCTAGTTAAGTTTTTGGCTACAAGTTATAGCAAAAGGCAGAAGGCTCTTATGCAGAGGGCAAAAGGCTTTTATGTTTATTACTAGTACGTGGTTGTTTGGGTCGTTAAATCTGTCCTAATCTTTATCGCGACAGCTAGATCAGCTCTTACAACCAACAACCAACAACGAATAACTAACCACTAAGCCGTTTTGAAAAAACGGATAATTTCGCGAACGTGGTCGAGAAATTGTCCATCAGTACTCAGTTGTGAGATCGCTTGTCTGGCTTCCCTAGACAAACGCTCGTGCTGAGCTTCATTGGTTGCTCGTAGTTCTTCAAAGGATGCGCTGATACGAGCTAATTCTTTGCGAGTTTCTTCCTGGTATCGTTGCTGAGTGGCTACCCAAGAGTAAGGTTCTTCTGGATCGAGTTGTTCTTCAATACGCTTAACCGTTTCTTCCAGGATGTTAAAACGACCACGCAATTCCCAAATATCTTCTCTGGGATAAGTAAACTCTTGCCGAATCATTGCCAAACGAGTAGCAAGATATTCATAAGTTCGCACGGCTGGACGCAGGATGGTTAAAAGTAATGCCGCACCAGAACTAATGTAGCCAACGGCACTAATACCTGTTGCAGCAAGAGTGTAGAGTCCAACGGCTGAAAGCAGATGTAAGGCAATGGCGACAAGAAGCGATCGCTTTGCGACAACCTTGGCATACTGGACTTGCTTTTCATCAATTGCAATTCCTTTCTCGTTTGAGGTTGCTGCTTCGTCTAAAACTGCCTTAGCTTCAAAGTGGATATTCCACGGTACTGTGACAATCACCAACAACCATTCAAAAATTGCTACAGCAATGACCCAATCGAGGAAGCTACCTGCTGGTATATGCAACCATTGCAAGATTCCATAAGCTAGTAAAACTAAAACGCCTATTCCGAAACTGAATCCGATGAAGTTGAAGTACATTTATGTCAGTCTCCTCTTGTGAAAACTTCGCTTCAATCCTGACTGGGGGTTGCTGTTGTCGCTAGGTCGTTTGTGATGGTTGTTAGAGCTTCACATCGATTAGGGTCGATACCGACTTTTAGAGGAAAGCGATCGCTCACTTACTAAGTAGCTCAAACCTAAGCTGTATATGAGCTAACGCTGAAACCTCTGCCAAAACCACTGTGCTTGGGAAGTAGACATTCCCCAGAACTGTCACACTACTACAACTAACGCCTAGCCTTCATAAGAAAGCTAGGCGTTACGCACAACTCGTATTTACAAGGGACTGTTCTGAGTCCTAGTCAAAAATATTCTTAATTTTGTCAATCAGGCTTTCCGAAGCATCTTCTGCTTTATCACCTGCATCGCTGATGCTATCTTTGGCATTGCCAACTGCTTGTTCAGAAGCGATCGCTTGAGGCACAACTGGCAAGAGCCAAAGTAATGTTGGGAGTAAGAGCTGATTTCTAAGTATGAGAAGTTTAATTAAATCCCACTTCTCAAGCTTCTAACTCATCCAAGTGTTCTGCAACAGAATGGTAAAGATCGAGAACATGATTGTCCTGAAGACGATAGAAAACCTTGCGACCTCGCTTGTGATAGCGTACTAGTCGCATGGTTCGCAAAGCCCGCAGTTGATGAGAAACCGCTGATTCGCTCATCTCTAGTGCAGCAGCTAAGTCACAAACACAAAGCTCTTTAAGCGCTAGCACTGAAACAATCCGCAAGCGGTTTGTATCACCTAGGAGGCTAAAGAATTCTGCCATTCGCTGGGCTTTTTCAGTGCTGAGGATTTGATTCTGGAGTTGCTGGACATCATCAATTTCAACCGGATGTGGCGGATGACAATTGAGAGGATTGAGTTCCTCTAGGGGAATGACTGTAGCCCCTTGATCTGAGAGTTGGGCTGACATCTTGTTTTTGTGTGTGCAGGCTATGGCTATGCCACCTTATGGTAACGAATGAAAATGATTAACGTTTTCAGTCCCTTGAATATAGTTGTGGTCTGAAGCTCTTCTCAAGAGTCAGGAAAGTCAGCCCATCCTTAGTAATGTGCAAGAACAGGCTGATTGGGGCTTTAACCGCAGCTACAACCTTGATGGCTGCACCCTTTACCATCGGCATGATTGTTGGCACAAGCCTCACCACAGTAATATTTGCCGTCCTTTTCCACCGCATCATTAGTAGAGACGACACAGAGGCAAGATTCACAAGCACATTTCATTCCAGTTACGGTAGTCATGATTTTTTCCTAATCCAGTTCTCTATTAAAGGCTAACATATGAACATACGTTCAGGTATTGCTTAAGCTAATCTTTAACATCCAACCCCAAAAATCACAGGCTTCGCCTTACTTCGCGATCGCTTCTGGATCAGCAACGGTGAAGTCATTAAAATTAAAATTGTGCTTGCCAATACCTAGTTAAGTTTGCTACCTTAGTTAAGCGCTGAAGATAACAAGCCGGGATAGCTCAGTTGGTAGAGCAGGGGACTGAAAATCCCCGTGTCGGCGGTTCAAGTCCGCCTCCTGGCATATGTGTTGTTGTCCATTAAATAATTAATGGTCAGTTTTAAAGAATTAGTTTCCCAAATCCACATTTGGGAAACTTTTTTGCTTTAGTCATGGTTTAGCGACATCTAAATCAGTTTTAAAGAATTAATTTCCACTGCATAAGGCTGCTAATCAGTCAATACAGAATTTAATAAAGAGCCAAAAACCCATAACACTGAAAGTCTTGATGCAGAATGTGAAGAAGATTTTTCAGTACCCTGCTCCTTTCAGTCCTACTCCAGTTCTCTGTACGTCTGCTGCTAAATCACTCTTCACATAGGCTATATGCCCTTTCAACCCACCCAAGAGCGGGAAGGTTGATGAAACTTAATTTGGTAATAATACTAGTGCTATTCGTTTATCTTTCAACCCACCCAAGAGCGGGAAGGTTGATGAAACATAAAGCTACTATCAGGTAATTGTATGATTCTATCTTTCAACCCACCCAAGAGCGGGAAGGTTGATGAAACTGGGTGAGCTTTTGGATGTAGGTAGAACTTATTCCACTTTCAACCCACCCAAGAGCGGGAAGGTTGATGAAACCGCGCCCGCTGAAACCCTTATCTACACCAGCTAACAAATGGATTTTTGACGGCTGATGTTAAATTCCTCATTTCAGCTTTTTCTCCAAGGAGAATGCTGATTTCCTAACAGTCTTAAACTAAGACTGGACAAGGGTTGTAGACTTTTGACGGCACTCCAGGGATTTTGCCCCCACTTCGACCCGTCAAAAAATAGATTGGGAGGACTCCTCCTTGCTCGGAGGCGATTCGGTAGCTGCCACGACACGTACACCTGTATCCTTATAACCAGAGGCGCTAACCGCTGGTTATAAAAACATAGCTCCCTGATGCTAGGCGCGACCCTGCACCCTATCTACGGAAAAGTTCCGCAGAAGGAACGTCATTTACGCAGCAAGCTCCGTAACGACGTGTCTCTCTAATTATTTAAAGAGACGCGGACAACTACACAGGGCGGAAAGCAATTAAACTGCCCATACACTTATCATCTGTTCACAGGGAACGAGACGCGCTATTGAACAAATATTATCTTGTCAAGGTACAATGCTGGATTGCTTAAATCATGAAGTCTTGACATTGTAGGAAGATAGAGCAATGGCTATGGCTTTTTGCTCCAACTCGATTCCAGAGGGCTGTTGCCGGATAACAACAGCTATACCCTCGGAAGAAGCACACTCCTTGATGCAATCAGATAGTCGGCTGTAACTCCAGGAATGGAAGCTAGCCCGATAGCCCTTGCCATATTCCTTCTGGCGCTCCTTCTCATTGGGAAACAGGCGCTCGGCTCTGGCTCGAATATCACTTTCAACACTTTCACGAATGCCCTTTAATTGTGGGATGGCAATAGTCCCTGCTTTTCGTTGAAGGGCAAGCTCGACTATCTTAGAAGCGATGAGTCGCTCAACATAGAGTCCTAGATCGGAGTCTGAGTTGCTACTTCTATAACGGTCTTGTTTTTGCTCCTCACTCCTGCGCCGAGAATTTTGCTGGTGCCGTTGATGGAGTTGCTGAACCAGGCGATGGGGTTTCCTGCGAACACGCTTTCCCTTCCTGATATAGAGTTTGCCTCCATTGGGATGTCGTTGTTCCGTTCCATCTTTTATCAAAGGTTCCTTCTTTCCATTTCTCCAGATATATTGGGCTTCTCCTCTGTTCAACAGTTCCTTGGCACTCTGGCGCTCTAAAACTTCTTCTTTTTCGACATCTACAACAGCAATAGCCACAGGTTCATGACGACTGAAACTAACTCCAACGACGATGTGAGGTTGCCCTTGATAAGGTTTAGCGTTAGGGCGAGGTGGAGGTGAGTTCTTCTCCAGATAAGTTAATGTGGAGCGTTTCCTTCCAACACTTTCAATCTGGGTCTTAGTAAGCCCTAATTGCTCTAGCTCTAACTCTTGAAGTTTCTCTTTATTCTTAAGTGTCTTAATTACCTCCTTCTTCTTTGCTTCTCGTACTTGCTCAGTCCCCTCGGCTGTGAGCATTTGCCTATCTACAGTGCAATGAAGGTAAAGACGATGAGTATTCCAAGGTTTTAGTTGGGCTTCTTGATTGTCGGTCGTTCTTTTTTTGTTGCTACCGTGTTTACTATCATCCTTACGCCAGATTAAACAAGCTGAGCGCAGTGCAAATAGCCCTTGCGAGAAACGTTCTTCATAGGGCAGTTCTTGATAAGTCTGATAATCAATTAGAAACTGTCGAAATATTGATAGCTGACGACAATCACACTGAATCTTGAAGGTATGGTCTTTAGCTCCCTTAAATCGGACACAAATTCTTTGTTGAGGTCGCTGGCAATGCTTCTTCTCTTGAGTTTCAACAGACCAGTACAAGTCACCCGAACTACCAAACTGAATTGGGTAAGGCAATTCTTTCAGCAGAGGAAGTTGTTTCTGAACCGTTAGTGTCTCTAGTTCTGCTGCCAACTTCTCAGGGTCATCGCTTAATTCTGGAAGAGCAGTTACGTGACACAGATTTTCTAAATATCGCTGTTCGGTTGGGTCTCTTCCCTTCGGAAGTCGGCTAGTTAGCTGCTCCTCAAGGCGCTCAATCTCTTTCCTTTTCTTGTCTAGACGCTCGGAAAGCTGGTCGAGATTCTGCTCTTTCTCATTAATTTTCAGGTTATTGATGAGTAGATGATTAATCGCACGACGGCTTAGAGGAGCTTCGGCAGTTCCATCATGCATGTCTAACAGAATACTTATTAAAGCTTTCTGCTTCTTACTTTCCTTATTCAGCTTGTCTAGCGCCTTTTTCTGAATTTCGTGAGCTTTGACCCGAATCTCATCTGGATTAAAATCAGTGGTTGCTATCAATTCAAGTTCGCTTTCTACTGCCTGTAACCAACGCTTTTTGCCCAAGAGTTGAAGCTGTCGTTCTTTCTGTAAGGCAAGCCAGGACTTGTAGGTGTAACAAGATATCAACTCAGCAGAGGTATAGAAGCGACCAGGCAATCCCACATATCCTGAATTTTCCTTGAGAGGAGCGAGAATTCCTCTAACTGTATTGCCAGAAATAGCCCCTTTTTTCTGCCACTCCTGAAACTGGGGATGTTGAGCAATCTTTTCTAGCAATTCGTTGACTAGAAGCGTGTGTTTTTCCATCAATTCCCAAAAGTATCGTCGCGTTTCCTCACTGGCACAAAGACGAGATTGAATCGTAAACATCGACACAACCATGAGGTAGATACTCCCAATAGTCAGGACTCAGGTTACCCGATGCCACCTAACTTGAACTGAGTCAGGGGGCTAGTAGGATGATGAAACTTCAATGGATTTTACAGATGAAGATATCATAGCTCTATATCTTGTCACCATGACAAGTGGGTTAGCTATGAGTATTGCCCCAAGATCTCCTGCTCAGGGACACTGGGAAGCGTTAAAGACGTACTTCCAGCCCCTTGGTGAGCAGCTAATGGAACTCGACGAGTTTCTTAAACATTGGAATGTATCGCGTGAGGAGCTAGCTTTTATCTGTGATTGCTCCCTCACGACCGTTAATCATTGGTTCTCGCAAGGTGAGCATCGTAGAGTACCGAGTGAGAAACACAAGCAAAGGATGTCAATCGCCCATCACATCTGGACTACAGTCGAAACTGAGCCAGAGTATTTACAGATCCTTAGGGAAATGTACAACAAGAATCGAAGACGAAATTCTTAGTCAGCCTTCTTGTCATTTGGCAAGTATTTATTGTCACTGTGGCAAATTTAGATTTACTCTTTGAGAGAGCTTGGAGATTTTAGAGATTGTGTCTGAATTCACATTCCAAATACCACCTTTCGCCTTGCCAGAGGTCATTCCTGAAGTCATACCTCAACAAAAGCTTCAACTTGGTGATTGGGTTCGCTGGCGACAAGTACCCAATGGTGACTTTGGGTGCATTATTGGTGTCATCTACACTCATTCGGCTAGCTGCATTGCCACTGGACTGCATTACCTAGTTCTTCTTGACGAGAACAGTCCATCCCGTCGCATTACTAGCTATGACTTCGCCTTTGAAGAGGATATAGAACGGCTCAATGAGTCCCCTCTAGCCTAAGTCGCTACTTATTATGTCCCAAGCGAAAAGACGACAACGGGTGCTGCAACTGCACAATCAAATGTTCATGTCTCCTCAAGACTTCAGCTTTCGCTGGAATGTTGGGTATGAGGAACTAGCAGAAATTTGCGGCATCTCCAAATCCACCACCTATCACTGGTTAGGCGGACAGGCTAGCCGCCGAGAAGCAGGTCTTCCCTACCAAAGAATTATGGCAATGGCTGACTTCCTGCTTACGAATGCTGAGAGAGTTCAACCACTATTGGAGCGCTGGCACATGAGGCAGTAAGGGTAATTGGTTGTGCTTTTGCAAATTGACAAAATCTTGTTGACCACTTGAGAAACTGAGCAGTACGGTGCAATGAGTGAACACAAGCACCCATTGTTCCATGACCTTTCTCTCTACCCGTAACGGTAATCAACCTCCCACTACTGTCGAGATTATTGACGACCACATTTTGATTCGCGACCTGGAAATTCATCATTCAGAGGCAGCATACTACTTGAGACAACTCCCTCACTTACAACAAGAAGCGGCTCTTGTGGGGATTTTTGAGATGGGTTTTGCCTGCCGACAATTTGCTCAAGCCCGTCAAGATACAGCCTTTGTCGAACAACGGATGCAATCTCTATTGGTTGAATTTCAACAAGCCGTCAGAGGAATTGCCCAGTCCTTCGAGCAGGAGTTGGTGAGTCAAATCGGTGCGGAAAATGGTCAAGTCTTGGCACCTCTTAAGACCCAGATAGACCAGACAGCGACTGTCCTTACCATGCAGGTCGATAGTGTGAAAACTCTCTTAGCACAAGATATCGATCCTTCTAAGGAAAATTCTGTTCTTGGTAACGCTCTTAAAACCATTCGGGATTTACTCAACCCGAAACTTTCTGATTCGATTCAAGGTGCATTCGATACGACCATCCAAAATGTCACGGCTGAGAAGGGTACTTTAGCGCAAACAGTGAGAAGTGTTGTCAGTGAAGCCGTCAAACCCTTAGCAGAGGAAGTAGACAAACTCGCTCGTGAGATTCGAGACAAAGCCGTTACCGCATCAGTACTAGAGCAAACGCTTGTCAAAGGCATCACTTATGAAGAAGCTGTTGTTGTGGAACTTCAGGATTGGTCAAAGGTTTGTGGAGCTGAAGTACATTATGTCGCTAAAGAAAACCGACCGGGTGATATTCTCCTCAAGCTCACTGCCAACTCGATAGCGACAATAGAGATTTCCATCATCATTGAAGCGAGAAACCGCCCTTCTGAACGTTGGGGTCGGCAATTGATTTCCAAGCGCTTAACCAAAGCAATGGCGATACATCAAGCAAATACAGCAATTTTCCTGAGTTCCTCTCAAGAGGGATTGGCGCAGGAAATCGGTATATGGGCATTGGGAGAATGTGAGTATGGAATCTGGGTAGCGACCACACACGAGCTACTTGCCGTTGCGATTCAGTTCCTTATCGTGCGACAGCAATTAGCCACCCAACAAGCGTTCAACTCGAAACTTGATGCTAGAGCAATAGAAGCTCAGATGCAGCAAATACAGTCATCGTTGAATTACATCAATCAAATCAATACACACGTAACGCAGTTACAACAACAAGCGGAGGGGATTCGGACGAAAGCTAAAGCAATGAGAGCGGAAATTAAGAGTGCGCTAGCCTTAGGGAGTGAAGCTCTCGGTGCTATTAAGAGTGAAAGCTAGTGGAGCAATCTTCACGAACGAGTAGACAAAACTTAATGGCTAATCACTGGTAATATCAACCCAATTGTTGGGTTTTTCTCTAGCAAACTCACGCATTTTCTCTTCTAAGTAGGACATCGAATTGGGTTGTCAAAATTTTGGGATCTGAATACGGGCTTTATCGGTCGATATCCTATTCCAAAAGGTCAGGGAGCAGATATTAAAGACAGAATTGAAGAAGATGGGATTGACCTGCAAGAGATTTACAAGCCAATCCCGCAGGATATAATTAACCGCTGGTCACATTGGTTAGTTTAATGGGCTACTTAGAATTGCAGTAGTGTAAAAATAAAAGCAGGTTAAGGTGAATATCATGCAGGATAGATTTTATACACAAGCTGCTCCCTTGTTAATCCCTTTCTCTAAGCTTGCTGTTCCTTTTAAAAGCGGCGAATATTTATTTCTAGAAGAAGCTTTGTCTTTTAATTCTCTAGAAGAGTTAGTTAATACTCACAAACTACAATTTTGCCGTACACGAAAATATGATGATGAAACTTTAAAGGAGATTGAAGTATTGAAAGATAGCCTTTTTGAGCTGGGTTGGATAAAAGAAGAAACCTATGCTCTTAAAGTTACTCACAACAAAAACATAGATTATTATACAATACACATCGGCACTTTGAGATGGCTTGCTTTTTCCCAACTAATAAAAGCAAATTTAGCAGATAAAGAAACCGAAGTTCTTGTTGTCTTTCCTAGATATTATGATTTCCATAAATTTACTTATGGTTTGCCATTTTAATGTAAAAGTAATCAGGAAAGGTAGTACAGGGGACTTTATCTAATTTATAAGCGGGACTCAGTTCGTTGATGGGATTGACTTGTAAGAGATTTACAAGCTAATCCAGAAGAGATAATCAACTGCTGGCGACACTAGTTGGTTTAAACTAAAGTCTCAGTGATTGTTTCTGTCTTGCCAGCTTGCTTAATGATTAGGTACGTGTTCAGCGCAATATGCAATAGCACTTGCTAAGTGTGACCTACATGAACCAGAAGGGCTTCACGTTAGTCTGTAAGGAAGGCAAGATGGATTATCGAGTAGGGCTATCTAACTTTTGGGATTTGAATACGGGCTTTATCGGTCGCTACCCTATCCCAAAGGGTCAGGGAGCAGATATCAAAGAGAGAAGGGAATTGACTTGCAGGAGATTCATGAGCCAATCCCACAAGAGATAATCAACCGCTGGCAGCATTGGTTGGTCTAATGAGATGTGGATTGTTTCTCGATTCTGAAACAGAATGATTCTCCTGAGATTGGTATTTGGGGCTTTATGATTCAGCCTTGAGTCGGAGACAGAAGAGTAGTCATTGTCTGGATAATGAACAATGATATGGCGTGACTACTCCCATCCTACATCTATAGCCAAATGCTGAAATGGATATTGAAAAACGGCTAATGGAATACTATAAGCGCTGGAATATAGAGTTTCCTTATGAAGAACAGTTTTTAATTTTTAAAAATAGAATAATTCTTGTCGTTGATAAATCAATTGGAGATTATCTAGCTAATCATAAAAAAATAGATGAAAAGTTTTTGTACATTTATAACCTTCATCAAGCTGACGAACCAATTGTAAAAAAATCTCGTTCTGTACCCATATCATCTATAGGTTCTCCCCAGAAGTCTCCTAGTACTATTCCTCTACCTGGAAGATGGTTTGGTGATACTCATCTGTATCGAGAAATTAAAAAGAGTAACACTCCTCAAGAGTTGAGATTTATTTTACAAGCTTTCTTCTGGGCGCTAGAAGAAGATGAAGGAGGAAAAGGGTCTATTCCAGAGTTATTAAAAGGAGTTAGAAGCCTAAGTGAAATGACTCCTAGCGTCAGCTTTAACATTGTTAATAGAGGTGGAGAGATAATCATTTATCCTCATGGCGAGGAAATTCTAGATAAAGAGGTTGTGAATTATGTTATTTCAAAGCTTGAAAAATATCCAAATGCGGCAAAACAGTTTCTTCAGGCACTAAATATTTATCAGAGCGGAGATACTGCTCAGTTCCGAAATTTACTTGATAACTTACGTTTAGCCTTAGAACAACTGTGTAAAGAGGTTTTACATAACAATAAATCGCTGGAAAATCAGGAGAAAGCGCTTAAGGATTGGTTCAAGCAAAAGAAACTACATCCTAATATAAATACTTTGTATAGCGTTCAATTGCAAAATTATACAAAGTATCAAAATGATGCTGTTAAGCATGATGAAAAGTATTCGGTAGATGAAGTTGAGTTCATGATTTACCTTACGGCTACCTTTATGCGGCTTGTAATTCAGCTTGCAAATGAAGATTTAACTGAGGTTGATAGTCAAGATGTTGTTTAAACCATTGATAATCATAGCAAGAGAAAATTAACCGCTGGTCACACTGATTGGTTTAACTAGTTACCTAGAATTGTCTTAATCTATAGGCAGGAACAAGAATGAGTTTAGTTCATAAGGGAATTAATAAACACGTTATTGAATATTTGGATTATTACTGTGGCTTAGAAGATGCGCCTGAAGATTGGAAACTAGTTAGCTACGGAATAACGTCTCGATATCTCCAAAAGTTAACCCAAAAACAAGGAGTAGATGTGATGCTTCAGAAAACAACTAAAGATTCAAGTCAATCTTATACAGTTGCTACATTTGAACTTCTTCCCGATTCATCCTTAAAGGAGATAAAATAACTGAAATGAACCTACCTCCGTTAAACATCATAATTGATCAGAATTGGCAGACAGTAAAAGGCAGTAAAGCCAAACAATTAAAGGAAGCCATTCAAGCACAATTTAAGGATGAGGAAGTCTTTAAGGATATAGAGCTTAATCCTCGAATTATGGGAATGATAACTGTTACTGAAGGAAGCTATAATGGCTATATTTTCATTAGATTTATCAATCAGGATAGAAAGTATATTTTCGTCTTAAATCCTGAGACTAAACACAACTTTTTGATGGGGGAAGAATGACATGAGTAATTCAAGAACCAAACAGCAACTAGATAACTTTACAGAAACACTTGCCAAAATGCCCAAAGTTGCCCCAGAAGGACAGAATCAACTCTTATGGGAAGCTCAACGAAACGGATTAGAAAGCAAGATTTCAGATCTCGAACAGCAATTGAATGGAGGCAGTCAAGAAAGTCTAGCTTTTGAGGCGTTTTGGCAAGCGCTAGAAATGCCAGAAAAAGATAGTGAATCCCAGGAAGATAAATGGTTAGCGCATAGGTGCAAAACAGTAGCCCAGTTTGCTTGGATTAAAGCAATTGAATATCAGAAAGAACAATGATTAATCTTTCAGTCTTTAACCATCTATCTGAATTCTTCAGTGTTTTAAAGTCTGTCAAAACCGATCATGTTCAAATATTTATCCTTCACTATATTGGCAATTCCACAATCACACAGCCCATATATCTTGAAGTTGCTGGAGTTAGCTACAATTCTACTCTCAATATAAATTTCGCAAATCTCTGCGATTGCTTGGGCAGATATTGAATAACACTTAGATCGTTCTGGTTCTTCAAGTTGACCAATAAAGTTACTGGTTTCTGTAAGAATATTGGGAGTAGTAATTACCTTATTATTAAAAGCGGCGATTAATGCAATTAAAAGCTCAAAGTCTTCAATTGAAAACTGCTTTGTTCTTTTAAAAGTTTCTATTAGTTTGGGATTGGTAAGTCCAACAAGATATAAAATTAAAACATTGGTGTCAACTAAAACTCCTTTCTGTGCGTATTTGGGGATGAGCCAATTTAATTCTCGGTTTAATTCATTGCTCATATCTTCCTGATTTTCATGCTTTTTACATTGCCACCTTTGCTCTCAACTTTAAATATTTTGTACTCACGTTGATATCTTTGTCCAATAGCAGGATTAGTAATTCCTAAATCGGTAAGAATTCTGTCTTTAACAGGAACATCGTAGCCTAAAGTAATTAACCAATCTTTTTCATCTTCTGATAGTTCAACTTCTTCAAGCCTTATGTCGCTTATTGAACCACTACCCATGTCTTCTTTCATACTCTTCAAGTAATCCATTGCACATTTTATTGCGTGTTTTGCGGTAATCATTTCTTGCCTATGTTTGTCTTGTAATAGCTACTTAGTTTCCCGACTACTTGAATCCTGTATAGGATTTATAGCGTTTCCTTGACTGATGAGGTGCAACTAATCCTTGTCCAGTAATAGTTTTAGCTCTAAAAATGTACCTCACTTAACGGAGAAACGCTATATTTGAGTCTTTAACAGTAAATTGCGTTAAGTGAAGAAAATCTGTAGAGATTGTCTAAGTTCTCCATTTGGCACTCTGCATCATAATCAATGCTTCGACTAGAGTCATAGTTACCCGAATCAATATCTCCATACAAATTAGAACAGTGGTTATCCAACCCGCAACCTTGTTCATCATATTCTTCTTCTGATATACCCCCATAATGAAAAGCTTCTGATAAGGTTTCCATTTCTGATTGATGGTAATTATTTATCTCTTCATAGTCAAACTTAGAATCCTCATGTAATTGCTGTTTTAAGCAGTCTGCCTCTTCTTCTATACGTTCTTTAACAGAATCATATTGCCAGCAAAAAAACTCTAGGTCTTCTCCTAATCTAGTAGTCTTCCCCAAAACAAAGCTTTTTACAGTCTTAGCTCCCGCCGATTCAAGTAGTTGTTTACAGGCTTTTAAAGAGTTGCCCGTTGTTGAAACATCATCAAGCAAAAGTACCTTTTTGCCGTTAATAAGTTCATTGTCCACTACCTTAATTGAGTTTAAATGTGTTTGAATGCTGCGATCGCCCCCTGTAGAGAGTCTTTCGGTAGGTTTATGTCTTACCAAGCATGATGTTGCATCAACTAGCTTCATTCTTCGACTAATCTTCTTACACAGAGATCTAATCCCAGAAGTATCTACCCCAATATAGTGAGATGGAATGACCGCTAGACAATCAAAATCATTATCCAAGTTTGATAAAATACAGTCTGCAAAAGCTTCAATCGCTAATGGATCACAATCTTTTATATCCCGAATTCCTGAACTATACTGTGTGAAATCGAAATTATCACAATCGCCAGTCATAGGCTGATAAACGCCTAGATAGAAAATCTCCGGTAGGTTATCATAACTGACCATATTTGCAAAACAATTAGTTGTAGAATTTTTGAATAGTTCTTTGTTTAGCTGTTGCTATTAATTTTTAAACCTTTCAATTACTGTTAAGATAGTTTTAGTTTAAAGAATTCCTCATTAATATGTTTTTCTAAGTCATCATAATAATTTGTACCAATAGCGTTATCTGGTATCTTAATTAGTTTAATAATTGCTTCAGTTATATATCTATACAGTTCTAAGTATTGAGCCTCTACTATAACTTTATCAAGAGTAGGATCGCCATGAGCAATACCGTTTCTGATCGTTAAAAAAGATGTAACTGGGCGGCTTAAGAAAGCTTTCCTAATTGGTTTCATATCCTTTTGCACAGTTGCCATAAATTGTGCAATTCGGGTAGCAGCATTATTAATATTATTCTCATCTTCCTTCTTAAAGAGTGCTTCAAACACAACCATTAAAATAAGGAAGGCATGGTCAACTCGTTCTAGAGTGAAAGAAAGCCGATGATACTCTAGAGCCAGTTTAAGAAGCTTGTCAAAAGTGTTTGCCTCATCCCACTCTTTATACAGAAGACGCTGAAAAGTCAACTTAGCTGGTTCATGTTCTTGAGTCGGCAAAGCAGATTTACCATATCCCAATGCACCATGACTTAATGGGATTGTAAGAGAGTATAAAGTTGAATAGTTGGTAACTTCTCCTGCTAGTTCTCGTATGATTGCGGGACGTGTATCAGGTGTGGATTCAGGAAAAGGAATCGAAGAGAATATATAAGTATAATCAAAAAACAATCCACGAGTTGTATGAAGTCTTAAAGCAGAAACAATTTCATGAAATATGTCTCTTGATTCCTCTGTATTTGAAGATATTTCTCTAAGCTTGGTAAGTGGTTGAATGATATCTACTGCTAAAAACACATTTGTAAAAGAAGGGGAAAAACGGTAAGATTCTCCTATATTCTGAAGTTTTCTCTTTGTCGCGTTATTTCCGTATTTAAGTAATTCAATAAGTTCTGAACTATCGTATGCTTTTAGATTGATAGTATAGCTTGCGTCTTTGTATTGACCTGAATGCTTAAAGTTGACAAAAGGATTATGGTTGAAAATAGGTGTTACATATCGGAAGGTAATATTCTCTACCAACTTTTTGTCCTCAACTACTGCTTTAATCCTATTTCTTTGACTAAATCTTGAAAATAAATATCTTGTTAAGGAACAGGCGAGATAACTTACGGGAGATTTGCAAACCAGTCCAGCAGAAAATAATCAATCACTGAATAACACGAAGATTAAACTAATTTTCATTTCCGGCAAGAGCTTGTTCTGCCTGACTTGAAAACCGAGAAGGATACCTAAAATAAGTAATTCCGTATCTAACCAAGATGTTAAACATATCATCTTCATGAGAATCGACATCACAATGCTCTACAGCAAAAAAGTCCCAGAGATCGCCTATTAGTGGATCTATCACTTTATAGATAAATTCTGCTGTTAATTGATTGAATTCTGAACTTGGAAGAGCAACGTGTTGAATAATGTTTCTTACCTTTCCGAAGTCTTGATAAGTCTTAAGCTCATTAATTTTGTATCCCGTAACTGCCCAAAGTCTTTCTGGCAATTCAGAATATTGAATGCTTTTCCCCTGGTGAAGTAAATCACTAATCCCTAGAAGTCCATCATCAGTAGAGCTAGATTTTGGAATTTGGCTAAAGATTAGTAGAGGATGCTCTTGAGCAATTGCGGCTTTTATAAGAATTTCTGCTGAATGAGCAGCTTGAAGTACCGCAAAAACACTTCGCTGAAGAGTATCACAAGAATCCCAGTAGAAAGCATTTTTTTGAGCTTGAGCGAGAATTCCTAAACCTAACCACTTCATGTGTTCTGACATCTGTTTGCAGTCTGGATGCATAAGTTCAATTTCTAGTTTTGTTAAAAGTTGTTGTTGAACTGATTTATCAAAATTAATCTATTTGATCAATCCAGCCCAAAACAAAATCAAGCTGTGGTGTAATCTTTAATTCTTACTATCGTAAATCTTCTAGCTTCTTGAGTAAAAGGTTTACAAAAACAATGAACGCTCCTCCTTCTTCTGGAGTTGGGTCAACAAGACGATGAGCAGAAGGATTACGGAAAGTTGCAAAAACCCCTGCATACAAATCTCGATATCCCTGCCTCTCAGAATCAACTGAAAACTTAGAGGCTAAAGTACCACCATTTTTAAAAACTTTATTGACAATATCTTGACCAGCATAACCAGCCTCTATGTTGCCAACATCTCTTAAGCGCTCTTCTAAAATGACTCCTGCTACACGAACAGCAGAATCCCACATCTTTTCATCAGCACTTCCAGCTCCTAATATTGGTAGGCATCTTTCCTTTAACTCCTTATCTAGATTAGTGATGTCAGCTAATGGTGTTAGATGCTTAACAAAGGATGTATCTGAGGCATTGAAGTTGGTATCTACAGCTTCATAAGCTTTGTTAGTGAGAGTGCATCGTAGGTCATTATTTTTCTTTCCTATGTTTTCACACCAAAGCAAGCCCTCTGCCTGAAGTATTTGGATAGCCCCTTTTCCCAATTCTGGTATTGGCTCCTCTCCACTGTAATAGGAGATAGACGAACCAGATATAGACCAAATAACCATAAATTCTTCAGGTAGGTGTCTTTGACTGACCTGTTTTACAAACCATCGTAAAAGGTCTTTTTGTCTATCCGTTAAGTTATACATTGTATTTAATTCAATGTGCTAAAAGAAGTCTAAGGCAGTTTAAACTGTGAGAAGAAAGTAGAAGCACCCTATTTTTTATGCCTAACTATCCGAAGTATCTTTCCAGATAACCCCTTTCAGATTAGTTTTTCTTGAGTTCTTGTTGTAAGGTGTCTCGATTTTGCCGAGCTAATTCATAGGTAGAATCAAGTGATAACGCCTCATCATAAGATGCAAGTGCTTCTTGATTTCTACCTAAATTTTCTAGAGTTAGTCCTCGTTGATTCCAAACTTTAGCTTGATTACGGTCAAGTTCAATTGATTGGTCAAAGGAATAAAGAGCCTCAGTGTGCTTGTTGTCTATCCTTGACTGATAACCTTTCTGGTATAAGTCTTCTGCTTTACTAGTACTGGTTACAGGACACGATTCAGACGGTAAGCGGACAAAACATCTTGCCTCTGGGACTGTCAAAGCGCTAACGGCTAAGCCACCTATAGCTATTGCCATACCTAATTTCTCAGAAAAAGACCTTCCTGATGGTTTATGATGATGGTTGCTTGGATTCGCCATAAAGACTCCATAAGTAAAATGTAGTTTTGAGGTAAGGGAACAGAATGAACCTACTTGACTAGCTGGACAACTCTCAGGTAGGTTGTGTGTTCCTTTTCAACTCGATTGTATTTTTCAGCGGTAGAGCATTAGTATGTAAAACCACACAGCTCTATTACTTTGCTGAATTGGCTATCTGTTATTGCCGCTAACTTCTTGACCTGAATGATCGTGAACGCTTCTGTTGAAAGCTCACTGAACGCTACTATAGGCGAGACTTAGGTGTAGCCGCAAATTTACAAACGGAACAATCAATTTTCTCGATTACTTCAAACCTTTAAATCTAGCAGATAAGAGGGAAAAGAGGCTTATAGGTGATTCTAGCCCCCTCTCAGCGAATGCAAAATAAATACTGGAAGTTCTTGTGTTCCTCTCAAGTTGCTGGCGGGATTGACCAACGAGAGATTTACAAGCCAATCCCCCAAGAGATAACTAATCGTTGGCAGCATTGGCTAGTTTAATGGGGTGTCAATTACTCTCAGAATTCTTTATCTGCTATCTATCCAAAATCCTCATGAAATAAGTGAGATTGAAGAAAATTCTCCTGTACGCTTGACATTTGCCTGAGTCAAGAGTAGTCAGGTGCCACTGATTCTTGGGACAGACTAATTTCTTCATATAATTTGTTATTTGTTTTTATCGTTCTCAATTTGAGTTTGAGATACAACCGTGATTGTCAACTAGATAATGTGAGGCTGGATGGTTCGTTTTCTGCCACCGTTCATTCTCCACCTCCAGAGCGTGCGCTCACTCCTACGTTAAGATGTGATTGAGCGGTAGCTGAATAGGGTTGTTATCAGCCAAGTCCAAGCTAAACTGCAAGCCGATATCTGGGTAAATGCTACCTGGGACGAATACTTCAGGTGAGCAACGATTCAGCCTACGAAAAAGCCAAAGCCTACTACTATAACGGACGCATAAGGATTAAGATGCTTCGTTTTGTAATGCTTATTAGCAAGGCTGAACTGATTGCTCAAGTTTCTCAGTTTCAGCAACAATCCATCCTTGCCATGCCCTATCGCTTTGATTAATCGTTGTCGGTGAAATCTCATCTTGACCCAGATAAAAAACCTGTGGCTCTCAAAGTAGATGTAGTTTAATTAAATAATCAAAATCTCTATCTTAAGGATGATTTTCAAGTGTTATGCCATCTAATCTAAGCTTAAACCAAATCCTAAATAAGAACTATGAAACTGATCACAAGAACCTCCTCTTAGAACAGTACAAAATGTATGTAGAGATGCATGACAGGATTAGCGCAAGAAGGAATCAAGTTAATAGCTTTTTTATTTCCCTTCTGTCTGGGTTGCTAGCTATTTTTTCTATAGCTAGCAACCAGGAACATATTCTTAGTTCCCCTATGGTTGGGCTAGTAGTAGGTTTTTTGGGTTCCATTTTATGTATCTTATGGAATTTTAATATTCGGTCCTATAGAAGATTAGTTGAGCGAAAAATCCAGGTAATTTTAGAAATGGAAGAGTTTTTGCCATTTTATTGTTACAACAAAGAGAGTTTTTTAAGGGAACAGGATTTAACCGGAAGGACTTATCTAAGACCTACAAGCATTGAACAGTATGTTTCAGTTGTTTTTGGAATTGTTTACATAGTATTGATGTTTTATTCATTGTTTGATCTCAAATAAATCTGTCTTACTCTCTCATTTATCCAAAGGAATGATTACCCACCCAAAATGGCAGGAGAATTAGTTACGCAAATTATAAATATTTTAAAGAGTTGGGCTAAAAAGCACAATACTAAGCAACTTAGTAAGTTCTATCTTTTTGGTAGTCTCATCAACGGAAGTGGCAATCAATTTCTTCCAGACGAAAGCGATATAGACTTAATTGTTATTCTCCAAGATTCGGGTCCTTTAAATAGAGCTAAAATATGCCAGAAACTTCAAAAAGCTAAACATGAGCTTGAAGAACTTTTACTATCAATCCTCAAACGAAAAAGCAAAAGCAAATCTAACGCGCTCGTTAGTTTAGTTTTAGTGACTAGCAATGAAGTGATTTGGGATATACATAAATCACAAAAAATAAAATTTTTTCGAGATAACAAATTTTTAAACCTCCTAGATGAAAGTGATACATCAATCCCCATAGAGATTGATATTCCCATAGGACTTGATAATAGAGAATCCCTGTCATATATCATTCAAGCTCTTGAAGAAGCTCAAAAATATAGGAATAAGTATCTTTCTATTAATCCTAATAAATCTAAAGAGTATAAAGAAAAAGATATTTTTCCTAAAGATTTAGCGCGTAGTGCTGCTCAGGTTCGCTCTTTTGATATAAAAAATGAAAAGGAGAAGTTTGATATCAACTTAGGGAATGGTTACCTGATATCTTTACTCGAGCAAAAGGCTCGTACAAAAAGTGATGAATGGTCTAAGTTAAACAGTAAAGTTGGCGAACGATATGGTCGCAGCAGACAAAATCCTGCCCTGAACGATTTTGATTTATTACTTCTTCATGAATTACTGTTTGATAAAGCATATAAATTGCTGAAGCAAAACTCTTCAACTAACCTAAGTAAAGGTGGGCATCCTCCAAGGGGTAGGGGAAATTCACCTGCTCCTCCTGCTGCTAAAAGGCAGAGCAAAAAGACACCAGAGGCAAAAACAAAATCTGAATCTTTGACTGTAGCCCGCGCTCACGGGAAAACAAAATTAGCAGAGTCAACAAAGCCAGATACAGCAAAAAACAAGACAAAAACACCCCGAAAAGCTCCTGTTTCAAAAAACATCACAACTCGCAGATCTATGACAGCAAAAGACCCTAAAGATTGGGTCATGCTGAATGATAACTTTTTCCGAACAGACTCAATTAAAAATCCACAAGATCGAAGTATTATTCTTCAATTGTTACCAATAGAGGATAGGGAGCAAATCGCCGAGTTAAAGTCCCTTCATCCAGGAGAGTTTAACAATAGAAAGCAGATTACCTACGCAGATCAGTCTGAAGTTGGCATTATGCAAGTCTCGTCCGTGGAATCTGAATCGAGCGCAGGAAGAACTAGCTTTAAGATTATGCTTACGCCAACTCAGCGATCGCAAAATAGTGGCTTTGCAATGGAGATAAACTATAACAACTACAGTGCAGACGAAATGGCTAGATTACGTGCCCGTCTAATGTTGCTCGGAGAACCACTTCCCAAAGACCTCGAACAGTTCTTTCCTACTACTCAAGTCGAGGAGATTTTTCCTGAATTGTGGGTAAAGCTGCAAACACAACCAAGGTTATTTTTGCCAAAAGCATGGTTAAAAGCAGTGTATAGCCTGAAGATGAACGGAATTGTTGAGGATGTCTTAAAGTTAGAACTGGGTCCAATCAACAACAAGGTGATGCCTGTCCGATTTCGGGGGAGGAGAAGGCAAGTCTATGCAAATCGGGAACCTAGTATCATCAACTTTGAAGGAAGCTGTACTCTCGGTGAATAAACAACTTGTATCTTGCTATAAAGATTGCAATGTTCTTCAAGCTTCTAACCTTCATTAAAGACTGGTTTGTTAGTGCTGAACAATAACAGCCTTTATCTGACTTGATGCATCTATGACAAACATCACGCGGTTAAGAACAGACACTTCATCACAACTTAAGAATACAGTAAGTGAGCATTTATACTAGATTCAAACACCAGGTTTTCACCCCTTTATGGACTAGAAAATGTTTAAGTACCACTAATCATAGAGTTTCTGCCGCTTTGCCATCGAGCTAAACTTCATACCACAGCGCTGACAACTACCCTCTTTCCACTCAAAAGGCAAGGGTATTTTCTCATCACAAGCAGGGCATCTCGATATCAGCCGCAGTCGGTGTTTCTCACAGCCTTCAGTTGATTGAAACTGCCACTCGATCCGGTGATAGGGAGCTTCACGGTAACATACAGCACATAGGCGAGTTGAGCGATGTACCATTGCCACACCATTTGGTGGACATAAGGCTTCAAGCTTGTTGACTTCTACACCAATTAGCTTGCTCATCGCCTCCAATTCTTTCTGAGTCGGACGTGGATTGAAGCGAAACTTCTCCCAGCGAGATAGAGCCGTACCAATCCCTGCTGCCTTGCTCAAACTACTGGGAGTAGATACGCTGATAACTTCCTGACGGCGAAATCGTCCAAAGTAGTGGCTGATGCTTTCTCCTTCAAACGGCTCAAGATACCAGGGTGGATGTTGGGGGGCTTCCGTTTCCATAAACAACGACACAATTAGGCTCTAAGCACAGACGCATCAATGGGTAGTCTTCTTGTTCCAAGAATCTGATTAAGACTAGACGAATTCAATTGAGTACCAGGATTCTCCAGCCTATAAACTGCGATTTTGCGAAGGCAGTCGTAAAGCGGTTCAGCTTGTCCACTACACTTCTCATAAAGAGAGTTACAGAATCCAGGAATGGATGCTAAATTGAGTTGCCGCTCCAAAGGCACAAGAACTTGCTCCTCCCAACTGGCGACCAGTTGAACAGTCTCTTTCTTGGAGAAAGACACAAATTCATGACTATCCAGAAACGTATTGTAAATATCCGTATATCTTTTACTTTTGCGATCGAGAATCTCATCTAAGTACAATGAACCTGCCGGAATTACAGCAATCTTTGAACCGCGAACAATCTCAACCAGCTCATTAAAAGATTTGTAGGACAGATAATGGGCGTTCCCGACAATGAGTAACTTAACACCAAACGCCTTGAGGGTTCCACCAGTGCGTGATCGCAAATCTCTCAAGGAACCGACTTCAGCCAGAGGATGCCCCAAGGCTTTGAGTATTGACAGGAATAAGTCAGTTGGGGCACCGTATTGCTCGACTTTTGTATAGACAACTGGCATGGGAATGGCTTGCAAAACTCCCCGCCTTCTTGCCTCCTTCATTCGATAAAATTGACAAGTTTTCTGCAAATCCGCACCATTGAGTGCTTTGATATAGCCACTGCATCTAGTATCTCGTTGTATGTCCAACCACTTGAACAGAGCTTCATCTCGTTGAACAGGGCAGTAGCTGTTGCTATTACGAATATGCTCAACTTCTGGTTGCTGTTCAGGTGATCGCTTAGAGTCAACAGTGCCCTTCGCTTGAGGCGATTGCTGTAATTGGTTATCGATTGGCTGTGAGGCTGGGTTAGGTTGTGCCATCTCGAATTACCAGTTCTCCTCCATCAGTTGATTCCAGTCGTAGGCAACAATCTTTGTTGGTGGGGTGTACTCGGTAGATGAGTCATCTAATGTCTCTACAGCTATGGGGTGAGTCTGTGCCACAGTTGATTGGGATGCTACTGGTGGGACTGGAGTATCACCAACAGTAGCATTTTGAGGAAATAGTTCAAGCACCTTGGATTGATTAGTCTGCTGCTCATGCCGTTTTTGAGCCTTCTTACGGCGCAGCCGCTTGGATTTACGCTTCTCCTCCACAAATTCATATAAGTCCAGACGCTCGTTCAAAATTGAACTATTGTTAATCTCCTTATCCTGCTCACATAATTTCTGCTTGCGCCACTTCAACTCCTCCAAAGACATCTGCTTTTCCTCCAAAGACATCTGCTTTTCTTTGGCATCTCTAACAGGAACAACTCCAATAAACTCTCCGGGTTGACCGTCTTTTGGGCGAGTGTAGGCAAGAAGGATAAGGATATTACGTTGGTCGTATCTGATGGAAATCCGCTCACCCTGATAGTCCACTAAGCAATCCGCTCGGTAATTCAAGCACTCAAACTTGACACAACCATACTTTTCCACCTTACGATGAGCCACCTTCATCAAGCAGATGTCTAGCTCACGTTCATTTAGAACCTGTGGCTCTACCAGCAATCCTGAGTGCCATCGTTGAGTTCGCTTTTGGTTTGCCACCCTCGGATAATCATGTTGGTTGTAGTGATCAACGAAGTACCTCACCAACCTCTTCTCTAACTCATCCAGTGTTAGAGAGGCGTGTTTCTCACAATTATCAGGACGCTTTGCAACCCTTGAGCCTGTATAACCGGGAAGCAGTGATAAAACTTCTTTGTTGATTTTGTCGAAAATCGACTCAATTAACCCACCTGCTGAGGGAAACGCCCTTAGACGGCGCTTGAAATCTAACTGCATTGAGATTTGTTTCAAGTGATTGCACTTGAACTCCTTAGCACGGTCAGTTACCCAATACTCAGGGATGCCGCAAACATTCCATTTTTCCTGGAGTTTGTAGTCTGGTTCATACTGCTTTGGCAGGATTGCATGACGCAACGCTAGACCCACCTCATGCGAACCTGCTGCTTTAAATCCCAGGTGAAAGCCTGCAATACAGCCAGAATAGCTGTCCATTATTAGCGTTATGTAGGGACGACCAATAACCTCTTCACCTTTATCGTCTAACTGAAAAATGACATTACCTTGGTCGTCAACCAGAAAGACATCAAGTTTCGTGTGGTCACACTGCCAAATTTGATTACTATGAGTGATTTCTAAGATACCTTCCGTGGTTTGGATGATTTGCCCTTCAGCCGGAGAACCCGGATGACGAACCTTCTTGTTTTTTTGAGCCAGATGAAAATTAATTACTTTGTAGACAGTCGGATGGGATGGATATTTTCCCGCCACAAGGTCTTCTAATACCTCTGGGTAATCCTTGAAGCGCTCCGCATATTTTTTCTCTCGCAGTGCTTTTCCCTTGGATGCAAGAGCCATGAGATGCACATGAACTTGGTTGTGATTCATCCGAGAGCCATCTCGCTGCCCCCAGTTATGGGTGGCAATAATAAATTTGAACCACTGCTCGGAAATGCGAAACTGCCCTTTGTCCTTGCGACCAACCGCAAGAGTGGCAACTCCCTCTTCCTCTACTCTCTTTAGCATTATGCGAATCATTCGGGGAGTTCTGCCTAGTACCTCAGATGCTTTTTGAATAGCTTCCCTCCGGCTTTTTCTATTAGGGGCTTGGAGTACAGCGTCAATCAGGTCTATCTTTTGCTGAACCTCTGGAGTCATCTCATTTAGGAGAGTGAGTGACAATGCTTGCTGTCCCTGTAAATGTTCTGCCTCTTGGCTGAAAGAGCTGTTTCCCAACACCGTATCCCCTGTAGACATAGTGAGCCTCCAACAACTGCTCAAAAAAGTGAAGCCTTTCACTTTAAAGAATATTACGGTATTTAAAAATTTTGGAAGTAATTTGATTTAAATTTAGGCTCAGGGGTATTGGTAATAAAAAAAGGCTGAAAACTCTATCAGAAAAGGGTTTCAGCCATTTTTAAGATTTAACATAAAAAGGGAAATTAATTCTTTAAAGTGGAAAATAATAATTTAATGGACAGTTGTACAAGCAATGTTGCTTCTGCCTTCTTGCTCTAGGACTAGCGGTTTTTCCGGATTAGGTAAGGGTAGTGTCGGATAAAGAAGAACTAGATGCACCCTTGATCGACCCCCTCAGTTTCCCACTGAGGGTTTTTTATTGTTGTTTGTGGCGATCGCAAATCCTACAAGGTTGCGTTCAAATATGTAAATCAGGCTCAACCAACAAGGCAAGCCGCGATCACTCAGTATCATCGACATAGAACGTCACTGACATGAAGGGGGCAGTGAAGATGAAATAGATTACCCCAGCTCCCAGAAGTGTTACGGCAATACTGAAGAGTACTATCCAACGGCTTGTGGGTTCATAGGTGTCTTCGTCGATCGCATTCCTAATCGAGAAGTAATGTAGGGTTGAGAGCAATACCGTCATCAGACCTACCACTGTGAAGAATAAACCCAACTTCCAGCCATTACCCGGACGAGGCAGTTGGGGAATTTGAAAGTAACGTAGACGCACAATGACGACACCGAAACCCATAAGCGAGATCGCACTACGCATCCAGGCTAAGTAGGTGCGCTCATTGGCTAGATGATCTCGCACCCGCGACGAATTCTGTCGCCCTTGTTTATTTGTCTGACTCACCACTCACCCTCTGTACCATCCAACGTATCTTTAGTAATGGGTTGTACTCGCTTAAATTTCGTAATGCCAGAACGGCGACTTGTCATGCAGAACAATAAACTTGCGCGGGAGACGCTCAATAATGCCTTGGTTCTCAAAATCCTTGAGAAGTCGCGTCACCGTCACTCTAGTCGTCCCAATGATTTCAGAAAGTTCTTGATGAGTTAAACGTAGCTCTATCCGTTGTCCTCTCTCGACTTCCTGACCAAACTTGTTTGCCAGCCAAATCAATAATCGCAAGAGCGAAGTTTCAACTGAGCGGCAATGCAAAATCTCCAAAAACTCTTGAAATTGCTGAATGTGTTTGATTAGAGCATCATTGACCTGATACCACCTATCAACAGGCAGTAAGGTTGCCTCTACAGCAGTAAGGCATTCAATTTGATAAGGGTCAGCCTTTGATAGCACCCGCGATACAACATCCCCTGCCCCCCACAAACCCAGCGTCACATTTGTTCCATCTTCCAGCCAAGTTGAAGTGCGAACCACTCCACTCTCAATTTGCCAGAGATAATCCCGCCCCAAGGGTAGTAGAGAGCGACGCGGAAATTGACTGTGTTTAATCTCAATAGTCCCTGTCGATAAGTACCTATAAGCCGTCATTTCACTCATCCTGATTGTGAAAAACCCTTCACCGCATCAAATCCCTATTAGTCGTCAAAGATGGGTTGAAGGAATTTTACCAGTAAAATACTTTATCTCGATAGGGAAAGTGTAGTTTAAGATAGAAAAGCTAAGAATTCTATTGGTTGCTGACTGTTCCGGAAGTCTCGTTAACCATTGACGGCAGCGCCGCGTTTCTGAACAGACTCCTGTGCAGGCTGGGCTTTAAGCCACCTTATTGTTAGTCGTGTCTCAATGAACCAACCCAACAAACTCAAGCTAGTCTCCTATCTTGCTCCGAATATGTTTGGATTCTATGAGGCAGTCGGAGCCTACTTGAGCCGTGTTTTCGATGTAAAAATACAGCTAGAGCAGAGTCAGTATGACCCTCTCGAAGACCCGATACTGCTAAATGATCAACTCGATCTTGCCTTTATCTGTGGCTTGCCGTTTGCACGACATCACCAAGCTAGCAGCCACCAACTGCAAGCGCTAGTTGCGCCAGTAATGCAAGCAACACGCTATCAAAACCGCCCTGTTTACTTCTCCGATATCATCGTCAAGGTTGATAGTGATGTGATGAGCTTTGATGACTTAGCGGGAAAAACCTTTAGCTACAATGACTTGGGGTCGAATAGTGGTTACAACTTAGTACGCCAACGACTAATTCAGGCTAGCTATCCTAGTCACTTTTTTGGCAATCTTATCCCTTCCGGCTCACATCAGCGATCAATTAGACTAGTAATCGAAGGACTAGCTGATTGCGCTGCAATTGATAGCACTGTTTTAGAGCAGGAACTCCGCGATTTTCCTGAATTGTCTCATCATTTACGGGTAATTGATTCAATTGGTCCCTGCCTCGTGCCACCTGTCGTAGTAGCACAGCACCTTGGTCAAGCCTTCAGGGATTCGTTAGAGTCAGCATTAATCCAGGCGGATACAGAACTCCAATCCGCAATGAAGCGATCGCAGATACAGCGCTATGTTCCTGTAAAGTCTGAAGATTATGCTCCCCTTGGCAGAATGTACGATGCAGCTCTCCAAAGAGGTTATGAACGAATCGGCTGAAACGATGGGTAGTAAGCGTTCTTCGAGCAAGATTTTCTTTCTATAACTCAAAGCCTATAGTTCTCTTCACAATATGGCGAAATTCTGATCGACACCTCTTTAGTACAGTACCTTGGAAGTTAAGGTTTATTTCTTCGTCCTACGGTGGGTGTATGTTGAGACCAATTGCCGTAATATCAAATCTAATTAATTACCATTCCAGCTTAGTTCAAGCTGCCGATTCAACTTGGCGACTGTTGGGAAGGATATAGAGTATCACACTTTGAAGCGTAAAAAGCGAGTTAGAAATTAACGTCTACTCTTAGTAGGAGGAATAATCCATATGTCTTTGTTTTTCGTCGTTTCAGTAGCTATTTTAATAATATCTGCCTATATTTTTAAACATTCAGCAGATGAACTTTCCTATCTGGCGGCGGCGATTTCAGGGGTTAGCTTACTGATAAGTTTGATCTTAGCACCCTGGTCAATTCAGTTATTGCTTTTAATAGTTGTCCTGTTAAGCAATAGACAACAAGCACTGCCTTCTGATTATCTAGTTGAACCTCAAGAAGAGGAAAAAGCTAAACTAACTTATCGTGGTGTCAGCTATGAACCTACTCCTCCTCCAGTGGATGTAACTGAGGCTGAGATGACAGGAAAATATCGAGGTCAGTTCTGGAAAACTCGCAACTTAGTAAAAACATCTGAGACTCAACCGTCCTCAACTCCAAGCGATTAGTGGCTAGCGTTGGTCGTTAGTAGTGAACTGCCCTGGAGCCTCCTACTCTTCTGCCTTCTTGCACTAGATCTTAATTTAGGCTGATTAAACTGCTTGCCGCATTATCTCGATGCTGAACCCTGGTTTGTGAGACTTCACAGTTAATCCACGCTGAATTGAGGGAACATAGCGACGGGAGGTGAAACGCTTTTCCAAAAGATAGAGTGCTTCACGATTCTGTTCAGCACGTAACCATGCATCAAGATACACTTGTTCAAATAAATCCCGTTGGGCGTGACTGCCGCCAATCTCATGTAGACGCAGCAACGTTGGTCTGAGGTAAGCGATCGCATTTTCCCATTCTTGCTTTGCATAAGCGACTATTCCTTGAGCCGCTGGCACCACAACCTCAGCCCAAGTTTTTTGAACATAGGACTTCACGTTCTCTGCATGAGCTTGCATACTCAACAGCATTTCGTTCACGAGTTCCGTTTGAGATGCTCGTGCTAGGGCGTAAACGTAATGTAAATCTTGGAAAGGGAGGGAATGTTCATGGATTCTAGCGGTGAGATAAGGTACAAGTTCCTCCCAACGCTTGCCAATATCTACTCCTCTCAACTCTAGCCGCAGCAGTATCTGAATTGAACCAATTTGGTCTTTAGGAGATTCTTTCCAGGCACGGCCCCAGATGTGGCTATCGTAAAGTTCCAGCACTTTTGGAAAATTTTCCTGTTCTAGGTAGTAAAGGGCGATATGCCACCAGTTATGCGTGTACAGCATTGAATTACAGTTTTCCCACGTCTGTGAAAGGCTCTCCATCCAGGCAATCCCTTCCTCCAGCCGTCCCTGAGTTTCCATAACATGAGCTACAGCATGGTGCGCCCACGGGTCATTCCGATTCATTTGGGTTGCCCGTCGTCCGGCTTCTTCTGCTTCACTGAGATGATGGCACTGTTCTAAACCGAAGGCAATCATGCCGTGTAGGTAGTGATTTTCGCGATTCGCAGATAAAACGTTTTGAGCAATTTGCAGCAAGCTTTCTTTATTGCCAAGGTAGAAGTAATGGTACTGAGCCATCTGGACGGCAACTAAGTCACGAGGAAAGGCAAAAGCGATCGCTTCGAGGTGGGCAATTGCTTGATCAACTCTACCTGTTGCCCAAGCAACAACCGCTGAGATATATAACTTTTCCCGCTCAGTGGCAGAAGCTTGGTAGGTTTTTGCCGCGTTGAGATAAGGCACAGCTTGACGACGAGACTCTGCACTTTCATGGGAGAGGTAAAACGCAGCCGCATGAGCATTTGCAATCGCACAGGTTGGGTCTGCCTCAATTCCTTGGAAAATAGCTACTGCATCCTTACCATAAGCTAGCGTCTGGTCAGCGTAACGATTAATTGCTGCGATCGCTTCTGGTGAATCGGTTGAAACATCTAGCCCTTGCGAGTCTTGTAACATGTTGTCTCCCTCAGATTGATTTGCTGTGCGCTCAATTATGACGATTGGCTGGAGTTACCTTCAATCTACTGTAACTTGATAGAGTTACTGTACTTACTGAAAGTATTGCACAGCCCTAAACCAACGGCAAGCGCTGGCAAGGTAGAAGTGGTTAGAGTATCCGGTAGGAGAGTGGCAATAAACGATTAGATATCCGAGCCTCTTACCGCATAAGGCTGATAAAAGATAACTGTAGGTTAATAGCTGAGAAACTACAGCAACCTACAAGTGAGATACTATCGTTGAACTTACAAAAAAATCGCTCAAACCAACAGCATCAACCCTATGAATACTCGAACTCAAGGCTACGGATGGATTCCTGATACACCTGATCCAAGGGACATAAAATACTCCGCTCCACAAGCCGTTGTTTTTTATTTACCGCCAAAAGTAGACCTGCGGGCACAGTTACCTCCTGTTTATGCACAAGGTTCTATAGGAAGCTGTACAGCACAATCTATTTGCGCGGCGTTTCATTTCTGTCAAATGAAACAAAAATTATATAACTTTGCACCAAGTCGATTGTTTACTTACTACACCACTAGAGATATTGAAGGAACCGTTTACGAAGATAGTGGTGCAATGCTCAGAGACACTATCAAATCTATCAACAAGTTTGGAGCTTGCCCAGAATCGATTTGGTCTTATGATATTGCCAAATTCACGCTGAAACCCACGGTAACTTGTTACGATACCGCTAGTAGACATAAAGCCCTTTCTTATCGTCAGGTATCGCAGAATCTTGATCAGATGAAAGGCTGTCTCGCGGAAGGCTATCCTTTTTCCTTTGGCATGACTGTTTACGAAAGCTTTGAAGAAAAAACTGTCGCTCAAAATGGTGTGGTACAAATGCCTCTACCAGGAGAGAAAGAAGTTGGTGGTCATGCTGTATTAGTCGTTGGTTATGATAATGCAACCCAAAGATTTCTTGTTAGAAATTCTTGGGGAACTGAATGGGGTATTAAAGGTCATTTTACCCTGCCTTATTCCTACATTTTGAATCCAGATTTAGCCACTGATTTTTGGACAATTAGATTAGTTAATTGATGAAATTTTAACTATTTGTAGGGTGCGTTACAACGCACCCTACGCCTTAACATTCACTAAATTGGTCTATGAGTCTAGTGCGTCAAGGCAAAAGTTTCTGACCACGTCGCCTGATGATGGAGAGATTTTTACTAGTCAGTTATTTCTGCCCCGTTGCACTAGTGCATCCTGGCAGAAGTAACTGACCACCCCTTGGGGTGGTAAAAAAGAGGAGAGACACACTCACTCCAAGTCGCTGTCTCGACTGATCAGGAAGTTTCTGTTTACATGGCTTACCCTCAAGCATCTCGTATCACT